>SHZZ01000009.1 GCA_009692005.1 Gemmataceae bacterium | reverse complement strand
ATTCGGTGGAGCAGAAGCGGCGGCTGGTGAAGAAAAAGGTGATGGTGTGTCGGCTGTTAAATGGCACGATGCAATTGCAGTATCAGGGCCATGAGCTAAAGTGGAAGGAGTTGCCGGAGCGTCCGGTGCGATTGAGGGCGGTGGAACCGGAGAAGGCGGCGAAGTCGAAGCCAGCGTGGAAGCCGAGGGCAGACCACCCCTGGCGTTAGCGGCGCCCGGTGGTGTAGGGGCTGCGCTGCGGCCTCGCTACGCTCGGCCTCCGCTTCGCCCCTACACCACCCCGGAAAAGGGGCCATTTCTACTTGTGGAAGACAGCTCAACACAAAGCGCTTGTTCCCCAAGGGATTGTGCCTTACCTTGACACCATTCGGCACTGAAACCTGTTCAGCTTTGGAGGCGGCACCATGTTTATCTTGGCCCTTGTGCTTTGTTTGAATCAGGCGAATCCCCCCTTGCCCGGTTTTCCTGGAACGGTTGTCAAAGGCGCCAAGTTGGAGACCGAGTACGCCGATGACCGCTTTTTCGAAGGCCCAACCTGGGACCCGCAAAGCAAAAAGCTCTTCTTTACCGCTTTTGGGAAAGAGACGCAGATTCTTAGGCTGGAGTCGAAGGGGAAGGCCATGGCCTGGGCCGATAAAACCGAAGGAGTGAACGGCACTTTTTTAACCCGCGAAGGGCGTTTGCTCGGCGCGCAAGCCTTTGGCCACCGTCTTATTGCCTACACCCTGGGCGCGGATAAGCCCGTGGGCGCGACCGTTCTGCTATTTCAGTCAACTCTTAACCAACCCAACGATGTGTGCCAGGCGCCCAATGGCGACACCTATTTCACCGACCCCGATTTCAAGAAAAGGGAAAAGAGCGGTGTTTTTCTGTTAAAGCCCAATGGAACCCTGACAAAACTGGCGATCGCCCTGCCCACGCCCAATGGGATCAAGGTCTCGATGGATGGAAAAACCCTCATGGTTTCCGACAGTCATTTGAAGAACTGGCATCAATTCCCCATCAACCCGGGGGGCGCAACCGGGGAGGGGAAAATGTTCTTCGACCCCAAAGTGAAGGACCAAAGCGAGCCCGATGGTTTGACCCTGGATGAAAAAGGGAACTGGTATTTAACTGGTCGGGGGGGAGTTTGGGTCGTGAATCCTCAGGGCAAAGCCCTCGGTTTTATTCCCACCCCCACTTTCTGTTCCAATGTGGCTTTTGGAGGCGAGGACGGCAAGACCCTGTACTTCACCTGTAGCAAGCAATTGCTAAGCCTGGCGATGAACACACGGGGCGCAACCTGGTTCAAGTGAACCGAGGCCGGCCAGCATGCCGCAACCGGCGTCGATATCCTGCCCGCCGCTGTAACGCCGGGCAAAGGGCTGGCCCAATTCCCGCGACAGGGCGCTGCGGAAATTATGGAGCTCCTCCATCGTCGGTTTTTGGAATTGCCCCGACGGGTCATTGACATCAATCAGATCGATCTTGACCCGCATCCCCGCGGTCAAGCGGGCAATCTGCAGCGCGTCTTCCTCACCCAGGTTGAACCCGCTGATCATGGTCCAGGCAAACATCACCCTTTGTTTCATGGCCGCTTGATATTCTCGCACCGCCTCCATCAGTTCTTCCAAGGGGTGAACATTTTCGACCGGCAACAGGGATTTTCGCTTTCCGCTCTCGGCCGCCGTTAGAGAAATGACCAGGCGATACGGCTTCCTTTCGCGGGTGAAACGGCGGATGGCCGGCACGATGCCCACGGTTGAAATGGAAATGTTCTTGGCCTGGATGGCCAGGCCGCAAGGTTCGCAAAGCACCTCCGCTGCTTTCATCACACGATCGTAATTAAGCATCGGCTCGCCCATGCCCATGAAGACCACGCCGCGCACGGGGTGGTGAGAATCTTTTTGCACCTGGATGACCTGGTCAACTATTTCCCAGGATTGCAGATTCCTACGGAAGCCCATTTTTCCCGTGGCGCAAAAGGCGCAGCCCATGGCGCAGCCAACTTGCGAACTGACACACATGACATACTTTTCATCCCCCGGGCGGTGCAGCAGTGGAATGCGCACCGTTTCAAAAACTTGGTCGTCTTCTCCGCGGAAAAGGTACTTGGCGAAGCCATCACGGGGGGATACTCGTTTGTCCAGCAGTTCCAGACTGGGGATGCGGGTTGCCTCCTCGATTTGCTTGAGCAGCCGCCACGAGGTTTGTTCGATTTCCTTGGGAAAGTTCTGGCCATTGCGAACGATATGCGATTGCAGCTTCCTGGTCAGCTTGGGTGTGGCGCCAAGATGGGCCAGCCGCTCGGCCAGGTCGAGCGCTGTTTGGTCTTTGAACAAGATTGCTGGGGTTGGTTCCATGAGATCATGCTAGGAATGGGGTTGGTAATTTCACCTACGGGGTTGAAAGCGGATCGGCGCTGGCGGTCACTTTTTCCAAAAATAGCTTTCCGCATTGATGCCCCAGGTGTTTTCCCCGCTTTTCAAGGTGGCTTCGTAACCTCTGGGGGTCAATTGCAAATTCACCAGAGGCAGCCCGGGTCCCCAATCCAACTCCTTCATGGAAGCGAATTTGCCCTGCTTTTTCCCATACTCTTTTTGCTGGTAATAAAACTGGTGCAGGTATTCCCTGGCGGGCCAGCCGGGGTCGGGGAGAAAAGGAACCGGCCCGGCAGTCTTTTGGGAAAACTGCACATAGCCCCACTTTTCCGGCCGGTGCATGTCGATCACGCCCTGTGGCGACCAGACCCAGTTATATTCCGGCTTGCCTTTCACTTTTTCATATTTCCCGTTTTTAATGACTGTGTCCCATTCCACGCGGGAGAAATTGATCCGCCATTGATCTCCGTCCATGGGCGGCACGGGTTTAGGGGTCAGCTCCTTGATCCCTTCCCAGGGCCAAAGGATTTCCACGCTCCATCCCTGGTCCTTGTCGCTGGCCTGGTTCAAAGTTCCTTGAATGTGGACGGCGGTTTTCAAACCGATGATCTCCCAGCCGTTAAGCGCCCGCCCCCCATCCTTGTACGGTTTGGGAAGCAGCAGGTCCCAGGTGGTGTTGAGGGCATTGAGTTCGAGTTCGCCATAGAGGAAGTTGTCGCCGTCGGGATCGAGAAAAACCTCAAAATCCGGGTCGTGGAAGATGACGGAATCGTGCTGGGTGAGTGTGGCCCAGAGGTGGGCTTCGTCCAATTGCGCCGCGATAATTAGGCCCTCGTCGTTCCACAGCATTTTCATGCGGGTGCGCTGGAGGGGCGCTGGTTTTTTATCCCCTTCGATGTCGGTGAATGGCTCGCTCCAAGGAGCATTTTCCCAGGCCGGATCGTCGAGTTTGCCATCGATTAGCAATTTCCCTTGTGAGCGCAGGCAAACATATCCCTTTGGATGAGGAGCCAGAGGGGCCTTTTTTTCCTGGCCTGCCAGCGTGGCCAAACCGGCGGCGAGAAGCACGCTTGCCAAGGGGAAAAAACAGGTCCTCATGCACGGCTCCTATTTCGTTTCCAATTGAGAAGGAAGCTCAACGGCAATCTCCGCCTCGAAAACCAGGCGAGGATCGCCTCGGCCAGCCAAGGTTTTTACCATGTTCGATACAGTCCGCGGCGCCTTGCCGCGGAATAGTTCCTTCCCCTTGCAGGCGACGGTTATTTCCTTGTCCAGGTCGGCCATGGTGTCGTTCAGGCGCAATAGCAGCTTGCTTACTCCTTGGAATTGGCTGATCTCAATGGCTTGACCCTTTCTGCTGGCCACCACCAGGGAACCGGTCTTGGCCTGCCCGTTTGGAACCGCCAGCCAGTAGGAGCGGTCGTGCGGAATTCCCGTTTGCATCCAGACGACTTTTTCCGGGGCGGGGTTGCGAGTGAATTGGGTCATCCAGGGAAGGGCATCTTTGTCCTGGCCATTCATCCAGTGTCCCATGCCTTCGCGGATTTTCACCAGATGGGGGTACCCCTGGGGATCATCCTTGTGCATTTTTTCCAACTGCTCCCCATATTCCTTCCCCACTTTGTTGCGGCTGTAAGCGGCATCGTTGGCGCCCACTTGCAGCGAGAACGGAACATTGCGCAAGGAAAGGAGGGAAACACTGTTGGGATGCCCGGCCATCATGGCGGCGGCGGCCCAGGTGTCGGCCATGCGCGGCGCCATCTGGTATACGCCATCCCCGCCCGCCGAATAACCCAAAAGGTAGACCCGGTCCGGATTGACATCTTGCAGTACGATCAGGTTTTCAATCAATCGCTTAAACAAAGTGTCGATATGCGCTTGGTGCCAAAGGTTCCAGGTGTTGGTCGGCGCGCGCGGAGCCAGGTAGATTCCTTCCTCAGGGGCATACAGGTGGATTTGGTTTTTCCATTGCTGATCGTTGACCTGGCTGGGCGCGCCGCCCCCGCCATGGAGGGAGATCCACAAGCTGCGGCCCTTGGCAGGTTTCTTCCCAAAGGTTTTGAACTCGAAGGGCATTTTGAGTTCCCCTTCTTGCAAAAGTTTGTCCTTGAGTTCCCCTGCTCGTTCTTTCTTGATGAGGCTGGCGTGGTGGTCCCAGAGGATTTTCCTGGCCTTTGCCGCCGTTCCCTTATCCAGAGCAACCTTGGCGAAGGGTAATTTTCCCGTCTCGCTCCACCTGGAAATTTCCCCAGGCAGGTTCTTTTGCAACTCCGCCAAGACCCCGCCGGAGTCTTTTTTACCTTCCTGCCCAAGGGAGAGGCAGGTGGTAAAAGGTAGGAGCAATATTAATGCCAGGCTGCGCATGAGGAGGTTCCTAAAAAAATGTTAATTGGACCCAGATTGCAGGTCACTCTTTGATTGGCTCAGGGCAGTTGGATTTCTAGGATCTGGTGTTCGCCGCCGGACCGGGTACGGAACCGGGTTTCCTTCTTCCCGGTGCGCAAGAGAAACTCCTTTTGTGGTTCCAATTCAAAAGTGAGGAAGTCGTTGAGGTCTGCGGTTTCCCCTTTGCTGGTTCCCTGGGCCAGCGATTTCTCCTGCCCGGGGAGGAACAGTTGCACCGCCAGGGCGACGCGTTTTTTTTCCGCATTCAACACCTTGATGGAAACTCGGGCCAGCTTGGCAGGCGCGGCCTTTGGAGTGTAGCGGCTGGTGACATTTTCCCCAGGAATGCTTTTGTCGTTTCGGGCCCAGACCAGGGGGAAATGCTGCTTAGATTTGGCAAAAGTGACTGCAAAGATGGCGTGCTCGGGGGAATCCTGGATGGCTTTGGAAGCGTCGGCGGTGAACCAGCCGCGGTTCAACCCCTTGGGGTCGGGTTCGCAAGCTCCGGTGAAGTGCCAGCCTTCGTCCCAGATTTCTACCCAGGTATGATTGCCACGCTTGTCAATCCAGTTGGGGGTGCCAACCAACCGGGCCGGAATTCCCACAGCCCGGCAGGCATTCACCAGAATAATGGATAGCCCGGTGCAGGAGGCGTTTCCTTGAGCAAGGGATTCCTTGGGGCTGAGGTTCGGCGCCCGCCGTTGCGGCGAGTAATTTACTTTCAAGGTTTTGAACAGTTCCCCGTTCAGCTTTTGCACTGCTTCGGTTGCTGTCTTGCACTCTTTCACCATGGGCAGGCAAAGCTCGTGGAATTCTTTTCTCCAGGGATCTCTCTTTTCATCGACATTGGCGTAAGGGAGAACATGGTTGAGGAAAATCTCTTCCGGGGGTGCTTGGCCCCAGGGGGTTTCCTTTCTGGCCTGGTAAGCCAGGCGGGCGTTCTCCAACAAAAACTCCGCGCCAAGCTTTTGCAGGTCCGCTTCTGGCATGTTGGCGACCAGGAACTCCATTCCTTTTTTCTCCGCCTGGGTCGCCAAGGCCAGGGCTTTTTCCAACTGGTCACGGTTCTTCCCCGCCAGGGAAAGCTGTTTTTCCAAAGCCGCGTTTTCATTGGCGAAAGAAACCAGGTTCCACGGGAGCAATAGGCCCAGTCCAAAAAAGCAAACTATTGCCGCGCGATTCATGGAACACCTTAAAAAAACGATAGCCAAAGAGTCCTAGGCCATCTTCTGGATCCATTGTCGAATGATTACCTGAAGGGCCTTCTTGTTCTTTTTGATTTCATCCAGGCCTTTAAAACTGACCAGAGCCCTTTCCCGCGCCACCCATGTAAGCAACCCTTTGGTGTCGCGGATCTTGATCCCTTTCGTGCTGTTGTCTTTTACTTTTTCCCCCAAATGAAGGACCAGCATGACTTGGCCATCGCGAATGTTGATGGTGGCAAAGAGCTCCTTCACTTTAAAACTGGGGGAATTCCACTTGATCTCTTCCACGACCTTGGGCGCAGCCTCCACAATGCACTCGCGCACGGCTTCCAAGACCGGTTTCAACGGATGGCTTAGCCTGTCAAAGAAATCTTGCACCTCTTGTAAAGGCGTCAAAACCAGGTAGTTTTTTTTCTTGGAAGTCACTCATCCACCGCCCATGACGAAATAATGCTGCCGGTAAAAAAACAGAAAATAGCCCATGCGTGGGAATTTCTCAGCAAGAGAATCTCACACCAGGCCCCAAACTCTGCGCAACAGCCACTCAGAAGTTACCAAAATTACGAAGCCCAACAAGGCAAAAGGGAAAAAGGGAGTGGGGGCGCTCGATTTCCAGTCGGGATAATATTTCACTCCTGTCTTCTCTTTTTCCGGCGGCTGGTCCGCCAGCTTTTGCAGAAAGTCGCGAAACTCGCCGGCCAGCAGGAACTGCCCGCCCCCTGCTACCGTGAGCTTGCGCAAGAACTCATGGTCCGCCGCCCGACGGGTCATCTCCAAATCTTCATCGTAAACCATGAACCGGGCCGACGCCTTCCCCTGAATTGTTTCTCCCGAAGGATCTTTGCCTTCACCATGCACTTCGATGCGGTATTCGCCCGGTAGTAGCGTGTTGTTGACCACCCCGCGCTCCTCGCCATTTTTACGCGAGGTGGTCAGGCGGGTTGTCGTGCCATCTGGCCCAATCACGCGGGTTTCAAATTTGCCACTGTCGAGATCGCTCCCCTGCTTGCCCTTCAAAACAAGGCGGAAGCCGAGTTCCGACCGCAAAGGTACTCGGCGGGCATCGGGCAGGACGGCCAGGCTGCCTTCCATTTCCTCCTGCCGGGCCAGCCAGCGCACCATCTGGGTCCAGAAGCGGGTGTGAATCTGGCGCGACTCGGGATTGCGGATCCACTTGTAAGTGGTGTCGGCGGCAAAGGCCAGAGTGCGCCCCTTGCCGTAATTTTGCGTCACCAGCATGGGGTCGTTGCGGTCGGAAACCGCCAGCACGGTGGAAAGCCCCGGCTTGAGGGTCCCCAGTTTTGTCATGCCATCGAGTTCCTTGAGTTTGGCCCAGGTTTCCGTCACCCCGGGCGCTTGCGACACCTTCAAGATGTAGGAATAGCGACGCAGGCCGTCTTCCGTAGGGACCATTTTCAAGGGCGCCTCAATCTGCCCGGAGGCATCCAGCCCCACGGGCAGAAGATTTTCCATGGGAGTTCCCTTCCAGGAAGAATTGCCGAAGGATGAATACCCGCCCAGCATGAGGAAGCCCGTGCCCTTTTCGAAAACCGCCCTTTCGATTCCTTCAAGCACTCCCGGGCCCAGGGCCCGGACTTGTTCCGGTGTTACATCGCCAAAAATCACGGCATCGTAATGCCGTTTATTCAAATCGAATAGCTCGCGCACCTCGTCTTTGGCGGCCGCTTCTCCCCGCACCCAGGCAGGGTACAAACTGATGCGGGGATCCTGACCCAGGGCATCGCAAAAAAATTGCGGCTCCCAGGCGCGCATCTTGTCCACCAGCAGCACCCGCGTGCCCTCTTTCACCACCGTTACATAAGTGTCGATCTGGTTGTTGACGGCTGTCAACTCGCCGGGCAAGGGTAAGAAATCGCGCCCCGGATCGCCCGCTTTCACCGACACCTTGATTTCCCCAAGGGTCGACATGGGCCGATACTTCAGGACAAATTCGTTTCCCTCGGCTTTCGACGCCACCACCGTCAGGCCGCCTGGGCCAGTTGGCTTCACCTCCAGCCCGTCTTGAAAAATTTTGCATTGAACCGGGGCGCCATCCAGAAGGAGTTGCAGCCCTACATTGCGGTTCTCGAAGCCAAAGGCATTCAGCCCGACCTTGACGATCAGTTCCGAACCTAGCGGAATTGTGGGGAGGGGTTCGGTGGCAATGGAAACCAAGGCCAGGTCGTTCTGGCCCGATGTGGTGGTGGGTTTGCCAAGGCCGATGGCGTGAACTGGGCAGCCTTGTTCGCGCAACCGCAAGGCCAGGGGAATGGCCGGCTGCCGCGAGACCCCATTATCCGCCCCATCGCCAAAGAGGAGCAGCCCGCGGAAGCGATCCTGGCTGCGGGCTTTTTGCGTCAGTAGGTGAAAGGCATTGCCGATGTCGGTTGATTTCCCCTCGGGCTTGCCGGGGTTCTCCAGGTCAAATGGGGCCGGCTCGCCTGCAAAATGCAAAAACTCGATCTCCGTGTCCTGCTGTTTCATCTTCTCCAGCAACGGCTTCGACTCCTTCAACAGTTCCATCAGGTAATCCCACCGCGACGCCTGATCAATTTCATCCAGAATACTCATGCTGGCGGAGGAATCGAGCAAAAGGTAGAGAATGCTGCGAACGGCGCTTTTCTCGCTAAGGGCCAGCGAGGGGCGCAGGGCCAAAAGTAGCGCCACGATTAAAGTGGCGACGCGAACCATTACCAGGATGGCGACCCGTGCAGGCGTGGCGTTGGCAATTCCCAGGTAGGTCCAGATGGTGACGCCGACTAAAAATGCCGGCATGGACAGGATGGCTATCCCCGCCAGCGCCATGGCGCCACTTCTTAACCCGCCGCTTCCCAGCGCCCCTTGCAATAGAGTCCAAACGCCAGCGAGTATTATCAGGGCCAAGGAGATTAGGCCGATGGTTCGGCGAGGCCGCCCCGGAGAGGCCAGGCCCGCCGCTACCGGCAAGACCACCATGGCCAGGAGAATAATCCCCAAGGGAAAGGCAATCGAAAGCCACGGCAGGGAACCGGCCAATTCCCAGGCTTCCGACCAAGGCCACAAGGGTAGCGTCACCCATTCCACTCGGACTTACCTCCAAATCAAGTCAGTTTGCTCTTCGCCATTCACGCAGGCGCAGGTTCCTTGCGGTAAAACTTATTGGCAGCGAAACTCTCCAGCGCCAGAACCAAAGGCAACAGCAGCAGCAGCCAGGGGAGCAGCTCCAAAGGCGGCTGGTAATTCTCTTTAATCTTCGCGTTCAAATCAGCCTTTTTCCCCAACGGCACCACCGACCCCTTGCCCAAAATGTTCTCTACCTCCTCCAGCGCCACCCGGTCCAGCCGCGTCTCCTTGGGGTTCAGGTTGATGCTGAAATAGGCAATTGGCCGTTGCACCGCGTCGAGCAACTGGTAATGTCCCGGCTCGACGGCTTGAGGCAAAAAAAGAGTTGTAGCCCCCGCTTTGGGCGACACTACCGTTTCCGTCGCTGTCAACCCAGGCCCGCTTAATTCGAAAGGGGTCCGCCAGGGAGGAAGAGGCAACTCCACCATGGTTGGTTGCCCGCTGATAAATTGCCATTGGGCTTCCGTTTCCTCACGGCCCAGGTACTGGCAAGCGCGGTCGGCCAGAATTAACCCGAAAGAAGAATCTTGCCAGAAGTTATTCCAAAAGCGGTTACCCTCCATTATTGACCCGTCCAAAGGCGTGGTGAAAGCCAGTATATGGCCCAAGCCCACGGTTTTTTCCACCAGCGCCGGTTCTTCTTTCCCTTCAATCATGTAGCGGGCAACGGTAAGCGATTCTGGCCCCGGTTGAACTTTCCACCTGCCATTGGCAAACGGCCGCAGTTCCGGCCGGTTGAAATCCGGGTCGGTTGATGCGATCCAATCTTTGAAAGGCGCGGTCAATGTGTGGGCATTGTCGAACCCCCCGAGATGCGGCCCAATAACGCCAGCGGGAGTTTTTTCCAGTGACAAAAACGCCACCGGGGAAAGTATCTGGGCCTCTGGCGTGGCATAGGCCACTGGGCTCAAACCTGGCCCAGGCACCAGAGCCAGCCCACCTCCACTTTTGACATAGGGCTCCAACTTCTGCCACAGCGCCTGTGAAGGGGCGGCAACCTGGAAAAGAACCACCGAGCGGTAGGTGGACAAATCTTGTGCCGTCAGTTTTTCCCCCTCCGCCACGGTGCGGATGTCGCAGGCGTAACGGCCAACGGCTTCAACGGCGGCGCGCCAGATCCGGGGTGTCTGCAAATTCTCGCACAGCGCCAAGGTCCGCGCTTTCCTCCGCACCTGGAAGGTGGCATAGCTCCGGTCATTCCCCGACCAGGCATCGGCCGAGGAAAGTTTCGCCGTCACCTGAAAAAAGGAAGGCTTCAACGGATCTTCAAATACCGGCTTGGGAGCGTGGAAATCAAAACTTAATTCCGTGGACTGATCCTTGGGGCAGACCAGCGACTTTTTGTCCTGGATCTTTTGCTCCCCGGCCAGGTTCTCCACCTTGCATTCCACCAGAGTTTTGTGATCCTTCCCCGTGGCCCGCAACCCTACCCGAGCTGAAAACATTCCCCCGGGTTCTACGACCAGCGGATCGACGCTGAGTTTCTCAATCGCCACTTCCGAAGGGTTGTCCTGCCCCACATCGATGTAAAGGGTGGTTATTCCCGGTGGAGGCTTGACCCCCGCGATGCCCATCCCTTCCCAGGCCGCCAGGGTTCGGTCGGAGAAAATAAAGAGAAAGCGCGGCAGCGGTTCCTCTGTTTGCTTGAGGGAATCGAGCAGGCGGTAAGCGAAGGCGGTTTGACCGGGCAACCCCCCTGCTGCCGGGTGGGTTTTCAACTCCCCGATTTTTTGATTTACAACCCGCCGATCCGGAAGCCATTCCCGCGCCTTTCCTTCTTCCCTTTGGGAAGATAAATCCAGCACGGCGATCTTGCTGGCGGGAGATATTTCATCCAGGAATCGGCTGGCTTGTTCTCGCGCTTCTTCCAACCGCGTTTTCCCCCCCCCCCGGTAGTCCATGGTGGGCGTGGTGTCGAAGAGCAGGACGGCGCCAATGCGCTGCTCGGGGTCAAAAAAGAAGTTGCTGGCTGTGATTTGCGGCCGCGCCAGCGCCAGGCAGACCAGGGCGATCACCAGCATGCGCAGCATTAAGAGAAGCAGGTGCTGCAAGCGCAGGCGGCGCTGGTTGGAATGCATTTTTTCCATGAGGAAGCGGATGGCGGGGAATTTCACGCGGCGCGGTTTTTGCCGCATCAGCAAATGAAACACCACCGGCAAGCCCGCTAGGACCAGCCCAGCCAACAGGTAACCGTGTACAAATCCCATGGAGTCTAACCAGGAACGGGGGCCCTATTCCTTGCCTGGGCCCGGACGAACCTATCTTACCGAATCCCTTGAACCAAGAATAGAAAAGTGATGGGTTTCCAACCTCAAGATTTAGGACCCTTCTTGACATCGTAATCAAAGGTTTGATTCTTCGCTGGCAGATCTTGCGTCAACTGATGTTCTGGAAACAGGTATTTGCCGAACGGGGCCTCCGGCGCTTCTTTGCCATCAAACCCGCCGATGCGAATGAGGTACTTTCCCCCTTTGATACCGCGGCCCTTCCCTGCCGTCGCGGTGTTGTACTTCCCGTTTTCAATATTGGCGAAACCCTGAGAACCTGGCGTTTTCGCCGTGGGGTCTGGGTCGAAAAAGATCAAGCCCTTGGGTATTGGCTTTCCTTCATGCGTAATGATCCCGGTAACATCGTAAAGCGCCTCACCCCCGCCGCACCCGGCCAGGATCATGATGAAAAACAAGGCCCCAATCCTTGCCGCCGCTTTCCCCATGCTGTTTTTCCTTTAATTATTCCGCTGTGACTTCGCCGCCATTCCGGCTTGCCAAGGCCTTGTAGGTGGCCAGGTTCAAGCTCTGGTTCAAAAAACGAACCGAGCCATCTCCAAAAACCGAGTTCATGCCCCCGCTGTGCATGCTGCCAAAGGGCATGTCGTTGTAGGGCACCATCAAATTGGCCGTGAAGATCGAATTGATGGCGTTGGTGATATTCCTGCCACTGACGACAAAGGAAGGCCGAGCCGCTGACATCCCAGCGTATTCTTCTCCCCCCCGGACCCAGGTTCGATAGCGCGTGCCATACGGGACCGAAATCCATGACATCTCCGCGACCATGAGCGTGTTGGATGTGCCATCGGTGACTTGCTCCAGCCTGATATCTCCGTCGCGTTGCAACAGTCCGGTTCGTGCCACGGGAACCCCTTCATGCAGCGTCGTGCCAACGGGGTAGGTCTGGCCGGTGACGGGGTTGGCGCCGCGCGGACCATTGACTCCCAAGTAGTGCGTGATGGCTGGCGGCTGGCCGGTGTTGGCAGGTATCAGGTCGCTGGGGCCATTGGTGTTGTTCGGCGCGCCGAAGGCCTGTTCAACCAGCGGTTGCGAGGGGCACAGGTAAAGGCCAATCTTGCGCAGTCCGTGCGGGTCATTGCGCCCAATGATCGCGTGCGAGTTGCTGGCATTGGTCATGTCAAACAGCTTGAACAGGCTTTCCTGTTCTAAAAAGGGCAACAGGTAAACATGCCAGCTCAGGCCGGTGGCGGGGTCAAAGGCGGCTGGCAAAACGCCCTTGGTGTTGGCGAAATTATGGCAGGCCAATCCAATTTGCTTGAGGTTGTTCTGGCACTTGATCCGGCTGGAAGCCTCGCGGACCTTTTGCACTGCGGGAAGCAATAAGCCGATGAGGATGGCAATGATGGCAATGACGACCAGCAATTCGATGAGAGTAAACCCTTGGTGCTTGAACCTGGCTCGGGTTTTCACGAGGAGTCTCCTGGAAAGGAAAAACACAAACAATAAGAAATTAATTCATCAACTGTTCAGCCGAAATCCGCAAGCTGATTTGTTATTTCCCCTGGGATTGGCCGCGCTTCAGCGCGGCCAATCAATCTGCCAGGCCGGAGCCTGGCGTTCCCAGGAAGGGAACACCATTCCTTGGGCGAACACCCTTGGCCTAAAACCGCGTTTGCCTTTGTATCAGGTATTCCATCAAGGCCTTGTCGAAATTCACCGAAGTGTCGATGGCGATATAATCGCAGCCTATGCGGGCGCATTCTTCCTTATACTTCTCACGGAAGCTGGCCACCGCTTGCAAGTAATCTTTTTTCATGGCGCGGGAATCGACGGTGAGAATCTGCGGCGTCTCCACATCCTCGAACTCGATCATGCCATCAAAAGGGAACTGGGTCTCCGCCTCGTCGAGAATGTGAAAGAGGATGATTTCGTGCCCGCGATGCCGCAAGTGGCGAATGGAATTGAGGATAGGCTCTGGGTCGGCGAGAAGGTCGGAGAAGATCATGACCAGGCTTTTGCCGCGAATGAGCGCCGCCAGTTGATGCAGGCAATGGCCATGATCCGTACTGCCGGCGGGGACCAGGTTGGAAAGTACGGAAATGACGGCGGCGAACTGGGCGCGCTTGCTTCTTGGGGCCAGGTGAGCCTGGAGTTTTTCGGAAAAGGTGACCAGGCCGACCGGATCCTGCTGATTGACCATGAGGTAAGCCAGGGCGGCGGCCAGGCAGGTGGCGTATTCAAATTTGTTGAGTTCCTGGCGGTAGGTGTAGCCCATGGAAGCGCTGAGGTCGAGCGCCAGGTAGCCGGTGACATTGGTCTCGGCCTGGAACTTTTTCAGGTAGTATTTCTCTGTGCGGGCGTAAACCTTCCAATCGATGTCTCGGATATCGTCGCCTGGGGTGTATTTCCGGTGTTCGGAAAACTCCACGCTGAAGCCCTGAAAGGGGCTGGCGTGCAGGCCGGAAAGAAATCCCTCGACGATGAAGCGTGCCCGCAGGTCGAGCCGGGAAATTTGGCGGATGACCTCAGGCTTCAGGTACTTTTCCGGGGACTTCATGGAGAATCCTCCCCCGGTTCCTCATCGGGAACCAGGACCACGCCCTGGGCGTCGAGGAAACCGATCCCATCCACCTGGGCGAAGCCGCCGGTCAGGCTGGCCAGCGCCATGGCCATGTTTCTAATGGCATCCAGGGGCAGTGGTTCGGTTTCATCCTCCGTGGGAAACTCCAGCGACAGCACTTGCTTGGAGGCAATCAACTGCTCCATGAGAGCGAATTGACCCTTGGTTTCCAAAAAGCCAGCAAAGGCGTTCAGTTGCCCGCGCACCCCAGTTTCGCTGGTTAAATAGCGGTCGATGGCCAGGGTTCCCAGCTTGGGATGTGCCAGGATGACCTGGAACCAGCCTTCTTCATCGGTGCGAAAGTTGCCATGAATCCCGTGGAAGAGTTTTTGCAAACTCTCCATGAGGGCGGCCGGTTCCGGTCCATTCTCCAGGGAGGTGAAAATCCGAAACCAGCCAGCCATGGTAAGTCCTAACTAGGGCCTATTTGCCCCTGCCGGGAAGCACGGTGACGATTGGGTCGGCCGGTTCTCCATTCAGCGCGCGCATGAAGATAACCAGGCTGGCCTTTTCTTCGATGGTTAGCTTCAGGGCCAGGGGAATCACTTTGCCATTCCCCTTCTCAGCGGTGAAATCGCGCATGCGAGTATCGAGAAAAGGATTGGCGTTGCCACCCTTGTCGTAAAACTCCACCACTTTTTCCAAAGTGTCTTCGCTGCCATCGTGCATGTAAGGGGCCGTGTGCAACAACTGGCGCAAGGGCGGGGTTTTGAAAGCGCCCAGGTGTTCGGGATTTTTGTGCCCGGTGGGCTGCGCGCCATAACGGCCGAGAGCATCCTTGGGCAATTCGCCATTCTTGACCCCCACGCCGAGGTTGTGAAACTGGCTGTCGGTCAGGCTGTCACCCACATGGCAGCCATTGCACCTGGCCTTGCCAAAGAACAAAGCCCTGCCCTGGTTGATTCCCTTGGCGGCCTCGGCAATTTCAGCCTGGCTGGGATTTTTGAGTTTCAATGCCTCGAGTGCGTTGACATCCTTGGCCGCCGCCGCTTCTTGAAGAACCTTTTCGTAATCTTTGTTGTTCACTTCCAGTTTGCCCGTTTCGGCTTCTTCCACCCGCTTGCGCATGGCGGTCTCGGCGCGGTCGTGAATGGAATTGCCCGTCACCACCGTTCTTTCATAGGTGGCCATGGCCTTGGCTGCGCCATCACGGTTGGGCAGGGTGCCAAAGACCGCCCGGAATTCCTCGACATAATCGGGGCGAGCGTTCATTCTTTCCACCGCCTTGTGCCAGGGCGCGCCTTTGCCGTCGAACATTTCCAAGGGGTTTTGCGGCGGGCCTTGCGACTGGTCTTCAAGAGAAATTGCGCGGCCATCCCAGAAATGCGAAAGGTTGAAGGCGGAATTGTAAACCGTGGGGGCGTTCATCCCTCCCACATTGCCCTTGATCCCCGTGGAGAACCGGGACTGGTCAGTAAACCCCTTGGCGGGATGGTGGCAAGAAGAACAGGAAACTGTGCCATCCGAAGACAAGATGGGGTCGAAGTAAATTTTCTTCCCGAGTTTCCACTTGGCAACAGTTGGAGCATTTTCCAGCGGGATGGGGGGATTTTGCGTGATGCCCATGGGGAGTTTGATTTTCACCACGGCGACTTCCTGCATTTCTCCCGTGAGCGCGCTCTTGATTGTCTCTTTAGATTCATTCCAGAAGGAAGGTAGTTTTTCCCACTCTGCTTTGTGTTGCGAGCGATTGATGAACACCATGGGCTTCTGGCTGGCATGGGATTTCAACCAGGCCGGGTTGGGTATTTGCCAATCGGGGTTGGCGTCTGCTGGGAAGGCATTGGCCAAATAAGCCAGCACGAGTGAAAAGCCCAAGGCCAGGGAAAATCGCCAGGAAGCCAAAACACGAAACATGGAGAAACTCCTACCAGGCGGGAAAAGCAAAGAGGTCTAATCCAATTTTTTGGCAGTGGTCCGTCCGCGGACGCCGCGATCGTACTTGGAAACATCTGGTTCGCCAACAAATTCCAACAGTTTCCGCACGATTCCATCGGTGCGCTGGCCTTCCGCCTGGGCCTGGAAGTTCACCCCGATGCGATGGCGCAGGACTGGGATGGCGGCCTTGCGGATGTCCGACAGCGACACGCTGAAGCGGCCATCCATGGCGGCAAAGGCCTGCCCGGCGCGAATAAGGAATTGCCCGGCTCGCGGGCCGGCGCCAAAGTCCACCCATTTGCGAATGAAATCCGGCGCTTCCGGTCCGGGGCGCGTCGAGCGCACCACTCGGGCCACATAATCAACCACATATTCACTTACCGGCACACCCCGCACCAGCTTTTGTAAATTCGTGATCGCCTTGCTGCTCAGCACTTTCGTCAGTTCCTGGGTTTCATCCTTGGTCGTCTGGGTGAGAATTTTTTTCTCTTCCTCGAGGCTGGGGTAGTCCACCAGGATGTTGAACATGAAGCGGTCCTGCTGTGCTTCCGGCAAAGGGTAGGTGCCTTCTTGCTCGATGGGGTTTTGCGTGGCGATGACAAAAAACGGGTCAGGCAGCTTGTGCGTTTCCTGGCCTATGGTGACTTCGCGTTCCTGCATCGCCTGCAAGAGGGCTGCTTGGGTTTTGGGCGGGGTGCGGTTGATTTCGTCCGCCAGCAGGATGTTGGTGAAGACTGGGCCGCGCACGAAACGGAAATCGCGCTTGCCAGTCTCGGTTTCATCCAAGATGGTTGTGCCGGTGATGTCGGAAGGCATGAGATCGGGGGTGAACTGGATGCGTTTGAAGCTGACATCGAGAATCTGGCTGATGGAGGCTACCATCAAGGTTTTGGCCAGCCCGGGCACGCCGACCAGCAGGCAGTGGCCGCGCGTGAATATGGCGGCGAGGATCTGCTCGATGACTTCCGCCTGCCCTACGATCACGCGGCTCAACTGCTCGATCATCTGCCGGCGGGCGCTGCTGAACTGCGTGAGGTATTCGCCGATTTTGTCCGTTGACACCGTTGCGTCTCCATGCCGGTTGAACCCGCAATATGGGTAGGGAGTATTGTAATCAAGAAAGCGGTCGATGGAAAAAAAGAAATGAAAAGGGCGAGGTGGGAAGAACTTTCCCATCGCTCATGCTTGGCTCTGTGGGGCCTTGGACGCCGTGATGCCCGTCTTTTCCTTCCTGGGAACGCCAGGCTCCAGCTTGGCAAAAAAAGCCGCGCTGGAGCGCGGCGATCCCAGCGAAGACCAAATCATGCTCGGCCCCCCGTGCGCCAGGGAAAGAAGCGATTAAGTTTCTGTCAGGCCGGCCGTGGGTTTAATCCGTTCCACCGCCGCTTGCCTTGTTATCACCCGATTGATCACCTGCAGAAAGGCCAAGGCGCTGGCCTCAATAATATCAGTGCTAACGGCCCGGGCACTTAAGTGTTTGCCCTGGAATTCCACTTCCACATGGGCCTCGCCCTGGGCATCCTCGCCGACGGAAACACTCCTGAGTCGGAAATCCTTCAGGGTTACCTGGGTGGCCGTGAGCTTGGAAATTGTTTTGAAAACCGCGTCGATGGGTCCATCGCCAATGCTGGCCTCGCGGACGATGTTGCCGTCCTTGTCCCACAGGGCAACAACGGCGGAAGGAATAGTCCCGGTGCCGGCGTTGCAGGTGACAGCTTCCAAAGTCCAAACGGAAGGCCCGGTGTGAATGCGTGCTTCAGCCAGAGCCTCGATGTCGGCATCGTAAATTTCTTTCTTGCGGTCGGCCAGGGCTTTGAATTCCTCAAACAGGGTCTGAAAAGCCTTGTCGTCTAGATGGTAACCGAGTTCCTCCACCCGCTGTTTCAAGGCATGGCGGCCGCTGTGTTTTCCCAGAACCAGTTCCGTTTTCGCCAGGCCAATGTCCTTGGGGTCCATGATTTCGTAAGTGGTCCGCTCTTTCAACAGGCCATCTTGGTGAATGCCGGCCTCATGGGCAAAAGCGTTCTGCCCGACGACGGCCTTGTTTCGCTGCACCTGGATGCCGGTGACATGGGAAACCAGCCTGCTGGTGGAGAGGATTTTTTTGGTGTTGATGGAAGTGCCGACTTTGAAGAAATCGGGTCTGGTCTTCAACGCCATGACGATTTCCTCCAGGGCGGCGTTGCCTGCCCGTTCGCCAATGCCGTTGATGGTGCATTCAATTTGGCCAGCCCCTTCCATGACCGCCTCCAGGCTATTGGCCACCGCCAGTCCCAGGTCGTTATGGCAGTGAACGCTAATCACCGCCCGCTCGATCCCGCGGACATGCTTCTTCAAATGAGCGATCACTTTTCCATATTGCGAGGGAATAGCGAAACCAACTGTGTCCGGGATATTGATCGTGGTGGCGCCCGCCTCGATAGTTTTCTCCACCACCTCGGTGAGGAAATCGAGTTCGGTCCGCGCCGCATCCTCAGGAGAAAACTCGACATCCTGGCAATACCCCTTGGCTCGCTTGACCCCCTCCACCGCGCGGCGGACGATTTCTTCCTTGGCCATGCGCAGCTTGAACTCGCGGTGTATGGCGCTGGTGGCGAGGAAGACATGGATTCTTGGTTTGGGGTTGTCTTTCAGCGCTTCCCAGGCGCGGTCAATGTCTAGAGGGTTGCAGCGGGCCAGACCGCAAATGATGGGGCCGTGAATCGTGTTGGCGATTTCACGCACCGCTTCGAAATCCCCCGGGGAAGCGATGGGGAATCCCGCTTCGATCACGTCCACGCCGAGGTCCTTTAACGCCAGGGCCACCTCCAGCTTTTCCGCCAGGTTCATGCTGGCGCCTGGCGATTGCTCGCCGTCGCGGAGTGTCGTGTCGAAGATGATAATTTTGTCCTGGCTCATGTCGCCCCCATGGCAAAAAAAAACCGGGACCTTTTGGTCCCGGGGTTGTTTCGTTTTTTCGTCCTGGCCTCGAAACGGAACTCACCCCGGCTCATTCCCGCATGGGAAGAGTAAGGCAAAGGTCAAGAAGCAGGTCGAAACGGCACATAGCACTTTTTCCTTCTAGGGTCATGATAAAGGCTAGGGGGTGGAAACGCAAGGAGGAGCCGGGCAAGTTGGCAAAAAAGCAAGAAAATAAGGAAAACTCGCGCCGGCCATTGACCAGGGATCAAGAATGTGCGAACTTGCATTCCACCGGAATTCCCCCTCCTTTTCGTTGGAGTCTTCCCATGACTTTTCGCATGAACCGCCGGAAATTTGTTTCTTCCTCCCTTGGCTTGGCTGCCGCCATGACCGTCCCTCCAGGCATCCTTCTTGCCAAAGAGAAGAACCAAAAACTGAAATTGGGAATCATTGGCGTTTCCAACCGGGGAGCGGCCAACCTGGCGGGCGTAACCGGGGAAGAGATCGTCGCCTTGTGCGACATTGACGAGAAATTGGCGGCCAAGGCTCGCGCCGCGCATCCCCAGGCCAAGTACTTCAAGGATTTCCGCCGCCTTATCGATATGAAGGAAATCGATGCCGTGGTTATCAGCACCCCCGACCATGTGCACGCCGTGCAGGCTTTGGCGGCGATGCGATCTGGCAAGCATGTTTACTGCGAGAAGCCTTTAACCCATTCTGTGCTGGAAGTGCGCGAGGTGGTGCGCACGGCCAAGGAAAAAGGGCTGGTCACGCAAATGGGGACGCAAATCCACGCGGAAGCGAACTACCGGCGGGTGGTGGAAATCATCCAGGCGGGAACCCTGGGCGATATTTCCCGGGTGATTGTCTGGAACTCGGGCAAGCCGCGTTCCCTCACTTTGGCGAAAACCCCGACGGCCATCCCCGAGGGGGTCGATTACAACAGTTGGCTCGGGCCGGTGCCCCACCTCGATTACGATCCGGCGCGTTTCCATTTCCTCTGGCGGTGGTTTTATCAACTGGGTGGCGGCGTTCTGGCTGACCTCGGCTGCCATTACATGGACCTGCCTCATTGGGCCTTGAACCTCCGAAAGCCCATTTCCGTCTCTGGCATGGGAAAGAAAATGATGCCCGGCGACCAGGACGCACACGACCTCATGCAGGTGGATTACCGTTACCCTGCCCGCGGGTCGCTGCCGCCGGTGCACCTGACCTGGTTTCATGGGGTCAGGGGGCCGGGGTTCGACCACGATAAGCCGTACCACGGTTTTTCCTCTGCCATTTTGTTTGAAGGATCCAAGGCCAGCCTCATCGCCGACTATTCCCGCTACAAAATGCTGCCCGAGGATAAATTCGTGGGGTTCCAGCCGCCACCCAAGTCGATCCCCGATTCGATCGGGCACCACAAGGAATGGCTGGAGGCGATACGGACCAAAGGTCCTACGACTTGCAATTTTGAATACAGCGGGGCGTTGGCGGAAACCGTGCTTTTGGGAAATGTGGCGGCGCGCAGCGGGGTGAAGTTCGATTGGAACGACGCCAAGGCCACCACGGGCCACGCCGACGCCGACAAATACCTCTTCCGCCCTTACCGCCAGGGCTGGTCGCTTTACGGTTAAAGGCCTTAGAGTCGTCTTTACCGAGTAATCAATGGAAAAACCCCTGCCCCGGGCAGGGGTTTGATTTTTGGCAAAGCCTCAACGGGCAAGTCCATAATTTTCTTGGAAACCGTAAACAGATGCCCTTTATGGGATCAGCGTCTGAAAGGTCTTCACAAGGATAACATTCAAAAACAAGACCAGGAATATGGAGGTGGCCACCCCCTGGGTGGCGGCTTTGCCCACCCCCTCGGTTCCACCCTCGGACTCCATGCCATGAAAACAGCCGGCTGCGCCCACAGCCAGCCCGAAGAAAAAAGTTTTCGCCAAGGCCGGCAGGGCGTCCTTCAAATTGAGTACGCGTAAAACTTCGTGATGGTACTGGGTCCAGGTCATGGAGCCTCCAAGGAACTCGGCGAAAAACCCGGCCAGGATCGCCAACCAAACCGTTATCACAGCCAGCAGGGGCAAGACCAAGGCGCAGGCCAGCAGGCGCGGCGCCACCAGTTTCACCATGGGTGGAAAGCCAAGCAGGACCATGGCGTCGATCTGCTCCGTTTGTTTCATGGAGGCAAGTTCCGCAGCCAGGCTGGAACCTACTCGTCCGGCCAGGATGAGGGCGGCGCTTAATGGAGCGAATTCCAGCACTACCGCCAATCCCAGCGCCTGGGGCAGGTAGCTGACCGCGGACGGCCCCGCCACATTCACCAGAGCGTTGCGTAAATGAATCCAGGCGACAATGCCCGCCGCCGCACCGGCCAGCGTCGATAAAAGTAAACACCCGGCCAGGGCTTTATGGCTTTGCAGCAACAGCTCGGTCGGCTGGCCGAGGGAGGCGGGAATAGCTCTTATCCCCTGGAGGAAAAACCAAATGCCACGGCCCAGGGTTTGTAAAAGGTTCATGCGTGGATCAAGGCTTGCGGGCGATCCAGGTCCAATGGCGGTCGGACGATTGCCGGACCGTTCTCGGCGGATAGCCCAATGAATTGACAATGGCCTTCACTTCCTGCTCGGTGAGCGCGGCGTGAAGTGAAGCGGCAAAGAGGGCCTTTTGCCTATCCGTTGCCCCGTTGGTGTGCAACTTGACGATCCGCTTCAGAGCCTCTTCGGTGAGTGGCCGCAGCAGGTCGCGCATAAACATCAACCCGCCCGGCTTGGTAACGCGAATCATTTCCTGAAAAACTTTCACCGGGTCGGGTATGTGATGGGCAATGCTGTTGGAGAAGGCGCCATCAAAGTGGTTTTCTGGGAAAGGGAGGTTCTTGGCGTCGGCCTTGCACAATTCAATACGGGGGGATAGAGCAAACCTGGCAACATGGTGTCGGCCCAAATCGAGCATGGAATCCGCCAAGTCCACCCCCGTGATATGCATGGAAGGGTGGCGATTACATATCTGGATGGGAATCAGGGCGGTTCCCGTACCAAGGTCGATGAGTTGGAAGCCATCCTTGGGATTTCGGGCATCGTTGAAGTCGCGGGCGAATACCCCGTTGACATCCTCGTGATCCATGGAATCATAATCCATGGCTTCTTCCCGGGTGTCCATCACCTCAGGTTCGAGCAATCGCTGGATCATAGTGTCACCTGACGCGGGTAGGAAAAACAAAGAAAGCGTTTATGTCGTCCCGCAAGTATTCAGGTTCCAAATCTCCAGAGAAAGCGTTCTTCCCTCGGGCAGTAACCTTAAAAGAATAACCCTGATAATACCAGGGAGGTTGCGAGAAGTGTAGGGAAAAGAAAAACCCCGCCGTCCTAAAAGAAGGATGGCGGGGCCGGAACAGAGAAGAGGCGAGTAGAAAGTACCTTTTTTGGGAAAAGTGTGTCAACAGGGAAAAGGCAGAAAAAGTGGATTAAGTGTAATTTTGTACACATACGCGTCGGCCCTTTCGTTTCTTTGTGATATTATCCAAGCCAATTTGCCGACTTTTCACGCCAAAGGTTGCGAATGGGCCCCCAACTTTTTAAGATAAAGGATTCCTAAATTTCTCGGTCTTTCCTGGCGGGTGGCTCTGCATGTTTGATGGCTTGCGTAAAGGGTTATCGGAAGCGCTCAAGCGGTTACGCGGCCGCGGCAGGCTTAGCGAAGCCAACATTGCTGAGGCCCTGGAAGAAATACGCAAAGTTTTGCTCGATGCGGATGTCAATTTCTCCGTTGCTGAAGTCTTTATCGACCGGGTGAAGCAAAATGCGGTTGGGCAGGAAGTGCTGCGCAGCCTCGATCCTGGCGAGCAGATTGTAAAAATCGTATACGACGAACTCGTCTCCTTGATGGGGCCGGTGGATTCCTCCATCCCCTTTGCCAAGGACCGGCCGACCGTGATCATGCTGTGCGGTCTGCAAGGGCAGGGAAAAACGACAACAGCGGGAAAACTGGCGCTGACCTTGAAGCAAGCGGGCAAGCGGCCGTTGCTGGTCGCCGCCGACTTGCAACGCCCCGCCGCCATCGAGCAATTGAAAGTCCTCGGGGAACAGATTGGCGTGCCGGTGTATTACGAAATGCCCGAGGAAGGGAAAACGGTTCCTTCCGCGGTGCCTGTTTGTTTGAACGGCCTGGCTCTGGCCCGTCGGACTATGGCCGATGTGGTGATTTTTGACACTGCCGGCCGGTTGCATGTGGCTGAAATGCCCATGGAAGAATTGAAACAAATCGATCGGCAGGCCAAGCCGGACCAGGTTTACCTGGTCTGCGACGCCATGACGGGACAAGACGCGGTAAACAGCGCCAAGACCTTTAACGAAGCGCTGGAATTGAACGGGGTGATTCTTACCAAGCTGGATGGCGACGCCCGTGGCGGCGCCGCGCTTTCCATCAAAGAAGTCACCCGCGTGCCGATCAAGTTCATCGGCGTGGGGGAAAAGCTCGACCGGCTGGAAGAATTCCGCCCGGAAAGCATGGCCCAGCGCATCCTCGGCCAGGGCGACATCATGTCGCTGGTGGAAAAGGTCAGCCGGGTGCAATCGGAGCTGACTCAGGAAGAGTTGGAAAAACAGCAGAAGAAACTTCAGGAAGGCGATTTCAACCTTAATGATTTCCGCAAGCAGTTCGAACAAATTCGCAAAATGGGTTCGCTCAAAGATCTGATGGGATCGATGCCGGGCATGGCCGACATGATTCCCGAGGGGGAAGACCCGGAAAAAGCCTTTACGCGAATCCAGGGCATGATCGACTCCATGACCAAAAAGGAAAGGCAAAATCCCGACCTTTTGGACCAGAACCGGCGGCGGCGGGTGGCGGCGGGCAGCGGCGCGCAACCCCAGGATGTGAAGCAGTTTCTCGGCCAATTTGAGCAGGTTCGCGGCCTAATGCGCTCCATGGCCAAAATGAGCATTTGGGAAAGAATCAAGATGATGACCGGGATGTCGAAGATGGGAGCCTTCCTTCCCGGGGCGAAAATCAAGACAAAAGGCGACACGGGCCATAGAAAAACACCAAAGGAAAGAGCCAAGGAACGGAAGGACAAGAAGAAAAGGCGTTGAAAAGGGAAATGCCCCATGGTTTTCGCGCCGCTTTGTGAAAGGGAGTATCGTGGCAGTTTGCATTCGCATGAAACAGTTTGGTAGGCACCGGCGGCAATTTTTCCGCATCGTGGCCATTGATAAAAGCAAGGCTCGCGATGGCGATGTCCTCGAAGTACTGGGCACTTACGACCCGGCGCTCAAGGACAAGGAATCCCGCGTGATTCTCAGGCCGGCGCGCATCAAGCATTGGATTTCCAAAGGCGCCAAGGCTTCCAGCCATGTTGCCATTTTTCTGAAAAAGTACATGGAGAAATTCGAAAAGGCCGAAGCTCAACCGACGGGTTGATTCGGGCGTTTCCCTCCCCATGCGTTTTGATGTCCTAACCCTGTTTCCTGAAATGTTTCAGGGATACCTGAGCCAGAGCCTGTTGAAACTGGCCATTCAGGAAGAAAAGGTGGAAGTCCACCTGTGGGACATTCGCGATTGGGCCAAAGGGAAGCATCAAAGTGTCGATGACCGCCCCTTTGGCGGCGGGCCAGGAATGGTTTTTACACCTGGGCCGGTTTTCGACTGCGTGGAGGAAGTCCGGGCCAAGGAAAGCGACCCAGGATTACTGGTGATGCTGACCCCGGGCGGAGAAAGATTAACCCAGACGGTGGCCGTGGAGTTGGCTTGTGAGAAGCGCCTGCTTTTGCTTTGCGGCAGATATGAAGGGTTTGACGAAAGGGTCCGTCAAGGGTTAAAACCTAGGGAAATCTCCATCGGGGATTTTGTCTGTAATGGCGGGGAGGTCCCGGCCATGGTGGTGGTGGATACGGTGATGCGGTTGGTGCCAGGCGTCCTGGGCGACCCCGCTAGCCTGCTGGAGGAAAGCCATAACGGCGAGGGGATGGTAGAATATCCGCAGTACACGCGTCCCCGGGAATATCGCGGCATGGAAGTGCCGGAGGTTTTACTCAGCGGCAATCATGCCGCTATTGCGGAATGGCGCCGGGAACAATCCAGGCTGCGAAGCCAGGCCAGGCGGGAAAGCAACTGTTGATTTGAAAAGAGGATTGACATGAAAAACAAGTTTTTGAAAGTTGTTGAGGATGCCGCCTTTAAAAAGGTCGCGGAACTTGCTGAGAAGTCCGAAACCAAGAGGGTCATCGAACCCTTCCAGGTAGGCGATACTGTCGAGGTCCACCTGCGAATGCTGGATGGCGACAAGGAACGCATTCAGGTCTTCACCGGCATGGTCATCAGCCGCCGCGGGCACGGCATGGGCGAGATGTTCACCGTGCGGCGCATCGTGCAGGGTGAAGGTGTGGAGCGGGGTTTCCCCCTGGTCTCCCCCAAGGTGGCCAAGGTGACCGTGAAAAAGACCGGTGCAGTGCGACGGGCCAAGCTGTATTACATGCGCGACCGTTCGGGCAAGGGCACCCGGTTGAAGGAGCGGATTGTTCGCGAAGCGCCGGCCAAAGCGAAATAGAACCCCATGGTCAAAGTCCGGGGGGTGCCATGCGCTTCCTGCCGGGTTTCAACTGGTGGAGAAAATGGCTCGGTTCCACTTCTGAAAAGGAAGCGGCCAGCTATTTGGAAAACAAAGGCTACGGCATTTTGGCCAGGAATTGGCATTGCCCCGCCGGAGAAATTGACCTGGTGGCCCGCGATGGGGACTGCCTCGTTTTCGTGGAAGTTCGTTCCCGAAACGCCGCCCCGGTTGAAGACGCTGCCGCTTCCGTCAATGAAACCAAGCAGGCCAAGCTTTCCCGCCTGGCCAAGTGGTTTGTGCAAAAGCATCGGTTACAAGCTGTCTTGTGCCGCTTCGATGTCTTGGCCGTGGCCTGGGATAATGGTAAAAAAAAGCCGCGGATAGAACACATTCAAGGCGCTTTTGAATCCACGGGCAACTGAGGCGCCGCTGCGGAGTGACTTCTGGTGAAAAGCGCCGCTGAACAATATTCCCTCATCACCCGTGGCATCGACCAGGTCGTTCCCGCCGACGAATTCCGTAAAAAGCTCGATCACGCGGTGGCTGTTGGTAAGCCACTCAGGGTCAAGTATGGCATCGATCCCACAGGCATCGATGTCCACCTCGGCCACACGGTGCCCTTGAGGAAACTCAGGCTTTTTCAGGAACTTGGCCACAAGGCGGTTCTGATCATTGGCAATTACACGGCGCTGGTAGGTGATCCCAGCGGCCGCGATCAGGCGCGCCAGCGCCTGACAGAAGACCAAGTCGAAAAAAACGCCCTGGACTACATCACCCAGGTCGGAAAGGTCATTGATTTGTCCAAGGCGGAGGTGCGCTATAACGGCGAGTGGTTTTCCAAGTACCGCTTTCTCGATGTTCTGGCTCTGGCCGGGAAAATCACCCTGCAAAGAATGCTTGAGCGCGACGACTTCACCAACCGCTACAAGGCGGGCACCGCCATTTACCTTCATGAATGCCTCTATCCCCTGATGCAAGGGCAGGATAGCGTGGAGATTCGCGCTGATGTGGAACTGGGGGGCAGCGAACAGCTTTTCAGCCTGATGGCGGGGCGCGACTTGCAAAAAGACGCCGGCCAGGAGCCGCAGGTTTGCCTGACCCTGCCGATCTTGCGAGGTCTGGATGGGGTTCGCCGCATGGGTAAAAGTTTGGGCAATTACATCGGCGTGGGCGAAATCCCCTACGAACAGTTCGCCAAGACCATGAGCATCCCGGACGACCTCATGCTGGAATGGTTTGAACTTTTGACCAATCTGCAGAAGGTGGAAATTCTTCAGCTTCTTGATGTGGCAAAAACGCATCCCTTGGAAGCAAAAAAACACCTGGGCAAAGAGATCGTGCGCTTTTACCATGGCGAAGAGCAGGCCAATAAAGCGGCGCAAGAATGGTCGAGGCGATTTTCAAACCGGCAGGATCCCAGCGAAATCCCGGAAGTCGTGGTGCCCCGTGCTCAGGCCGCCTCCGGCATTGCTGCGGCTAAACTGCTAGTCCTGTTGGACTTTGCCAAAAGCAATAATGATGCCCGCAGGCTGATCCAGGGCGGGGGCGTGACCCTTGGCCCTGACAGGGAAAAGGTCGCTGACCCCAACCTGCTTGTGCAACTCGGCGATGGCCTGATTGTTCGCGTTGGCTCCAGGCGCGTGGCCCGCGCCCGCCTCGATTGATGTCCCCGGGAGCCCCGTTCTTTGTTACCTCTCTTTCATTCCTCCTGGCCGGACCTTAACCAATTTCCTGAGTTGGGACCGGGGGTGGTGCACATTTGGTCGTTCCGCACATCCCGCCCCCCGGGGGAAGTGGAAACTCTGGCTCGGTTATTAAACGACGAGGAACTGGCCCGGGCCCGCAGGATGCGCTCGCTGGAAGTGCGCGAGCAAACCCTGGTCGGCCGGGCTGTTTGCAGGAAGTTCCTCGGCGCCTATTTGAACCAGGATCCCGCCCGTCTGGAATTCGATCAGACCGGCATGGGAAAACCGATTCTTCATGGTCGACCGGAATTGCATTTCAACCTCACGCATTCTCATGGCATCGCCCTGCTAGCCATTACTCGCCTGGCCGAGGTCGGCGTCGATATTGAGCTGGTTCGATTGCTTCCCAACACTCGGTTCTTGGCCGAACGCTTTTTCTCGGGGCGGGAAGCCAGCGAACTTAGCGCCTACCAGGGGGAGGAACTGGCCCAGGTCTTTTTCCAAACTTGGACACGCAAGGAAGCTTTTTTGAAAGCCAATGGCAGCGGCATTGGCTTTGGCCTCGACCGCGTGGAAGTTTCTTTCGGCCATGGGGAAACCCCGCGGATTCGCTTCATCGATGGCAGCGAGTCCAAGGCGAAGAAATGGACCGTGATCCACCTGGAGCCGGGTAAAGGGTTCATGGGCGCCGTCGCACTGGAGGCTCCCGTGGTGGCAATTAAAACCGGGTTCTGGAACGGCGGCGAGAGGCTGTTTCCTTGACATCAAAATAAAGCGGGGCGGAATTCGGCTGAATTCCGCCCCGGCAGGATTGCAATCTTTATCAATCCGCCCAGGTATCGGTGCGGAAGGGGATGGCCGGCAGGCCATCCTTGTTCGACAGGTTGGGCTCGGCCTCCTCGTGCCAGCCAAAACGCACTGCCGCGGGCTGCGACACACCTGTCGCCGTGACGACAATGGTGTTGCCCTCAATCGCGGCCTTGGCGGGGACGAATTTTTTGTCTGACCCGGCGATTTCAAAATTCGTCAGTGGTCTGCCGTTGCGCGATACCAGTCCCGAACCGGTGTGATTGAACTCGAGGACTATTTTGTTTCCCTCGGTTTTCATCCCTTTGTAAATGGGGCCGGAATAGACGATGTCTTTTTTGCCATAGGTGTGCGCCAGTGCCCAAAGGGCCAGCCGCTTCCCCACATCCTGCTTGTTCTTCGGGTGGATGTCTTTGATATCGCTAATGTCGCAGGTGCCAGCCATGCCGGTGCCCGGGGTTTTTAACACCGCGGTCTGAGCTTCCCAAATGCCAGCCAGCTTGGAGGTCTTGTCCGGGCCCTTGGCGTAATCGTATGGCGCCAATTGCACATAATAAAAAGGCATATCGGCATTGTTCCACAACTTCCTCCAGCCGTGGATCAGGGCGTTCATTTTGTCGGCGTAAAGCATGCCTTCGCCATTGTTCGATTCTCCCTGGTACCAGATGGCGCCGCGCATTCCATAGGGAACCAGCGGAGCGATCATGCCGTTGTAAAGCGACAGCGGCGACCCGGAACTTGCCTTCCCGGAGGCATCCTTGGCGGGGAATTTGTCGAGATTGTCGGCGATGTTTTTCAACGAGGGGATATGGCGGAATCCGTCTGGCGTGGTCCAGGGCTCAATACGGGTGCCGCCCCAATTGGAACCAATCAGGCCGATCGGCACATCCAACTCTTTTTGTAATGCTAAAGCGTAGAAGTATCCCACGGCTGTAAAGTTGCCGACCGTTGCCGGGGTGCAATCCTGCCAGCCAGAAGTGACCGCTTCTGCTTGCGGCTTGTCGGAGGGGACCTTCTGAATCTTGATATGGCGGATGGTCGGACGACTGCCCTTGGAGATTTCCTCCTTGGCATTGGTGGAAGAGGCAACGGACCATTCCATGTTGGATTGGCCCGAGCACAGCCAGACTTCGCCAAACAGGACATTTTTCAAAGTGACTTTGGATGTCCCTTCGATTTCCAAAGTGTGAGGCCCGCCGGCCTTGGTCGGGGGCAGATTCACCTGGAATTTCCCGCTGGCATCGGCTGTGCCAGTGGACTTGATGGTTCCCATGGTCACGGTCACTTGGGCGCCAGCCTTGTCCCATCCCCAGATGGGGGCCAGGCTATCACGCTGCAAAACCATGTTGTCGCTGAAGATTTTGGCCAGGCGAACTTCTGCCCTGGCGGTTGGAAGGAGAAATAAGGCAATGACCCCTGTAAGGGCCAGTCGGCGGATGTGAAGCATGATGCACTCCTGACAAAAAAGTGGCAGCCCGGAGGGGAGTTCCTTCCGAAGCGAAAAGTATTGTACCCCTTCAAAAGGGGAGTGCAAAAAAAAATTGCCAGAAGTCAGGTCACGCGGACAATTACGCTTTTTGTCCGGAGAGCGCCAACCATAAGATGCCAGCAACGCGGTTCCCGGCCCAAGCGCTCTGGGCCCATGCCGGTTGTGTACTTTTTCGCATAAACTATCTTTGAGGCAATCACCTTCCGGGTTTGGGCTGTCTTTATGAATTTTCCCTCGCTCCCTTCGTTATCCACCCGGGTTTTTTCACTAAAGCCACGCGGCTGGCCTTACTTTCTCAGCCTGGCTATTTCTCTTCTGGTGACCCTGATCTTTGCTTATTCCATCCCGCCAGCGCCGATGAAGCCGGTGTTATTTTCCATTCTCCTCGCCATGGTCTTTTTCGCCGCCTGGAAACAGTGGCGCAAAGGCCTCCGGATGAAAATTGGGTTCGGCCTCCTTTCCATTAAAACACCCATTGAGTTGGCTTTCCCAATTGCCAACATTGCGCACATTTCCATCGATCCCAAAGGAACGCTCCGTTTCACCCTTTACGATGAAAACAACTCTTCTCCGGAATCCGCGGCCAGCCGTTTAAAAGGCAACTTTTCCCGGTTCGGTTGGAACCTGGAAATCTCTGGGGTGGGCCTGACAACCGCCCGCGAGTTGTGCAAGGCTGTTAATACCGTTCCCGAGGAAATTCCCGCTGAACTGGCCGCAGAGCTTTCCTCCAACCGCATGGATTCCTTTCAGCAAAGCCTAATCAAGAATCATCCTTACATTTTTGCCACCTGGCTGCTGCTGGCGGGAAACTTCGGCTTTTTCGCCTGGATTTCCTTCAATGGCGTTTCCCCCTGGCAACCCGAATTGCCGAATTTGATTACCTGGGGAGCCAATTATGCCCCGTTGACTGCCCAGGGGGAAGCTTGGCGTTTGCTCTCTTCCATCTTCCTTCACCTTGGTATGGTTCACCTACTGATGAATATGTTTGTCCTGTGGCGCCTGGGCCCACTTTTGGAACGCATGCTGGGCAGCGTTCCTTTTGCTATTACCTGGTTTCTCACAGGCTTGGCAGGCAGCGAGGCCAGCCTCTACTGGAATGAAATGAGGGTCAGCGCCGGGGCATCCGGGGCTTTGTTCGGCATGATCGGCTGCCTGCTCGGCTACCTTCTCGGCCGCCCGCGGTCTATTCCCCAGGAGATTTTGCGCCAGTTCCGCTCCATGGCCATTACCTTGCTGTTATTCAACTTCCTCTTCATGGCCTTTTTGGAGGGAATCGACCAGGCGGCGCACGCAGGCGGGGCCCTGGCCGGCATTGCCTGCGGCGTTTTCCTCGGCATGCCCTATGGAACCCATCCCAGGTTTTCACGCTACCTGAGGAATTGTTCCTTGGCGGCGGTTGGCGGTTTCTTTCTCTGGTCGTGCTGGGTCCCCTTGCAGGCCAAGGTAGTTCGCGATTCCGCTCTGGTGCTCCGCTTTGAACAATTTCAGAAAGAGGAGTTTCCCCTTTTGGAGAAACTGAACCAGTATTCTCAAGCGCAAAACAGGGGAGAAATTGCTCGGGGGGAATTGGCCATGAAGGTGGAAGTCGAGATTCTTCCCAGGTGGAGGGAATTCCATGACTGGTTTGCCGACCCGCCTAAGGTGCCCACCCATTTTCAACCCTGGTTCGCGGACTTTCAGAAATATTTGCAATTGCGCCAGGAAGCGATGGAACTGCTTATTCAGGCGTTACGGGGGAATGACTTTTTACTGATGAAACGGTCCAACGCCCGAGCTGAGGAAGCCAGCCGCCTGGTGGAGAAAATCAACCGAGATATCAAGGAGAAGGACCGTTAGGAAAAGTTGAGGTTCCTTCGGAGTGACTTGGGGGCCCTAAGGCCGCGATGGTTTTATTGTTATCCCCGGGAACGCCAGGCTCCAGCCTGGCAAGTGAAGAAGCTGCGCTCTTTGCACGGGGTTTATTTTTTCGGGGCCAGGGGAATGATCTGTAAATCGAGGCCGTTTTTTCCCAGGGTGGAATCGATCAGTCCAATGGCTCCTTGCTCCTTTAATTTGGCAAAGACCTTTCCCCGTTCTTCCTCCCAGATTTGTCTTAAATAGGTGGGGTTGATCCTGACCCCTGTTTGGTAATTGCGCAAGCGGGTGAGAAAGCGTTTCGCCTCTGTGCGCGCCTGCAGGTGTAAATTGTCCACCCAGGCACGGGTTTCTTGTTGAATGCGGAAGCGATCGGCCTCGCCCTGGGAAACGCGCAAAGCCGCTTCTTGTTCGGCCTTGTTGACCAGGGTGCGCACGCCAGTCTGGGCGCGGGCGACGGCGTCGAAAGCCGGCTTGACTTCGTCCGGGGGCGCCAGCAACCCGACGCGGACATCGAGAATCTCCAGCCCCAACCCCAGTTCGCGCACGAGTTCCTGAGCAGCCCGGGCGGCAAAGCGGCCGAGTTCCAGCTTCCCCTCGAGAAGAACTTCATCCACTCCGCGGGAAGCGATCCACTCCGCGGCGGCCGACTCGACGGCGCGGGTGAGCAGCTCCAGCGCGGTTTCCTTCTGCATGGCGTACTCCACCAGCCTGGCCGCGTCGACTTTGTAATGGACGCTGAGGCCGGCGTTGACCAGGTTGTTGTCGCCGGTCAACATTTGACCCGTGGGCAGGGGCACGCCGCCGTCGTCTTCGATGTAGCCAACATGCATCTGGTTGACGCGATCAACGGCAACGCGGTCAACGCGGTCGATGCCCCAGGGGAAGCCCACGCGCAATCCAGGCCCTGGCTGATCGGGAAGGAGATGGCCAAAGCGGCGGACGACAGCCCGCTCGCCGGGCAGAATTTGGGTCAAGCCGGTGAGCAAGAACCCGCCCAGTCCGATGCTCAGGAAAATCAGTAGCGCTTTCTTCATGGGTTTTTCCCCGGGGCGCCCGGCGGGCGGAAGAGCAGGTCGAACAGTTCACCCTGGGTTCCCAAAAAGAGGGTGGTTTTGTTGTCGCCGAGGATGCGCTGGTACTCTTCCAGTTTTTTCAAAAAGGAATAGAAGGCGGGGTCGCGTGCCTGTGCCAGCGAGCGGATGCGGTCGGCTTCGGCCTCTGCCAGGCCCTTCAATTGCGCTGCGGTAGCTTCCGATTGCGAGCGCAGCCGAGCCACCTTGCTTTCGCTGGCGCTGCGAATGTCGGCGGCCTTCTTCTCCCCTTCGGCCTGATACTCGGCGGCCTTGCGGTCGCGTTCGCTGATGATTCGGTCGAAAATGGCCTGGCGAACGGCGGGGGGATGATTGGCCCTGCGCAAGCGGATGTCAACAACGCGGATGCCATACTCCGCCAGCGTTGTGGCCTGGAAGGATTTCCCCTCTGGCCCAGCGCCGAGGAGGCGGTTGCGCAACTCCACGCGCTTTCTTTCGACTTTCCCTTCCTCAACGCTAACGAGGTCGTCAAGTTCCATGGTGCCGACGATGGCGCCAAGTTCCGAGTTCACGCGTTGCGAAAGGATGGCCCGGGCGCCCTCCATGCTGCCAACGGTTCTTAAAAAAGTATCGACGCCCTTGGCATCGCTGATTTGCCAGCAGATGAAGGCATCCAGGGTGAGGGTTTTGTCGATGGTGTTTCGCTGTGGATCGCGAGTCAAGAGTTCAACGCTAGGCAGGTCGAAGAACTGCAGTCGGCTGTCGAGTTTTCGCACGGCTTGAATGGGCCAGGGGAGTTTGAAGTGAAGTCCGGCCTGGCTGGGGTCGGCGCCGTCGAAAGTGGCGACATGGGCGCCGAACCGCGTGAGGTAGGCAAACTCTGCGCGGTCGACGGTAAAAAGCGCCTGGGAAAAAAACCACAGGCCGATCGGAATGGCCAGAATCAGGGCAAAAGTTTTCATGAGTCCTCGCAATCAGGGCATCAAGGGTTGTCTCGGTTGGGCGGCGTGGTGCGGGGGCGGTCTTGAGCGGGCTGAGCGCTGGGGGCGACAGCGCCAAAGCGCAGCAGTTCCGGGGGGAAAAACCACAGGCGGGTGGTGGCGCCCGGGTGGGTGGAATCGATCAAGGTTTTCTCGCGGCCGGCTAGCGCGCCAGTCAAGCTATTCCAAAACCGGCGAAACTCCGCCACCGACTTCCAGGAACTCCTGCGGTTTTGCAATTGATACAAGCATTGTCTGGCCTCTTGCGCCGCATCGCCCCCCTGCAGACTATTCCACAACCCCTCGGCCACCAGGTGGTAATCGTCCCAGTGGCTTGGGCCCCGCAGCATGCGGTGAAGCTCCAAAAAAGTGTCGGCGCCCACTTTAGCCTTTAACACGGTCTCATCTGCTTGCACTTCTGCCATGCGCACCCGCTGTAGGGCGCGGCCGGCTTCGTCCGCTTCTTTTTGCAAGGTGGCGCCGGCTGCCTCATTCACCTTGCGGTCGCGGAACTCCATCGCTTGCGTCACGGAATAATAGGAGCGCACGACTTCCTGCGGCGGGTGCAGGTCGTGCAGAGAGACGCCTTCAAGCGCGATGCCCAAACCGTCGTAAAGCTTCAAGCGCCTATCCAGTTTGTCCAGCGCCAGGGCCTGGAATTCATTTCGCCTTGAGGTCAGTAGTGAGTCGAAGGGAAGGGCGCCGGCCAGTTCCCTCAGGACCGATTCCGCCTGGCCGCGCAGCAGCGCTTCGACATCGGCGGAATGAAAGAGGAACTTGCGCGGGTCGGTCAAGCGGTAGCGGATGCTGCCCTGAATTTCCAGCAAGTTGCCGTCACCGGTGATCACCACGGATTCATCGGGCACCCGCAGCAGCCCGTCGCCTTCATGACGGCTGGACCAGGACCTGCTGGCCTCACCTTTTACCCCGGGGATGAAGCGGAAGCCGACTTCCACCACGCGGATGCGTTTGGGCTGCACCCTGGTGATTTCGTCAACGGGCCAGGGAAAGCGCCAGTGCAGGCCGGGGCTTAGCTCGCCATCTTGCAGGGCGCCAAAGCGGCGGACCAGGGCGATTTCGCTGGCCTCCACTTGGAGCAAACCTGTGGCCATCCAGCCGACAGCCAGCAAGGCAATCAAGGATGCCAGCGCCGTCTTCCAGTAATCCGCCAGCGTGTGGAAGTGCTCATCGAGGTTGAAGGCCTTGTCGAGGAAACTGCCGACGCGGTCGAAGAAGCCCGACAGGGAGGTTTTCCAGGCGCTGGTGGCAGGGCGCTGGTAGGCCAGCAGGCGCATGGAATTGGCCAAAACGAGAAGGGAACCGATCTGGTGGTAGATGACGGCGGCGAGCGGCGATTGCCTCAGCCATTCCGGCGGAGTGATCAGCGGCCACAGCCAGGAAGTGAAAAGAATGCCCACCAGGTTGACGCCAAAGGCGAAGATGAAAATGTTTTGGCGGATGACGGCGAGAGTTTCCCTGGCCAAACCTAAAAGCAAAGGGAGTGAGCGGAGCGGTTCGCCGAGGAGGATGACATCGCCCGCCTCGGCGGCGGCTTCGATTCCCCCTGGCCCGCCAATGGCCAGGCCCACATGGGCCCGGGCCAGCGCCGGGGCGTCGTTGATGCCATCGCCCACCATGGCCACCAGACTTTTTTCAGATAATTTACCTATCTGTTGTTCCTTGTCGGCGGGAAGGAGCCCGGCGTGAACCTCCGACACCCCCAGGTAGTCACCCACTTGACGGGCCACCGCTTCCCGGTCGCCCGTGAGAATGCTGATCTGGGCGATGCCAAGCTGGCGCAGGCTGGCCAGAACTCCCGCGGCCTCGGGACGGACCCGGTCGCGGGCGCCAAACATGCCGGCTATCTCACCATCCACCGACGCCAGCATGACTGTTTGCCCCGTCGCTTCCATTTCCTGCAGGCCCTTTGAAACATCCGCGGAGAAGGCGATTCCGCGTTCGTGAAACAACCGAGCTGTCCCCACCAGAATTTGTTTCCCACCGACAACCGCCTCGACACCGAGCCCGGGAAGCGCCTGGAAGCGCCCCGGTTCCTCCAGGGCCAGCTTCTTTTCCTTCGCCTGCCTGACCAGCAGCGAGCCCAGGGCGTGTTCACTGCGCAGCTCGGCGCTGGCGGCCAGACGGAGAATTTCCTCAGGATTGTCCGAGGCAGCCCAGGTCGAGCCGAGTTCCAGTTGGCCTTCGGTCAGCGTGCCGGTCTTGTCAAAGGCGAAGGCATCCACCAGGGCCAGGCGTTCAAGCGCGGCGCCCCCCTTGATGAGGATGCCAGTGCCCGCCAGGCGGCCCATGGCGGCAATGACGGCGGCAGGCGTGGCCAGGATCAGAGCGCAAGGACAAGCCACCACCAGAATGGAAAGCGCCGGGTAAACTGCGGCCCGCAACGAGGCGTAAAACCCCGGGGCGGGAATGTCAGCGGAGCGAAACCACCCGGCCTGGGAAATTACCAGGGATCCAAGAAAAGTCACCAGGGCCAGGCCAAGCACCGTGGGGAGAAACCATCGAGCCAGGCGGTCGGCCGTTCTTTCCACCTGGTTTTTTTGCTGCAGCGCCTTGAGAGTAAGTGCGAGGATTTTCCCGGCGGCAGTTTCCTGCCCGACTTTTTCCACCTTCAGCGTCAGCGCCCCGGCCAGGTTGACGCAGCCGGCGAGAATTTTGTCCCCGGGTTCAACCAGACGCGGAAGGCTTTCCCCAGTCAACGCCGCAGTGTTCACCTCCGACCGGCCTTCAATAACGGCGCCATCGGCGGGAATTCGCCCGCCCGGCCGCACCCGAACCGTATCACCGGCATGAAGTTGCTCGACCTCGACTCGTTCTTCCTCGCCTTTTTCATTGACCCGCCAGCAGCGTCGGGGAAAAAGCTCCAGCATGCCTTTGAGCGCACGCTGGGTGCGGTCGAAGGTGAGGCCCTCCAGGCATTCCCCCACCAGGCCAATGAAGACGATTTCCGCGGCGACGAGTTCTTCCTTGATGAGGATGGCAGCGATGCACGCGATGGCCAGAGCCAGGTCGGCGCCCAGCTTGCCTTGCAAAAGGGAATCGAGTGAACCGTAAAGGGCTCGTGCGCCGCCAAGGATGGCGGCCACCAGGGCCAAGCGGAACCCGCCCAGTTCGTTGGGCCAGGGGCTGGGCAGGGGGATTCCCATCCAGGTTTCCAACCGTCCCGCAACCCAGGGCCAAATGTCCAAAGCAATCAGGGAGCCCAATAGAGCAGTCAGCAGGTAGAGGGAAAGCCTGCTTTCGTGGCCCAGGGCCCGGTCAGTTTGCGATATTTCTCGATGCATTGGGAAGCAAATCGGCTAAGGGGTGAAGGTTTCTCCACGCGACCGAGCTTCCTTGACGCGGCTGCGATAAAGCCAGTTTATGGGTGTAACCCCGTGGGAGTCAAGAATGCTCATGTGCGATTACCCGGAAGGGAGGCCGAGTAACTGCGGGCCGTGGCTTGCCAATCTCTTGCTTTCCCCTTGGCAGAAGGTTCCGGACAAGAGATATTACACCTGTCGAGAAATCAGGAGAAGCCATGTGGAAGCTGGGTTTTTTAACCTTTTGGATGCTGCTGGGACAAAGTCCAGGCAAAGCAGAACCCAACCCAATCGCGCCTAGCCTGCCCAACCTGACCGAGGCGCAGGAAGCCCGCCTCGACAAAATCATCAACCGATTTATTCAATTCGACATCGGCCGCCTGCCCGGCCCCGAAGGGATCCAGGCCTTTGAGGATTTCAGAATCCTGGGGTACGAAGCCACGCCAGCCCTGCTCAGGGGTTTGCAAACTGCCTCGAAGCTGGAGCACAGTTGCCCGGTGACCCTTATTGCCACCAAGCTCAAGAAAATCCTGGCCAACTGCAAAGATCCGGAACTGCTCGACTTCACCAAGGACGAGATCGCCTCGGCCATGGAAGGTTCGCCCCATGGCGTCATCCTTCGCGACCTGAGGAATAGAGTGAACATCCGCAGGAACGCGGTTGCCGCCCTGTTGCCCCCGGTACCCAGGTGGCTTTTAGACTTATCCGTTGAACAGATGGTTCAATCCTTGAAGAACGAGGAAAACCAGGGCAAGCACCTGCTCATGGCCAAAGAATTGGCGCGCAGGAACACTCCAGAAGCGCTGGGGGGACTGGGGCTGTTCGCCGTGAGTTTTTACCCCAAGGTGCGCGACCCATCGAAAGAGTTATTGAAGAAGAGTCTGAATGCTGCCGATGCCAAGGAGTTGGGAAAATACTTGAAGGATGAAAATGAGGTTTTAAGGCAAATGGCAGCGGAGGCGGTTGGGCATAAAAAACATCTGAGCTTGGCTCCCCAGTTGATCCCGCTTTTGGCGGATGATTACGCCCCAGTGGGGTTGGCCGCGAAAAAGGCTCTGGCTCTGCTCAGTGAGAAAAACTTCGGCCCGAAGGAGAATGCATCCCCGGCAGAGGTTCAAGAGGCAATTCGGCAGTGGACCGCCTGGTGGGAAACTCGCGGTGCAACTCCCGGGCGTTAAGAATTGAAGCAAAATAGTTCATTCAGGTGGCGAATCGCGCGCTTTTTATAAGCGCTTGTGGGCGAGACATCGGCGCTCTCGTGGAAGTACAGGATTTGGTAAATTGCTGCCAAATGTGCTGAAGTAGCGGAGAATAAAAAAGGGCGGGCGCTCAATGAGCAACCCGCCCCGCGATGGGGAAATTCAAAAACGATCACGGTCCGATGGCTGGGCTGCCCCGTTCGCCGGTGCGGATGCGGACGCAATCCTCCAGAGGCAAGACGAAGATTTTGCCGTCGCCGATCTTGCCAGTTTCCGGGGTGCGCGCCGCCGGGACAATGGCCTCGATGGTGGCTTCCACGAAGGCATCGTTGACAGCGATTTCCAGCTTCAGCTTGGGCAGCAGCTTGATCTGGATTTCCGTGCCGCGGTAAACCTCGGTGTAGCCTTTTTGCCGTCCGCAACCGCGAACCTCGGTTACGGTCATCAAATAAACATCACGCTCATTCAAAGCGGCTTGCACCGCTTCCAGCCTTTCCGGCCGGATAATCGCCACTATCATTTTCATGACTCAAACTCGCTTTCCAATTAGGAATGTTGTGTGAAGAGGAAGGCCATCCAGCCAGAGGATTTTCTCCGGCTGGATTGCCCATGAGGGTTTACACTTCCACGGTCGCTTTAACCTGGGTGTTCAAGCGCTTGGAAAAGAGCTTGGAAAGCGACTCCTTGACGGTGTTGGGATCCCCGCCAGCGAAGCGGAATTTGTTGCCGCTGATCGTGGTGAGGTGCGGATATACCGCCTTGAATTCCGCCGAAGGAGGCATCGACCCGGCCTGGCACATTTCTGACCAGGCTTTGAGGAGGTCGGCTTGCGCAGGGCCATCAACGGTCACCGCGAACCGCTTGGCTCCATTGGGAGGAGTAGAAGCGGCGCGTGGCGCCGACCCGACCCGGGCAGATGCCAGGGTTGTACCGAAATCGAATCCGGTTTCCCCGTGTTCTGCCTCATCCAAACCTTCCACTTCCTCAGTCGGACTGGTGGAGAAATTCATCCCGGTGACAGCTTGCACGGCCCCGGCCAAGATCAGGCTGAGGACGAAAGCGTAAATCACTGCGAAGGATGCCGCCTTAATCTGGATAAACAATTGCCCGGTCGAGGACCAGCCTTTCAGCTTTTCCAGGTTGGCTTTGTCACCAGCCGACTTTTCGGTTTTCTTTTCCAACTCGGCAACCTGCTTGCTACGCACTTCTTGCGAAGTTAGCATGCCGTCGTTGCCCAGGCTGTTGATGGAATAGTAACAGAAGACGCCGGTGAGAACCGCTCCGAGGAATCCGCCTACCCCGTGGACGCCGAAGGCATCCAAAGAGTCGTCGTAGTGGAAAACGGATTTCAACTGGACGGCGAAATAGCAAACAACCCCGGCCAACAGGCCGATGATCAATCCGCCCCAGATGTAGACATAGCCAGACGCGGGAGTAACCGCGACAAGCCCAGCGACAATTCCACTGGCCAGGCCGAGGGCGGTCGGCTTGCCCTTGTGCAGCCATTCGACGAGCATCCAGCTCAGGCCCGCGGCGGCTGCCGCCGCTTGCGTGGCAGAAAATGCCGAGGCAGCCAGAGTGCCGGAAGCGACCGCGCTTCCACCGTTGAAACCGAACCAGCCAAACCACAGGAGCCCGGCGCCGGTCAAAGTCAGCACCATGCTATTCGGTTGAATCGGCTGTTCGGGGTAACCGGTTCGCTTGCGCAAAACCAAAGCGCAAGCCAGGCCACCCATACCGGCGGCGATGTGAACCACGGTGCCGCCCGCGAAGTCCAGCGCGCCCCATTTTCCCAGCATGCCGATTGCCGTGCCGCCCAGGCCAAGCCCTTCATCCAGCGGCTTGTCGTAAAACCAATCGAAAGCCCAAACCATGTGGGCCAGGGGGCAGTAAACAAACGCCACCCATACCAGCATGAAAATGCAGAAGGGCCAGAAGCGGACGCGTTCCGCGATGGCGCCGCTTATCAGCGCCGGGGTAATGATCGCAAACATTCCCTGGAACATGACATGGGTGTAAACGCTGATGTTGGTGGCGGGAAGCAGGTCGGAAGCTTCCACACCTTGCAGAAAGAAGAATTTCCAGTCCCAGCCGACAAAACCCCAGCCATTGACGGAGGGTCCAAAGGCTAGGCCATAGCCGACGGCAATCCAAAAGAGACCGACGATGGCCAAGGCGGCCATGCTTTCCATCATGGTGGCCAGAACATTTTTCCTTTGCACCATGCCGCCATAAAACAGCGCCAGACCGGGCACCATCAACATGACCAGGCCGGAAGAGGTCAGCATCCAGGCGGTGTCGCCTTTGTGCTTGGCATCGGCAATGCCAGCGTCGGCGACTTCTTTGTTCGCTTTTATTTCTTCTTTTAAGGAAGCCAGCGTGGGCGGCGGCTCTTTGTCTTTTTCCTGGGCCAAGGCCAAATTGGCCGATCCGGCCGCAATCATGCCAGCAAATAACCAACACAACCACTTCATCGTAAATCCCCCGGGTTCAAGTGAGAGCGGGAATACAAAAAACACTGCCTGTTTAAAGGCAATCGTTGTGCCAGTTGAAGAATAATTCGGCAATAAACTACATAAGTAATTATTGCGTAATGCTTTATGGAATTATTTTTTAATTGACCCTGGGATGGGTAAACCTGGTCTGCGCAGTTTGTAAGCAGTGAAAGCGTAATTAGTGGGCAAACAAATGTCCAGGTAAAACAGGGTTGAATTGAGGAATCAAGGTTTTACTTTTTTCATGAATTGCAATGCTAAATAAGGGGAAATAAGGGGTTAAGTGCATCCTACTTTCAAAAAAACTTACTTTTATTACCTATTTTCCCAATTGGCCTGAAGTTTGCACCATAGGATCTCGATAGGGAGGGAAGATTCCCCTTTTCAGGCTGTCCTTAACTCAGATTGGTCTAGTCGGAAAAGGGCTTTCCTGCCATGTGGCATGGTTTAGCACCCAGGATTTTTGGAGAGTTGAATGATTATCTTTTAGTTGCCGGTTTACCCGGCATCTACCCCGGGAAAGGAGGTAGCTCATGGCCCCTATTGATTTTATGCTGGCGGCACTGCTTCTCATGGCGCCACCAGAGAATTTCCCCGACAGCCCTGATGCCGATATCCACGCGTGTCTCGGTCCTGCCCTGCAATCCTTATCTTTTCATTTCGAAATTCTCGACTCGCGTGAAACCCGTTATGTCTTGTCGCGGCCGGAGGACTTTTCCACCGACCTGCGGTTGTTGCGCAAACGCTACCACGAATTGGCGGAAGCGCCTCCCCTTCATGATTCTCTCCGGTTCCCTGACCGGACAGTCATTCAGGAAATGCTGAATTTCAATCGCGCCTACCGGCACTACCTGGACGCGAAGAAAACCATGGAGCCGGCCTTTTGGGAGGATCTTCACGCCGCAATCAAGGAAACTGACCAGCTCCACCAGGTTTGGGATCTGATACGCGATGCCCGCTGCGAGTACTACTATGTAACCGTGCGCAGGCACTCGCTAAAAAAGGTGCTCGAATCGATCGGCCCAGAGGCTTACTATAACGGGATCTATCCGCCTGCTGTGCCGATCTGGAGATTTGCCTCGATCGATTAAGAAGACCGGTTCAAGGTCTGTGTTGCAGTGTCGAGCAATAGGGTTTTGTAAGGCGATGGTGGCAGGCAGTGCAATTCGCGCCTGGCGGCCTGGATCAATTCCTCGGCCCGGTTTTTTGCGTAATCGAAGGCGCCGGCGGCTTGCAAGCAATCCCGGGCCATTTCCCCCTTGTTTTCCCCGGGATTTTGCAGCATTTCTCGCATTCGCGCCGCTTCTTTTTGGGGCCCTTCCCGCAACAACCAGATTATTGGCAAAGTGAGCTTGAGCTGTCTGAGGTCGGTGCCCAGGGATTTTCCGGTATGGTTTTCCAAGCCGGTGATGTCGAGGATGTCGTCGGCGATTTGGAAGGCCAGGCCGCAATATTTGCCATACTGCCGCAGGGCCTTCACCCATTCCTTGCAAGCGCCGGCATAAGTGGAGCCGATCTCGCAACTGACAGCGAGGATCTCGGCAGTTTTCCCCTCAATGATTTCAAAGTAAGTTTCCTCATCCAGATTCAAGTCGCCGCTTTTGAGTTCCTGAAGAAGTTCCCCGGCGCAGACCTGGTTGGCCGCCCTGCCGAGGACCTGGCAAGCGCGCAGGTCGTCCATCTCGGTGGCCATGGTGAATCCCTGGGTGAAGAGGCAGTCGCCCAAAAGGACGGCCGGTTTCACGCCCCAGAGGATATGGACCGCGCTGAGATGCCTGCGCACCTTGGCGCCGTCGAGAACATCATCATGAACCAGGGTGGCAGTATGGATCAGCTCGACAGCAGCAGCGAGGGTAAAGTGATTGGCGGTGATTTCTCCGCAGGCCTTGGCCGACGCCAAGAGCAAAGCGGGGCGCAGGCGCTTGCCGCGGAATTTACCCACATGGTGCAGCAAACTGGCGAACTCCGGCCGATTGGGCCGCAGCGCCCTTTCCAGAATCCTTTCCACCTCGTCGAGTTCGGCTCGGATGGAAATCCACGAGTCGGTCAGCGGGGCCGTGGTGAAGGCGGGTGTGGCCAGCGAAACATTCATTCCTTTTTCCCGGAAGAGTGGGGCTAAAGGGCCGGGTCCGGTGACCTGTGGAAATGCCCACTTCGGCCGCCACGCTTCTCTTCTAACCGAATTTCCCGAACACGCATAACTTTATCTACGGATTTACACATGTCGTAAACAGTCAGTGCTGCGACGGCAACGGCGGTTAGGGCTTCCATTTCCACGCCAGTGCGGCCAATCAAGCGGACCAAAGCCTGGATTTCCAGGGTGTTTTCATTGAGAAAGGCAAAATCAATCTGCACCGCTGTTATTGGCAAGGGGTGGCAAAGGGGAATCAAATCCCAGGTTTTTTTCGCCGCCTGGATCCCTGCCAGACGCGCCACCCCCAGCACATCTCCCTTGGAAACGCCTCTGTCGCGGATCAATTTTAAAGTGGCGGGCGACATTTCCACCTGACCGGAGGCCCGCGCCTCACGGGAAGTTTCTTCCTTGCTGGAAGTGTCGACCATGCGGCTGGCGCCTTCCTCATCGAAATGGCTTAACGAACTCATTGCTTGCTCCTGATCCCTCAACGATATCGCGGAATGGCCGGGTCGACTTCCCGCGACCAGGCGTCGATTCCCCCCGACAGGGAATAGGCGGGTGACAGGCCCCCTTGTTCCAGGATTGCCGCGCCAGACAAACTGCGGATTCCATGATGGCAGTATACCACCAGCATGGCGCCGGGCCCCGGCTGGATCTCTCCCAGGGCCGACTGTAATTCCCCAAGGGGAAACAATTGGCTCCCAGGCAAGCTGACCAAATCATGCTCCCAGGGTTGGCGCACATCGATGAGGAAAACGGGTTTTCCTTGGTCGATCCATTCTTTCAAAAGCTTGGGCTGGATGGTTAAAGGCATGGTTCAATCATTAAGGGTATAAGCCGCGGTGAATTTTTTCTCGTGCGACTTTTTGGACTCCCAGAGTTAGCGCCGCCATGCGCATGGTGATCTTTTTCTCGCGTGCGGTTTCCCGGACGCGGGCATATGCTTTCAACATCAATTCCTGGAGCTTTTGGTTCACCTGTTCCTCGCTCCACAAAAACTGCTGAATATCCTGCACCCATTCAAAATAGGAAACGGTGACGCCACCGGCATTGCACAAGATATCCGGAATGATAAATATGTTTTTGGCCAAGAGAATGGGGTCGGCTTCCGGGGTGGTGGGTCCATTGGCCGCTTCCGCCAGGATTTTGCACTTTAATTCGGTGGCGTTCTTTGCCGTGATTACCCGCTCCAGCGCCGCAGGCACCAATACGGTGCAAGGCATGGTGAGGAGTTCGCTATTGTCAATGGGTTTCCCCCCCGGAAAAGAGACCAGGGGTTTTCCACCCGCAATGTGCTGCTGCAAGGCAACCACATCAATCCCCTGGGGGTTGTAAAGTGAACCATGGCGGTCGCCCACCCCAACTACCCGCATTCCTTTTTTGACCAGTTCCAAACAGGTGACCGAGCCGACATTGCCGAATCCCTGGACAATGGCGGTGGAATCCTGGGGCGCGATCGCCAATTCTTTTAGCGCTTCGAGAATGCAGAAGGTCACGCCGCGGCCAGTGGCTTCCCTCCGACCCAGGCAGCCGCCGATTTCCACCGGTTTGCCCGTGACAATCTCAGGACAGGCATAGCCGACCTTCATGCTGTAGGTATCCATGATCCAGGCCATGGTTTGTTCATCCGTGCCCAGGTCGGGCGCCATGACATCCATGCGCGGGCCGATGACGCAAAGGATTTCCTCGGTGAACCTGCGGGTAAGGCGCTCTTTCTCCCCGAGGGATAGCAATTCCGGATCACACGCGATGCCGCCCTTGCCACCGCCGAATGGCAAATTCATAATGCCGCACTTCCACGACATCCACATGGAAAGCGCCGCCACTTCGCCAAGATCTACCGACGGATGGTAGCGCAATCCCCCCTTGGAGGGCCCGCTGGTCAAACTGTGCTGCACGCGGTAGCCGGAAAAAACCTGAAGCGACCCGTCATCCATGCGGATGGGAATGCTAACGACTATGGCCCGTTTGGGGATGGCCAGTCGATTAATGATGCCGGCATCGACGCCGGCGCATTCGGCGACCGATTCCAATTGCTTTAAGGCCATCTGGTAAGTGGGCGAGTTGCCATAGACCGGCACGGGTAAACGATCTTCGTTTCCTTCGCGGAAATTTCCAATCTTATTCATGTCTTCTCCAGAAGTGAGTTAATATCCTTCCTTGGAACCCGAATGGCCTCTCTTATTATTTTAGGAGGATGATCCTGAATCTGACGCATTTACACTAGGTCAATAGGCCGGTTTTTGTCTGTAAGGAGGGTCAATGTTGGGAAAAAAGGAAAAAACAGCGCTGGTGGCGGGGTGTGGCTATTTGGGTTCCCAGTTGGCAACTGGGCTGGCCCGCCTTGGCATACGGGTCTTTGCCACAACCCGCCGCCGTACCGACGCCATCCGGGCTTTGGGCGCCGAGCCGGTCGTTTGCGATTTCACTCGGCCCGCTACCCTGGCCACCTTGCCCGCCGCTGATTGGGTTGTTTACTGCGCCGCCAGCGATGCCAAAGGGGCAAACTCCTTCCGGGATATTCATCTTGATGGCCTACTGGCGGTGGCCCATTCGCAGGCCAGCCGAGGTTTCCAAGGCAGGTTTGTCCTGGTCAGCAGCACCAGCGTCTATTGCCAGGAGGATGGAAACTGGGTGGACGAGAACTCGCCGGCGCAGCCGCAAACGGAGGCGGGCCAAATCACGCTGGAAGCTGAAGAACGGTTGCGGGAGATTATTCCCTCCGCGGTAGTGCTGCGGTTCGCTGGGATCTACGGTCCCGGCCGGCTGATCCGCGCCAAGACCCTTCAGCAAGGGGAAGCGCTGGTTTGCAACCCGGACCGGTGGTTGAATTTAATTCATGTGACCGATGGCGCGCGGGCCGTGATTGAGTGTTTTGTAAAAGGCGCCCCGGGGCCGATTTACACTATTTGCGACGACCTGCCGGTATTGCGCGGGGAGTTTTACACCCATCTAGCCCGGGTATTAAAGACGCCAGAACCAAGGTTTGAGCTGCCTCCAGAAGGGAGCGCTCTGGCGGCGCGGGAAAGCAACAACCGGCGCATTTCCAATGCCAAGATGAAAAAAGAAATCTTGGACAATTTGCTATTCCCCACCTTTCAGGAAGGATTGGCCTCGGGGGAGGAGTGCCTTTCGCGGGGGTAAAAACCGGACGCTGAAGCATTGTGACTGAGAGGCCAATGAGAGATTATTTGGATGGCGGTGGTTCGGGTTTTTGCGGCTGTGGACCCTTCTTACCGCTGAGATCGCATAAGGCAGGGTCCGGACAGCAGAGCGCGCTATCCTTGCCTCCTTTGTCTTTCCAAAAATCGCGGGAAGGAACAAAAATACGGTCACCCGGCGCGATCTGATAGTTGGTGGAAGTATCCGCCAGTTGCACTATTTCGTTGTAGCAAACGGGCAAAACAATCTTGCAGCTTCCGGGAGGAGTAGGCCGGGCCAAAAGGATGTTCCTTTTCGAGGCTTTGTCATTCAAACCCCCTGCTTGTAGCAGGGCATCAAGAACCGTTTCCCGGCCGGTAAGCGGGTAGGCGCCAGGGGCATTGACTTCCCCGATCACATAGTAAACCTTGCTTTGGCGGTTGATGAGGCGGACAACAATCGGCCCTGCGTCGCGGGTGATGGAATCAATCTGCGGTTTGACAAGCGCCTCGATCTCTTCGAGGGTTCTGCCGGCCACCGGTACGCGGCCGTATTTTCCCAAGGTGATGGTGCCATCGGGAAGAACCTGCTGATCGCCTGGCAAACGGATGGGCGAATCGAGTTCGGCCGGTTGCACCAGTATGACATCGCCCGGCTCCACAGTAATGGAAGAAGTTAGACCTTTATCCAACTCCCTGGGCATGGCTGGAAGTTCGGCGACCCGATGGCGCAAGGCTCTGGTGGAATCTAGAAGGGTATTTCCATCAGGGCAAATGCCTGAAAGCGAAGGGCCCCCCGCACAACCAGTAAGCTGGAGTGAGATCAGGAGAATCGCCAGGGACTTTTTTCCCTTGTTGTGGGCGAATGGATTCATATTTACTTTGCGCCAGTTGCCTATTTTTACGCAAAAAGCCTCAAAACCAGGGCCCTGATAGCGGCTTCCCCGTTGCAGATCAAGAGGAGAAATATCGGAAGTTTGGTTTACGGTCTGCCGAGGAAAAACCGGGTGGCTTCTTCAGTCAGGATGGTGAGGGACACACTGCGGATCACGGGATTGCGCCAGGTGCCGGTGATGCGGAAATGGAAAAGGCCGGTGGCCAGGAGGTTGGTAACCTGGGTAATGATTTCCAATGGGATGGCGCCGACAGCTTGAAACTTCATCCCCGAGGCTCGCAGGTTTTCCTGCACGGAAGCAATGTTCCCCGTGCGTGCCGTAGCTTCCAGATCGAGTTTTCCCTGCAAGGTCATTTTTCCTTCCACTAAAAGCATGACCAGAGAATTGGAAAGCGCCAGGCGCTGCACCCGGACGATGCCGCGGTCAAGGCGGGCTTTTAACTCGCCTTTATCGAAGGAACTGGCAAGCGTGGCAACGGGCAGGAGGGGGGCCAGGTCGCGGATCACGGGAATTCCCTGGGCCCGGGACTGCACCAAACCGGCCTCGATGTTTCCGGCCAGGTCGACGAGGGAATTGACATCTATACCGGTGAAATGAACTTTTCCATGCAGCGTGCCGGAGGCTTTTGGAGAGCTGTCGCCAAGTTGAACGAGCAGTGGCCGCAGTTCCACTCCGAAAAATCGGAAGTCGCCTGCCAAGGAATTTCCCACCCCCCATTTATAAGTGGTTGTGCCGGTGACTTTTCCCTGGGCCACGAGCCCTGTAATATCTCGCATTTGAAAAGTGCCAACGCCCCGTGCAGGGGCGACCATGAGATCGATTGGGAAGCGCCAATCGCCTATGTCGAACCCTTGCAGACGGGAATTGAAAGTGACAGCTTCGCCGGTGGCGGAATATTCCCTGCCGATCTTTCCCTGCAAGCGGACATCTGTCCGACCTGCGGGTTTCCAGGCTGCCAGCCAGGGGGCGGTGAGTTTGCTAATATCGGCTTTTTGCAAAGAAGCGCGGAAATAACTCTTGTCGAAATTATCGAAGTTGAGATGGAGGAAAGAGCGTAATTGCCCGTCGGCAAGGTTGCCAAGAATGTCGCGAATTTCAATGGAATCGCGGCCAAGGGCCAGGTTGCCATGGAACTGGTCGCCAAAAATGTGCGTGCCATGGCGCAGGTTCCAAAAAGAGATCTTTCCCGATCCCGAAAAGATCAAGGTGTCGAGATCGATTTCAAAAGGAAGGTCAATGTGGCAGACTGCGTTCAGGCTTTTGAATGGTTCGCCGGTTTCCGCAGCTTGCAATGCATGCTTCAGTTGCGCGTTCTCCAGGCGGAAATTCCCTTTGGCTTTGATCTTTCCCGCCCCTCCGAGCGGCGGCACGAAAAGGTCGAGCCTGCCCTGCCCATCGGCCATCCGCGTCTCTAATTTTCCCGTGAGGGTTTTGGCTTTCCAGTCGAAAGCCAGCTTAGTTCTGCCGAAGGGGATTCCCCAAATTTCGTAACCCGAGGAATCTAGGTCAGCCAGGAGATTGAAGTCGCGTTCTTTTTGCTGGTTGCGCTTGGATAAAGAGAAGGCAAAGGTCCCGCCCAGTTTCCCCGTCACGGGCAGAGCCTTATCAAGGAAGGATTTCATCAGGCTGTTGGCCTCGAGGTCTTTGAGGCGCAATTCGATTTTTCCATCCTTATCATCGGCCAGGGGCAAGGTGGCGGCGCCTTCCCACTTACCGTTAAAAATCTTTCCCCGTCCGTTTTCCAGAGCCAGTTTGCCCTCGTCCCAGCGCCAATGAATCAGACTGTTTTCCAGGCGCACCTGGCCGAGTTTGGCCAGGGGAAGGTCGAGATCGCCTTCCATTTGATATTTAGGCGGGTCGGCTTGACCGTGAATGTTTAAAGTTGCCTGCCCGCCCCCCTCGATTGGAAAGGGGATGGCGTCTTTTTCCATCAGAGATTGCAAGGCAGCCAGGTCGAGCCCCGCGGCTTTGAGTTGCACATGAAAAGGCATTCCCTTGACAAGTTGCACCTGCCCGCTGCCTGAAACCCGGCCAATTTGGCAGGGGCCATCAAGAGCGGTGATTTCCATTCTGCCGGCTTCCAAGGCGGCATTTCCCCCAAGGGTGGGAAAATAGATCTGATGCCAGTGCAATTGATCGATGCGGAAGCCCAGGACCCCAATCCAGGTTTCAGGCTTGTTCATTGAGGCGACAACAAATTTGAAATCGGCGCCAGCGGAAATTGCCCCCTGGGATGGGCGGGCGTTTTCCGGCAAAAAGGGGGAGAACAAAGCCAGTGGCAGCCCGGCGGCTTGCAGGCGGAAACGCGCTTGTCCTTGTTCTTCCATGTTCCACCGCCCGGCGAAAACCAGGTCGCCAATTTCCCGTTTCCCGTTGTGCGCCGGCCCGCGAACTTTTGCCCGCGCCTCCTGCAACACGATTTCCTGGTTTTCCAGGGAGAACGAGGCGGTGAATTCAGGAAAATCAAGATCTGCAAAAGTGGCTTCACGCAGCACCAGCTTTCCTTGAGCCGTCTGCTCCCCTTTGTGCGTGATCCCCTCCAAGGGCGCGGTGAAGCGCAGGTTGAATCCCAAACTGCCTTCCAGCTTGGCAGGCAGCCGCAACCCCAACTTTTCCACCACTTCGTGGGCGTGAACATAATCCATTTCCAGAGTCCCCTCGAACCAGGAGCGGTCTTGATGGGTGGGAATGGTTTTGCGCGAATGGATGTTTTGCGGCGGGGGCAATAAACCCGCCGGGCCAACTCCCGGTTGGATTTTGAAGCGGTCGCCCTCTGGTTTTAACTCCACTGTGATCGGCTTGGCGGGAAAGCCGAGGAACCGGGCCTTGTTGATCAAACCTTTTCCCGTCCCCCCCGTGACAATGGCCCCCAGTTTATCCTGAAAAACTTGCAGCTTGGCCCAGCCAGCCAAAATCCCTTCCAGGAAACTCTTTCCTTCTTTCTCCTTCAATCCCCACTGGTGGGGCAGATTCTCAATCTGGATGCCGTTGACCCGCAGGGCGTAATCCATGCGGAAAAGCTGGTCGCGGAAGTCGAGCGCCGCCCGGTCAAGTTGAATGATTCCGCCGGCGGCCTGCCCCTCCGCTTGCTGGATTTCCACCAAGGAGTCCTCGATGACGACTTTGCCCCGGGTATTGACCGCGTCAAAAAAAAGAGGTTCGATCCGCACCTGAGCCGAGTGAGCATCCAGGTCCAATCGGTACTTGACACCCTGGCCCCGTTCTTGCAAAACCACGCGAATGACGGCTGCCGCCTTGCCGCTGAGTTTCACTTGATCCCAAACCAAAGCCGGGACAAAAGGGAGCCCCACCATGGTTTCCTTCGACAGGGAAACTTCCTTGGTTTCAAGAACGATATCCGAGCCGGTCTCGCCCGGGAGAAGCCGGGCTTGAACTTTCCAGGCGCCCCAGGCAGGGTCGATGGTGTTTCCTTTTAAGTGGATGACCTTTTTCTCATCCTCGTAAATTTCTCCCTGGAGGTTTTTCACGATCAGGGGGGGCTTGCCTTGCTGCTCCAGATGAAACTCTGTCGAGGTGAATTTCACCTTTGGCAAGGGTTTCTCATCCTTGGTTTCCAGCCTGGGGAGCTTGGTGAGCAGTTCCCCCTTTTCATCAAAGCGCAAAATAATGGTGGAATTGCTGACTACGAGTTCCTTCGGAGTATCGTTGCCACACAGGTAGGAAAGCAGGGTGATATTAGCGTTGACCAGGCCAAGATGCAGCCAGGGTTTGGAATCGGTCCCACTCCCGCTTTCAAAGACCTCGACTCCTTGGATGGAGGAAGATTCCAGCAGCCCCAGGTCGCAATTTTGCAGGCGCACCGCCAGATGCACTCGTTCAGAAATGGAATTCTCGATTTTCCGCGAGAGGCCGCCAATGGCGACGGTCATTTTTAAAACGACCGTGGCAATAACCAGGAGGAGAAGGCAAGCGCCGGCCAGGCGCGAGAAACGGCGCAGCATTTTCCTTAAGCGTGTCCAAATAGTTTCCCTGAGGGTTGCTACCCCAGGTTCGGGGAATTGCTTCATCCCTGTTGCCTCCATGACTTGATCATGGGGGGATTCTACCCAGCGATTCTTTTCTTGCGAAGGCGGAATGAAAACGCTAAAAGAGGCAAACAGGGAGACCAGGGCGGCTTTTTCTCCCCCCTCTTACCGGAGGTTCCCATGTCCTCGCGCTTGCGCTGGCTCGGCCATTCATGCTTTTACCTGGAATCTTCGGGAAGCAGGATTCTTATCGACCCCTTCCTTACCGGGAACCCCGTGGCTCCTTGCAAGGCATCCGAACTCTCCGCTGATTTTATCCTCGTTTCGCACGGCCATGGCGATCATGTCGGCGATGCCATCGACATTGCCCAGCGTTGCAACGCCACCGTCATCTGCAATTATGAAATCAGCGCCTGGATGGAGGCAAAAGGTGTCAAGGCGCATGGGATGCAGCATGGCGGGGCCTTTCAATTCCCCTTTGGCAAGGTCAAGTTAACACTGGCTTTCCATGGATCGATGCTGCCTGATGGTTCCAACGGCGGGAACCCGTGCGGCTTTTTACTTTGCCTCAATGAGGGTTTTACTTTTTACGATGCCGCCGACACCGGTCTCTTTGGCGACATGGCTCTGATCGGGGAAGAAGGGATCGATCTGGCAGCTCTGCCCATAGGCGACAACTACACCATGGGTCCTGACGATGCTATTCGCGCTGTCAAATTACTCAAACCCAAAAAGGTCATGCCGATTCACTACAACACTTTCGCCTTGATCAACCAGGATGCCAAGGGCTGGGCGGCGCGTGTGAAAAAGGAAACCGGTGTTGAAGCCTTGGTTCTCAACCCTGGCGACTGGCTTGACTTGAAATAAGAAAAAGGCCAGCCCCGCAAACTTACCACCCAAGGGCGCCTCGGAGTTTTTCAAGCCCGGCGCGGACGGCGTCTTCCGCGTTTTCAAAAACTTCCGCTTGGGGGATTTGCTTGCCGTTGATTGTCTCCATTACCTTGGTGGTGAACTTGCCCTTGGCGGGCGCCAGCGCCACCACATACGCAAGTTCGCTGCCAAAAAAGACCAGCCAGGATTGGCCATCCTTGCTGGCTTCCAGTTTCGCGTTCCTTTTAGAAAGCCAATCGGGTGTGGTTATTCCCATAAAAAACTCCACTTAAAAACCAGGCCTATTCGGGCAGGGGTTTACCTTTGGTCTCAGGCAAAAACACCAGGGCGACGAGGCCCAGAAAGAAAACCGCGCACATGGCCATGCCGGCGAAGCGGAAGGGTTCTTGGTAGCCGGCCTCCTTGGTGAAAACCTGGGTGGTGAGCAAGCCAAGCACGATCGGCCCGGATGCCGCAACTAGCCGGCCGAAGTTATAGCAGAAGGAAATCCCGGTGCTGCGTATCCGGGTGGGAAACAGTTCGGGGAAATAAATGGCGTAGCCGCCAAAAAGCGCCAGTTGGAAAAAGCCCATCATGGGGATCATCCAAAAAATCTGCTCCAGGGTTCTCAGGTACATGAAAACCATGGCAGTGCTGGCGGCAGCGGTGATGAAAAAGAAGGCAAAGGTGTACTTGCGGCCAAAATACGGGGTCAGCAGTGTGAAGCCGTAAATGCCAAAAAAGGCGCCCATGTTTTGAACCAAAGATGTGATGCCGCCCCAATAGGCCGATTTTCCCTGAACATAACCCGTCTTGGCCGCGGCATCCAGGCCTTGTTCAACTGCCTCTTTATCAAATTGGCTGGTGAAAACATAGCGCTGCAAATCGACTGCGAAAAAGCCGATTCCCCACAATCCCACCACCCCGGCAAAGGCCAGCAGCAATCCGAAAAAGGCGTGTCTACCCCACGGCGCCTGGCCAAACAGGTCGCCGAAGGAACCTGCCTTCACACCTTTAGCACGGGCCTCCAGCCATTTTTCCGGTTCCCGCAGCCGTCCCTGGATCAGCACCGTAAGGACTGCTGGGACCACACCGATGAAAAACATGATTCGCCATGGGGTAATGGCGTAGCCGAGAAATTCCATTCCTTGAAAGGCGCCGGACCGTTGCAGGGTTCCCAGGCCCATGGAGATCAACGCCGCGGCGCAGTTGCCAAACACGCTTGAAGCTTGAAGAAGGCCCAAGATATAGGGGCGCGAATTGGGCGGCACTGTTTCCGCCACCAGCGAGACGGCCACGCCGAACACGCCTCCCACCCCCATCCCCGTTAGTCCGCGAAGGACCATGAAATCCCAAACCGACACCGACAGCGAGTTCAACCCGGTGAAGACCGAATAAATTAGGATGGTTGTCATCATAGTTTTAACGCGTCCATACCGGTCGCCCATGACACCAAAGCCGAGCCCGCCGATGGCCCAGCCAATCAGGAAAATGGAAGTGGCCCAGGTGGCGTATTTGGTGGCGGTTGCCTTGATTTTTGTTTCCACTTCTTTGTCGTTGGCGGGGCTCGATTTGAAATCGGGCGAGGAGCGCACCAGTTCTTCCACGGCGGCGCCACGGGAGATGACAAAGAGTTGCTGATCCATGCAATCCAGGTCCCAGGCCAGGCAGCAAACGATGAACACGAACCAATGGTAAGAGGTCAAATCCTTCAGGCTGGCCCAGCCAGTGCGTGGGGATTGGTCGGATTGGCTCATTAAAAAACTCCGGAAAGGAAACCTGGCACGGAGGGCATTCCGATTTTATAAGCGGAAACCCAGCGCAATTCCAGTTGCATGTAGAATTGATTCCCAAGGAATTGTTTATCAGCCGCGTTCCTTGCCTCTGAAAAACCCTTAGGGGTTGAGAACCAAGTCGCCCAGGTCGGTTGGTTTTCCTGGAAGAAGATGAATTGCCTGGCCGTACTTCCCTGCTTTGCCCCCGCGCCAACCGGTCTCTTCGTGCCAAACTCGCAGGCGCCAGATCCCCACCGGCGCATGAGGAATCTCGAACCGGCCATCGGGGCCGGTGATGGCAAAATAAGGATGCGAAAACACCCACACCCAGCTTCGCATCCAGGGGTGAATAGGGCATTTCATTATCACGGGCAACGGCTGAGATTTGAGTGATATTTTAATCACTTCACCTGCGGGGACCAGCATTGCCCCTGGATGGTTCACCACTAAATTGGCGTCCCACTGTACCGCGTGCGGCACAGGATCGTGATTGCGAACCTTGAGAAGCTGACCTTCTCTCAGAGCCATCATGTGTGGCTGAAACCTACAGATTTGAATTTCGAGGAAAACCGTTTCCTCCCTGAGTTTGGCCATCCCGGGAAAAACCGGCAACAATTTTATGTCGCTGGCCGGGTCGGGTTCCAGCCAGACCATGACCCACCCCACGCCTCGGTTTTTCGGATTCACCACTCAATTGTCTGTCAGGATTTCCCCTCCGCGCAAGCAGCATTCTTTATCACGGTTGACCTCGAACGGTTTTCGTTGAGGAAGCGGATCCCCTTGAAAAATAATTCTTCCGGTTAAATGGGTGAAACCCGCTTCCTGGGCCATCAGCGAGCCAGTAAATGAGAAAAGGGCCAAGAAACCGGTTAGGACAAAGCCGCATGACCTGCATTTTCCCTCCTTGGTCAGATTGCTGGTGGTTAACAACGGAATCGAATAATCAAAGGAAGAAAAGAACATGGTAAACCTCCTTGAACATTAAAGTTTCCGGCCTTCCCTAATGGCAGGCAACTCTCGGTGGTCTTGCGAAGACATAGGATCCTCGGTTTCAAATTCAACCTTCAATAGCAAAGGTTCTCTCATGCGAATTCCACAAATTTTCTTTTTTGGCAAGTCTGCGCCACCAGTGGCAACCAGGTCTTTTCCATAATCCACATCAAACCATTTCTCTAGAATTTTTGCACTCATAGGGGCAAAAAACAAGGGTTTTGCAGTGGTAGGGAGGATTAAGGCCTTTTCTTTGCGGTCAGGTGAGCATTATTCCCACCGGTTCATTGCGGAATAGGTTTCCTTGAAATAGAATAGAGGCCTGTTTGGAAATCAGTCTGTGAATAGGGGAGCAACCATGGGGCTGGGATTTCTTGGCGCGGGCAAAATGGCTACGGCCCTGGCTTCAGGTTGGAAAGCCGCTGGCTTGGCCGATGCCGCTTCTTGTCTGGCCAGCGATGTTTCCGACTCGGCCCGGCAACTGTTCACTGCCGCCACCGGTTTCTCCACCGCTTACACCAATAAAGAAGTTCTGGCCCATTGCAAAACCATTATCGTGGCGGTCAAGCCGCAAGTGATTCCCGGTTTGCTGGAGGAAATCCTTCCGCGGGTCAAGCCGGAGCACCTCTTCATCTCCATTGTTGCCGGCATCAAATTAGAAACCCTGTCGCAAGGACTGGGAACTCATCGGGTCATTCGCGTCATGCCGAACACCCCCTGCCTGGTCGGGGAATCTGCGACGGCGTATTCCGCTGGGCACGGAGTGAAGCCAGAAGATGACGATTTGGCCGGGCGATTGTTTGGCGCGGTGGGAAAGGCCTTTGCCGTGCCGGAGAGTTATTTGAACGCCGTCACCGGCCTGAGCGGCAGCGGGCCGGCGTTTATTTATGTCCTGATTGAAGCGCTGGCCGATGGCGGTGTGCGGGCAGGTTTGCCCCGCGACCTGGCCACCTCCCTGGCGGCGCAAACCGTGCTGGGGTCGGCGAAAATGGTGTTGGAAACTGGCGAGCATCCCGGGCAATTGAAAGACATGGTGGCCAGCCCCGGGGGCACGACCATCGCCGGCTTGCATGCTTTGGAAAAAGCCGGCTTCCGGGGCGCCCTCATCGACGCCGTCCTGGCCGCCACCCAGCGTGCCAAGGAACTCGGCGGTTAGATTCCGCGAAACAAACACCCCTTTGAAATGGCCTTTCTGAAAAAGGCAAATTCATAGAATAACCTTCTTTCACTGGAAATATATTGCATGGCTGCCAACAAGACCCGCGAACTGGTATTGATACTCGATTTCGGATCGCAGTACGGGCAATTGATCGCCCGGAGGGTCCGGGAGTTGAATGTTTTTTGCCAGGTGGTCAGGCACGATCTTTCGGCGGCTCGGATCAAGGAGTTGAACCCCAAGGGTCTGATTCTGAGCGGGGGCCCGGCCAGTGTTTATGAACCCACCGCGCCACGCTGTGATCCCGGGATCTTAGACCTGGGCATCCCTGTGCTGGGGATTTGCTACGGTATGCAACTAACCAGCCAGATCCTGGGGGCGCAGGTGAAACAAGCGTCGGCGCGCGAGTTTGGCCGAGCCGTCTGCCAGGTCAACGATGCCAGCGGCCTCTTTGCCGGAGTGCCCAATGAAATCACCGTGTGGATGAGTCACGGCGACCAGGTGCAAGCCGGGACCGGGGATTTTATTCCGCTCGCTTCGACCCACTCCTGCCCCATGGCCGCGGTCAAGCACAAGACAAAGCCCGTTTACGGTTTGCAATTCCACCCGGAAGTCAGCCACACGCCGCAGGGGACTTCCATACTCAGGAATTTTCTTTTATCCGTGTGCGGCTGCCAGGGTTTGTGGGAGATCGGCAGTTTTCTTGAGGAAACGGTCCAGGGTTTGCGCCAGCAGATTGGCAGCAATCGGGTGATTTGCGGCTTGTCCGGGGGTGTTGATTCCTCGGTTGCCGCCGCTTTGCTACTTCGCGCTGTGGGGAAACAGGTGGCCTGCATTTTCGTTGACAACGGCCTGCTCCGGCAGGGCGAGGCGGATATGGTGCGCAAGACTTTCCGCGACAACTTTCACGCCGATCTGCATTTCGTGGACGCAGCGGACCGTTTCCTTACTGCCCTGGCCGGCGTTACCGACCCTCAGGAAAAACGCAAGATCATTGGCCATGTCTTTATCGATGTGTTCAAGGATGAATCCAGGCACATTGCCGATGCTAAATTTCTGGCGCAAGGGACTTTGTACCCGGATGTGATTGAAAGCGGCGGTTCGCCTGACGGCCCGGCGGTTACGATTAAAACACACCACAATGTCGGCGGACTACCCGCGGAGCTTGGCTTTCAACTGGTGGAACCCTTGAAAGAGTTGTTCAAGGATGAAGTGCGACGGCTGGGGGCGGAGCTGGGATTGCCTGAAAATACGATCTGGCGGCACCCGTTCCCCGGCCCCGGGCTGGCCGTGCGCTGCCTGGGAGAAATAACCCGCCCCAGGCTGGAAGTTCTGCGCAAGGCCGACATGATTTTACTTGAGGAACTGAAGAAGAACGGCTGGTACAAAAAAACCTCTCAAGCCTTTGCCGTCCTTTTGCCGGTCCAATCGGTGGGTGTCATGGGCGATGGCCGGACTTATGAAAATGTGGCGGCCATTCGCGCCGTCCAGACCGACGACTTCATGACCGCTGACTGGTCCCGCTTGCCTTACGAACTTCTCGCCACCATCTCCACCCGGATCATCAACGAGGTCAAGGGAGTCAATCGCGTGGTCTATGATATTAGCAGCAAGCCCCCGGCCACGATTGAATGGGAATAACATCATGCGTTTCGTGAAGATGCAAGGGATTGGCAACGACTATATTTATGTCGATTGCGTGAACAATCCTCTTCCAGCCGACCCGGTGGAGCTGGCCAGAAAGATCAGCGATCGGCACTTTGGCGTGGGCGGCGATGGCTTGATTCTTATTTGCCCTTCCCAAAAAGCCGACGCTCGCATGCGCATGTTCAACGCCGATGGCAGCGAGTCGGAGATGTGTGGCAACGGGCTCCGCTGCTTGGCCAAATTCGTTTTCGACCAGGGCATCGCACGCAAACAGGAAATGGCCATTGAAACTGGCCGAGGCGTGCTTCAGGTTTCTCTGACAGTGGAAAATGGCAAAGCCACCGCCGCCCGCATCGACATGGGCGAACCGATTTTCGATCCCGGTTTAATTCCCACCACGCTGGTCGGCGCGCCTCCGAAAGAAACCCAGCTCCAAGTAGCTGGGAAAACTTTTCTGGTTACTTGCATTTCCATGGGCAACCCCCACTGCGTCATCTTCGTCGATCACATTACTGATGAACTCGTTCTGGGGATTGGCCCAAAGATCGAGGTTCATCCGGCCTTTCCCCGCAAGACGAATGTGGAGTTTGTCCAAGTAAACAACCTGGGTGAAATCACGATGCGGGTGTGGGAGCGCGGTTCAGGAGAGACCCTGGCCTGCGGCACGGGGGCTTGCGCTGCTGCTGTGGCCAGCGCCCTGACTGGTAGAACAAACCGGTCCCTGTTAGTTAAACTGCGGGGGGGAAATCTTCACTTGGACTGGCAAGAATCGACCAATCATGTTTTCATGGCGGGGTCGGCCGCGGAAGTATTTCAGGGAGAATGGCCGGGTTGACTCTTCTTTTTTTTGGCAGCGCATGAAAATTCGCAACCCTTTTCTTTTGAAAACCGCAGGCCTGGGCATCTCCCTTCTCGTTCGCTCATGGATTGGCACCATCCACTATCAATACAAACCGGAAGGCACCGACCATACGCCGATTACCACCAAGTTGAAAGGCCCCTTCCTCTACACTTTTTGGCATGAAAACCTGCTGATACCGGCATACCAGTATGGCCAGCGCAACATTCATGTATTGATCAGCCAGCACGCCGATGGCGAAATGATCGCCGAGGCCAGCCAGAATTTGGGGTTCAGTGTGGTGCGTGGTTCAAGCACCCGGGGCGGAATTGAAGCGCTGAAGAAAATGGTGGCGTTGGGAAAAACCGACCATCTGGTCATCACTCCGGACGGCCCTCGCGGGCCTAGGCGGGAAGTGCAGCCGGGCTTGGTTTATCTTGCTGCCAAGACCGGCCTGCCCGTTGTTTGCCTGGGATTGGCCTACAGTTCGCTTCGGCGGGCGAAAAGCTGGGATCGCTTTGCCCTGCCTGCCCCATTTAGCGATGTCATCATGACCACCACCCCCGCTTTCCATGTTCCTGAAATTACCAGTAGATCCCAATTGAATGAGTACCGTCTTTTGCTCCAGGCCGAACTGGATAGAGCAGAGCAACTGGCGAAAGGTCACATGTTGGCGCAAGGTCGTCAAGCGGCCTGATAGCATTCCGGTCTTGCGCCTTTCCAAACTACCGCTATGGACACAACCCCGAAGCCGGACTTGATTAACCTGCCGCCCCGACGGGCTCAGCGGGAATTTACCAGCCCTGTGCGCTGGTGTCTGGCGGGAATGGTGGGCGGTATTACTTTGGTTTTTGCCATTGCCCTGTGGCTAAGGCCTTACGCCCATGATGGCAAGCCGCTGCTCATGGGATCGCACGAGCAAATGGGGTTTCCCAAGTGCAATTTCCTGGTCCTGACCGGGATGCCTTGTCCCTCGTGCGGGATGACCACCAGCTTTGCCTTGTTAGTTCGAGGCGATTTGTGGAATTCGCTCAAGGCCAACCCGGTGGGAACCCTTCTGGCTGGGTTTCTGCTAGCCCTGATTCCCTGGAGCATTGCCTGCCTGATGAAGGGCAGGTTTCTCCTGGTTCGGCGGGTGGAAATTGCCATGGGCCTTGTTCTGGGGGTGTTTATCACCCTGGCGCTGGTTCGCTGGGCCTGGATAGTGGCGCCACACTTTTGGAAATGGTGAAACGCAAGGAGGCGGTGATGATTAAGAAAATGAAATCCCCGTGGCTACTGTGGGCCATGGCCATCTGTCTGGCTGCCCCCGGCTGCAATATGCTCAGCATCCCTTACTTTCTTTTCCTCATGCCTGATCCGAAACACGATCCGGAGATGAAGAAAATCGCCTCCGATAACAAAAAGGAGGAGAAAAAAGTCGTCATCCTGACCTACGGTCGGCTCGACTTGCGCTCCGAGTTCCTCCATTCCGACAAGGAAATCGCCTACAATTTGGAAAAGCAGTTGAAATCGCTGACCTCCTCTAACAGTGAAAAGGTCACGGTCATTTCCTCCCGCAAGGTGGAGGAGTACAAGTCCAGCCATCCAGATTGGCAAGACCGCGACCTTGGCGAGATCGGCAAACACTTCAAGGCCGACTATGTGATTTACCTGGAAATTAATTCTCTAGGGCTTTATGAGCAAGGTAGCGGCGGCACCCTTTACCGTGGCCGCGCTGACCTAAACCTCACTCTCATCGATGTCAACAATCCCGATGAATCGCTGCCCACGCGCAACTTCACTTGCGCCTATCCGCGTGAAGCCCGGATGCAAATCACCTCCACCGACCAATCTCCCATGGAATTCCGCCAGGCCTTCCTGGATTATGTAGGCAAGAGATTGTCGTGGAAATTCAGCGCCCGGCCCACACGCGACGACTTTTACGCCGATTAATTTGCCCTGTGCACCTGGGTTTTAACTTCAAGGATTTGAACTATGTCCGAACCAATTGTCATTCGCTGCAGGGATAACGGTCCCTTTGTCATCAAGGGAGCGATCCAGGTGGTGGATCATGCCGGGGCGGTGTTTCCCATCCCTGCGGGGAAGGAAGTGGTGGCCCTGTGTCGCTGCAGCCATTCCAAGAACAAGCCGTTTTGCGACGGCAGCCACAACACCTGCGGCTTCCAGGCAGCGGAAAAAGCTCCGCAATAAAATAAATTCATTCTTTGATTAACCGGCCATTGCCTCGGGCCAGGAATTGCCCATGGCATTGGTCTGCCCGCGCCATGGCTGATTACGCGCTGGTTTTCACTCGCCCAAGTTCAATCATTTCTTGCCGATATCGAGGAGCAAGTCGTTGACGGGCCCGTCTACCTTCACCTCTTTGGTAACTTTGCCCGGCCCTTTTTGTTTGTCGGTGTCCGCGGTAAACCCGGCGCTGCCAATGACCGTGTAACTACCCTTCTTCAGTTCCAAAGTGAAGCTGCCATCGTCCTGCACGCCGGCGTATTTCTCCTCCTTGGTGGCAGGAGAAATAAACTTCACCTGGGCCTTTTCACCTGGGGGAAGGCCGGTGATGGGGTTTCCCTTGGACAGGATTTTGCCGCTCACTTTAAACAGGGGTTCAGTGGGCATCCCGCCGCAACCCCCCGTCAGCAGGACAATCCCCCAGGCCAAAGCAATAGCCATCAACCTGCCGGTCATCCGCATGATTCAACCTCCCGTTGGAATTAATCGCTAATCACTTCGCCGAAAGCGACTGTCCCCATGGCGAAAAAATTCGCCTGGGTGATGGACAAGGTGAGGAAGCGCACGCTGCCGTCGGCCATCACGAAATTTACACCGCCAGAATGCGATGACCCGAACAGGTTTTCCCCATGATTAATGTTTGGGTCGGTCCAGTCGGCCTTGGGCGGGTTGTTGATGGAGCGGGAAACATCGTGGTCCCATCCGGAGGTGTAGCCCTCGTTGTCATCGCTCTGGTAAGTCCCAATGAAGCGGATGTTCATGCGCTTTTCACCAATCATTATGGTGTTGCTGGTGCCATCCTTGATTTCAGTCAGGGGGATCCCGCGGTAGCCATAGGCGATGGCGCCATGGCGTCCATCTCTGGCGGAAACGGTGTTGTGCGAGGAAGCGTAATCGATGGGGCCGTGCGGGTAGGTTCCGCCGGGCCCCGCCGCTCCGTACCAATCGGCAACCGCGGGCAAAGCCTGCGGCGCCCGTCTGGAAGGGCAGAAATAAACTTTAAGCACAGCCCCAATGGCCTTGCGCTGGCAATCAGCGACCGTGGCGCCGCCGCCGCCTTTCCATACCGCATCCTGTTCTATGTAGGGAAGGATCTGAAAGCCCCAACCGGCCCGCTGCCCATCCCCCGCAATCGGATTGCCTGTTCCGCTAAAAGAAGGGACCGCGTCAGTCCAGCCAATTCCTCCTGACGGGAGATTTTTCAAGGTGTCGTGATGGTTGTGAGCGGCCAAGCCCATTTGTTTTAAGTTGTTCACGCATTGGGAACGAGCTGCCGCCTCGCGCACTTTTTGCACTGCGGGAAGCAATAGGCCAATGAGAATGGCGATGATGGCAATTACGACAAGAAGTTCAATCAGGGTGAAAGCCAGCCGGGCTTTGTTCCTGGTAAAGTGAACAGACATGGGAACCTCCAGAATGATGAAGATGGGAAGACAATTTCATCATAAATCCAAGAGCGTAATAAAAGGAAGTGAAAAATTCATAATAATTGCCAGAAATCAGCTTATTTCATGCCCTCACCCTCGGCGAGGCGGCCGGTTTTAGGCCAGCCTAGCCGAGGGTGGTAAAGCACAATTTCCCGGGCTAGACTTTGGGGCCTAACCTACAAGAACCGATTACTTTTTGTCTTCGAGCGCAGCCTGTGCGGCAGCCAAACGGGCGACCGGTACGCGAAAGGGGCTACAGCTGACATAATTCAACCCAATACGGTGACAGAACTTTACAGAATCCGGTTCCCCGCCGTGTTCTCCGCAGATGCCCACCTTCAAATCCGGCCGGGCGCCGCGGCCCTTCTCCATGCTGATCTTCATTAGCGCCCCCACTCCTTCGAAATCGATCACCTGGAACGGGTCCTTCTTCACCAGGTCGTTCTCGATGTAATGGCGGATGAAGCTGCCGTAGTCATCACGGCTGATGCCCAGCGCCGTTTGCGTCAGGTCGTTGGTGCCAAAGCTGAAGAATTGCGCCTCCTTGGCGATTTCTCCCGAGGTCACGCAAGCGCGTGGCAACTCAATCATGGTGCCAACCAGGTAGGCAACTTTGAGGCCTTTTTCCGCGAACACGGTTTCCGCCATGGAGTGCACCAGTTTCACCTGGGCCTTCAGTTCCGGCAGGAAGCCGACCAGCGGAATCATGATTTCGGGTTCCACCGGGATGCCTTCTTTGGCGACATCGCAGGCCGCTTCGAAAATCGCCCGCGCCTGCATTTCCGTAATTTCCGGATAGACATTGCCCAGTCGGCAGCCGCGGAAGCCCAACATCGGGTTCAACTCGTGCAGTTCCTTGATGCGCTTCAACACCGTCTTGGGAGAAACTCCCAGCGACTGCGCCACTTCCTTCTGCTTATCTTTTTCATCTTCCCTGGGGAGGAACTCGTGCAAGGGCGGGTCGAGGGTGCGGATGGTCACCGGCTTGCCCTTCATGGCCTTGAAGATGCCGGTAAAATCGGCGCGCTGGAATTCCAGCAGTTTGGCCAGCGCCGTCCGACGCTGTTCAATTGAACCTGCCAGGATCATTTCCCGCATTGGCAGGATGTGGTCGAAGAACATGTGTTCCGTGCGGCACAGGCCGATGCCCTCGGCGCCGAAAGCCACCGCGGCTTCCGCCTGGTCCGGCTGGTCGGCGTTCGTGCGGATTTTCAACTTCCTCACCGCGTCAGCCCAATTCATCAGCTCGGCAAACTGTTGATAAACCTTGGAATCCTGCGGCAGCAAAGTCTTGGAAATCAGCACTTGCTCCACTTCCGACGCCTTGGTCGCCACTTTCCCCTCGATCACTTCACCGGTGAAACCATCAATGGTGATCCAGTCGTTTTCCTTCAGGACTTTTCCCTGAGCGGTAACGGTGCGCTTTTTGTAATCAATTTTGAGTTCGCCACAGCCGACGATACAGACTTTCCCCATCTGACGGCTGACCAGGGCCGCGTGGCTGGAAGCTCCGCCGAACGCTGTCAAAATGCCCGTGGCCACCTGCATGCCGCGAATGTCTTCCGGACTGGTTTCCTGGCGCACCAGCACCACTTGAGATTCATCTGACCTTTTCCCGCTGGCATCGCGGGGGAAACTGTTGACATAGGCCTCGGCGTCCTCGGCGAAGAACTTGATCTTGCCCGTGGCCGCGCCCGGACCGGCGTTGATCCCCTGGGCCAGCAATCGCCCTTCCCCAATGGCTTTCCGTTTCGCTTCCGGGTCGAAAATTGGCTGCAACAATTGGTTCAGGTCGTCGGGAGGAATACGGCCGGCGGAAAGCGCTTCTTCCCGCGTGATCAGGCCTTCATGCACCATGTCGATGGCGAAGCGGACCCCGGCGAACCCGGTGCGTTTGCCGTTCCGGGTCTGCAGCATCCACAGTTTGTCTTTTTGCACTGTGAACTCGATGTCCTGGACATCGCGGTAATGGTTTTCCAGCTTGCCGCGGATGGCTTCCAGTTGTGAGTAAACTTCGGGCATCTCGGCTTGAAGCTCGGCGATTTTCTTGGGGGTGCGAATGCCAGCCACCACATCCTCGCCCTGGGCGTTGATCAGGTATTCGCCATAGAACACTTTTTCCCCGGTGGCGGGATCGCGGGTGAAGGCCACGCCGGTGGCGCAGTCGTTCCCCATGTTGCCGAACACCATCGAGCAAATATTGGCAGCAGTGCCCCATTCATGCGGGTAACCGTACTGTCGGCGGTAAACCACCGCCCGGTCGTTCCCCCACGATTTGAAAACCGCCCCCACCGCTTGCAGCATCTGTTCCATGGGGTCGTCGGGGAAGTCCTTGCCGGTCTTTTCGTGCACCGCGGTTTTGAATTGCTTGACCAGTTTCTTCAAGTCTGCGGGTTCCAGATCCGTATCGAGGTGGACGCCTTTCTTTTTCTTCATCTTGTGCAGCAGGCGTTCGAAAGGGTCTTCTTCTTCCTTTGATTCCGGCTTCATCCCCAGCACCACATCGCCGTACATTTGCACGAAGCGGCGGTAGCTGTCCCAGGCGAAGCGTTCGTTTCCGGTTTTTTTGATCAGGCCATTGAGGGTTTTTTCGTTCAGGCCGATGTTGAGGACCGTGTCCATCATGCCTGGCATGGAGACGCGGGCGCCGGACCGACAGGAAACCAGCAAGGGGTTTTCCGGATCGCCGAACTTCGCCCCCATGACTTCTTCGGTTTTCCTCATCGCTTCGTCGATTTGTGCCCGCAACTCTGCCGGATACTGGTGGTTATTGCCGTAAAAATAGGTGCAAACTTCGGTGGTGATGGTGAAGCCAGCAGGCACCGGTAGGCCGATGTTGTTCATTTCGGCCAGGTTGGCGCCCTTGCCCCCCAGCAGATTTTTCATGTCCGCGCGGCCGTCCGAAACACCGCCCCCAAAGAAATAAACATACTTGATGGTCATGGCCGTTCCCTTGAAATATTCAGTTCCGCACGAAAGAAAAAACCCGCCCGCGGAGTAAACTCCGGGGCAGCCTGCAGGAATTATTTATGGATTATCCGGGTTTTAGTCAAAAGAAAGGAAAACGCAGGCTGGAACCAAAAGTCCCGCGCGGAGTTCCAAGTGCGGTTGAATCCACTACCTGGGTGCGATTTTTATTTGCAGCGGCGTGGTCCAGTGCTTGTTGTCGGCGTTGTAGTAGAGGTAGGCGCGGCTGGCCTGGCCGGTATAGGACCCCGGCACCCGGCATATCAGGTCGAGGTTGAGGTCGATCTTCTGCATCGGCGCCAGATCGCGCCAGTAGAGAACCAGTTCCCGACCACGAGTTTCAAACGCGCTCAGCGCCGGCCTCGACCCGTCTTCGGGCGAGCGAATCAAGTCGCGCAACTGCCTGAGGTCGTCTGGCAGAGCCAACCCAGCAGGCAAGCCAAGGATCGCCACCGCCATGCCTTGGCCCTTGTCTTGCGTGTTTTCCACATGCAACTTCAACTGCAACGGGTCGCCTTCCTTGGCCTCGGTGAGGGAAAGGGCCGAGGTCATTTTCACGGGCAGGTTGTCGGCGCTTGGCGGCTGCAAGGTGTGGTAGCTCCAGGCCAGAGTGGCGGGGAAGATGTTTTTCCCGCTCACCTCGAGGCGAATGGAGTTGTCTCCCGGTTTGAGGTTTTTTCCTGGCTCGGGAAGGGTCAATTCCATGGCTTCGGTCGCGCCTGCGGGGAAGCTGACTAGGGCCATCTGCTTGTCGTTTAAAAAGAGTTTCAATTCCCCGGCCTCGGCCGTTTTCTTGTTGGCCTTGGTAAAGGCGATGAGCGCCTTGAGAGCCAGGATGGTGGATTGGGTGGAGCCAAAGGCGCCGTGCCCGCCCCGCTGTTTGCCAACCCACTCGATGGCCTTTCGCGACGGGAGATTGAACTCGGCGCGGTTGGCCTTCAGCCAGCCGAGAATGGCCAGGGCGGTGGTTTCGATTTGCAGATCGCGTCCGCCGGAACCGGTGATGCTGGTTTTCTCGGCATCGAGGTGGCCGTCTTCCTTTTGTTCCTTGATAATTTTGCGCAGCAGTTCCTCGCCGGCTTCGCGGTCGTTGCGGGTAAGCAGGGTGTTTCCCACCAGGGCCAGGAAATACGGGTCCTTGGAGGATTGAGCCTGGGATTTCAAAGCCGCGACTTCCTTGGCGACATCGTCGTCTTTGCCGCTCTCGGTGATCGACCAGACAATGTAAGCGTTGGTGATGTTGTCGGGTGCGTGGCCGAAGGAATCGAGGGCGCGGGAATTGCGCTTGAAGCCGCCGTTGCCATCGCGCTGATTCATGAGGTAATCGCGTGTGCGCTTGAGCATGGCGTCATCGACGGCCATTACGCGGGACATATCGCGAAATTGCAGGAGTCCGTAGGCGGTGAGCGCCTCGTGGGCTGGGGAGGTGCCGCCAAACCACTCGTAGCCCTTCTTGGCGTTGGCCTTGGTGTCGGTGCATTCAAAAGAGACGAGTTTCTTGTAGCCCTTGTCGAGGAGTTCCAGGGCGCGTTTTTCCGCCTCGGGGTTTTGCTGATTGCTTTCCCTGATGTAATCGAGGATGAGCAAGTTGGGATAGTTGCTGGTGGAGGTCTGTTCGAAGCAGCCATTGGGCTCGCGCAGCATCCCTTCGAGGCCCTTTTGCAAATCGGCCAGGACGGATGGGAAAACGCGGGCTTTGAGGGAAAGGGTGCCTGGGATCCAAGTATCCGGCAAGCGCACCTTGGAGGCGAAGACGCCTTCCATGGTGTCGGAAACGGCGTTGGCGATGGGGAACCCGGCGGATGAAACACGAATGGTCTCGCGAATAGCATCAGCGGCAAAACCCTCGGCTTTGCCCTTGAACGAAAGAACAGCCTCGCCTTCACCATCCAGTGGCTTGAAAGTATACAGGCGGCGTTGCGTCTCACCGGGTTTCAAGGCGACACTTTCGGAAACATTGCCTTTGGTCAGGGAAAGGCCGTCGTAGCGATCGATTTGAATGACCGTCTGCCTGGGATCAGCGGAGTTGTTAGTAATGGCCAGGGGAATGGCGGCTTCATCGCCGCTGGTGAGTTCCAAAGGAATCTTGGGCTGCAGCACCAGGGGCAAGCGGGAATCGAAGGAGATCTTGGCGGCGCCGAGGCGGCCGTCGAGCGTGTGGCCGAAAGCGGTGGCGACGAAGGAGGTGACATTGTCGCTGAGATCAAAGGAGAATTCGCCCTTGCCGTCCTGCGTGATAAAGACTGGGTTCCAGTAGAGCGTTTCGGTGAAGTCGGAGCGCAGTTCGGGTCGTTCCCCGCCGGTGCGTTCGTGGGCGTATTGCCTGTAGACCATGGGTGCGTGGTAAGCGGCATCCATGCGTTCGCGGTCGGCCATGCCTTCACCGCGGTTGAAAATGCGGCGCATTTGCTGGGCGTTTTGCTCAGCAAACTTGCCGCCGATCATTTGCCGAGCATCCTCCCTGGGTTGCTCCTGAATAAAAAGATTTTGGGCCTTGTTGCGGGCAAATAGCTCCAACTCAGGCATTTGATCCGCCATGACAGCGGCGGGCCGGTTGGCAATGCCGTCGAGGGGCTTGCCAGCGCCGCGACCCGCTCCCTGGTTTTTATTGACTTCATTCAAAGGCCGCGGTCCGCCAGGTAGATTCAATCGGGCGGCGCCTGGAGGGAGACCGCCAACCGCCTTCATTTCTTTTTTCATGGCGCGTGGCAGAACCATTTCATTGGGTTCCATGCCACGCTTGGCCTCGGCTTGCACCATGGCAAAGCGAGCTTGATCACCTTCTTTGGCCATGCCTTTTTCCATTTGGGCCCCGCCTTGATCCATCAATTGGTCCTTGAACATGTCCGATTTCACGGCCGTTTTGGGCCTCCCTTCCACACGGGGATCACCCATGAAAGGACGGGGATCACCCATGAAAGGAATGGTGAAGAGGATCAATATTCCACACAGTCCCGCGATGGTGCCAAGCACCAGCCTGCCTAGTTTGGGGTTAATCACGGCGCGAATGGAAAAGAAAACGGCAATCAACAGGATGCCAATCACGGCCAGGGCAGGAAGCAGCCGGGAGAAATCATCGAAAGCGTCGTTCCACCAGGCTAGCCGGGCGCGGGCTGTCTCCACCGCGGGGGGACTGGCCAGCACGGAAAAAGCCTCCTTGGCCTTGACCACCTTCTCTTCGGCTTGTGAAAGCAACGGGTCGTACTTCTTGAGCAAGGTTTCCACGGGTTCCATGGAAATGTCAGTCGGCTGAGCCGACACCTGGCCAATGGTCACTAATAAATTATCCGCCTCCTCTTTATGAAGCTGGCGGAATTTGACGGGGTTCTGCTCGGCGAAGCGGCGCCAGCCTTGCGTGCCCAAGAGCAAATCCAAGGCCTGGCCAGCCTTGGGATGATCACCCAGGAGAACATCGGCAAATTCCAAGTCTTGAGCCTTGCGAACTTCCGTGGTGAGAAGAAAATGGGTGGGCATGGTGCGCGCGGTTTTCTCATCCGCCATGGTCACCACGGTTCGATCCACCACGCCGATCAGCAATACCGCCGGCGTTAGCGTGCTTTTTTCATCCAGGGTTTCAATGATGACCTTGGTCTTTTGTCCGGGGACATAGGCGGTTTTGTCGGCGGTCATGCGCAAGCGCAGGGCTTCCAGCGGAACGCGGTAGCAGAGCCTTTCAGCGCAGGGAACCAGGTCGCGGGTGTTGGGGTCGGTCACCTTTTCTTCGAAGACAGTGATGCGGCAAATGCCGCCAATCGGGTCGACGGGTTTCAGCTCAAAATCCTTTCGCCCTTCTTCCAGTGTGGTGGAATCGAGAAGTCTGCCGCGGCAATAAAGGCCGACCAGCAAGCGGGATTTCGTGGTGGTTTGTACTTCACCCCGCACGGTTTTGCCTGGCCGAATCACCTCGTCTTGGATGGTGAGAACGGTGCCGGATTTTTTCACCTGGGGAAGCTTGAATTTGCCCTGGATGGAAGCGGGGCTGGTCACCTCGACTTCATATTGGCTGTCCGGCTTGGCAGTGAAGGAAAAGTTTCCCATGCCCTGGTTGATGCCGGGCTCGATGTCGTCCGTGAGGGTTTTTAAAGAGATGCCGGCGGGTTGGCCATCCACAAGGAGACGGCCTTCCATGTCGGCGGCTTTACCCAGAGGAGTGCGGGCCTGGAAATAGACGCGGTTGTTCAAACCGGCAACAAGGTCGCCACCTTCCGGGAAAAATTCAATGTCGAGCTTGTTGATGACAATTGGAACCGGCTTGGAAAGAGTTTCGACATTGCCGCCGTCGTCGAAGTTCACCGCCAGAGAGGCTTGGCCCTTGTTGATGGAAGCGGGCAGTTTCATGCGGACGGCCACTCGGCCGTTGTTATCGGTTTGCAAACGAAGCGGTTGGGGGGAAGGCTTGCCATCGGCGCCGATGGCCTGGCCATCGACCGTAAGTGTGGCCAGCACCGGCCGGTTGGCCAGGGGCTTGGCATCAGCGGAAGTGGCCTTGCAGTTGGCCACGACCTCGTCGCCTGGGCCGTAAGTTCTTCTGTTGAAGTCGAGTTCCTTGTTGATGCGGGGCTTTTGATAGCGGTTGACGATAAACTTCCGGGTTTGTTCGGGGAAGCGGTTGTACTGATCGCGAATGGCGAGGGTGTATTCCCCGCCGGGGGCATTCGGTTCGATAAGTAAGGAACCGGCGCCCATGCCTCGAATCGGTTTGCCATCGGGCCCGTTGATAAGCGCCGGAGTCGGGGCGCCTCGGGAAACTGTGCCGTTGCCCTGGCCCACCACGCGTTGTTCCTGTGTGGGTGTAGTCAGGACAAAAACCAAAGAGAAAGCCTCTTCTGGCGGGCGTAGGCTGAAGCGGTCAAGGACCAAGCCGCGGAAGTGTACGGTTTCTCCCGGTAGGTACATGGGTTTATCGGTGGCGAGGTGGGCCACATGGACAGCAGTGGCAAGCGAGAGCCCTTCCTTGATTTCAACCGAAGCGCCCGAATCGCGCTTGGCCGATACGATGAGGACTGGCCTGCTATTGGGCTTAAGAGGCAGATCTGGTGGAAGGGTCAATTGCAGGTTGCCACGCGAGGCCATTTTTGAAGCCACGGGAAAGCGAATTCCCGGGTTGGCCTTGTCTTCCACATAGGCATCGACGCGCGATTCCACCGGGCGGTTCTGGTTGTCGTTGGTCAAAATCTGGAAATGATTGTGGGCTCCCGGTTGCAAAGTGGCTGGCCCGGTGACAATCACCTTCAATTGTTTCTTGCGGATTTCCTCTTGGGCTTCACGGACTTTGTTAATGCCTTCGCTGCGCAGGAAGTTAAGAGCGGATCGTTCGCGATTGACCTGATCCTGAGCGGAGGCGATCAACAAGTCAAAATCTTTGACGGTTTTATGGTCATTTCCCAAGGAGCGGAACTGCAGGAAAGTGCCCACCCCCAGGGCCAGGATCAGCATGGCGGCCAAGGCAAAAACTCTGCGGGCCAGTTTGGAAAACTGCCGTGGGGAACTCGCCATGGGGAGGGTTTCAATCGGAGGGGTGAAGCGAATATTGGGGAACTGAATGCGCGCAGCGGCGGCCAGCATTTCCTTTTGCCCCTTGCTGGCTTCCCTCAGGGATTGGCAGGAAGGGCAGGCGAGGCAATGCGCCTCGAATTCTTCCACCTCGCGCGGTTCCAGCAAGCTGTAAAGCGATTCCAAAATCCGCGTTTTTGTCGTTTCGCAATTCCACATGACACACCTCTTGCTTGGAGCGATTTAACTCTGGCCCGCTGGGATTAATGCTTCCCGCAATTTCTGCAACGCCGACCGCATCTGCGTTTTCACCGTTCCCACCGGCCGGTGGGAATGCTCTGCGATTTGTTCATAGGTCATTTCGCCGTTCTCCCTCAGGAGGAAGACTTCCTTCTCTTCCGGCCGCAGGTCCATCATGGCCTTGCGGATCAGGTCGAGGGACTCCTTGTCTTCCACCTGGTCGAGGGGGCTGGCGGTGCGGTATTCCTTCATGATCTCCTCCTCGGGAAAGGCGCGGGACTTTCTCTTCCAGGCGCTGCGCTTAAGATCCTTGGAAGCGTTGAGCGCAATGCGGAAGACCCAGGCCTTGATGTTGATGATCTGGCCGATATCATCCTTTTTTTTCCAGCAGCGTAAAAACGCTTCCTGGGCCATCTCTTGTGCGTCTTCGCGGTTGCCCAAGAGGTAAAGAAGGGTGCTGACCAGCTCATCGCGGAATTCCGTGAAGGCGGAGACTAAGCTGTCGCCGGGCGCGGAGGCAGTATTTCCCCCCAACGGCTCCGGTTGATGATTAGCCCCGGCCTTGGAAAATCCTTTCTTCATGTTTGCCGCTTCCAAGACGATTGACTGGGGATAAAGTTTGACAGGTTTTGCGGGCGGTTTTTCCCCGGCAGCCATAACCTACCGCCCGGTCGGGCGCTTCACAAGAAGGAAGTGCCAGCCTGGAAAAGTTTGGTTCTTGCCCTTGGGTTGGGTATAATACAAAAAACCGGCGTTATTGTCGGCGGCCCCGGAGAGAGTGCCATGTTAGGCGTGCAGGATGCGGTTGAAACCCTGGTTACTTTGGGGAAAAAAAAGGGTTTTGTCACCTTCAACGATGTCTATTTGGTGTTGAAGGAAAACCAGGCCGACCCCCAGCGGCTGGACAAAGTCATGGAAATGCTGGAAAGCCGGGGCATCGAGATCATTGACGAAGACGACGAAGAATAACCCCCTTTCTTCTTTCCGAACCGGCAGTATCCGCGGCGGAAAGAGCGCATTCCACAAAAAAGAACAATTACAAAAAAGTGATCTGGGGTCTAAACAGGTGGCTCGGCCTTGAGACGGGACCCCATTATTTCTCTTTATTCACGGCGGTCGCGAACTCCTTTAGCAAGACGCGGTTGTTTGGCCGGTGAACCGGCGTTTCACTGCGGAAGGCAAATACGGTTTCCCCAGCGCCATTCAAAATAAAATCTCCCCCCAATTGAAATATGTCATCCCCCTGGCGAGGTTTCAAAGGCATCCACCCTTGGACAATCCGGGATAAATAGCCCAGCAAAACCTCCGGGCGGAGAAAATTCCCCCAGTTGGCCGAAGCCAAGTTGAAATACCTGTAGAAAGATTTTTCAGGGTCGGAGAGCAGGGGAAAGGAAAGTTGCATTTTCTTGGCGGTTTCCCAGGCGATGGCAGGTTGGGCAAAAGATATTCCCGCCACCGTGCCAGGCAGTTCCTGAAACTTCGCCCAGACTTTTTGCACCTCCACGAGGTGCGCCAGGCAAGGTATTCATCCTAAATGCCTGGTCAAAATTAGCAAATAAGGCGGCTTCCCCAAACCGTGGAGATCCACCTGGGTTCCTTCTCTATCGAAAAGCTTCATGTTTAAAGGGTTCATGTCCTTACCCTGTTTATGGATCTTTCCTGGTTAAGACCGTGCCACAACCCAGAAGGATGGAGAAATACTCACAATTGGGGCAATCGTTAAAGTTGTCACTTTCCTCACGACGATACTTTTCAGCAGGATCCATTATGCCTTTTGACCAAGAGAATTCCAAGGCATGGCCGGGTTTACACGGGAGCCCGCAGGATCTTTGTTTCATGAAAGGTGATGGAAATGATCAAAAAACGAGAATGGATTCTCGGCGGAATCATGGCGGCCTTTTCCTTTACGGCTTCGGGTTGCATGCCCTTTTCTATGGGCCTGGCCACCCCCATTCTGGTGCCCCCCTGGGTCACCGACCGGATGGAAGACAAATACACCCACAAGAACGATCACCGCACGCCAATCATGCCGCCCATTCGGGAAGGGACCCAGGCGCCGCTGTGCGAGGACGCCCCGGATGAAGCCCAGATCTTGCGGGCAATGCCCCGCGTGGCCCGTGGCATTCCTTATGTCTACGAGGAACACCGCGAGGACATAATCATTTCCACCGAACGGCTGGTTGATAAAATCGATCCGCCGCGCTTTTATCCTTTGATCGGGCCGGCTCAACTGCACCACTGCCATTGGAAATGCACGATTTATTACAACGAAGTAATTGAGTCGGGTTACCCGTTCCCAGTGAAGATTGAGCGCCCCAGCGTGCAGGTGGTTTACATTGATAAAGACCACCTTCACCTTTACGCGCCCTCGCCGGAATTGCAGAAGTCCTTCATGAAAGACGCCACCGGCAACTAGTCAAACTTTTGGATACCCCTGAGACAGCAAGTACGAATAAGGGAGAAGTAGTCATGCGCAAGGGATGGAAGAAGACGGCCAGGCAATTGCTGATTTCTGCGGTGTTTGGCCTCCTTGCCAGCAATTCCCCAGGATGGGAAGCGCCAAAAAAACCGCAAACGCCTGCCTTGGAGAAAATCCAGGGCCACAGGGCGGAAAGCAGCGGGCGGGTGGAAGCCATTCGCGTGCAAGTGGCCTTTTTGGCCGACCCGGTCCTCTCTGGGTGCGATCTCGCGGTTGTTTACAAGGACGGGCAAATTGTCTTGAAAGGAAAAACGCCGAATTGGGCCACCCAGGAACGGGCGATGCTGGTGGCCAAGCAGATTACCCATTTGAAAGTTCGTGACGAGATCCGGCTTTTTCTTCTGGCACCTTCAATTCCCCCGAGGCTGTCCAAGGAAACTCTGCAAAAGAATGCCAATGCCTTCATTGCCAGTGAACTGACCGTGGCCTACCCGGGCATCAAGGTAGAAGCCGGTGCCGATGGCAGCCTGGCGGTTTCCGGCCCGGTAGTGTCTCTTGAAGACAAACTCGAAGTCAGCAAGAAATTGCGAAAATTGCATGGCTGCCATTTAGTGTGGAACCGCATGGCAGTGCAACCCATGAAGCTGGACGGCACCGTCGTCACGCTGGTGACGAATGACGGGGATTATTGGGTTCCCGGGCGGGAAATCACCCAAGACCTGGTAATAAAGACGGCGGCCCCAAACGCGCCTATGGCTCAGGTGGTGAGCCAACCGATAGAAAAACCCAGGGAAGATAAAGTGGCCCGGGTGGATGTACTCACACCCCCACAAGTGCCAGATGCCTGGAAAGGCAAATCTCCCTCGCCGACTTCCCTGCAGGCACAAACGGTTTCCCAGCCCAAGGCAGTGGAAAAAACCAACACTCCCGTGAAGGCGAAAACGGCGGAACTTGGTGGTTCCAAGCCTTCCGTGCTTTCTGGGGATTTGCTCCTTGAGAAAAAGGCAACAGCGACCTCGGCCCAAACTAGGGCAGGCGAACCCATTTTCATAGTTCCCCCTGCTTTATCCAAAATAGAAGCGCACGCGGTTCCACTGGTATCTACCCAGGAGAAAACTACTCCGCTGCCTGTGACTTCTGTTAAAAAAGAGCCTTTGCCCGTACAGCCTTCGGCAGCCAAAAAAGAGACAACGCCTTCTCTCCCGCTGGCGGCCAAGAAAGAAACCAAGCCAGCCGCTGCGCCGACCAAAAAGGATTGGGCTGGCGCGCATGATTCCCGGGGCAGCATTCATGTCCGCCCGGATGCCATCGGTTTTCCCACTGGGGCTTGGAATGCTTCAACCGCCAAAGTGAAAAACCCTGTGACAGGTGGACAGAACCCCGTGGCGGCTTCCGATACAAACCCAAGCTATGTCAGGCCCTATTTGTCGATTTCGCAAACCTCGGACGGCAACTCCCAAAAGGATAAAGCCCAGTGGAACTCGGTCCTGTTAGCGCGCCTCTTTGGCGACAAGTCTGGTAGCGCCAACCGGATTGAAAAACCCATATTAGAAGCGAAAACCCCGGTGAAGCCCCCTGTTGAAAAGAAGGAAAATGCAGGGACTGCCACGGTAAACAAGTCCCCTGCGGTGGTTCCAAACCCAGGAAAAACCAGCACAACTTTACTGGATAAAATCGGCGGCTCGACCACAGGGAAATCCCCTGCGCCGGTTCAGGCGAAAACCCCGGTGGTGGCCAAGCCCGTAGTTGCCACAACTGCGGTTAACCCCGCCCCTGGGAATTCCGTTACCGGCGCTTTCAACCGCCTGGTGAAAGGCATTAAGGGCGAATCCGATAAGCCGCGAATCGCCACCGGCACAATTACCTTTGAGGACTCTCCCGAGGATTCCACCGCCCAGGGAGCCGCCAAGGCCAGTGAGTTGAAGAAAATCGTCGAGCAGGCTTGCGGGCGCCTGGCCCGAAAGGTGGAAACCACCTGCCGCCCCGATGGAACGATTCTTGTTGAAGTGCAAATCTCGGATCCCTCGATGCAGCCGAAGGTTTCGGAAAAGCTGCTGGCATTGCCGGAAATTGCCAGTCCCAAAGTCTCCCTGGATATTCAAACCAAATAGACTAGTGCGAGTTCATTCCCGTGGGCGGGGTCTGGTCCGAAAGGGCCGCCCCGCCTTTTTATTTTGCCAACGGATAAAGTCCGAAGCCCCCTTCGTTTCTCCCTCTACACGCTGCGAAGCAGTGAGGGAAAGGGTGGGGTTGGGGGACTAAAAGAAAAACTCGTCGCTAACGCTCCGCACTGACACTGCAGGTTAAGTTAACCAGGTTTTTTTCCTTCCTTCAGAAGCGTTTCCACTTCTTTCTCCACGCGGCGGCTCAGTTCTTCAAAGGATTGAATCCGGTCAATTACCTTCTTCGACGAAAAGCGAATGATCCCTTTTTGGTCCACCACATACATAACGGGAATGGAATCGATTTCCCATTTGGAGGAAAGGAACCCGCTGGCATCGGAAATGGAAGGCCAGGTCATGCGGAGTTTCTCCTCGGCGCGAGATTGCGCATCGGGGTTGCGGTCGCCGTTCACACCCAAGATGGTAAACGGTTGGCCTTCAAGTTTTTTGGCCAAAGCGGCCTCGTGAGGGATCAAGGCTATGCACGGTTTGCACCAAGAGGCCCAGAAACTGAGCAAAACCACCTTTCCGCGCAACTGTTCCAGACTGATCTTTTTCCCCGAGGAATCGAATCCCTCCACGGGCAGGGCGATATTTCCCTCGTCAATCCCAGGCATAGCCGGCCCCTTGGCCAGTTCGCATCCTGCAGCAAGAAAAACCAGAAGGAGAATTAAGCGCCACATGTTACAGGGTACCTCATTATTCCATTCCATTATGGCGTTGATGCCACATGGATAAAAGCCGTCTTTGCGCAGAACCCATGGCGTAGGCCTGGAGTTCTTCATAGTGAACCCAGGCGAATTCCTGATAAAAACCCAGGCGTGATTTACCCTTCGCCGCGGCTTGAAAAAGCTCCACATCAATGCGGTAACGGGTGACGGCGTGCCGATGTTTGCCTATGGCCTCGGGCTTTCCAGGCCGGATCCCAGTAAGATCGCGGGCAATTCTTTCCGCCGCCGATGACGCGTTTTCCTTCTCGCCTAATTCTCCATGGGGAATTTCCCACATCCGCTCCCAGCGGCCGCCATCGGGCCGTCGACCAATCAGGACTTTGCCCCGGGATACCAGAACGATGGCGGCTTCCCTCACCGCCAAAGGCTTGGGTTTCTTCTTTACGGCGGGGATTTGGTTTTGCAACCCGCGAATTCTGGCCAGGCATTGTCCTGCCAAGGGGCAGCTCCCGCAATCGGGATTTTTGGTGCAAACCAGTGCGCCCAGTTCCATCAGGGCCTGGTTGAACTGTCCGGGGTTTTCCCGTGGAAGAACTTTTTCAGCTGCGTCCCATAAAAATTTGCCGCTTTGAGTGGAATCCAGGGGAGCTTTCCAGGCAAAAAACCTGGCCAGCACCCGTTTGCTATTGGCCTCCACAATGGGGAGCGGAAGATCAAAGGCCTGTGAAAGGATTGCATTGCGCGTGTAGCGTCCCAAACCGGGAATTCCTTGCAGGTCCGCTGGCATGGAAGGGAAGACCGGTCCATGCCTTTGCCAAATTATTTTGGCGGCTCGGTGCAAGGCGCTGGCCCGGCGGTAATACCCCAGCCCCTGCCACAGTCTAAAAACCTCGTCCTCGCTGGCTTGTGCCAGATGCTTCATGGTTGGGAAGGCTCGGAGGAATTTTTTGAAATAGGGAATTACCGTTTCCACCTGGGTCTGTTGCAGCATGACCTCGCTAATCCAGATGCGGTAGGGGTCGCGGTTTTCCCTCCAGGGGAGTTGGCGCTGGTTATTGGAAAACCAAAGCACCAGGGCTGTCCAATGCCCTGAAAGTTTCTTGCACGAGGAAATGGCCAGCCCCTTGAGGTGTTTATTTTTTCGGGCGGGCGTGTTTTTTCAGCAAGTCAGCGGCGGCATCTGAAGTATTGCCCAAGGGCTTTGCCGCCTCGGCTGGTTTGTTTTCCCCATTCCCCGATCCTCCCTGCTCCTGGTTTTTGCCTTCGCTGCCAGAGGATCCTCCGCCACCGGTGCGCCAGGAGCCCGTTTCGGTCGATTTTTCTTCATCGCCAAAAAGCAGATCGTCCATGTCTTCTTCGCCGCTGGAAGAACTTGCATCAGGAGGAGCGGTTTTGGCCTCAGCGGGCTTGGGCGTTTCCTTTGGTTTTTCCACCGGCATTTCCAGTTTTACGCCAAAGAGCAGCGGGCCTACTTTTATTTTGTCTCCGTTTTTCAGTTCCACTTCCCCTTGAACCTTTTTTTCATTCAATAGGGTCCCCTCGGGAGAACCAAAATCCTTGAGGATTGCCTTGCCTTGGCGCAAGACCAGGGAACAGTGCTTATCGGCAATGCCTGGCGCGGCAGGTTTCAACTGGCAAGCAGGGTCTTTGCCGATGCGAAACTCATTGTTCCCTATGGGAATTTCTTTACTTAGATTTTTCCCCGTGTTCAAAACCACCAGGTTGAATTTCATCGTTTTCCCTCCCAGGGCTGCCGCCGTGTATATTATCCCAATGCAAACCTTAATTCCTAGAGGGTTTGCCCAGGAGTGAGAGAGTGATTTTAGGAAGTGAAGGGCATTTTATGCAAAGGAAAACGGCCGCACTCTGCCTGGGGCTTCTGTTCACCATCGCCCTTGGCGGATGCGAAAAACCGGGGCCCGCGGCGGAGAAACCGTTACCCCAGGCCGTCTTAATCCGTGTCGCCTCCCCCCAAGGCCGGGCTATGCAGGCCATGAAGAGCCAGGGCGTGCTAGCAGGGAAAAGGCTCAATCTTACGGTTGAAGTTACCTCAAGGGCGGAAGGCAGCTTTCCCGAAGCAAATGAAAACGCCACCGATATTTGGATCATTCGCCCGGACGAGTTGGGGGAATTTGCCCATCGCAACCTGCTGACTCCGGCGCCGGATGAATTGAAGGAGCCAGGCAACCCCATTTCCTGGGAAGATTTCTTTCCCCTCTACCGGGAAAAAACCCTGATCTGGAACCGGCGCCTGCACGCCTTGCCCTTGCTGGGGGAATCGCAGGTCTGTTTCTTCAGGGAGGATTTGTTTTCCAACCCAACCCGGCAGGCTGAATTCAAGAAGCAATTTAATGAAGAGTTGAAGCCGCCGCAATCGTGGAGCGATTTCCTGAAAATCGCCCGGTTTTTCTCCATGTCGGAAATTGACGGGGGCAAGACTCTTCCCCCGCTTACCGAATCGAACCAGGATCTGGTGAGGGAATTCCTTACACTCAGCGCCGGCTTTTGCCGCAGGCCTGTAGCGCCTGATGAACCTGTGACAGCCGGGGTGGAAGAATCCATCTTCTCTTTCCTTTACGATGCCAACACTGCTCAACCGGTGATTGATGGCCCGGGCTTTGTCAAAGGATTGAACTTGCTGCGTGAGATGCAAGGATTGCGAAAGACGGCCCCGGTTGGGAAGGGTCAAAACGATTCGCATGAGCTAAGCTCTCTACCGGTCCTGGCCCTGGGGGATTCCTCCCTGGCCGGCTTGGCTCAGCAAACCCCCGCCCTAAGGGACAAATACAACTTCTGCCCAGTCCCGGGCGCGCAGGAAATTCCTACCGGGAAAAAGAATGAGTTTCGCCGGGTATCTGGGGGCAACCGCATTCCCTACCTTGGACAAAACGGCTACCTCGGCTGCGTGAGTTCCAAATCCAAGAATAGGGCTTTGGCTTTTCATTTGCTGGCGGAACTGGCTTCGCCCAAAATTTCCGAACGGCTGGCGATGGAACCCGGCAGCGGCGGTTTTCTTCGCTTTACCCAGTTGAGCCGAATGCGCCTGGACTCTTTTGAACTGGACGCAGGCAAGACGGAAACCCTGCGGAATGCCCTGCGTCAGGATCTGATTCATCCGGAAATAAAAAACCCGGCCATGGCCTCGCGTCTGCCTGGGAATGCCAAACGCCGGGAAGCCCTGGCGGTTGAAATCCGCGATTTTCTCACTGGGAAAACCGGCGTAGCACAAAAAGCATTGAGCCAAGCCGCGGCCCGCTGGCGCGAAATCGACCGGGCCTGGCCAGAAAAAGAATTCAAAGCCCTGGTGAAAATCTCCGCCGGCCTGATTCCCGATTGATTCGCTTGAATCCGACCGCCGCTCGCGGAGCTATCCCTATTTCAACCCCGGCACCTTGAGCAGGAATCCCTGGTTCGATTCGGTTCCAGGTTGGCCATTCCCGGATGCCACAGTGACCGCCGTGGCATCTGGCGATAGCGCCATGGTGTAAAGCACTCCTTGCACCACTTCCGTGGCATTTACAAGAGTGCCATCGGCCACGCGCCATTGCGACCAATAGCCCTTCCCACGAGGCGCGCCTCCCACCGCCACCACCTGCTTACCATCCGGCGTGAAGCGGACGGAATAAATCCAACCCGGGTGCGAACGCTTTTCCTTATCGGCGTTAGGCAGACCTTTGTGCACCAGGTCGCGAACGAACGAGCCATCCCGCAGATTCCACAACTTGATAATGCGGTCGCTGCCCGCTGTTGCCAGCAGCGACTGATCCGGGCTGATGGCCAAAGTGAAGACGCCGTCTTTGTGTCCGTTGACGGCTTCTTTCTCCCGGTAACTTTTGATTTCATACGCCTGCTGCCCGTTGGCGCTGTCCCAGGCGCGGATGGCGCCATCCATGGCGCAAGAGATCAGCCTATTGCCGTCCTTGGTCCAGGCGATGGCATAAACCGGCACCGGGGCTGGCTTGGTATGTGCGTCGATTTCCCGGATCTGATTTCCCTTTTCAAGGTCGAACAGGCGGATCTTGCCATCATGACAGCCCGTGGCCAGTTGCGGCCCATTGGGTTTGAAGGCGACGGCATCGACGAAGTTGGGGTGATTCAACACGCGGATGGGAATGTCCGAGGCGATTTTCCACTCGAGGAAGGCGCCGGAAGCGTCGGCGGTGTAGAGTTTTTTCCCGTCCTGAGAAAGGTTAGCTCCGGTGGGGAGGTTGCCTACGGAGAAGCCCTGAACCGGTTTGCCAAACTCTGGTGGGGTGGGCTGCCCGGCAGTGTAGGCCACATTCAGAAGTTGCACCGAGCCATCCTCGGAAACGGCGCAGAGGACCTGATCCTTGAGGAAAAGGAGGGTGCGCACGGCGCCTGGCAAGCGAATGGCGCCCACTTGTTTCAAATCGCCTGCATTGAAAATCCGCACCTCGGGTTCCAACCCGCCGGTGGCCAGGAGTTGGTTGTTGGGGGAAAAAGCCACTGCGCGCAGCGCGTTGCCACTCGCTTCTAAAGTTTTATCTTTGACGCCATTTCCCAGGTTCCACGATTGCAGCGTTTTGTCGTCGCCCGCGCCCCAGATAGTTTGCTGGCCCGGCCCATAGGCCATTGCTCGAACTGGAGTTGCGCCCGAAAGCAAGCGGGTATTGGCAAAAGGAAGAATATGCATCGCGCCGTCGTTGCCCGCCGCCAGCAGATGCGCGCCTTGCGGATGGAAAAACGGCGAGGGGGCAAAGGCGCCCAAAAAAGCTTGCTGCTCCCGCCCTTGCACCAGGTCCCAAGAGCGGATCAGGCCATCAGCGCAAGTGGTTGCCAAACGGGTTTTGTCAGGAGAAAAGCGCACGCCCGTCACGGCTTGCGGATGCGAAAGCACCAGCAAATCCTTGCCGTCGGTGGTATTCCACACGCGGGCGTTCTTCCCTGCGGCCACGGCCCCGATTTGCCCATCCGCCGACACTGACACCGCGGTCAGATCCTCAGTAAAGGGGCCCTTCTTCAAGGTTTCCTTCCCCAAGGCCAGGTCCCAGCGCGACACCGACTTATCGGAATTGATCAGCCAAAGCTGGGTTTCGTTGGCGCCAAAAGCGCCCGGTCGGACTCCGGTCATGCCGCGCGGCATTAATTTTCCAAGGCTGGTGTCAACCGGGTAAACCGTGTTGTCGAGAAACACGCCGAGCGAACGACTGTCGGTGAAAAGCAGGGCTCTGGCGGGGGAGACGCCTTTTTCCCGGAAAATCTCTTCGCCGGTGGGCAGGTCAAGCAGGCGCCAGGATTCGCCTTTTTCCTTTTCCAAGGAGACTGCGGCCTGTTTGCCATCGGGGGCGAGCGCCAGGTTAAGTGCAGGGCCAAGGTTGAAACTGCCAAGCTGGGTTGATTTACCTGTCTGAAGATCGTTTAAGTTCCAAGTGGTGACTTGCCCGGTTGGCTGCCAGCAGCCCAAGACCGAGCCATCCCGGGAAGTGACGAGCTTTTTGGCCAACCCGCCCAGGGCAAACTCGCCCGCGGCCTTGCCATCCGATGCTTTGAAAAAGCGCCCCTTGCCATCTTCCCCGGCCAAGACAACCAGGTCTTTTCCCGGAACCACGGTCAGGTCGCGCTGGGGCGAAGCAAGTTTCACCGCCCAATTGGCCGATGGCGACCAGCTTTGAATCCCCTTGTCGCGGGCCATGGCCCAGGCCTTGGTGTTATCCTGCGACCAGCCCACCGATAGCACAAAGTCGGGCGTGGGAAAATACTCCAAGGGAGAACCATCGAGGGAAAATAAGACCAGGCCAGCGCCTTCCACACCCGCCAGAACCCGCTTCTCTTCCTGATCGAATGCCGCTGAGCGGACATTGCCCGCAGTTTGAATTTTTCCCTGGGCTTTCAAGTCCGGCAAGTCATGCAAGCGGATCGACTTATCCGCGCAGACGAGCAGCAGTTTTTTCCCCGAGGGACTGACTTGAGCTTCCACGATGGGAGAATCAAGCGTGGCAGATGCCGCGGGGGAAAAATCGGCCGCCTTCAGCAGCTTGACCGACTTATCCGCCCCGGTGGTCAGAAGGAACGATCCCGTTTGCAGGATCGACTGTACTTCGCCGATGTGGGCGGGATAGAGCTTGGCATCGGCTTTGCCTTCGGATTCCAAAACGGCGATTTTGCCGTCTGCCAGCCCGGCGAAGCCTTGCTTGCCATCCGCGCGCAGGGCCAGGGTCTTCACGGCGGCGGGCAGTTTCAAGGGCAGCCGCGTGGCTTTCTTTTGCGCCAGGTTTTCCACATTGACTGTGTCGCCCGCGGCCCAGGCCAAAAAGTTGCCGTCTGCGGTAAGGCTCCAAATTTGAGCAGCGTTGGTGAATTTGGGCAGCACTTTGGCCGCCTCTGTTCCGGGGGCTTTTCCAATGCGGATGCGCCCATCGTTCAACACCACAGTGAAGCGCTGGCTAGGGGCGTCATATTGGGCCCGAGTCGGCAACCCTTCAAGAGGCAAGAGCTTGTTTTCAGGAAAGGCCGTCTTGAACGAACGCAAGTAACCATCTTCCCCCGCCGACAAAAGGTTGCCCCCCATCGTGGCCAGCCCGGTCACTTTCCCCTGGTGACCCCAAATCTGCGCATCCTTTTTATCCCCGCCCACCGGACGGAGATATCCATCCGCGAACCCAGCGTACAGCGCTTTCAGATTTTCCTTTTGCGCCAGACAGAGTGGCAGATCTTTCAGCGCCAAACCGATGTTCTCGGGCGCCGGTGCGCCCCCTGGGAAGGCCAGGCGGAATTGCTTTCCAGCCCCGGCCCAAAAGAGCCCCTTGCCATCCGCGGCAGGCAAGGAAATCAAGGCCGGCTCCTGAAGGGGAGTCTGTTTGGCCGGTTCCGGGTTTGCCGGCAAGGGCCAAACCTTGATCCCGCCCGACATGCCAACCGTCAAATACTGAGTACCCGAGGGGGTAAACAGGATCGAGGCCACCCCGCCCGGGTGCGCCAGCCGCTTCATCACTTGCTTCCCATTCTGAAGATTCCAGGCTTGAACGATTCCTGTATCGTGCCCCGCGATCAGCCACTTCTTGTCCTGGCTGAGCCCCAGTTGAACCACCTGCCCATCCTGGGTGTCGTAGTCTTTGGTGGTTTTAAACCCTTCGCCGGAATGAACCCGGATGAGCGGTTCCTTGGCAGCGCTGGCAGCCAGTGTGCCATCGCTGGAAACCGCGAACGCTTGAACTGGGCTGGCGTGGTTTTTCTCCCCTTTCGACGGTCCTTTTGCCAACAGGTTCCATCCCTTGATCGTGCCATCCTCGCCGGAGGAATAGGCCTGAGTGCCGGTGGCCAAAAGTGCGGTCAGGGAACCGGTGTGCGCGCCCAAAACATTGAGAGCTTTTCCATCGGCGGTATTCCAAGACCGCAGGGTGCCATCCACGCCGCCCGAGATAAGCTGCAGGCCATTGTTGGCGAAAGCCAGGGCCAGCACCGGCCCCTGGTGACCCTTGAGCGCCACCGCGTCTTTGAAGGATTCCTTCAAGGGATCGTTGACTTTCCACAAGCGGATGGTCCCGTCTTTCAGCCCCGCGGCTGCGGCTTTGCCATCTGGGGTGACCGCCAGAGAAAAAATTCCATCCCCGGCGGCCAGCTTGACCATCGGCTCGCTCATGGGGAAATCCCACACCCGAGCCGTGTTGTCTGAACTGCCAGAGGCGATCAACGAACCGTCTGGATTGATTCCAACGCTGAGTACCATTTGCTGATGCGCTTGCGGCCCGGCATAAACGCGCAGTTCCTTCCCCGTGGCAGCCTCCCAGACCCGGATTGTTTTGTCGAAACTTCCCGAAACGATTTGCTTTCCGTTGGGCCCCGTCACCAAAGAATAAATGGTTTCCGTATGTCCCTTGAAGACCACGGCCGGCGCCGGCAGCCCTTGCCCGTCACACCACGACAGCGCGGTGAGCATTAAAAGCAGCAGTGGAATCCATCGCTGGGCCATCCGTCTGGGAAAAATGGCAATTCTAATGGTTCGCTCTCGCCTTATTTGCATGATTCTTCTCCAATTGCGGGAAGCATGGTCCAGGGTGGGAAACTAAGTCTCCCATGGCGGAATTGCCCTGTCAACCTGGGAGAAAAGGAAAACCCCCGGCGCCCCTTTAAAGGACCCCAGGGGTTGCTCGTTATTTAAAGGGAAATGGCCGAGAATCAGCCATCCCAGCCTTCATAAAGGGGATCGTATCCTGCGCCCCATTGAGTGAAATTTTCCACCCGGGGCTTAACCAGCGAAAACCAGTCATCAAAATCCATGATGATTCCATCACGGTGAGTTCCGCCCTGGAACAAAATGTCGCCTTCCACCTTCATGCTGGCATCCATGATTACTTCCACCCCTTCCCAGTGCTTCAACGGAGGGATGGCGCCAATTTCGCAATCGGAAAAAGCCCGGGTAATCTCCACTTCGTTGGCCAGCCGGACTCGGTCTACCCCCAGAAGCCATTGCAGGCGATAAAGGTCCACTCGTTTGCACGCGGGCAGGACCAGTTCGTAGAGGTTTCCATCGGCATTCACCACCACGACTTTGGCCACCCGGTGGCCGCTGAAGTGTTCTCTTTGGGCCATGGATTGTGCGGTGTAGGAATCCTTGTGCAGGCATTTTTGATAGGTCACGCCTTTCTCGGATAAAAGGTCTTCAATCCAAGCTTGAACAGTTATGTGGCGCCTCCTGTAATGTGCGAAGATAAAACAGGGTTGTCGCGGCGGCCTAGCCGGGCCGTGGGCCCGAAAAGGCCAAGAATGGCCAGCGATTAGATCGTACCAGCTCCGGCAGGCAATTGGTGAAAAAAGGCAAGAAAAGATTCAAGGTAAAAAAAGAGTAATTTTGCGCGGGCCAGGCCCTAAGGGGCCAAGCATGAGCGCCGCTTAATCGCCCTGCGAACTGGATTGAATTTCCGTTTTGAGTTTTTGCCAGGGTTGAGAAAACCAGTTGGGCCAGGCGAGAGCCAGGCAGACAATTGCCAAAAACCCAGAGGAGAATCCCACGAGAAGCCGCCAGGTTCCTTCTGCTTCTTGCAAGTGTTCCAAGTTCAGGTTTAAACCCTGGGCCCAAGTCGGGAAGGCAAAGGCCAGGGAACCGGGCAAGACCAGGGCCAGGTGAGCCAGCATGCCGGGCCAAACACTTCCGGCGCGAACAGCGAGAAGACCCAGGGCCAACCCCAATACCAAATCGGGAAGAAAGCGGGAGGCTTGCAAAGGCGCGGCGGCGTAGAGCAGGGCAGAAAGAAACACCGCTTGCAACGGCCCCAGGGCGGTTTTCAAATTGTTGAGCAAAAATCCTCGGAAGGCCATTTCCTTGCACAGCACAGGGAGCAGGGCCGAGCCAAGGAGGAACGACCACCCGCCGGGCAATCCTGAATGGCCAAATTGCTCCTTGCTCAAACGCCCGAGAATTTCCTTGAACCCTTGCAGCTCCGCCGAGGCGCTTAACAATTTCCCTGTGATGGGGATTAGCAACAGGCCCATGGCCATGGCCAACGGCCAGCCCCAAGCCGCGCCCGGCTTCCACCCCAAAATCCCCCGTCCCTCTTGCATCCAGAACCAGGATATAATCAAGACGGGAATCGTGGCGAGGACTACCGGGTCAATGCCAAGACGCAAGGAAGTCCTGGTCAGGAGATGCATCCCCAGCCCCAGGAGGAGGAATCCCATGATGCCTATCCCCGGGGAAGCGGCCAGGTTTCCTTGGGGCCAAAAGGAGCGCATGAGCGTGGGCCAATGAATCAATTCTGCCTCGCGAAAAAGCACTTCCTCCCGTTGAAACTGTCTTACCGCGTAGCGCAGCGCCAGCCAGGCATACCAACTTGTGATGGTCATGACCACGGCCAGGTGGACAACCAGCCAACCGCTGTGGGATTTGGCTGTCATGAAATTTTGCAAAAGCACAACCAGGCCGGTAATGGGAATGAAATCCGAAGTGAAGCCCAGCTTGATATCACCAAAAGACAAAAGAATTAAGGGCATGACCACCATGACCAGGGGTGTCAGGAAGTATTGGCCTTCTCTGGTGCTGCGGGCGTAGATGCCGATGGCCAACCCCAGGGCGCTGAAAAGGGCGCTAGTGGGAAGAAGCAGTGCGAATCCCCAAATCGCCACGCTGGGTTGGAAAGGGATCAGGTTCAGATACCAATGGGAGAGCAAGCCAACGGTCAAACCAATACAGACCAGGTTGATGACGGCGGCGGTAATGGAATACAACCAGATGGCCAGGAATTTTCCCAGGACGATTTCCAACCGTGTGGCGGCGCTGATTAACAGGGTCTCCATGGTGCCGCGCTCTTTCTCCCCGGCGCACAGGTCGATGCTGGGATAAAGCGCCCCGACCAGGGCCCAGATCACCACCAGAAAGGGAATCAGATCCTTGATCGGTTCGCGCATTCGGTCCTGGATGTTTTCCGCCGCCGATGTGCGATCTTCATCCAATTCGATTTGCAAGGCGCGATGAAAATCGCCTGGAATACTTCGCTGGAGAAAGCGCGCCAGGCGCATCTGATCTTGCCAGGACAAGAGCATATCGCGGAGGTTTCGCGAGACGACCCTGCGCATGGTTTCTTTTTGGCTGGTGAAAACCCGCACCTTGGGGGCGCCCCCCGCCAGGTAGGAATCCCACAGGTTTACCGGGAACTCAATGAGGCAGTCAAAATCTTCCAGCAATAGGGCATCGATCGATTCCTTTGATAGTTGTCCCCCTTGAACAAAAGTGATTTTTGCCGGGTCCACACTCTTCCATATGGAAAGCAAAAAGGAAGCATCGCGTGGAGCGTAAGCGTTAGTCGGTTTTAGTTGACCGGAAGCCACGGTGAATAACGGGGGGGGGGTTAGGGATATGGTCAAATGGGGCCCAAGGAGTTCCAAAGCTTGAACTGGGCCCGGGCAAAAACCGCCGGGCAACAGCGCCGCGGGAGCAAAAAAAGGGAGAGCAACCCCCAGGGTTTCCCCAGGGCCGCTGACTCCGGTTTGTTGCCAGCCGATCACGCCGACACGCATCGGCTTGACCAGTTTGCTGGCGAGCAATTGCACCATCATGACCCCAAGCAAGGGGTAAAGAATCACCGGCAATAGGACCACCATGAACAAGGTCCTGCGATCCCGCAGGAGATCGAGGAGGTTGTAAGAAAAGAGGATGCGGATTTTATTCCAGTTGATCATGCCACGGATTCCTCTCGCCTGGACCGCCCTTTATATCAGGAATGAAATTCGTCAAACTCCACGGTGGGCCCCGGAAATTCCAACCGGACGGCCCTTTTGAAATGATAGTCGCCGCCGATGTTCACGCAGGGGATTCCTTGCCATTTTTCCTGCCGAAAAAAATGAATGTGACCGCTGAGCAAAAAGAGAAGCGACTCTTTCCAGCCGGTCAGAGCTTCTTCCAACGCCTGGTTGCCGCTGAAACCTTCCCAGAGTAACCGGTCCAAATGGGGGGTTTCCTCCAGGCGTGGGAAACTCAGGGCCCGGCATGCTGGGTGATGTGTCGCCAGCACCACTTTGTGCCCCAGATTTAATGCTTCCAACACCTGCTCCTTGAGCCGGGATACCAGGCGGGAAGTGAATTCCCTGTCGCCAAGTTCCCAGCGGATATAGTGGAAATCGTTGTGCTGGCCGCGGGTGAATTTCTTTGTTGCCAGGCGCTCGGTTTCCCCGGGAAAGACCCGCCGCAGTTCCTCCTCCGACCAGGAATAGTCGTACCAGTTCATGCTTCCCACCAGGGAAATTTTCTGCTCAGGCAAGTGCAGGGGTTGCTGGTCGAGGTAATGGAAGCCGTGTCGGGCCGCCGCCTTGGGAAGCGCTTGATTGTAAACGGCCCAGGAATCCCCGCGAGAGTCATCGCGGGTCACCCAGATATCATGGTTGCCCGGCACCAGGGCTTTTACGCAAGTGAGCGAGGAAAATTCCTCAAGGCATTTCTCGAAATACTCTCCGTGACCGATGTCTCCGGCCAAAAGCAGGATATCCGGGGGGGTTTCCCGGATGGCCTGGCACAATTTGCCGTTGGCCGCCATGCCTTTGGCGATGCCCCAATGCAGGTCCGCTGTGGCGGTAATTCGCAATCGTTTCACTTCACTCATGCCTGAAATGCAGTTCGCTAGAAAGGGCCGTGGGAAATTCTTAAACCCCCAGTGAGGTTGACCCATAATAGCGGGGAAACATGGGCGTAGGGATAAAATTCACCCCGGGAGAATGGCCTGTGCAAGAAGGGAAAAAAGTTCAGGCGGAAGCGGCCAGCCCCTGATTCATCCAGTCCAGGCAACGCGACCAGGAAACCGGACCGCCGGGATGGAAAGCCGCCAAGGGCGAGTTGGACCTGGGAAAATACCCCGGCAAGGGGGCAAGGGCGCCAAGCGCCAGGCCGCCGAGTACACCCCGAGTGAAGGCATCCCAGGAAGGAGCGGGTATGCCCAAAGTGTCGGACAATTCCAGTTTTCTGCCGCTAAAAACCATGGCCAGCAATTGGCGAAACAAGCCGTTGCGGCCGTGGGGACCAGTCAAGAACCAACGCCCTTCCAAAAATTCTTTAGGCAATTTTCCCAGCATGGCCAGGATCGTGTCGACCACGAAATAATGCGCGGTGCATAATAGATCAGGCGCTTCCAAGGCCGGGGCGGTTCCCAAAAGGGAAGCCAGGTATTCCGCCGGGTTTTTTCCCGGCGCTTGCAGCCACGCCTGGCCCAAGTTCCGCCAGCGGGTCAGCAGATCCTCTTTGCACTTTCCCTGGACCGCTTTCTTCGCCAACGGATCGACCCCTGGCGAGGGCAGCCCGCCTGGCGAGGAAAAGAGTTCCAGGAACGAACCGCACGGGGCTTCGGGAAGGGTGATCGCTTCCCGACCCGGGACATATGCCGTCAGACGAATGCTGCCGCCCAAGTTCAAAATGAGGAAGGGGAAATCGTGTGGGCTTGCAGCGCGGAGAGCATGGAAGTCTCGCAGATCGTGGCAGGAATTTTTCTGATTATTTTTGGAAGGGTGCAGGGCCGCCACGGTCAGGCCGGTTTGCCTGGCCAGGGAAAACCCCGGCCCCCAATCTTGAAAGGCCTGGAATTTCAGCGATTGCTCTGCCCCGGCGAAATATTCATCGCAGGCCGCCGCCGCCGCTCCTCCCGGTCCCAGTTTACTCTCGCGCATCACAGCCTGTGTCGCTTTACTGAATTCTTCTTCAATAATTGCACAGGCAGTGGGGAAAAATCGCGTCTCACGGGGCGGCTTGTCCCCTGATCGCGAAAGCCAATTTTGCAGCTCCACCGTGAAAGGCTGGAACATTCCCAGGTGAAATCGGGCCCGGTGTGCCTGGTCTTCCACCCCCATTTCCACCAGCGCCCCATGAACCCCGGCCTCGGAACAGCCAGCATGCAATCCCAGCAACAAGCGTTTCATGGGGACTCCTTTGCCCGTCTCAGACGGCGATTTCCAACGGCGGGCTCAAGCTTAGCGCTGCCGAGGCTTGTAGAAAATTCTCGAATAATTGTTTGTCCAGCGCCGTGGCGCTGTCCGCTTCCGGATGCCATTGCACCCCGACGAAGTACCAACCCACCTCCACCGTTTCAATTGCTTCAATGACCCCGTCCGGGGCGGTGGCGCAAACGCGCAGGTTGTTCCCCAGTGTTTTCACCCCCTGGTGATGGCTGCTGTTCACCAGCAACTCCTCTCCTCCGTAAATCTCCTCCAGGAGCGTGCCAGGCTTGATCAAGGCCAGGTGGCGGTGGAAATCGTCGGAATTGTCCAGATGAGGCATCGACTTTGGCATCTCTTCCGGCAAGTGAAGGTAGAGACTGCCGCCCAGGGCAACATTAATCTGTTGCATGCCCAGCCCGATTCCCAGCACGGGCATTTTCCTGGCAAGCAACTTCTTCACCAGCTTGCGGTCGCTTTCTTCCCGCTGCGACGCCAGCAAACGAACGGACGGGTGCATGCACTGGCCGTTGCGCCGGGGGTCCATGTCCGCTCCACCCGTGAGAACAAATCCTGAGAGCATGTCGAGATAGGTGTCGAGGTCGGATTCACGGGAGCAAGCTGGCACAGGCACGGGGAGGCCCCCGGCGGATAAAATGGCGTCGCAGTACCCGGCGGCCAGGCGGTAAGACCCTTGGCGGTTTTTTCCTCCGGCCAGTAAATCCAGATTGATTCCAATAAACGGCCGGTTTTCCTGGGTCATGAAGCTCTCTCCTTGATGGCGCCTCTCTCTGAGGCGCTTTTGACTTAGTAATCCCGGGACTTTTTGCCCCGTGGGGGCGGGACTATAGCAAGAGGCAAAAATAAATCTCAAGACCGGTTTGGCGAGTTTTTTCAACCGAAAAAATACCTATTCCCCCAGCTTTATCCACCCGCTGACAAACGAGGAAACCCTAGCAACCCAGGGGATAAACGGGAACCCTCAAGCCGGATAGCCAGGGAACAGCCACGGCCAGATTGGTTAACGACAAGACGCAACGATCCAAGGAATGTCCGGCCGATGGCCTGATCTACGGGCTGGAGGAGGGGGGAAATGATGGAGGCCGCGCCGCTTAATTAAGTTTCTTGTTTTGCCCGCAGGCAACTCCGATACAACAACAGAACGGCAATTTCAGGAGCCCTTGCATATGTCCACCCGGGTGGTTGTCTTTCCCTTCGACCTGTTTGGCGGATCGGCGGCGGGCGAGGGAGCCCGGCTTCTTGCGGATGAAATACGCGAAATGATTCGCGACGCCAAAAGCGAAACCGTTGCCACGCGAGCCAGGGCCTGGGCTGGCCAAATCCGCCTGCGTGAGTTGCCTTTTGACAACCTGGCCGCGGTTGCTGGCTGGCGCTCACAAGGTGAGAAACAAGCCAGCTCTTTGCTCCTGACGCAGGATAAAATTCTGTGGCTGGGAGGCAACCACCTTGCGTGCCTGCCCATCTATGACTGCCTGTCGGGAACCGGCGTCCAGGTGCTACAGTTTGACGCACACCTCGACATCCACGATTTTCAGGATTCCATCGACACTCCCTCGCACGGGAATTTCCTGCTGCACGCCAAGCAACCCTTGGTTGAGATTGTCAATGTCGGGCACAGGGACCTGTTGATTGAGCAAGATAGAATTAACCGATATTACCAGGGAACAGTCTCAGCGCTGGAGATTGCCCGGGATAGCAGGCAGGCGGCGGACCGGGTGTTTGCCCTGACCAAGGCCCGAGACATTTGGATCGACATCGACTGTGATGTTTTCGATCCGGTTGACTTTCCTGCTACCGGGCGGCCCGTGCCAATGGGCATCTCCCCGCAATTCCTTTTCTCCCTTCTGGAAGCGATCCCCGCGCAGCGCATCAAGGGTGTTTCCCTCAGTGAGTTTGATCCAGCCCGGGATAACCGTGATCAATGCCTCGCTTTGCTCACTTGGCTGGCTGAATACCTGTTCTTGCGGTGGTATGAGCAACCTGATCGGGTAGTATAAAATAGTTAGGCAACGCTGTTGAGGGGACGCTTTCCATGCTCCATGTGCCGAGATTGAACCCCGAGGATACCGCGCTTCTCATCGTGGATATCCAGGAAAAACTGATTGGGAAGATCCACCGGGCTGAAGAATTGGTTGAAAACACCCTCTTCCTTCTGAAGGCCGCCCAGGCGCTTTCCGTTCCCATTTTCGCCACCGAGCAATACCCCAAAGGCTTGGGGCCGACCGTGGAGGCGCTGCGGCCTTTCCTTCCCGCCTGCCTGGAGAAGAAATCTTTTTCCTGCCTGGGCCAGGGCAACCTGGGAGATTTCCTGAAGGCCGAGGCGCGGGTGAAAGTCGTTCTGGCCGGGATCGAGGCCCATGTATGCGTGATGCAAACCGCCCTGGATCTGTTGAACCGAGGTTTCCAGGTCTTTTTGGCGGTCGATGCCATTTCCAGCCGGTATGTTATTGATTACGAGACGGCGATCCGGCGGATGGAAAAGGCCGGTTGTGTGGCCGCCACGGTGGAAACGGTGGCCTTTGAACTGCTTCACGGGGCGGACCATCCGAGTTTTAAAACGGTCAGCGTGTTGGTCCAAGAACGGATGAAACAAGTGGAACTCCGGGTCCACCCGAGACAAAAATAAGGGAACAGAAGCATCATGGAAATACCTACGCCATTACAAACCAACGGCCGATTGCTGCTGGGCCCCGGCCCCAGCGATGCCAGCCCGCAGGTGCTTCGGGCCATGTCCAGCCCGCTCTTGGGTCATCTGGACCCCGAGTTCATGCAAATCATGGCCCGGGTGCAGGCCATGCTGCGCGAGGCCTTTCGCACCAGCAACCCCGTCACCTTTCCCGTAAGCGCCACCGGAATGGCCGGGATGGAATGCTGCATAGTCAACCTGCTGGAGCCTGGCGACCGGGTGGTGGTGTTCACCCTGGGGTTCTTTGGCAACCGGATGGTGGAAGTGGCGGGTCGCACTGGGGCGCAAGTCACCGTGGTGGAAGGGCCCTGGGGCAAAGAGTTTTCATTAGAGCAAATTGGCGAGGCAATAAAAAAGGTGCGGCCGAAAGTGGTGGCGCTGGTTCACGCGGAAACTTCCACCGGGGTGCTGCAAGGGAACATGAAGGAAATCGGCGCCCTTTGCCGGGATGCCGGCGCTTTGCTTTTAGTCGATGCTGTCACTTCCCTCGCTTGCGTCCGCCTGGAAGTGGATGCCTGGGGCATCGACGCTGTTTACAGTTGCTCGCAAAAGGGGCTTGGTTGTTCGCCTGGTTTGTCGCCAGTATCTTTCAGCCCACGGGCAGTGGAGGTTATCAAGACGAGAAAAACCAAGGTGCAAAGCTGGTACTTTGATATGACCACGGTCATGAGTTACTGGGGCCAGGATCGGGCCTACCACCACACGGGGCCAATCTCGATGGTGTATGGCATCCATGAAGGTCTGCGCTTGGTGCTGGAAGAGGGATTGGAAAACCGCTGGGCCCGGCACGAACTCAATCACCGGGCCTTGCGCGCCGGCCTGGAATGCATGGGCCTGGAATTCACTGCCGACCGTTCCTGCCAGCTTCCGCAATTGAACGCGGTTCGCGTCCCGGCCGGAGTAGACGACCTGGCAGGGAGGAAATATTTGTTGGAGAAATTTGGCATCGAGATCGGCGGCGGCCTGGGAGACTTCAAGGGCAAAGTCTGGCGCCTTGGCCTGATGGGGCAGAACAGCCGTCCGTCCGTGGTGCTGCTGGCGCTGGCGGCGCTGGAGCAAGCCCTTACCAAGCAGGGAGTGAAACTGACTCCCGGCGGCGCGGTCGGGGCGGCCAACGCCGTCTATTCTCAATCTTAATCCTGGAGGCATGGCCATGGATTACCCGGGATTTCCCCTTTCCCGCCCGCGAAGGCTGAGGCATCATCCGCTGATGCGCCGCCTGCTGAAGGAAACCCGTCTCGACCCGGCCGATTTCGTGTTGCCCTTGTTTATTCGCCAGGGAAAGGGAATCCGCAAAGAAGTTTCTTCCATGCCAGGGGTCTTTCAATTGAGCCCTGACACGGCAGTGGAAGAGGCGGGCAAGGCCATAGCCGCGGGGGTAAAGGCATTCCTGCTTTTTGGCATCCCCGCCAGCAAAGATGCCACCGGTTCTTCCGCCCTCGACCCGGAAGGAATTGTCTGCCAGTCTTTAAGGGCGTTGAAAAAAGAGTTTCACGACAATTGCCTGCTGATCACCGATGAGTGTTTTTGCGAATACACGGATCATGGCCATTGCGGCATTTTGTCGGAAAAAACCGGCCGTTTGGACCTGGATGGGGATGCCACCCTGCCCTTGCTGGCCAGGCAATGTGTTGAACACGCTCGGGCCGGCGCCGACCTGGTGGCGCCCAGCGGCATGCTCGACGGCATGGTGGGGGCGATCCGTCTGGGGCTGGATGAAGCGGGGTTCAATCACCTGCCCATCATGAGTTACGCTGTGAAGTTCGCCTCGGGGTTCTACGGGCCTTTTCGCGAGGCGGCCGAGTCGCCTCCCCAGTTTGGCGACCGACAAAGCTATCAGATGGATGGGGGCAACGCCCGCGAGGCGCTCAAGGAAGCGGCCCTGGATATTGCGCAAGGCGCGGATCTTGTTATGGTAAAACCAGCGCTGGCCTACCTGGACATCATTCGGCAGGTGCGCGATCGCTTTGAGGTTCCCATTGCGGCCTACAGCGTTAGCGGGGAATACGCCATGATTCGCGCTGCCGCCAAGGCTGGCTGGATCGACGAGAGGAAAGTCGCTCTGGAGACGCTGACGGCGATCAAGCGCGCCGGGGCTTCGGTGATTATCACTTATCACGCGGTGCAAGCTGCGACATGGCTGTCCGGCTGATGCCGCTGGTTCAGGAATGACCCATGGTTGGCACGGAGTTTGGTCCGTTTTTCATTGAAAAAGAGCTGGGTAGCGGCGCCATGGGCGCTGTCTACAAGGCCCGCTATTTGAAAAACAGCCAGCGGGTCGCCATCAAGGTCATGAACTTTGCCGCCGGCACAAATGCCAACAGTTCCCTCCATGCCCGCTTTGAGCGCGAAGCGGAAATATTAAAGAACCTCAATCACGGGAACATCGTCCGCCTTTTTGGCGTCGGCCGATTCAAGGGCATGCGCTACTACGCCATGGAACTTATCGATGGCGAAACCCTGGAAGAAATCAAAAAGCGCAAGGGCCAGTTTTCTTGGGAAGAAACGATTGAAATAGGAATCCAGGTTTGTTCTGCCTTACAAGCCGCTCATGATCAGAATATTGTGCACCGCGATTTAAAGCTGCCCAATCTCATGATGACTTCCAGCGGCGTGGTCAAGCTCACCGATTTTGGCATTGCCAAGGACCTCGAGGGCACGGCGCTGACCTCGGCGCACTGCGCCATCGGCACGGCGGCTTACATGTCACCCGAGCAATGCAAGGGCGAACGCGACATTTCTTTCAAATCCGACCTGTATTCCCTGGGAGTGGTGCTTTTTGAAATGATGACCGGCCGAAGGCCCTTCCGTGGTGAAAACGCCATGGAACTTTTCCTCCACCATGTGCAATCCAAGGTCGAGAAGCCCTCCCGCGTCAATACCGACATCCCTATTTGGTTCGACACCCTGATCCTTCACTTGATGGAAAAGAAACCGGAACACCGGCCGGCATCGGCAGCGGTAGTGCGCACCGTACTCGAGGAAATTCGCGAGAAGATGAC
>SHZZ01000042.1 GCA_009692005.1 Gemmataceae bacterium | reverse complement strand
TCGGGAAGCGCCTCGACGCGCTCATCGTGCGCACTGTCCCAGGTGTGAACAAAGCCGTGAGGTGGAACACGCCCTTCTACGGCATCGAGGGCCAGGGCTGGTTCCTCGGCTTCCATTGCATCACGAAGTACATCAAGGTGGCATTCTTCCGCGGCGCATCGCTGCGGCCACCCCCCCCTGGCGAATCCAAGCAGAAGGAAGTGCGTTACCTCGACATCTACGAGAACGACCAGTTGGACGAGGAGCTCGTGGCGAGTTGGATCAGGCAGGCGTCAAAGCTGCCAGGGGGATAAATAGTGTCAGTTCATATTTCCGATGGCAATTGCCGCCTTTCTTTCGGGATCAACGACAGTAGGCTGAGATGATTACTAATCGCCCGGAAGTTGCGCAATTCGGGTGGTGGCCGTGAGTGGCAGCGGGTTGTTAAGGCCGCCCCCTGTGACCACGATGCGGCCAGAAATGATCGCTGCAGCCGGGGGCGAGCAACTTCTCGGGCATCGCGCCGACGACATGCCATGTATTTGCTTTGGGATCGTACTGTAGCAAGTCGTCCACAACATTTCGCGGCGGTTGAGAGCTATTGCATCACCCGCCAACGATTAAAATCCGGCCCTTATAGACGATTGTGCTCGATTCAAAATGGCTGCGTCCATCCGGAAGGCTGGCGATCTCGCTCCATTTTTTCGTGGCGGGATCAAACCGATGGCAGGATTTCACATCAATCTGCGTCTTGTCGTGACCGCCGCCCAGCGCATAAATCTTGCCGTCCAGCGCCGCCGAACTCAGGTGGCCACGCGGGTCGGGCAAATCCGCTTCGCGCTGCCAGTCCTTTCCTCCGTCGAGCGACAAACTCCAGTGATCACCAGCCTTCGTGTCACGATCGGCTTTGTAGCCGCCAAAGTAATGTAATTTGCGTTCGACCACCGCCAGCCCACCCCCCGCCCGCCGTTCCGGCAGCGGCGCTCCAGGTGTCGGAAGCAATGCCGTATTTCCACACTTCATGGGTGACCGGGCCGGGGTGTTTCCCCTTAAAACCGCCGGCGAACCAAATGGTCTTTCCGTCGCTGGCAGGGTTGAGATGCGTGAGCCGCGTCGGCATGTCTTTCTTCCGCGTCCAAGAGTCGCTCGCCGGATCGTAGACATCGATCTGATTCGATGCTTCCAAATTCTCGGTGAATCCGCCAAATAAGTAAATCTTGTTATTAACGACGGCAGCCGGCGACTCAACTCGCGCAAAGGGAGACGGCGCAGCCTTCTTCCACACAAGAGTTGGCCAGGCATCGGCCTTGCTCGCCTTTGCGGCAACGGGCTCCTCGGTTCGGCTTATCGAGGGGACATTCAACGCGACGATGATGAGTAGTACGCGATACCTGTAGAGCATATTTGCGAACTCCATTGGGCGTGTCGGCTGGGGAAGATTCCCTCGCAGTGATTGAAGCCCCCGGCAGGCGGGCAAGAAATTGTGTTTTTGAACTGCCGACTCGAAGACGCAACTCTTCGTCCCCAGAATGGGATAGCCCTTCGACATTCTCGCCGAAGGGCTTCTTGCTGAATTCAGTCGGGGTAACAGGATTTGAACCTGCGACCTCTTGCACCCCAAGCAAGCGCGCTAGCCAGGCTGCGCCACACCCCGATACTTCATTTAGTTATCTTCATTCCTATGGGGAAGTCAAGTCAAAGGCGCGTCCTTTTCCTTGACCTAGCCTTCACCTTTGATTATCATTTTAATAGATCCTGCCTTCCCGAATGCAAACTCTGCCCCCTTGAAATGTAAGCTCACCCGGCCCGAAGCGCGCACAAGCTCAGGAAATTATCGAAATGCAACGAACCTTGTTCTGGCTAAGCCGTGTCAGTTTGATCCTGGCAGTTTGTTCCCTTTGGTATTTCCCCGGCTTGATCACTGGCCAACCCCTGGATTCGGCCCTACCCCAGGCGCAACTTCAAACCCTATTCCCCCCCGGGGGTAAAGCTGGAACCACTTTTGAAGTGCAGTTTACTGGAACCGACTTGGAAGACCTTTCCGGGCTGACCTTCAGCCATCCGGGCATCAAAGCCGAGCCGATCAAAGATACTCCGCCGAAAGTAGATCCGAAAAAGCAGGATAAAAACCCGCCGCCAGTCCCCAAGGTGATCAAGTTTAAAGTCACAATCAATCCGGATGTTCCTTTGGGCCTGCACGATGGCCGCTTGATCAGCAAATGGGGAATCAGCAACCCAAGAGCTTTCCATGTATGCGACATGCCCGAGGTCAATGAAAAAGAACCCAATAACGATTTACCCGAAGGGCAAAAGATCGAGTTGAATACCGTGGTCAACGGCATCATCGCGGCGCCCACGGATGTGGATTATTACACCATCAAGTGCAAAAAAGGCCAGCGGATATTGGCCTGCTGCCTGGCGTCGAGCATCGACAGCCGCTGCAATCCGCTGGTGGAAATATTCGATGCTGCCGGACGCATATTATCCTCCAATAAAAACTACGATTCAAACGACGCGCTGGGGGATTTCACCTGTCCGGAAGACGGCGAATACTACCTGCGGCTTTCCCAGTTCACTTACAATGCCGGATCGGGCGAGTATTTTTACCGCCTTCTAATTGGCGCCTTCCCATGGATTGACGCGGTTTTCCCCAACAGCTTTCAACCCGGGCAATCGGTTCCCTCGGTTATTTACGGGAGGAACCTGCCGGGTGGAACGGCGGATTCAACCGTGTCCCTGGATGGAACCCCGGGGGAAAAGCTGACCGTCAACATCCAGGGGATGCCCGCCCTGCCCATGGGGAAATTCACCTCCCGCTTGCCTCCTTCCCTGATTTGGGTGCAAGGGTTTGAACACCGGGTGAAAAATCCGGCGGGGACATCCAACGCGGTTTTGCTTTCGCAATCAGACGCCCCGGTCCTTTTGGAAAAAGACGATAACGATGCCCATGCCAAGGCCCAAAAGATTCCCTTTCCTTCAACCGTTTGCGGGATGATGAATAAGCGGAATGACCGGGATTGGTACTCCTTCAGCGGCAAGAAGGGGCAAAAGGTCAGCGTGCGAGTTTTCGCGGAAACTCTCGGTTCACAAGCAGACATTTTCCTTCGGGTCGTGGGCAAAGATGGCAAGTCCACGGTCACGGAACTTGATGATCACTTGGACCCCCAGAATGTCAGATTATCCACCAACACTACGGACCCCAATGAATATATTTGGGATATCCAGGAGGACGCTGATTATTTCCTGGTGGTGGCCAGCCGACAGGCGGCAAATTTATTCGGCCCCAGGCATCATTATCAATTGCGCCTGACCCCGGCTCAGGAGAATTTCACGCTGGTGAGCATGCCTCCGGCCAACTTTCGTCCGGACACTTTGGAAATCCCCAAAGGAGGCGCCAATTACCTGACCCTGTTTGCCTTCCGGGAAGCGGGCATGAAAAGCGAGATCGCCTTAAAGGTCGAGGGGCTGCCCGGCGGGGTAAAGGCAGAGCCAATGGTTTTGCATAGCACCTTGAAGCAGGGAACCTTCGTGATCCGGGCGGAAGAAACCGCACCAGAGGCCGTCTTTTATCCACGGGTCGTGGGGACTGCCCAAATCAACGGAAAAACCATCACCCGCGAGGCGATTCCCATTTCCCTTACCTGGCCGGTGCAACCGAATAACAACATCCTGGCGATCACTCGGCTGGAGAGGGGCGTCCCGGCGCACATCCAGGATAAAGCCAAGTTCAATTTGCAAGCCAGTATTGATAAAGCCAAGATCGTGGTGGGGGACAAAGGGACTATTAAAGTATTGGTGGTGAGGAAGGATCCGGAAATGAAAAACCCCATTCAGATTCAGCCGATGGATATGCCTGCCAATTTTGTCAACAATAATCAGGTCATTACCATTGCTGCAAACGCCAACGAAGGAACCGTGCCAGTAACCGTTCCGGCAAATTTTCCTCCTGGTGTTTACTGGATAGTGCTGCGGGGACAAACCAACATTCCCTACAACAAAGACCCCATGGCCAAGCAGAAAAACCCGGTGAATGTGGTGGCGGTGACGAGCCCTGTCAAGCTGACTGTTCTGCCAAAAACCCTGGCGGAGTTTACCGTCGCCAATACCGGGGTGCAAATCAAGGCCGGGCAGGAAGGCATCCTTGATTTACGGGTTAAAAGGCTGCACGACCATGCCGGCCCGTTGCGTATTGAGCCGACAATTCCTCCAGCCATGAAGGGGCTTACCATTGAAGCGGCCGATTCGCCCCTGGGCAGTGAAATCAGCAAGTTAAAGGTCAAAGTGGCCGCCGATGCCATGCCCGGGCCGCGAAACGACATCATCCTGAAGCTGAAAGGCAAATACCTCAACGAGGATGAAATTGTTCAGGAACTCAAAGTAAATGTGAATGTGGTTAAATAACCTCCCGCAAAACCAAGAATTGGAGAGCAACAGGTCATGCTGCAAGTAATTTTCGGATTGATCAGTATGGGTTTTTTCCCGGCGGACGAACCCAAGTCTTCCACAGTCAAGCCCATTTTGGTGGTGGAACTGGATCGCAAGGAACCGGTGTCTTACGACAAGGATATTGAACCCATTCTTGTAAAGAAATGTAATTTCTGCCACAGTGGAAACATCAAGGAAGGCAAGCTAGACCTGTCCAGCTTTGACTCGATGATGAAGGGTGGAAAAAAAGGGAAGCCGGTTGTTCCTGGAAAGGCCATGGAAAGCCGCCTTTATCTTTTATCCGGGAAAACGGAACGGCCGTTGATGCCGCCGAAGAGCGAGGAACCGCTGACTCCGCAGGAATTGGCGCTTATTAAACTGTGGATTAATCAAGGAGCCAAGCCCCCGTCGGCGGTGCGGACACGGCCCAAGGTGGTGGTCACCGTTCCTCCAGCGACGGTTGCGCCTGTTCGAGGCCTGGCCATTGCCCGGGATAAATCAATTCTTGTCGCTTCCCGAGGCAACCAAGTGCATGTTTACGATGCCAACTCCGGTGTTTTCCTTCGGTCTCTGCTGGCCCCGGATTTGAAAAAACCGGATGGCACAGCGGTGAAGGCCGCCCATGTCGCCTTGGTGGAATCGCTGGCCCTGAGCCAGGACGGAAAATTTATCGCCACGGGAGGGTTTCAAGAAGTCCGCCTTTGGGACACCCAAACCGGAGCCCACTTGGCGATTATCCCGGCCTTTGTGGATCGAGTCGTGGCAGTGGCATTTTCCAACGATAGCAAGTTGCTAGCAACGGCAGGCGGCGCACCCACTGAGGAAGGTGAAATCAAAATCTTTCAAATCCCCACGGGGAAATTGATCATTGACATCAAGAACGCTCACAGCGATACAGCCTTCGGTGTCGCCTTCAGCAGCGATGGAAAAATGTTGGCCACTTGCGGGGCAGACAAGTTCGTCAAGGTGTTCGAGGTTCCAACGGGAAAATTCCTCAAGTCGTTTGAAGGGCACACCCACCATGTGCTCGATGTGGGGTGGAAAAGCGACGGCAAGTTACTGGCAAGCTGCGGCGCTGATAATGCCATCAAAGTTTGGGATTACGAAAAAGGCGAACAGGCCAGGGCGGTTCAAGGTCACACGCGGCAAATATCCCGATTGCAATTTCTGGGAACCACGCCGCAGTTTGCCACCTGCAGCGGAGATAAAACCCTCAGAGTTTGGAATGTCGATAACGGCGGGCAAGTCCGCACCATTCAAGGTTTGGACGAATTTCTTTATGCCTTGGGCGCCAGCCCGGACGGCAGTTTGCTGGCCGCTGGCGGAGAAAAGGGATTTGTCTACCTTTACAACCAAGGGGGGCAATTGATCAAAAAGATCGCCCCACCTGGAGTGGTCACGGAAGCGCCGGAGCCCCCCAAAAAATAGTCGAAGGCTTCGACCGGCCAAAATCTTTCAAGCCGATTTGAAATAATTACAAGGGTTACCCGGCCGCTTTGGCCTGTAAGGCTGGGTAACCCTTGTCTTAAATACATTCAGGAACAGTTGTTAGGACGCTGCCATCCCCCTTTATTCTCGCCCAACCCACTTGGCCTCATTTTTGCTCTCCTCCAAGCTGATGATACTTCGAAGGTAAACTAGCCTGTTGGGGATGGCTGGCATGAAGGCAAGCGTTTCTTATGCGCTTTTTGTTCTGGCATTCCTTTCCACGGGAGCAGGCTACCGCACCCAGAATTTCCTGGTTGAAGCTCCCACGCCCCAGATTGCAGCGCAAGTCGGCCAATACGCCGAACATTACCGCAAAGAAAAAGCCATTGAATGGATCGGGCAAGAAATGACACCCTGGATGGAACCTTGCTCCATCAAAGTAATTATCAAGTTGAACGATGCTGGCGGGGCAACTTCTTTTGCCTTCGATAATGGCAGGGTGCTGGGACAAGACATGGTCGTGGAAGGCCCCATGGACCGGATATTAGCCAGTGTCCTTCCGCATGAAATAACTCACACGGTGTTCGCTTATTATTTCCGGACCCCGGTGCCGCGGTGGGCCGACGAGGGCGGGTGCGTGCTCTCCGAGGATGAATTGGAAAAATACCGCCATGACCAACTAGTCAGGGAAATTCTTTCCACGCCTGGGCGCAGGATTCCTCTTCGCCGATTGTTTAACATGTCGAAATACCCAGGCGATGTGATGGTGCTTTACGCGGAAGGATTTTCGGTCAGCCAGTATTTAGTTTCCATCGGAGGTCGGCAAAATTTTCTCGGTTTTGTTGCCACGGGTATGAGGCAGGGTTGGGACGCTGCGGCAAAAGCCTACTACCGTTTCAAAAATATTGAGGATTTGGAAGAAAACTGGCTGCGTTTTCTTCGAGACAACCGCCAGGGAAACCCAACCGGCATCTTGGCCAATCAACCAATTCCTCGGGGCAACGCCCCAATCCTGAGCATGGCGGTCACGCGCCAGACTCTGCCGCCTGGGCAGCCAATGCTGGAAGGACCAAGGCCCGTTTACCGGGGATCTTCCCCAGGGAATGAGCCCAAGGAGATTGCTAATCCGTCCATTCGCCCCGGGAATACTTTCGGAACTCCACAACCTGGGGCTGGGGCCAATGGATGGAACCCGCCAATTCAATTGGGCGGGCCAATTAGCGCGGTGACTGATTCTCGTTAGGAAAATCGAATTCCGCTTTTTGAATTAATTCCTGAATCCGCTGTTCTTGTTGCGGACTGGGAGTCCGCGCGAAATCGAATTGATATTGAAAATGCTCCCCATCCCAAGTCATGTTTAATGACCTGGCCAGCCCGCCAGCCATTTCGGACAGGACCCGAGCCCTGATGGCAATGGCTCTTTGTGCCACCGAATCAAAACAGAGGCAGCGCTTTTTTTCTTGAAGCAATTCCCAATGATTCCGGGCCTGTAGGGAATAGGGATCCTCCGGAGGCAATCCTTCAATTGCCTGGCGCAGGTCGGCAAGCCCCTCGTCCACCCGGTTTTGGTGAATGCGCAAAACTCCCATGGCGCCTCGGACCCGCAAAACCGAAAGCAAATCATTTTCACCATAGGCATCATTGGCAGCCTGCTGAAATAGGGAAACTGCCTCGGTGAACTTTCCCATTTGGTCGAGTAAAAGTGCGCATTGGAATCGGGCCTGGAAACATAGCCTGGAAGAATGCTCCTGGTTAAGGGCCTGTAGGGCGTTTTGGTATTCCTTCAAGGCTGTGGGATAATCGAGCGATTCCGCCAGGCACAGGGCCAAGCCCAGAGTTAATTCAATCCACCCGAAATAAGAAAGCCCTTTTGAATCCCGCATTTCTCGCACCAAAGAAATCCGGTCCTTGTGCCGACCCAAAACTCCAAGGACATTGGCCTTTTCTGATTGGACTCGCCAAACCAGATCTTCGCATTTCCTTGCCAGGCATAAGTTCAATAGGTCCTCGATGACATCCGCCAAGAACACGGGGTCGCTCTCGGGCAGGCGGGACAAAACTGCAGTGGCAAGGAGATCCAACTCCTCGGGCTTATCCAAAGGGAAGTCTGCAAAGGAGTCATTCCCCTGGGAAATGGCCTTGCGAATTTCGGCACGCAGGGCCAAAGAAGTGAAGAAATCCTTGGAGCGCTGGCTGCCATGGCAAGCCAGCGCTTGGTCAATCATAAAACGGGATTGATCCAGGTTGGCCTGGTACAGGTACAGTTTCGCCAGGATAAATTTAGCCTGGGCTTCCAAAAGCAAATGCTGGCCGACAGGTAAAGCGCCTAAACGCGATTCGAGTTCCTTGGCAGCGTTTGCCAGGTCGCCCGCTTGAGCCAAGAGGAGAGAATATTGGACAACGCTATTGAAGAAAACGGGAATGGGTAGAAAAGCCTGACCGATTTCAATGGCTTGCTTGAATTCTTGAAGGGACTCGCTTTGGTTTCCGGTCCACCACAGGACCCAGGCCAGATCTCGCCTTTGGTTATAAACATCGCGGGATTTTTCCCCACCCGCTTGAACCGCGGTGAGAACCCTTGAGCGGCAATTGGCCAGTGCGGAATTCGCCTGCCCCGATTCAATCAGGGCAATTGCCTCTTTCAGGGTTGGCGATAATTCAGGGCTAGTCGCAGATTCCACCATGCATCCTGTTCATCAAGCCAGCTTGGAAGAAACGATCTGAAAGCCTTTATCGAAGGCGTCTTTGAGTTTTCCGGGGGATTTGCCGCCGGCCTGCGCCATGCCCTTTGGCCCACCACCTTTGCCATCGATCAAGGGAGCCACCTCGGCAATCAATTTCCCCGCTTCGATTCCCTGGGCTTGCAAATCATCGCTAACGGCAGCCATCAAGCCCGCCTTGTCGCCCTCTCCCCAGCCAATCAACACCACGGAGGAACCGGCTTTTTGCCGGACCCTGTCGAGGTGCTGTCGGATCTGATCGACCGGCGCAACAGGCACCTGACCGCAAAGGAACTTGCAGGGGCCAATGATTTTGCTGGAGGCCAGCAATTGGTCCATGACACCCGCCAGGTCCGAGGAGGTTCCCTGCTTGGCTTGGGCTTTTAACTCCTTGTTTTCATCCTGAAGGGCGTTAACTCGCTCCACGACTTGCAGGGGTGAACAGCGAAATTTCTCGCTGAGAACTTCCAACACTCCAGATAATTCAAAAAGATGTTCGACCGCGGCCTGCCCAGTTACCGCCGTGATTCTTCGCACCCCTTTACTGACTGATTCTTGGCCAAGGATTTTAAAGAATCCGGCCTGGCTGGTGGAGTCCAGGTGACTGCCGCCGCAAAATTCCATGGAGGCAATGTTTTCGACTCCGCCAATGCGCACAACGCGGACTGGGTCGGGATATTTTTCACCAAACATGGCCCGAACGCCGGGAAGTTTTTTCGCCGCATCCAAGGGCATGGTCTCCGCCACCACAGGCAAGCCGGCACAAATCATTTCATTAACCCGGAGTTCGATCTTGCGAATTTCCTCCCGGGTCAGCGCCTGGGAGTGGGAAAAATCAAAACGGGTTTTGTTTTCGTCCACCAGCGAACCTTTTTGGTCCACATGGTCCCCCAGAATTTCCCTCAGTGCCGAATTGAGAAGGTGGGTTGAGGTATGGTTTTTCTTGATTTCCCCGCGCTTGGGCGAAACAACTCCTGTAACTTCCTGTCCCGGTTGGAGGATTCCTTGCTCCAGTTTGCCGAGATGGAGGATGGCGGCGCCAAGCTTTTGCGTATCGGATACCACAAAGCATCCGCCTGGAAAACGGATTTCACCTGAATCGCCCACCTGCCCGCCCTGCTCTGCATAAAATCCGGACTGGTCGAGGAGGAGCCCGGTCTGGACGCCCGGTTGCAATTTCCCCTCGCGGATCACGGCATTGTTTAATACCCAGCCAAGAACTTTCCCTTGGCATGGGACCGAACTGTATTTCGGGCTGTCATCGCAAGAAGGCAGCTCCCCCTGAATGGCGGCGCTGGCAATGCTTTTTCGGTCCTTGCCTGACTCTTCCTTGAATTTCTCAAACAGGGTTTTGTAACCGGGCCAATCGATTTCCAACCCGGACTCACCCGCCATTTGCGCGGTGATCTCTGGGAAAAAACCGTAAGTCGTATGCAGGTCGAACACCTTGTCGCCCGAAATCACCTTGTCGCCCGACTCCTGCGCGCCGACAGAAATATCCTGAAAGAGTTTCATCCCTTTTTCCATGGTGCGCAAAAAGGACTCTTCCTCTTCATGAATGACTTTGGCGACGGCACCTGGTTTGGATCTTAATTCAGGAAACACATCCCCCATTGAATTGGCCAAGGTTTGGGCCAGTTCGTGCAGGAATGGTTTTTTAAAACCGAGGTACTGGCGGCCAAAGCGCTCAGCACGACGCAAAATACTGCGTAAGACATAACCGCGTTTTTCGTTGCTTGGCGCCGCCCCGTCGGTCAGAGCAAATGTCAGTGCGCGGATATGATCTGCCACCACGCGGTAAGCGATATCGACGCGGTTTTCCAGACTTCCCTTGTAAGGGGTGGACCCGCTCAGGGATTGAATTTTCTCGAACAATGGTGAGAAAACATCCGTGTCATAGTTGCTTTTCTTGCCCTGCAAAACCGCGGCCACCCGTTCGAAGCCCATACCAGTATCGACATGTTTGGCCGGCAGCGGAGTGAGTGAAGCATCCGAATTACGGTTGAACTGAATAAAAACCAGGTTCCAGATTTCGATGCAATGGGGGGAGCCTTGATTCACCAGGCGGCCCCCGGACTTATCATCTGTCAGATCGATGTGGATTTCGGTGCAGGGTCCGCAAGGCCCGGTGTCACCCATATCCCAGAAGTTATCTTTCTTGCCTCCAAGGTGAACATTGCCATGGGGAATCGTGGTTTGTGATTTCCAAAGTTGGTCGGCTTCGGTGTCGGGGCCAAGGTTGTTGGCCGGATCGCCTTCAAAAACCGTGGCGTGCAACCGTGTTTTATCCAGGCCCCACACTTCTGTCAAAAGTTCCCAGGCCCAGGTGATTGCTTCCTTTTTGAAATAGTCACCAAACGACCAATTTCCCAGCATTTCAAAAAAGGTGTGATGGTAGGTATCCCGTCCGACATCTTCCAGGTCGTTGTGTTTTCCGCCGGCGCGGATGCACTTTTGCGAGTTGGCTACCCGCTGGTAGGGCCGCTTCCCCGTGCCGAGAAAGACATCCTTAAACTGGTTCATGCCCGCGTTGGCAAAGAGCAAAGTGGGGTCGTCAAAGGGGACCACCGGACTGGAGGGGACATAGACATGCCCATGCTTGGAGACAAAGAAATCAATGAACTGCTGGCGAATTTCATTATTGGTCGGCATTTCAAACATCTCGAAAAGGAAAATCAGGAAGAGGCGGCCCGAAGGACTTCCGCATAGACTTCACGCAAGGGGATTTTCAACTCTCGGGCCAAGCGAGCGCAATCCTCGAATTCCGGAGTAATGACTTGCACCCCCCCCTGGTAATTCCCCTTTTTCGCGCAAATGGGGCCAAAACGGGTTTGGACTATAATCGACTCGCGGGACATTTTGCTGCGCTGGGCAGGGTAACGGCGAATGCCCAGAGTAGCAGTTTCCTTGAAAAGAATTTCTTCCAAAGAGCTGACTAGCGCTTCTGGGGAAATTACTCCGAAGATTAAACCGGGGCGGCCTTTTTTCATGGTTACGGGAATGGAATAGACATCCAGCGCACCGGCCTGAAAAAGGGATTCAAAACAATACGCCACTTGCTCCGGGGAAACATCATCCAGATTGGTTTCCAACACCCAAACCCGGTCGGAATATTCAATGCTCGGTTGCAGTTTTTCCCCCAGGAAAAGGCGGAGGATGTTAGGCCGGTCGGGAAAATCCATGGTCCCGGCGCCAGCTCCCACTTTTTCCACCACCATGTCGGGTGTTTCCCGCCATTGGGTCACCACGGTGGTTAAAATGGCCGCGCCGGTGGGCGTGGTTAATTCTTTGGCGATATCCACCTGGGCCAGGGGAACGCCTTCCAGCATCGCCGCCGTCCCGGGAGTTGGGACCGGCATCATGCCATGGTCGCATTGGATCATTCCATGACCAGTTGGGACCGAGCGGGAAGAAAATTCCTTTGCGCCAAGGAGATCGAGGCCAACCGCTGCGCCAACAATATCCGCGATGCTGTCGAGGGCGCCTACTTCATGGAAGTGAACTTTCTCAATGGAAATGCCATGAGCCTTGGCTTCGGCTTGAGCCAGTTTCAAAAAGATCCTGTTGGCCAGGTCTTTTTGCGCCGGAGTTAGGTCTCCCGCGGCAACGATCTTTTCAATGTGGTGAAGGTGACGGTGCTTGTGTTCAGGGGGGGCTTCGACCAAGGCCCGGGTGGCGGCAAACCCGCCTTTGCGCACCTTTTCAAAACGCACTTTTACGCCTACACCCAGGGATTCCAACGCCTGGGAAATGCGCGCAGTGTCGGCGCCGACATCGGCAAGCGCACCCAACGCCATGTCGCCGCTTATCCCGTTGAAACAATCAAAATGCAGGACTTTCATTCCTGGTTCCTCCAAGGATTGATTGTAGGAATTAGGTTTTCAACCTAAAGGGAAAAGTAAAGAGGATGGCTCAGGTTTCCAGCCGAAAGCGCTGGGATAAGTAATAATCGTTGGGATTTGGGACGATGGCGGAATGGCGGTAGAGGCGGGAGGCAAGATAATGCCTGGACCCGGGAATTTCACCCCGATGGTGGTGCCAGTCCTTGCAAGTGGGGACAAGGGATTCATCCCTTGGCCAGGGATGAAAGGGCTGTCGGCCAAGGGCCGAAAGGAGTTTATTGCTGTTCATGGAAACATTTCCCGCTCGTGGCGGTATCGGGCCGGCATGCAACCTGGGACAGCCCTGCAACAGGGAGGAAGGATACCCGCCGGATAAATTGACAATCTGGCCAATTTGGTAGAGGGAAACCGCGCGTGGTCCACCCAAGTGGTAAATGCCTGAAAAATCATTTCCCAAGAGGATTTCAAAGACCTGGTTTAAATCCTCGACATAAGCGGGAGAGCGGACTTCATCAAAATAAAGCGTGGCCGGCTTGGTTTTCCGGAAGCGGGATTCGATCCAATCAATGGCGCCGGCATGGCCGTTGAAACTTGGCCCCATGGGGAGTGAAATGCGGCCTATGACGGCGGAAGGTTTTTCCGCTGCAATAATTCTTTCACCTTCCACCATGGTTTTGCCATAGTTCGTCACCGGATCGACGGAACTGGATTCCAGGTACTGTCCCTGTCCACATTGGCCGGAAAACACCAGGTCGGTGGAAACATGGACCAGCCTGGAGTTGAATTGCTGAGACAAGCCAGCGATAACGCCGGCGCTGGCCACATTGGTTTTGATGGCCATTTTGGGATCAAGTTCACAGGCTCGCAAGGCGCAACTTCCCGTGGCATTAAGTATCGAGCCGAAGCCGAATTTCCTGAAAAGCGAATTCATTCCCACAGCATCATCAGGGTCTACTCCGTGAATTCCCTCACCCACCATCCTCCAGGAATCGACCGGCCTTACGCCAATGACCTGGTCGCCATACTTTTCCCGAAGATAGGTGAATGCGTTAAACCCAGGCACCCCGGTAACTCCAGTGACCAGGACTGGCAAGCGCTCGGGTGGGAGAGAAATTTCTAAGGGAAGATTTTGCGATACCATAAACCATCAACAATCCAGGGTTAATCAAGTGGCCCGGGCGGGATTTGAACCCACACCCCTTGCGGGACAGGCTCCTAAGACCTGCATGTCTGCCAGTTCCATCACCGGGCCAAGCCATTTCTCTAATATAGCGGACTGAACATTCCTGGCATTATTGCGGCCAGCCCAGGTGTTTTTTCAAAAAGGCAAAAGTCCCTTTGCCATGGATTTCGTGGCCACCGAGAAAATACTCGATTTCTGTTTTTTGCCCAATGCCCATCCGCGTATAAAACCGCCTCACTTTGGAAAATTCCCAGGAAACCATTTCATCAATTCCCACGCCATCGGAATGACCGCGTTCCACCATAAACGGCCGCGGGGCGATCAGGTAAGCCATTTCCGCGTAGTTGAAAGTGTTTCCCAAGTTGAACTCGTACATTTCGTATTCATTGGTCCACATGTAACTGCCAGGGTAATCCACCAGGACATTTTTCCCAACCCACTCGTTAAAATCGCCTGAGCAAATCGACAGGCAATAGTCCGGCAAAATCGCCGGTACGCGCATGGCCGTTTTTCCCCCGTAACTCAATCCGTAAAAGGCAATCTTGCCCTCGTCGGCCCAGGGTTGAGTTTTCAGCCATTGCAAAATTATTTCATGCTGACGAACAATGAAGGAGAACAAACTCAACCCCAAAGGATTGGCCTTGCGCTGAATCGAACGAAAAGCATCTCGGCCGATGTAGGGGTTTTGCGGGGCAAAAACGATGTACCCAAGTCGTGCGAGTTCGGCGCCAAAAGAATTGTAATAGAGGGTTTTTTTCGAGGGATCGCAAACATCAGTAGGTTTGCCTTCCAGACCATGCTGGCAAACGACAACGGGACGCTTTTCCCCCGGTTTCAAATTTTTCGGCAACAAAAGGATGCCTTGAGAAAAAACTCCTGGGTAAAGGTTGAGAGTCACCTCGTAACCCAGGAACGCTGGGTCTGAATAGATAGGCCGCGATTGCGGGTTCATCGGCACCGATGCCTGGGGAAGTTTGCCAATAACCTCCTCCCAAAAATAATCCCGTACTTTTCCGGATGTTTGCTGCCATTTTTCGGATGAACTTACATCGGTATTGGCGAATACCCCTTGGCGGACTCTTTCGGAATCCCGCCACAAAACCTGGCAATACTGCACCATTTCCTGAAATTGTCTAAGCTGTCTGGCCTCGGCATTTGCCTCGGCATTTTTGGCGGACAACAGTGGAAAAGCCTCATTTTTTTCACGGGCGCTGGCGCCCAAAGAACGAAGGAAAGCCTCGATCCCCGCCTTGGGGTTGTCCGCCCCTTCTTTGACACCAATATAAATGTCCTTGGCGCCAGCCTTTCCCGCCAAAGCCACAGCGCGGTTTTGTTCCGACTCGAGTTGATTCATGGAATACAGGTTTAACTTCCCTGGAGCGGCCTGGGCCATGTTGCCGATTTTGTTTGCGCCGGAATATTCCGGGTAACGCGACATATCCACCACCACTTTTCCTTGAGTCAGCGAAATTAACTCAGGGGCGGAAAAATGGTTCAAATAGGACCAGGTATTCCTGTCGATGGGTTGGTCCCAGAGCCCGGTTTGAGGCCCGAAAAAACCCTGAACTAAAACGGCGCGAATCCGGTCGTCCAAAACCCCTGCCAACAGGGCCTGCCAGGCCCCGTCGCTGTTTCCTCCTACTCCAATGGGCAGAGACGCACCTCGGCTTGCGAACCAATTGATCACGGATAGAGTTTTCAGGATTTCAAGGCCATTAACCTGCACCCCCATCTCATAACTCATGCGGTAAACGAATTCCCTACGGGGAATGTTGGTCATCCTTCCCAGAATTTTGTTGTTGCCAAATCCTTCCTTGCGGTCAATCAAAGTGGGAATTATCACCCTGCAACCCGCCAGGGCCAAGCTGCGAGCTTGCGAGGGGGAGTTGGGAATACTTGTCCACCCGAGTGCTTCCTCGGGAGATTGCCCGGGGGCGGGCATGAATACCACTTGGGCTGTGGGTCCCTTTTTGGGTTCAACCAGCAATCCCTCCCCCGTTAAACCAGGGGCAACCTGCCAGCGGACTGCAAAAACAGACAACTGCTGGTTTTCGCCTTGCAGGGCGGGAAATTCCAAGGATCCGGTCAATTCCATTTGGGGAATGGTTGTTGGGCCAACCGGAATTCCCAATTCACGACGAAGCTCCATGGCCATTTTTTTTCGGAACTCAGGGGTATTCCCGGGCTCGGACAAGGCTATAGCATATTTTTCATCTCGGTTTTTTTCTCGCCTATCCAATTCCCCGTCCAGCCAGCCACTTATACCCTGAACCATTTTGGCTGCAAGATCCTCGTTGGTTTTCAATAATTGGGTGCCCGGTAGCTTTTCTTGCGAAAATCCCAAACTCCCAAAATAAAGGCAGGCAAGAATCGAATAAAATCTAGTGGCTTTCATGATCGTCTCCGGGAAAAAGAAACCTGGAAGGATTGCAAAATATTGAAAGGGATTCTGCCGGGGGAATCAAGAAAGAACAGGGGTTTGAAGGAGAAAAATCCATGAACAGGGAAAATTACTGGGGATCTTTTCGGCAATTTGGGGCCATGACCGCCTTGATAACGGGTTTAAGCCTCTGGACCTGGGCTGGAGAAAACCAACCCTCTTTTAAAAAGAAAACGCAGGGGGAAGGGGAATTCATGAAATCGGTGGGGTTGGCGGTGGTCAAAGCAGCCCATGCTACCGGACAAAAAGCCGCTCTGGTCCACTATGAAATCATTCAAACCAAGGAAAAACCCCACCGGGCGGAAATCCACATGAAGCTGGAATATTATGGGGTAATAACCAGGAAAAAATATGTCGCCACTTCGGTGATCACAGTGGATATTTCCGGCCTAGAGGGGTGGGAAGCCTTGCATATTGGCTATGTTGACAACAATAACTTGCCGACCAACCGGACAAATCTCGAGAGGTTATTGAAAACCCTGAATCGCTGAGGCGCAGAATTGCGATTACCAATTGCCAATGTCGTCGAAAAATCCGCTGCCGAGAGCCTATTTCATGTGAAAGGCAACCAGGCTGCTCAACTTGTCAATGGCTTCACTTGCGGGGATTTCCAGGGTTTGAGCCAGATCTTTTCCCGCTTCGCATATTGCCCGGAATTCGATAATTTCCAAGGGGAGGTTGGTGCGCTTGGATTCGGCCTTCAATCCCGGTGAACTTAAAACGATAAGCGCAGCGTGAACCGTGATGGAGGAATCCACGGTTTGGTAACCTTGTTTGTGCAACCAATCGCAATGCTGTTGAAGGATGCTATCGAATTTGCTCGAGAAGGTGGCATCGTCCATCCTTCCGGCGCGGTAGCTTTTCAGTTGCCGACTCAATACTCTGGCGATCCGTGGCAGAACCAAGTCCAGCATTTTCTTGCTCATGGAAATTCCTCCCCCAAAGGTGATTGTTAGATTGTAACCGTGATGCGGCGGCAACCCCATGGGAACTTGAGGGGAAAATCCCCTCGGGGTAAAAATGGTGTTAAGAAAATCCGGTTAATGCATTCGTAGCACCCCTAGGAAAGCAACCCAAACCAGGATGCCAAACATTTCTTCTAAATTTTATTTACATCCGTAAAAGGAATGCCCTAAATTAGGGTGGCCCAGATGGATGTGCCGGATAAACCGGAAATGTTGGCCCTTTACCCGGAGCGTGTTTCATGTGGAGTTCCCTGCTTACTCTTCCTTTGCTTGCTGTTTTCCAGGGGCAACCACCGCCCCCCCCGCCCTTGATTGCACCCCACCCCGCCTGGAAGAAAACCGTGGTGGACAAGGTTTTCCGTTCTGAAGGCGTCGCCGTTGCCGATGTCAACCGCGATGGAAAAATGGATATTCTGAATGGCGAAGCCTGGTACGAAGCTCCTGATTGGCGAATGCATGAAATTCGCAAGCTGGGCGACTACCAAGATGGCCTGAAAGGTTACAGCAACTCCTTTGCTTGCTGGACGGATGATTTCAACTCCGATGGCTTCCCCGATTTAATTGTCATTGGGTTTCCCGGCAACCCCTGTCATTGGTTTGAAAACCCTAAAGGCAAAGATGGGCATTGGAAACAACATGAAATCTGGCATAGCGCCTGTAATGAAACGCCGTTGTATGTCGATCTTTTGGGAAATGGAAAACGCGTTTTACTCATGGGGTTTCAGCCTCCCAAGCAAGAGCGCATGGGGCAAATGGCCTATTTTCATCCCGGCGCGGATCCGGAAAAACCATGGGTCATGCACCCTGTCAGTGCGCCCAGCGGCATGGGAAAGGAAACGCCGGGAACATTTAAGTATGCTCATGGACTAGGGGTCGGGGATTTGAACAAGGACGGAAAACTGGATGTCATTTGCACCGGCGGGTGGTGGGAACAACCGACCAAGGTCACCGGCGAACCCTGGGCCTTTCATCCAGCCAGGCTTGGAGAAGCTTGCGCTGACATGTATGTCACCGACATGGATTCTGATGGATTAAACGATGTGGTTTCCAGCTCGGCTCATAAATTCGGTATTTGGTGGCACAAGCAAATCAAGGGAGAGTCACCTAACCCCAGTTTCAATACCCGGCCCCTTTTTCCCCAAATGGTTTCGGAAACTCACGCCATGCACCATGTTGATTTGGATGGCGACGGTGTAAAGGACTTCGTTACCGGCAAAAGATGGTTCTCGCACGGCCGGAGCGAGCCTGGCGCCAACTGGCCTGCTTATGTCTATATGCTAAAAGGCGCCAAGGGAAAGGAAGGGTTGATTTCCCTGGACCCCGTTGTCCTGGACAACGATTCCGGGGTTGGCACCCAATTCACCATCGCGGACATTAACGGCGATGGAACGCTGGATGTAATTACCTCCAACAAGAAGGGGACCTATTTGCTGGAGCAGCGAAAACCGGGTACTCAAACAAAGAAATCTAAGTAGCAAATGTTTAAGTTTTAAAAAGCAAAACCCGCCAGAGCTCAAAATCCTGGCGGGTTTTTTTGGCAAAGCCTAACTTCAGGAATTCCATTCGGCGGTATGCGCCAGTTGTTCGTTGGTTTCCTCCTGGCCCAAGGGCGGCCAATTCCGGCTCATGCCTTCCTCGACGATTTCATTCAAAGTTTGCTCGTCAATTTGAAAATGTTCGCAAACTTGATTGTAAGAATCGAAGACAGATAACTGGCCGGAATCCTGAAGGTTTACCAGTTGAAAAAAGGCCTCTTTACGAAAAGAAACAGGCAAGCGGTTGAAATGCATCGTATCCTCCCAAAACAGGGGCAATCGTCGGAAAGGAACTGCTGCATTATAACCGATTTTTCTAACTGGAAAGAAAAAACTCTGTTAAAACACGCAGAGAGAGTGAAAGCCTGCAGAAACAAGGGGGAAACGATGGGGGGAAATTATATTTCACAAACGCTATTATGGACCCTAATAGGGCTGTGTTATCCCTATTTAGGCTCAGCTCAGGAGGCGCCAATCTCGGACGCTGTGAAGAAAGAAATTCCGGGAATTGTGAAAATTTACCAAGAGCTTCACGCTAACCCGGAGTTGTCCTTTCAGGAATACCGCACTGCGGCGTTTCTTGCCAAAGAACTCCGGGCCTTGAAATTTGAGGTAAGAGAAAAAATTGGCAGAACTGGGGTGGTGGGTGTTTTGAAAAATGGCGATGGCCCGAAGGTTCTCGTTAGAACCGACATGGATGCCCTGCCTGTACTGGAAAACACCGGACTTGCCTTTGCCAGCAAGATGGTCGCAAAAAACGAAAAAGGCCAGGACACTGGTGTCATGCATGCATGCGGGCATGATGTCCACATGACCGCCTGGCTGGGAATCGCGCGAATTTTTTCCGCCAACAGGACAAACTGGAAAGGGACTTTGATCTTAATAGCGCAACCCGCTGAGGAAATTGGTCTCGGCGCCAAGGCCATGCTCGAGGATGGGCTTTACAAGGATTTCCCCAAACCTGATTTCGCCTTGGCTTTGCATTGCGATGCTTTTCGGCCAACTGGGACTATTGGTGTTTGCGAAGGGGTAGCCTGCGCCAATGTGGATTCCGTGGACATCGTGGTAAAAGGAAGAGGCGGGCATGGCGCTTCCCCCCATAACGCGGTGGATCCCATTGTCTTGGCTGCCCGTATTATCTTGGATTTGCAAACCTTGGTCAGCCGGGAGATTAACCCCTTGGACCCGGCCGTGGTGACGGTTGGTTCCATCCAGGGCGGCACCAAGCACAACATTATTCCCGCTGAAGTCAGGCTGCAAATAACGGTCCGCTCGATGAAGGATTCGGTTCGGAAGCATTTGCTGGAAGGGATTGCTCGGATCGCACGAACGGCGGCGGAGGGCGCGCGGGCGCCTGCGCCGACGGTCCTGGTGCGTCAGGAGGAATTCACCCCCATGTTATCCAATAATGTGCCACTTACCCAACGACTGAGGAAGGTCTGGGAGTCCAAGCTTGGCCGTGAATTCGTGTCGGCTCGTGAACCTGTAATGGGAGGGGAGGACTTCAGCCGGTACGCTCAGGGGGGCGTTCCCGTGTGCATGTTTTTCCTGGGCACGGTTCCCAAGGAAAAATGGGCCAAACAGCAAGGGATGAGTTTGCCCTCCCTGCACTCGGAATTTTTCTACCCAGCCATGCCGACAACAGTGGAAACCGGTGTAGAAGCGATGCGGCTGGCCGTCCTGGAATTAATGCAACCTTGATTAGTGGTTGCATTTTTTCAGGCAGCTTTGGAGGCAGACTTGCGGAAATAAGAAGCGCAGGAGGCAATCACGCGTCGTTGCTGCTCCATGGTTATCTCGGGGAAAATAGGCAAAGCCAGGACTTCAGCGCAGGCTTTTTCCGTGGCTGGAAAATCGCCCGCCCCGTAGCCGAGGAATTGCAAGCATTCCTGCAAATGCAAAGGCCAGGGGTAATAAATCTCGCAGCCAATTTTCTCCGAACGCAAGTGGCTGACCAAGGCATCTCTTTCATCCCCGGCAACCCGAACGACATACTGATTAAAGGCATGCAATCGTTTAGCCGCCACCGCCGGCTTCTTCAAGAAAAACCCCAGGCATTCTTCGCTGAGGAGAAAGTCATACCTGGCAGCCGCCTCTTGCCGTTTCTTAACCCAGGAATCCAGGTAAGGAAGTTTGGCCATGCAAATGGCAGCTTGGATGGCGTCCATCCGTGCGTTCCACCCCATGTATTTATGGTAGTAGCGTGGTTCCATTCCATGAACCCGCAAGCAACGCAATTTGGCGGCCCATTCTTCATCGTTGGTGACCACCATTCCGCCTTCGCCAAACGCGCCTAGGTTTTTGGTCGGATAAAAACTAAGGCAAGCCATGGCGCCGAGGTTGCCGCTCCTTTTCCCCTGGTATTCCGCCGCCAAAGATTGTGCCGCATCCTCAAGAACCAGCAGGTTGTGCCTATCCGCAATGCCCCAAATCGTTTCCATTTCCGCGCATTGGCCAAAAAGGTGCACGGGAATAATGGCCTTGGTTCTGGAAGTGATCTTGTTTTCAATTTGGGCCGGGTCGATGTTGAAAGTCACGGGATCGATGTCGGCAAAAACTGGAGTAGCGCCAGTTCTGCACACAGCGCCTGCAGTGGCGAAAAAAGTGAAAGGGGGAAGTATTACTTCATCGCCAGGCCCAATACCCATGGCGTGTAGGGCGAGAAGGAGGGCATCGCTGCCGGAATTACAACTGACACCGTAATTCGTCCCGCAATATCTGCTGATCCCTTTTTCGAAAGCCTCGACATCCGGGCCCATGATGGCCTGCCCAGAGTTCAGTACTCGCAATACCGCAGTCTCGATTTCACCTTGGATTTTTTTGTCCAGCGCCTTGATGTCGATTAACGGCACGCCAACGAATGGGGATCCTGCCATAAGCCCTAACACTCCCTTCCTTGAGAGTTTCTTTTGCCAAGCGGGTTCCTTCCCGCTCGAGGCTGCTACTTCCAGTACGAGTATTGATAAAACCCAGTTTTCTGTCAATGTCATAGACCGGCCATTGACCTTGACCAAAATCTCCTAGAATCCGATAAACCTTTGGAGCATCCCGGTATATAGGAGCAAGTTTCGATTCTCATGGATGAAATGACAGCCAATCCCGGGGACCTACCGAATGAAGCGGACCCTGTATGCAAGCATAATTCCCAGGTGGCGGTTCTGGAGCAGATGCTTGGGGCTGCCAACTGCAAAAGGCTGGGAATTTACCCGTTGCCTGCGAACTTTAAGCTATCGGTTGTCATTCCAGTTTATAATGAGAAGCGCTGGATAGCCGAGGTCTTGGCCAGAGTCCGGGCGACCCCAATCCCCAAAGAAATCATCATTATCGATGACTGCAGCACAGATGGGACGCGGGAGCTTCTCCCTTCGCTGAAAGACGAAAACACCCAAATAATCCTGAAGGAAAAGAATGGGGGCAAGGGCGCCGCCCTGCGAGACGGATTCAAAGCCTGCACGGGCGATGTGATTCTGGTTCAAGATGCTGACTTGGAATACGACCCCGCGGAATACCCTGTATTGCTGCAACCTATTTTGGAAAACAAGGCGGATGTGGTTTACGGGTCCCGTTTCATTGGCGAGAACCACCGCGTGCTTTATTTCTGGCACATGGTGGCCAACCAAGTCCTCACATTGCTCTCCAATATGTTCACCAACCTGAACCTCACCGACATGGAAACATGCTACAAGGTTTTCAAAAAAGAGGTCCTTGTAGGAATGGACTTGAAGTCGAACCGCTTTGGTTTTGAGCCTGAGTTTACCGCGAAAGTCGCCAAAAAGCGCTCTCCTCCCTGGCGCATTTTCGAAGTCGCAATTTCCTACTCCGGCCGGACCTATGAGGAGGGGAAGAAAATCGGCCTCAAGGACGCCTTTAACGCCCTGTATTGCATAATCCGTTACCGTTATTTTAATTGAGTCTAAAACTCGGCAGTGCCCGGCGCTCGCGGGTAGGGTATCACATCGCGAATGTTGGCCATGCCCGTGACAAACTGAACTGTGCGTTCCAACCCCAGGCCGAACCCCGCATGGGGCACCGTGCCGTACCGCCGCAAATCCAGGTACCACCAGTAGTCCTCGGGAACCAATCCGCCTTCCTTCATGCGCGATTCCAAAACATCCAGCCTTTCCTCGCGCTGGCTGCCGCCAATGATCTCCCCAATTCTTGGCACCAGCACATCCATGGCACGGACAGTTTTTCCATCCTCATTCAAACGCATGTAAAAAGCCTTGATGTCCTTGGGATAGTCGAAGAGTATCACTGGGGAATTGAAATGTTTTTCCGCCAAGTATCTTTCATGCTCGGATTGTAGGTCCTTCCCCCAGGCCGGTTCAAACTCGAAGGATTGCCCACTGGAGCGCAGGATTTTTACGGCATCCGTGTAGGAAAGCCGGAGGAATTCCTTTTCCAGCACCATTTCCAGGTTTTTGAGCAGCCCTTTTTCAATCCGTTCATCAAAGAAGGCCATGTCTTCTTTGCAATCCGCGAGAACACTTTCGATGATTTTTTTGATAAACCGTTCGGCCAGGTCCATGTTTTGTACAAGGTCACAGAAGGCCATTTCCGGTTCGATCATCCAAAACTCAGACAAATGGCGAGCTGTGTTGGAATTTTCGGCGCGGAAAGTCGGACCGAATGTGTAAATTTTCCCCAGGGCGCAAGCATAGGTTTCCCCTTCCAACTGGCCACTAACCGTCAAGAACACCGGCTTGCCAAAAAAATCCCCTTTCGCCTGCTCACCGCCTTTTTGATTTTGCGGGTTGACCGTGGTTACTTGAAACATGTGCCCTGCCCCTTCGCAATCGCTCGGGGTAATGATCGGGGTTTGAATATAAATGAACCCCTCTTCTTGGAAGAAGTCGTGGATGGCCTTGGATATCCGGTTGCGAACGCGTGACACGGCTCCAAAGGTGTTGGTGCGCGGGCGCAAATGCGCCTGCGTCCGCAGGAATTCAAAAGTGTGCCCTTTTTTCTGCATGGGATAGGAAACCGGGTCCGCCCAGCCAAGCACTCGAACCTTGGAGGCGATTAATTCGGTGGGTTGCCCCTTGGCAGGCGAAGCTTGAACCATGCCCTGGATTACCACGCTGCAACCGGTGCACAGCTTGGTAATTTCACTTTGAAAATTCTCCAGGGTGGAATTAGCAATGATCTGCAGGTTGCCAAAGCAAGATCCATCATTCACTTCCAGAAAGCTGAATCCGCCTTTAGAATCCCTTCGCGTGCGGATCCACCCCTGGACGGTCACTTCTTGACTAACCCATTCGACTTTCCTTGCCATGGCGATGGAAATGCATTTCATAAAACCCGCTCCGTAAAAACCGGAAAAGGATGAGCGATCCCATTGATAAAGGAATTAATCGGAGATGGCAAAAGAAAAACACCCGGCTGAACCGGGTGTTTTCAAGGCTAGATGCCCTAGTTGGCCTTGACCGGTTCCACCCAAAACGGGCTGATCCGGTGAATTTTTTCCAAAACGGTTTCCCGCTCGCGTGTACTCTTGGCAGTCTCCAGTTTCTTTTTCAACTTGGCCATTTTTTTCTTCCGGCGGTAGCGCCGGTTCAATTCAATTCTTCTTTCAACCATGGAAGGAAAATCTCCTCGAAAAATTAACAATCGCACCCTGAAGGCATTCTAGCTAATTCGGGCTGGAGAAATAAGCCCTTCTTGGGGACTGGAGGCATGAGCGTACAATTTTTTGGGAATTCGCCCGGATTGAAACGACCAGCGCCCGGCCTGGCAAGCCTGCCGCATCGCCCAGGCCATGCGCACCGGGTCACCAGCCTGGGCTATTGCCGTATTAAGCAACACCCCATCGCAACCTAATTCCATCGCCAGGGCAACATCGCTGGCGGCGCCAACCCCGGCGTCAACAATTACCGGGTAATTGCCATCCGCCGATTTCAAGTATTCCAAAATGATCCGGATGTTGTTGGGATTCAAAATTCCCTGCCCACTGCCAATTGGGCTGCCTGCGGGCATGACGCTGGCCGCACCCGCTTTCTGCAGATTCCTCGCCAGGATCGGATCATCACTGGTATAGACCAGAACCTGAAAGCCATCCTTGACCAAAATTTCCGTGGCCTTGAGAGTTTCCATCGGATCGGGAAGCAAGGTTCGCGGATCGCCAAGGCACTCCAATTTCACCCAGTTGGCTCCTGGGTTGTTCAAATTGCTGAGCAATTCCCTGCCCAGGCGCGCATGACGAATGGCATCCTCTGCGGAAAAACACCCCGCGGTGTTTGGCAATATCGTCAACTTCTTCAAATCCAGGTAATCCAGGAGATTGCGCCCGTCCTTGTCCACCAGCCGTTCCCGCCTGACCGCAACAGTTGTCACTTCGCAGCCGGAAGCATCCAAGGCCTCTTTCATGAGTTCCATGGAAGAATATTTTCCCGTGCCTGTGATCAGGCGGCTTTGAAATCGAAAGCTTCCAATTGTCAACGGTTGATCGGATGGAAAATCCACGCTCTAGCCTCCTCCCACCAAGGTGACGATTTCCACAACATCGCCTTCCTGAAGCATGGTGGATTGATGTTCCTTCAGGGGAACCACCTTAAAATTTACCTCGACCGCCACTTTGGAAATATCTTTTTTCAAAAGGCTTAACAGGTCCCGCACAGCCACGGGCTTGGCCACCTGGTAACTTTCGCCATTTAAATGAATATGCATTCAGGCTCTCGCCGCTTTCAAATCCTTTTCCCCGGCTGGGAATGAGGCCTTAGCCATCATATGATAACGAAATATTGTCCGGGCCAGTAAAAATTAAGAATTGGCGTCAATTCAACAGGAGAACCATGGCTTCACATTACATTCCAAGGACCAAGGTCCCAGCGATTGTTTTCCCTTCCAGCGCCCAAGCGGCCAGGAATGTGGCCCTGCAGGTCAGCGAATTAATCAAGCAAAACCAGTCGCAAGGAAAAATGGCCGTGCTTGGCCTGCCCACCGGTTCCACCCCAGTGAGCCTCTATCGGGAACTGATCCGCATGCATAAGGAAGAAGGGCTGGATTTTTCCCGAGTGATCACCTTTAACTTGGATGAGTACTTCCCGATCAACCCTTCGCATCCCCAGAGTTATCGTCACTGGATGCGTGAGACTTTTTTTGACCATGTCAATATTCCGGAAAACCAAATACACATCCCCGACGGGTCGTTGGATTTCAACCAGTTGGAAGAGTTTTGCATTCATTACGAAAAGAAAATCCGGGCCGCGGGCGGGATTGACCTGCAACTCTTGGGAATCGGCCGGTCGGGACACATGGGTTTCAATGAACCCGGCGCCACCCGCCATAGCCGTACCCGCCTGGTGACCCTCGATGCCGTAACTCGCACGGATGCTGCCCAGTCATTCGCCGGCGAGGACAATGTTCCTTTGCGGGCCCTTACCATGGGTGTGGGCAGCATCATGGATGCCCGCAAAGTAATCCTCATGGCGTTTGGGGAACATAAGGCCCCCATGGTTAAAAAAGCCCTGGAAGGGCCGGTGAGCGAAAATATCACCGCCAGTTTCCTGCAAGAACATCCCGACGCGACTTTCATTTTGGACCAATCCGCCGCCCGGGAATTATCGGCCATTTCCCGCCCCTGGACAGTTGGCCCCATTTCCTGGACAGATGCCCTCATCCGCAAAGCGGTAATTGAATTATCGCTGAAAACCAAGAAAGGGCTGCTCAAACTTTCCGATGAGGACTTCCGGGAACACGATCTTCACGAACTTCTAAGGGAACATGGCCCTTCCGGCGTGCTTGGCCGTAGCGTATTTCGTCAAATGATGGAGACCATCTGTGATGAGCCGGCCGGGAAAAAGAAGGAAACCATTCTGATTTTCAGTCCCCACCCTGATGACGATGTCATCAGCATGGGGGGCACTCTCATCCGCTTGGTTGAACAAGGGCACCAGGTGCATGTTGCCTACATGACCAGTGGGAACATCGCCGTATTTGATTATGATGCATGGCGCTTCACCGACTTTGTCAGCGGCTTCAATAAGCTCTTTCAAATTGATGAAAAAGAAACCGAAAACCTGAAGAAACGGGTGCGGGGATTTCTTGATGCCAAAGTACCCGGGCAGACCGATTCTCAGGATTTGTTAAATATCAAGGCCCTAATTCGGGAAACCGAAGCCCGCGCCGCCGCCGCTGTCTGTGGCATTCCCCCAACCCAACTCGAATTCTTGAACCTGCGCTTTTATCGAACGGGAACCATCGCCAAAGCCCCGATCCATCCCGAAGATTTAAACGACATTGAGAACCTGATCACCCGCTTGAAACCATTACAAATTTATGTGGCGGGTGAACTTTCCGACCCGCATGGAACCCATCGGGTTTGCGCCGAGGCGATCTTTGAGGCCATTCGTCGTTTGCGGGAAAAAGAAACCTGCGGGGAGATTTGGCTTTATCGTGGCGCCTGGGAGGAATGGGAACCGCACGAACTAGAACGGGTAATTCCCTTGAGCCCCGAGGTGTTGGAACTAAAGAAAATGGCGATTTTCCGCCACCAGTCGCAAAAGGACCGGGCCATGTACCCCGGAATTTCCGACCGTAGGGAATTCTGGCAGCGGGCGGAATACCGCAACCTGGGCACCGCCATGGCCTTCGACCAGATGGGATTGCCTGAATTCTTTGCCCTGGAAGGATTTGTCCGTTGGCATGGGTAAAGCAATATAACCCGGTTAACCCTGCCAGTTTACCCTTCTTCTGAATTCCCTTAAACGGATTATCCCCTATCCCAATTCAATTACCCGGGTGGCGCTTTCCACTTCCAACTTCCTTTCCCGTTTCCTATTAGGTTGGACTGCCCAAAAATCCGATTCTACTTTTGCGTTTTGCCACGGGTGTAAGAATTTTTGAATTGAATCTTGAGAATCCCCCCATGGAAATCTTGACCTTGGAAATCGCTGAGGCCATGCTGCCCTTGGCAGGGAGAGTAGCGGAAGATTTGAAATATTTTTCCGCCAAAGTCCGCACTCTTCGTTCCGAAAGAATTTTTTTTGAAAAAAAGAAACGGGAATTCACCTGGCGGGAACGCCGACGCCAACACGAAGTTACCGATGAACTCTATTTCATGGAACTTTCCCTCGAAAACATCCTGAATGAATTGAAAGCCATTGGCATTGAACCCTTGGTGGCAGAACTAGGACTCATTGGCTTTCCCACCATGGTCAACAACCGCAGAGCTTATTTTTCCTGGAAACCAGGCGAACCGTGCGTTTGTTATTGGAACTTTGCCGATGAGCTGAACCGCCGCCCGGTTCCTCCCACCTGGTATCAGGACGCTCAGGTTGAGGACCAGAAAAAATTAGGTGCGTGATTGGCCAAGCCCCAGGCGCTGCCACTTCCTGTAAATCCCATGGGTAACTTCATCCCTATCAAGTTTTGCGGAATTACCAGCGTGCGTGACGCCGAGTGCGCTATCGCCGTTGGTTGCGATGCCATTGGCCTGAACTTTTTCCCCTCCTCGCCCAGGTATGTTTCCCCAGCCAAAGCCAGGCAAATCTTGTGCGCCGTCCCGGTATTCACCCCGGTATTCGGCGTGGTAGTTAACCCCAAGCAAAAAGATTTGCTTGCATTAATGGAAGAAGTACCCCGGTTAAGCGGTTTGCAAATCCATGGCAAAATTCCCGCGGGAATACAAAAATCGCGCTTTCCCTGGCTGGCCACCCTGAGCATCGACTCTCAAGAATCCAAATCGGCAATAAAGAAAGCCTTGAATGATTTTTCGCGATTGCCGTGGCAGCCCATGGCTGTCCTGGTGGATGCCAAGATCCCGGGATTGCATGGGGGCACCGGTGTAACCGCTCCTTGGGAATTATTAAGCGGATTGGCTTTTCCCCTGCCGTTGGTCCTGGCGGGAGGATTGAATCCCCAAAATGTGGCTTTGGCCATTCAAAAGGTTTACCCCAATGGGTTGGATGTGGCCTCGGGAATCGAGGAATCGCCCGGGAAAAAGTGCCCGCAAAAGATGCGAGATTTTGTGAACAACGCCCGGGGGGCAATTCCTTGAGTTATTTGCCAACCCGCTATTTTTTCTTGGGTATTTGCACTTCTAAAAAATGGGGCAAATAAACATTTTCATCTTTGAATAGCCGCCAGAAATCCCAGGTGTTCACACAGTAAGTCACAACAAATTTTTCCCCCGCAAGCGACCAGGGATGAGCTTTTCCTGAATAACAAAAAACCCCCTTGTCCTTGGCCATTTCAGGGCATTGAAATAAGAACTCTGGCTTGCTCCAAACCCCTGTAAGCGCCTCGGCTTTTCGGCAAACAATCCTGTCGCCAAGGCCATTCTCCGTGTAAACCAGCAAGAACCCTTTCTCTTTGCTGATTTTCAAAACGGAAAATTCGGAGGCCAGCCCGGAACAAAGGGGTTTTGCCTCAACTGGATTGACACTCCAACCAGAACCGGAATAGAACTCCCAACTTTTAAAATCCACAAGTTTAGCAATTGGAACCCGCGACACTACCAGTTCTTTGGAGCCAATTATCGCCTTGGTTTCCCGGTATCCCAGGTGGTAATAAAAATCGCTTGTTTGCACCACCGCAGAACCCCAAAACAAGGTGAGATTTTTTTCAAACCGGGAATGCGGAAAATGCAGGTATTCCACATTCCAGTCCGTGGGTAAAGCATCTGGATTTTGGATTCGGGCAAGATAATGGCCCTCTTGGCGGAAAGCAAACACTCCATCGCCACCGGTTTTTTCAATTTCAGCCAGATGCACCAGCAACTGGTCCCCTGCCATAAAGGCAGCCATGGGCCAGAACCAACTTTTTGAATCCTTAAGGGAGAAAAATGCCCCTGGCTTTTTCCCTTCCCTTTCTTGGGTGAAAAAATGCGCCGGTCCCCCTGGTCGGTCCTGCGTTCCCACGCAATTATTGACCATGATTGGTTTGGTTCGCTTGCCTTCTTTTATTTCGCCAAAAATGGAATCCCCAAAAAACCACAACACTTTGCCTGATTTGAGTTGGACGGAATATAAGCCATCACCCCCCAGCCAGCCTTTTTGCAACTTGAACTGCTTTCCCCATTGAGGTAAAGCCCGAACGGGATATTCCCCGGGCCCTTCTGCACGGGAATTCATGCAACAGGCAAAGCCAATCAGTAGCGTTTTAAACATAAGTGTCAGTGGTTTCATGAGTCCTTCATTTCATTTCGCAAAGAGCAACTTATTTTTCTTAAAACGAAAACTGTGCCACACGATGCCAATAGAGTTTGGTTTATCCATTATCATCCACATTACCGGTTTTTTCAAACCAAGAATAGTGGGTGGAGGCGATGTAAGCAGCGGCAATAAGAAGGGCAACCATGCGGGCGTGATTTTTTTCTTGCCCTTGTTAAACTATGGGTCGTGTCAATTCGGGGACGGGGTTTTAGCAAGGCAGCAGCAACCGCATCGAATAGACATGAAGGTAAAAAAAATGGCCGCCAACCCTGAGGCAGGCAGGCGTTTTGCCTCTACTTGCTAAACTCAACTCCTTGCTGCACAAGGATTCAATGGAGGCTACGGGATTCGAAATAATGCAAAAACCCTGGGAAATAGTGCATTTCTTAAAAATAGTGGCGCAGAATCCGGCGCACTTGAGGTGTTGGAGCGGTGGCCACACCTTACCCCATCGCAAATAGAAGCAATACTTAGCATAGTTCGGGAAGGCGCCTAGAATCGTTTTAAATGGGACAATCTTTCAGGTGTAGTTTCGGTTGATGGTTTGCTTGATACGGGCAGGTTGGCTTAACGGATTAGGGATGTGAGGATTTAAATAGACTCTAGAAATGCAGTGCCCTATAGTTAAGGCATTACGGTTTAACTTTATCCCCAGAGGTGAGAGATGAAAAGAGTACTAGGAATAGCCATGGTGTTTGGTTTGGTAGGTGCATTGACAGTAATGGCACAGGAAGTGAAGCCCGGGAAGGTAGATGTGGTTGACTTCGGCGCAGGCGTAAAACTTGAAATGGTATTAGTGCCAGCAGGGAAGTTTAAGATGGGTTTCACAAAGAAAGAGTTGGCAGATTTTAAGGTAGATTTGCAGGAAAACATTAAAAAATTCACCAAGAAAGAACTTGGGAAAAAAGAAATAGAGGAAGTAAATCTGATTATGAATTTCCAAGGGAAGCAGCATGAAGTTACCCTTACCAAGCCATTTTACATGGGTAAGCATGAAGTGACGCAAGAGCAGTGGGAATCGGTAATGGGAAAAAATCCCAGTGATACCAAGGGAGCAAAGCTACCAGTAACGGAAGTATCCTGGAATGATTGCCAAGAGTTCATTAAGAAGTTAAATGCTAAGACAGATGGTGGTTACAGACTTCCAACAGAGTCTGAATGGGAATATTCATGTAGGGCTGGAACAAGTACGGCGTATTCGTTTGGAGACAGCCTAACAAAGAGTGACGCAAATATTGATAGTGGGGGCTCAAAGGCCGTAGGGAGTTACAAGCCGAATGCTTTTGGGCTTTATGACTTACATGGAAATGTATGGGAGTGGTGTGAGGATTGGAAAGCAGACTACCCAGCGGGAGCGGTAACAGATCCGAAGGGACCAGCAACGGGAGAATACCGTGTGTTGCGGGGCGGGTCTTTCCTCTTCAATGTATCGTTTGCTCGTTCTTCCTACCGGAACTACTTCTCGCCGACCTTTCGGGTCGTCGGCTACGGCGGGTTCCGCTTGGCGAGGACAAAATAATTACTGCTTAGCCCCCTTACTGCTTTACTGCTTTACTGCTTTGCTATTAGAAAGCATCCCCGAAGGGGAAGTTTATAAAATTGAGGGTCGGGTTTCTGTATAGGTAATTGGTTCAACTGACACACTTATCTTGAAAGCTCCCAATAGCTAAAAAAAAGAACCCACTCATCCGCCCATATTCAGTGTTGCTGTCTGCCGTGCCCCCAAAGGCCTTCCGGCCGCGCTGGAAGAGGGGCACTCTTGGCACCCGGTGCCCACCATTCTTCAGGCGGCCAGTTGCCGAACCGACAGGGTCAGCGAGTTTGGCGAGTCCCAGTGTCTCGCCGGAGGATTGGGCCAATTCGAGGCCAAGTACCTCATGAGCCTGGCCATGGCCCAC
>SHZZ01000098.1 GCA_009692005.1 Gemmataceae bacterium | reverse complement strand
GTTTCGATAAAACGGGGCATGTTTCATCCTTGGTTCAATCAAAATTCAAGGTCAACTGGGTATGGGCAAGCAACTCGCGTCGCTGCTTGGGCGATGAGCCCTCGCCTTTTATGAAGGGGTTTTCGGCGAGGGCAAAACGCAAGGCTTTGCGCCAGCCGATTTCTTTCTTTAGCGCCTGGCCGGTGGTGGCCACTGCCATGGTGAACAGCCACCATCGTTCTTCAGGAGCAAGGGCTTCCCAGTTCTGCAGTGCATTGGGGATGTCTTCTAAAGGGGCGGATTCGACGGCCCAGCAGAGGATGCAAAGTTCCTTGCCGAGGGAGGGGTGAATGGGGATGGGGTTGCCCGGGTTTTTTAAAAACTTATGGGTGGGGAGGCCATTGGCGCGCAATCTGCGGTTGGCTTCCTCCCAGAAGGCGGGGGCAAGTTCGAGCCAGCGCCTGCGGTCGATCAGCGCCCTTAATGAGGGTTCATGCAAGGGCAGGGAGATTTCCTGGGCCAGGTCGAGGGAATCGGCATCGATGTTTCGTTCCTCGGTGATGCGGATGAGATCTTCATTGCCCGATCCCCTGGGGATGGAGATGACAAAACCATGGGTGGCCTCGTTGGGGAGGAAACCGAGCCCAATGGTTTTGCGGCTGCTGGCAGGTTGGGTTTTCGCCATGGCTATTGTTCCACCGAGTTTAAATCAAAGGGAATCTCAGCAGCCTTGAGCCAATCGAGGAGGTCTTGTCCGGTGGGGAAAGCCAGGCCCCCCACCGTCATGCGCACCGCTCCGCCCCCAATCAAAGCTTGCAGTTTTTCCATGGTTTCCTTGAGGAGCGCTCCATTGAAAGTTTGGGCGCCCATGTAATCGAGGGTTTGGTAATTGTCACCACTTTCCAGGGTGGCCTTAATGCTGTTGGTGGTGATCAAAGGCGCCTGGTCTAGCTTGCCAAGGAATTTCCAGACCGAGGCGGAGTCATCCAATTTGATGCTTTTCTTCCACCTGGCAGGAAGATCTGGATTGATCTTGGGCTTTTTATCATCGCGTTTGGATATGGGAATGGTGCTTGAGGCTGAACTGAGATTGAAAGCGGGGAAGGAAGCCACTGCAAGCACAAGCCTGCTGTTTGCGGGAACCTTGAAAGCGCCGGCATAAGTAACAGCCGTGGGCGAATTAGGGAAACTGCCATCGGTGGTGTAGCGAATCACCATGCCAGCGACTTTGGGCAAGGCTAGCAGTTCAAGATCGTAATGGGTTCCGCGGTCGTGAAGCTGGTGCTTGAGCCTGATTTTGGCAGTCCATTCCTTGACGGGGCTGAAGCGAGTGAGGTTTTCGGGGTCGACGGCCAAAAAGCGGTAACGCAACCCCTTGGCTTCAAAGCGGGCGGGTGTGGGCGCCGGGCTGGAGGATAGCGTGGGGTCGTTGTCGCCTGTTTCAAACACCAGCCTGGTGGCATGCAGCGCCTCGATTTTCAGATAAGTGAAGCCGTCGCCCTCTTCGTCGACGGAAAGTTCTCGGATATTCACCTCGGGCATGGGAGGGGGGAATGGCCCCCGCCTGATATGGCTGCCCTCAGCCCGCCAATGATCGCGCTGGAGGCATTGGGATTTGAGTTCTTCCAAAGCGGAGGTTTTGTGAAAAGGCCAAGTGGTATGCACCGCGGCGTTTCTTTTGAATTCAGACCACAACACCGACTTGGCCTCGGGGGGGCCAAAAAGTCTGCCCTCGGCACGGCTGATAAAACCGGGATCATCGATCTTGGTGGTAAACTTTTGAGCTGTCTCAAGGGTTTTTCGTATGGTCGATTCGCCATGGTTGTTCCCGGCAAAGGCCAGCTCAATGCCGGCGGAGCGCAGCGCGGTATTGATCGAGGGATAGATCACCTGGTCGAAGGCCTCCTTCAAGGCGGCGGTGAACTGCAGGTTGATCCGGTCGCGCAGCCCATCCAAGGAACGCCATTGCGGGTCGTCGTGGCCCAGGTTCTGGGATTTGAGATCCTCCTGGATGCTTTCAAGAGCCTTGGAATGCCTGGCGGCATCCACCACCTTCTGGTAGGTGTCACGAGAGCCTGTGAGAAAGAAGACCCGGTTTTTGTATTCCTGCTGGGTCCACCAATCCTGCCAGTCGGAAGAAATGGGGAGATTATTGGCCTGCCCGCCCGGTCGAACGATCACCAATGTGGTTTTCTCCACCTCAACCTTTACGCCATCCAAGGGGGGGAGAACCTCGACAACCTGGTAACAATCGCGCATGGAGGGGGCGAAATCCTCGGCCAGGCGCTGTTTGAGTTTGCGATCGACGACTTCATTATGCAGGCTGAGCGCAGTGGACCGAAGCTTGGCGGCCAGGTTTTGCTGGTTCTTGAAGAAAAGCCTGCCATCGGCGGAGGTATGCAAATACCAGGCTCGGGTGGCCAGTTTATCCAGGACATTGGAACGGAAGGTTGAAAGGTTGCGCCCGGGCCGTTGCAGGCAATCGACCAACTGGTATTCACGAAGCCCATGGATGGCGCCCGGGATGGTGGAAAGCGAAGCCAGCAGCACTAACTTTGCGGCATCGGAGGCATCGGTGTTGCCGTTGACGCTGTCGATCTGCTCGACCTCGGATTTCCCCTGATGGGAAATATCATGGGCGATGGCCTCGCTGAGCGAGGAGTTGATGGTGCGGATTTCCGAGGCGATTTCATCGTTGTTGAGATCGATGTCGTAGGGGTGGATAAGGTCGAGTTGAATCGCCTTGTTCTGGTTCCAAAGGTCGGAGATGAGCATTTGCATCAGGCGGATGACGCCCCGGGTTTGCTGGAAGCCTTCGTTTTCCTTGAACTTGCCAAGGAGATCGCGGAAGTCTGGATGAAAGGGATAGGAATCCAGGACCCTCTGCCTGAGGCTGGAGGGCTGGGTGGAAGTCAGTTCGAACGATTTTGCTTCCTCGAGGGCTTTTTCGTAAGCGACGGCCACTTCCTGTATTTTGGGCTCGGGGGCGATGCGCTCGAACAGCCTGCTGCGCAAGATGTGATAAAGCTCATCTCCATTGGGATTGACCGGGGTGATGGGCACCGCCAGGCGCCGAGCCTCGTTGCTGACCCCTTGGGCGGCCCGGTCGAAGGCGCTTTGCAGGCGAGATTGCCCCACGCTGTAGCTGGTTCCCGCCAGATCGGAAAGCACCACGACCACATTATCCATGTCTGCAACGGCATTGAAAAGATTGGCCAGGGCGGCGGTGGAGACCACGGCGAGGTCGGAAGCGCCCACAGACACGGCCGCGGCGTATTCCAGATAGGGCGGAAGTTCGTCGAGGAAAATGATGACCGGATTGCCACCGAGCAATTGGCGCCAGGCTTCGGGCCCGGGAGCTTTTAGTTGTTTGGTATAGTCGGCGAACTTTTCGGATTTGCCCAGTTGGTCGGCGAGGGAACCCCAGATGCCGCCCACGGCGTCGGTGTGCCTGCCGTTGAAGCCAACCACCTGGCACTTGCCCAGCGTTTGGGCGGGATCCTTTTCGGCCAGCACCCGCTTGCGCAGTTCGGGGTCTCTTGCCAGCAACCCCAGGGCGATCATGCTGTGAGTTTTCCCACCACCCATGGCTTGGGAAAGCTGGAAGATGGAGGAGCCGGCCTGTTTCCCGGAAAGATGGCGAAAGGCCCGATCCACCAGGGTGATCATCCCCTGGGTAAAGTAGTTTTCATCGAAAAATTCCTTGCCGTTGATCTGGCCCTTGAGAAAGGAATCCAGATTTAAGACCGTCACACGACGATCTTTTGCAAACACAGAAGGCCGCGGCTGACAAAGGTCTTTTAACGACATGGGGGCCGATCCTTGTAGAGTGATTTAATAAGGTCCCGAGTGCGCAAACAAGCCTGTTTTGGCTATAAATACGCAAATGCGAAATCCTGGATGCCTGATTCGTGGCCGATATTCAGCCAAATATTACAAGCCACTTATCCACTAATGGCCTGGACATTAGTAATGCAGGCCACTTTAACTTAACCACAAAGTTTTCCCAAAACAAAAGGAGAATATTTTAACCACAAATTAATGGATATGCCCTGCTGGATAAGTGATCGAAATCATGCGCTTTACAAAAACCCAATGCAACCGTTCACACAGTTCTTCCCAGGCTGAGGCGGTTACTTCTTTTTTGGCGGGGGACCATTCCTTCCAGCCTGACGCCGGTAGGTTTCGGTAGATTCCCTGCCTTCGCCATCCGAAAAAACAAAGACACAAACACCCTCCGCAGTGATCGTGTACTTCACGAAGTGTGGCTTTCCTTGCAAGTCGTACTTCAGGGTGTAAGCGTTATTGGCATCATCTCGGGAAAACCCGGTGACCTTCGCGCCCCGAAGTGGTTGGCCAGGCGGCCTGGCGGGGGAATCTCGCGGCTGCGGTTCAATCTGATCGTTGCTGACCCTGACCACGCCGCGCATCCCGCCATTAATATAGGGATACTTTCTAGTTGAATAGTAGCGGTAACTGCCGTCTTTCTCAAAGCGGCCATTAAACTCGTCGAGGTCGGCCGGTTCCTTTCCTTCCCCATCGGTGAAGCCGTAAATTGGAAAACCGTCCAGGGCAAAGGCAATCGGCTTGCCCTTCCCCACGATCTTCTCGAGGTGGGTCGGGGAAACATGGTAGTGGTAATCGTCTCCGCGCCCGCAATGGCCGCCAAATTCATCCAGTTCGCCCGCGAGAAAGGCATCCTCGCGGCGATTATTCAAGGCGTTAAAGATGGGCACGCCATTGACAGCCAGGGCAATTGCACCCCGGAAGAGGGCTTTCCGTGCGGAAATCGGCCTGGCGGACAGGGCTGGTTGTAAGGGGATCCGCCATGAGTTTTCCCCGCTGTAGGGCTGGGGCAATGGAACCTGTTGCTGCCAAGCCGTGATGCCAACCATCATGGGATGACTTGGGAAAGCATTCGAGGCAATGTAAAGGAATTGCTCGTCCGCCCGAACGGTGACGCCGTCTTTCTTGAAGTTTCCGTAAAGCGTTTGAAGTTCCTTGGCATCGTGCTGGGGTTGCACCGGCTGTTCAACCATGCGCGCCCCGCTGCGATCCTCGCAACCCATGTCGAAAAGAAGGATGATCATGAAGGCGCCAAACGACCCCAGCGACGCCAGCCGAAAGCATGGTTTCCGGGCCAAGGCATTGAAAACCACCATCAGCGCCATGAAACCTGAGGCAAGCAGCAGGAGCAGGGTTAGGACGAAATCCGCATCCACTCTGAAATAATCCTGGTAGTTTCCATCAACCCGAACCTCCTGATGCTGGGCATGCCCTGGATGGGCCTGATGCGCTGTTTCCGAGGCAAGCAAGCCAAGCCCAAGGGCGAACCCAAGAACCACAGATCTCATGGATGTCTCCAGAATGGCACTGCAGGTAAGGCATTGGAAGAGCCAAAACCATTTTTAGGTAAATCAAAAAGCAAATCCAAGGATAATCTTCACGCGGAGGCTTGGAAAGCGTTTGGACCGGGTTGATGGCTTGCGGGGCTGGTGGCTATAATAACCCTTTACCCTCAGGCACAGGGCCGAAGGATGACCAAGGGCAAGTCAAAGGCCAAGGGCCGGGCGTGGGCCAGCAAGCCAAGCAAGTCGGCCACAAAACCCCCGCCAAGGGCAGGCGCCAAGGCCAAGCCGGTGAAACTTCTTTCAGGCGGGAATCCCCAAATATCGAAGGCCGACGGCGACGCCCCGGTGCAGGCGTACATCGCAGCGATGCCGGGCTGGAAGGGCGAACTCGGGAAGCGCCTCGACGCGCTCATCGTGCGCACTGTCCCAGGTGTGAACAAAGCCGTGAGGTGGAACACGCCCTTCTACGGCATCGAGGGCCAGGGCTGGTTCCTCGGCTTCCATTGCATCACGAAGTACATCAAGGTGGCATTCTTC
>SHZZ01000008.1 GCA_009692005.1 Gemmataceae bacterium | reverse complement strand
TGCCGCCCTTGTCGTAATACGCCCGCAAACTGAGAAGATCGACATTCTTCCACGACGACAGAGCCTCACCCTCGATGGTCTTGAAATCTCCCCGTGCCAAGGACACGTTTTGTGAATCCGTGCCACCATTGAGCTTCACCACCGCCACGAACTCCTGCGACTTACCACGGTAAAAGCGGAAGAAGTTCTCCGTCAGCACGATCACCAGTTCGTTCGGTTTTTCGGCCTGCACTTCAAGGGCGAGCCGCTGTCCCGTTTGCCCCTGCCACTTCGGATCGGTCAGCTTGCGAGTCGAGAATTCCCAATGATGGGGATTGCCAGCCTCCAACAAGTACCAGTCCCGCCAGCCGTGCGAAAAGTCGTCAATCACCGGGTCGGGCTTGTCCGTGGCCACCACTTTTGCACGTTGCAGTTCCATCGGCACAGTCGTGTGGAACATGGAACTGATCGCAAACTTTTCAGTTGGTCGAGCAGACGGTTCCGACTCTTCCTTCTTCAAACCATAAACGACATTGGCGAAGGCGAAGAGTGGTTGATCGACGGCCAAGATCGGCAGCTTCGCCGTCCAAGCGTCTCCATTCTTCTTGGCATCGGCTGACCGCCAAAATCTCGCTCGTGGATCGGGATCGGCTGAATAGTAAATGTGAACGTCGGCCACCGTCTGTGACGAATCGGGAGTGACCTGCAATTCGGGAACGTGATCCTCCGTCGCCAGCACCAGTTTCGAGTCGGGCGTCTTCGGAAACGTGAAGCTAGACTTGAGGTATTGGTCGAACCAGAGCGGCCTCGTCACAGCGAACTCAGGCGTGAACCGATGATTCATGTGCGGAGTGAAGGAGTATCGAACGGTCTTGTGCGGGATCAACTCGCCTGTGCGGTAGGTGTCGTCCATGATCCCGTGGAAATCGTTGGTCGATCCCAGCCACAGCAACGGCGATTTAATGAGCGGTGCATACGACTCGAAGCCGATGGTCGCATTGAACAGTTTCACGTCGCCGTTGGGTGTCTCTACCTTCACCTGCGGTAACAGCGGCCAAGGTTCCGTGCGAAAACCTGATCCACCCACGGAAGGCGCAGCGGCCTTTACCCGGTCGTCCGTCCCGGCAACGTATACAGTCAGATTGCCACCCATCGAGTGACCGTAAACGCCAAGGCGGTCAGCATCGACTTCCGGTTGCTGTTCCAGAAACGTCAGCCCCCGTCTGGCTCCCAGCGTCAGTAAGTACCAGTTGTTGTTGCGGGGCGACTCGAACGGATCGAGGTACTTTTCGCCGGGCTTGAGATTGGCATATCCCGGCACGTTTTTCTGCGTTGGATCGACCGCTCCCCAATCCGTGTTGGGATCGCCTTCTTTAGCGTTCTCCATTTCCCGACCGCCCCAATTGATCGACAAGCAGGCGTAGCCCCGCTTGGCATAAAACTCGACTTCGTGCAGAAAGGCTCGCTGGCCCCCGCCGTGAATGTGTAACAGGCCGGGCAGCTTCTTCGCTCCCTTGGGGAAGGCAAAGAACGCCGCCATGCGAGCCGGTTTGCCTTTGAACGTGCCGATGTGAAAAGTGACGTAGCGATAAACGATGCCGTCCTTTTCCCACTCCCGCACCACTTTGGCATCGAATTCGTCCTTCCGGGGATCGAAGTCGGCCCACAGTTCCTTGACCGAGGCGGGGGCTTTCGGCTCATCGGCACGGATGACGGTCGGCAGCAAGCAGGTGAGGCCGATCAGGATGTTCAAGACGCAACGCTTCATGATGTTTCTCCCGCCCGCATGTCACCATAACGCACTCCCAGCCACACGGTCGGCTCATATGGCGTCGTCCACTCCACTCTGTGCTTCTTGAATGCCGGGATGTTCACGAAGTCGCCGGGCTTCATCTCGACCATACCATCCTCGAACTGCAACCTCGCCGCCCCCTTCAAGACGATCACCCACTCGTGCTGCGGCTGGTCGTACCAGAAGTCTGCGGGTGAAGCATGGCCGTGGGAAACGATCCGTTCGATACGAACGTCGGCGGCTTCGAGCAGGGTGGTGATAAGCTCGTCGGGCAAGTTTGGCGGGAGATCGGTGAAGAGGTTGGTGGGGATGGTCATGATCTACCTGCGGTCCTTCTACTCGGCGGTGAAACTTCGCCGGGCAAGCAAGAGCGGCACGTCATTCGGCGCTGGACGGCAAGGACCGCGGCTAAGCTGGGCCTCGAACCGCCCTTGCCCCCGCGAGGCAGACCGAAAAAGGAAGGAAAAAAGTAGAATGTCCCCTTTTTCGTTCCTTGTTTAGACCCAAAAAGTGCTTTTCTTGGCTACACCTAAGATCCTTCCTACGGCGGGCGGACCAATAAAGCCACCTCCACCTGGAGACATTTCTGGTTGCCTACGCCATTTCATTAAACCCAGCTCCTTGACGAATGCCTCCCCAATAGGGAAAATAAGGTTATTGAGTAAAACCGGGGGGGGAAGGATTATCTTGAATAAGACATTGGTTGGCGAAACCACCCATTTGGCTACCGCTTTGGAGCGAGCTTGTATTTGCGCCGTGACCGCCCAGGAAAATAAAGGTCGGGATGTTTTAGTCCTGGATATGCGGGGGATTTCTCGGCTATATGATTATTTTGTTATCGCCACGGGAACTAGCAAACGGCAAATCCACAATATCGCTGAGGAAGTGGATGATGCCATGAAGCATGCTGGGGATAAAAGAGCCGGAATCGAAGGCTATGAAGCCAGCAGATGGGTGGTGCAAGATTACGGCGATGTCATGGTTCATGTGTTTGACCAGGACGCCAGGAAGTACTACACCCTGGAAGAACTCTGGGCCGACGCTCCCCGGGTGGATTGGGAAAATTCCTGATCACTCTTCGGGGATCTCTCCCTTCTTGCCTTCGTGAAACAGGCTATTCTTACCCCATGCAATTACTGTCTAAACTGGCCGTCGGCATTACCCAGGCAATAAACCGTTGCGGGTTTCCCAACAAGGACCTTGAAGGGCAGATCCGCCAGGTGGCTGATGCTAAATTTGGCGATTATCAGTTCAATGGGGCGATGGGGCTGGCCAAGGAACTGGGGCTTCCGCCGCGGGAGGTGGCAGTTCGGATCGCGGAACATTTGTCCCTGCCGGACATTTTGGCCACTGTGGAAGTTGCCGGCCCGGGATTTCTGAATTTGCGCCTTCGCAACGATTGGCTTTCCAGTCAATTGCAAACCATGGGTGCAAGCGATTGCCTGGGTGTGGGCCGGGCCAACCCGCCCCTGACTTATGTAATCGACTTCAGCTCTCCCAATGTGGCCAAGCCGATGCATGTGGGGCATTTGCGCAGCACCATAATTGGCGACAGTATTGCCCGGGTCCTTCGATTTCTTGGTCACAAGGTGATCACGGATAATCACCTGGGGGATTGGGGCACGCAGTTTGGAATAATTTTGCACGGTTTTAAAAACCAATTGAACCAGGAAAATTTTGCAAAAGACCCAGTGGGCGAACTGGCTCGCCTGTATGTCGAAGTCCGCAAGCAGTTCAAAACGGAAGAATCGGAAGATCAAACAACCGACCCGGTGCAGGAAGCTTGCCGGAATGAGACGGCCAAACTTCACCATGGGGATGAGGAAAACCGCCGGCTGTGGCAGCAATTCATGCCCCTATGCCTGAAGGAAATTCAAAAGGTCTACGATCGCCTGGACATCCACTTTGACCATACCCATGGGGAAAGCCACTACCAGCCTTTTCTGCACGGTGTGGTTGAAAGCCTGGAGAAACAAGGGTTGGCGGTGGAAACCGATGGCGCCATGGGGGTATTTCTGAAGGAGGGCCAACCGCCGGCCTTGGTCCGTAAGCGCGATGGCGCCTTCACCTACATGACCACCGACCTGGCGACCATTCAATCGCGGGTGCAGGAGAACGATCCCGCCCACATCCTCTATGTGGTCGATTCCCGTCAGGCGTTTCATTTCCAGCAACTCTTTGAGATTGCCAGGACCTGGCTGAAGCCCAAGGCCCAGCTTCACCATGTTTCCTTTGGTTCGGTTTTGGGTCCCGATCGTCGGCCGATCAAAACCCGCTCAGGAGATGCCGTCGCTTCTTTGGATCAACTTTTGGATGAAGCGACCCGCCTGGCCCGGGAAGTGAATCAAAGTAATAGCCAGCCGGATGGTTCAAGCGGAGAGGCGCCGGAGGAAGATGCCGCCGGAGACGCTGAGGTGATTGGCATTGGCGCGGTCAAATACGCAGATTTATCTCAGAACCGCACCAGCGATTATGTTTTCAATTGGGAAAAAATGGTCGCCATGGATGGCAACACAGCCACCTATATGCAATATGCCTATGCGCGGAACCGCAGTATTTTCCGGAAAGGCGGCATCGATATGGAAAAATTTCGCATCGATCTCCGCAGTATTTCCCTGGAAACCGCGGAGGAACGCCAACTGGGGATGCAACTCTTCCGTTTTTTGGAAGCGGTTCAACATGCGGGCGTGGATTACCGGCCGAATGTTTTGACTTCCTACCTTTGGGACCTGGCGAAGGCCTATAGTATTTTTTTTCAAAATTGCCCGGTGCTGAAAGCCGAATCGGAAGCTTTGAAAATGAGCCGGCTCGGGTTGTGCGATTTGACTGCCCGGGTTTTAAAAACCACCTTAGATTTGCTTGGGATCCGGGTTTTGGAAAAAATGTGAAGCAGGGGAGATAATAAGAATGAGCCAGGACACGCAAACTCCCAAGGGGCTTTTTCCTTTCATAAAAAGAAGACTTGGCAATTGGAAACTGCGTCATCAACTTCCCTTCAATTTTGCTATTCACATGGTGGGAATTCCTTTGGCGGTTGCTTCTTTGCCCATGTTTTATTTCATGGAATGGTATTGGGGCGCAGGCGCCTTGTTCCTGGGATATTTATTGCAATATATAGGGCACCAGTTGGAAGGAAATGATGTGGGAGAGTGGGCGGGAATAAAGAAGCTGTTGGGATTGCCTTATGTGGGAATCGCGCCGCGATGGAACCCCACTGACCCAAACCGGCTTTAGCCAAACCTCCCCAGCCCCCAGAGATTCCCTGTCTGCCGAATCGAGGCCTATTTAACCCTATTACCAGATTTTCCAGCAAATATCCTACACGCGTTAAAAGTTTCCTGACTTTTCTAATCCGAACTGCCGATACCTAAACTGACAAACTATTTCCCTCCAATCATTGCCTGATTGGCTACGGGAAATTATCGGTTCTTAGTTCCTGTTGTCCTTGGGACAAGTTCCTTGTGGGGTGAATGCTCATGAGCTTGAAAAAAACTCTGGCCCTGGCGGGTGTCCTGCTGGGATTGGTATCGGGGTGCAAGCAAAACATCTTCCTGGCAGAGGCGGATTACGAACATTACAAGAACTTAATGCCTGCCAATCTGGAAAACGACCCCTGCGCGGTGGTTTCCCCGATTACCAAGTCGATGAGCAAACCGCCCACCGTCCTTGAGCCAGAAAGGAAACCTCGTTACATTTCCTTGGCGGAGTGCGTTTCCACCGCGTTGGAACAAGGCACAGTCGGTTTTCAAAATCCCCTGTTTCCTGGCATTGGCCAGGACACCTTGGTGAATTTCACCGGCCAAGGTGTGATTGGTTCCGATTCGGTTCGGGTTTTCGCCCTCGACCCGGCCATCGTTGGCAACAATATCGAAAGCGCCTTGTCTAAATTCGACGCCGTCTGGACCACGAGCTTGAACTGGCTGAACACCGACCGGCCCATCGGCACGGCGGTGGATAATTTCCTGATATCTTCTGGGGGGTTGAACTCCATCGAGTCGATCGACGCTAATTTTAACTCCACGATTTTGAAACCGTTGCCGACTGGTGGTGTGGCAGGCGTCACTTTCAAGACCGATTATCAATACACCAACCTGCCGGCCTTCGTAAACCCGTTCTACAAACCCACCTTGCAGTTCCAGTTTGAACAGCCCTTGCTCCAAGGTTATGGCGTGGAAATTAACCAGTTGCGCCCGGCTCATCCGGGAAGCATCACAACTCCGGGGGTTTTGAACTCTTCCAGCTTGGGCGAAGGCATTCTGGTCACCCGGGTCCGATTCGATCAGCAGAGGGCGGAATTTGAAAGGCAATTGAACTACCAGGTTCTCAATGTGGAATACGCCTACTGGAATCTTTATGGCGCTTACTGGACCTTGTTCGCCCGGGAACAGGCGCTGCGCCAAGGGTATGAAGCCTGGCGTATAAGCAAAGCCCGGTTGGACGCGGGCACCATTACCCTGGCCGACCTGGCACAGACTCGCGGGCAATATGAACTCTTCCGTGGTCAAAGGCTGGCTGCTCTCGATGATATTCTGGAAAAGGAAAGGCAATTGCGCGCCCTCATGGGCATGCCCGCCGAGGATTCCACCCGAATGGTTCCCAGCGATGCCCCGACTCTTTCCCGCTTTGAACCGGATTGGGATACGGCGCTGGATGAAGCTTTGAACTTGAGGCCGGAACTTTATATTGCCCGTCAGCAAGTCAAGGTCAGGCAAATGGAAATGGTGCTGGCCAAGAACCAGCTCATGCCGGACCTGCGCTTTACCTCGACCTATGATTCCAATGCCATCGGCTCCCAGTTGGATGGGCCCGATGCCACCAACGCCTTCAGGAACATGGCGGGAAACCGCTTCAACAATTGGTCCTTGGGCCTGAGAATGAATGTCCCGATCGGCTACCGGGCGGCGCACGCGGTGGTGCGCAACACTCGCTTGGAACTGGCCCGCAGTTACGAGGTCCTTCAGGACCAGGAATTGAAAACTGGCCGTTTCCTTTCCCAATCCTATCGCAAAGTCTTCACCAATTACGAACAGGTCCGGGTTCAACGGGCTCAACGAGAAGCATTTGCCGAGCAACTGCGGATTCGCTTCCAGGAATTCCTGGCTGGCAAGGGGGCTGGCAACCGCACCCGCGACACCGTGGATATCCTGTTGGAAGCCCAGCGTTTCTGGGCCGACTCCCTGGCCAACGAGTACCAGGCCATTGTCCAGTACAACATCTCTTTGGCTGGTTTTGAATTTGCCAAGGGAACCATTCTCAAACACAACAATGTGCATGTGTCGGAAGGCGCGCTGCCAGGTGTGGCACAAGTTCGGGCCACCGAGCACTTCCGCGAAAGGACCAAAGCGCTGGTTATCCGCGAGAGGGAAAACCCACTGGTCCATGGCGTCACCTGCCTGGAAGAAAACAAGATAACCCTGCCGGAAATTCCCAAAGATGGGGCCGTCAGCTTGCCGGCGCTGTTCAAGGATGCCCCAGCGATGCCCCAGGAAGCGTTGAAGGAAATTCCTGCGGCGAAAAAGGAGCAACCCTCCCTGACCATTCCTGTTTTGGGGACCAAGAAGGATTAAGTCCCGGTCAAAATCAAAAACGCACCAGCCTGGCTTTGCCAGGCTGGTTTTTGTTTGCCACCAACTTTTAATATTGAACATGCAAGCCTAGTTGCGCAAGTTACTATTCAACAAGTAGATGTCGGCTTTCCCGCCGGGAGCGCAATTGCAGCGGATATACCTTTATGAAGAGTTAACCGCTTTTGGGCCATTCTTGGACCCAGCCTTGTTCCCATTAATCCCGGAAGGATTGGCTCTGTCTCAAGCGTTGACCCATGACCTTTCCCTTCTTGATTGGGTTACCCCAACAGTACTGGTTCAGGCGGATTTCGCCTCCCGCTTTCAAAACAACAACCAGGTGCAAATACGGAGAACTTCGGAACGGGAATTGGCGAACCCTTTTCAATTCCTGGAATCGCCTGGGGATAAAGTTCTGGTCATTGCCCCGGAAAACGGTGGAGTTCTGGAAACCCGCGTGGCTCAGGCAACGCAAGCGGGCTTGGTTGCGGTAAATTGCGGCACGCCCTCGTTGCGGATTGCCAGCGATAAATGGCAAACCTTTTTGCATTGGGAAAAAAACCGGGTCCCAACCCCCGCAACCTGGTTATTGAATTCTGTTGACGCCTCGGCCTTGAAATACCCACTGATTATGAAACCGCGGGATGGAGCGGGGTGCTGCGACACTTTTTTCCTGACCAATGCGGCCGAGTTCTCGCGGTGCAAAATCCTTTGCGGTGAGAAAGGCTTTATGGCTCAAAACTATTGCCCAGGGATGGCTGCCAGCGCGGCCTTTATCGCCAAGCGGGGTCAAATAATCCCCCTCATTGCCGGGCAGCAAAATATTTCAATTCAATCTCAAATCGAATACCAGGGGGGAAAAATCCCCCTGCCAGAAGAGTTGCACCAACGGGCCATGGCTATCGGAGGAAAAGCCCTTGAGGGATTGGAAGAATTGCACGGTTGGATAGGCGTAGATCTGGTCTTGGGGAACTCGCCGGATGGAAAGGAGGACATGGCCATAGAAATCAATCCGCGATTCACCACATCTTACCTTGGAATCCGGGAGTTGATTTCGGGCAAGCAACTCATGGAACTCCTTCTTGGGAACTCGCCATTACCATTCCCTGATAAAAAGGAAAAACTGGTTTCATTCCAGAAAAATGGAGTGATAATACCGGCTACGCCTTAACCATGGTTGGGGTTCCCATCATGAATCGTAGCACTGCGAAGGCTGGTGTCGTTTTGATTTTCTCTCTGGGCCTGGCAGGTCAATTGTTTTCTCAGGACAAGAATTCTGCCGAGGATTCCCTGGGCAAGTTGTTTCATTCGTTTTTGGAAGGGGAATTGAAAAGGAAGCCGTTGGAAGCAACACGCCTTGGTGATCACCGTTACGACCATGATTTGGAGGACTTAACCCCGGCGGCCAGGGCTAATTGGCAAAAAGCCGCCGAGCAGACTCTGGGACAGTTAAAGGAAATCTCCTTCGAACAACTGCCGACGAAAAGCCAAACAGACTACCAGGTATTTGAGGCCCACTTAGAAAGGGTCCTTTGGGCCAGTAAAAACACGAATCCTTACGAAGAAGATCCGAGGGTCTATAGCGAATATTTGTCCGACAGCCTTTTTTTGCTCCTGACCCAAAATACTTTGCCAGAATCCAAGAATGTCGCCTCGGTGATCTCCCGGGTTGGAAAAATGCCCACCCTTTTGGGAGTGGCAGAGAAAACCTTGCGAAACCCGCCCAAGGTGTATGTGGAAACGGCCATCAAACAGAATCGCGGGACAATCCGCTTCTACCGCTCGGGCATTGGTCTACATATCCAGAATGAGGAAAACCGGAAGCGTGTTCTCGAGGCAACCGAGAAAGTAATCCCGCGTTTGCAAGAGTATCAGGAGTTCCTCGAAAAGGTGTTGCTTCCCCGGGCCACGGAGGATTGGCGGATAGGCTCCAAGAAATTCAACGCAAAAATGCAGCACGAACTGCAAATGCCACTCTCGGCGGAACAGGTTTTTCAAAAAGCCGAGAAGGAAATGGTCCAGGTGGAACTGGAAATGCATGTCATTGCCCGTGAGCTTTGGCCAGGGTTATTTCCTGGCAAGGTGTTCCCTCCTTATGATCCTGCGGGAAGGCGGCTGGCTATTGCGCAGGTGTTGGAAAAATTGGCCGAGAACCGGGCCGAGGAAAAAGACCTTTTGCCCAGCACTAAGCAAACGGTGGATAGCATCAAGCAATTTATCAAGGAAAGGAAAATTCTTGATCTGCCCGAGCCTGACCGGTGCCAAATTGTCGAAATGCCGGAATTTCAACGGGGAAACTCCGTGGCGTATTTAAACCAGGCGCCTCCCCTCGATCCCGCTGCGGCCAGTATCTATGCGGTGAGCCCACCCCCCGCGGACTGGGACTTGGCCACACGAACCAGTTTCATGAAAGAATACAACGCCTATATGCTCCCCATATTGACCATTCATGAAGCTTACCCAGGTCATTATGTGCAGTTGGAATATTCCAACCGGACGGCATCGAAAATTCGCAAGGTGTTTTTTTCTGGCGTCTTTGCCGAGGGCTGGGCTGTTTATACCGAGAAAATGATGCTGGATGAAGGATTTGGGAAAGGGTCATTGCCTCTTAGGCTGCATCAGTTGAAGTGGTATTTGCGAACCGTGGCCAATGCCGTTCTCGATCACAATATGCATTGCCAGAATTGGACCGATGACCAGGCCTTGGAATTTTTAACTCAGAGGGCCTTCCAATCGAAAGCGGAAGCATTGGGAAAAATCATCCGGTCCAAACAATCTTCCTGCCAATTGACCACCTACTTTGCCGGAGCTTCGTTTTTCAATCAGCTTCGGGCCGAGGTTCAAAATTCCTTGGGAGGGCAATTTCAGTTGTCTCGATTCCACCATGCGGTACTTAACCACGGCACCATTCCACCGAAGTTGGTAGGCCCCTTGGTCAAGCGTGAATTGGGTTTGCCCAATTGACCCGGACCTTTTGAAAGAATTGCCATTGTCGGGGGGAATAATTGAGCTATATCCCGCGCCCTCTGGGGGAAAGTTGTTAGTAAACATTGGGTTTGGGGATTAGGGGATGGCGGCTACACGGGGCCAATTGGCCCGAATTTTGGACGATCCTGCGCTTTTCAACGGCCTGGAGGAACCGGAAGCCAAACTACTCGTTGGCTGGTTATCCGATTGGGTGGAAAAAGCCGTTGATGGTGAGTCGGATTCAGTGCAAGTCGAACGGCTGATTCAAAAGGGTTGGGAACGGGGCCGAGCGATCCGCAAAGTGTTTCTCCTTTGGGCCAACCCAGAATCGCGGAAAAACGCCATTCAATTGGCGGCTACGGAAAAGCTCATTGAGTTCCTTCCTGCAAGTGTCCAAGATCCCATTTCCTGGTGGGAAATTACCCTGGAAAATTTAGGGAAGGGTATGGAAGCCCGGTTGGTAAAAAATTGATTTGCGTGGCGCCATCCACTTTGTGGGGAAGTAAAGAGCAGTCAAACCTCCCACCTTACCTTCTTGTTTGTTTTTTCATCTTCCCTCTATTGCTGAAATAGTTGCATTTTGTTTAAGGTTAGTATTCTAAACCTTGCTTATCGGTTAAACTAAGCTGAGGCCGCTTTTTTATCTTACTTGGGGACTCCATTCGTGAGCGCCAACCCTGAACCTCAAATCGATCCACGCTCTTTAGACCTGGAAAGAAGACGATTAAGCCAAAGGCTGGAAGAGATTTCCAAGCTTTGCGAGTCAGATGTTCCTCCCGGGGTGTTTTACGGGGAACTTTTGAAAAAGTTGCTGGAGTCGCTTGCCGCCCCTGTGGGGGCTATTTGGATTCGGACCAATCAAGGCAACCTGCAACTGCAATTCCAGGCCAATTTAAAAGAAGTGGGGTTGGATAAAACCGAGGAATCACGCCAAAGCCATGAGGAATTACTGCGCCAAGTTGTGGTGAACCCAAGGCAAGTGGTCTTATTGCCTCGCAGCGGGCTGGTGATCGAAGAAACTGGGAAATCCGGGGCGGGCAACCCAACGGATTTCCTCCTTCTCCTTGTTCCCATTTCTCTGAACAACCAGTTGACGGGCATTATCGAGGTTTTTCAAGGCGCCAACCGGGCCATGAATGCCGTTCCCGGTTTTATGCAGTACATGGCATTGATGGCAGACCTGGCCACTCGATACCAGCGCAACCAAATGCTTGGCCAGATGCTTGGGCAGCAACAGATCTGGACCCAGGTGGAAGGTTTTTCTCGTCTGGCTCATTCCAGTTTGAATCCCGTTGAAGTCGCTTACCAGGTGGCCAATGATGGCCGCCGCCTGATCAATTGCGACCGTGTCAGTGTCGCCGTGCGTTACGCCCAAAAGGCAGTAATCGAGGCAATCTCTGGCGCCGACATTATTGAAAGAAGGTCAAACCTGGTGCGCCTCATGCAGCGCCTGGTCAACCGCGTGATGGATTGGGGCGAGAAACTGGTGTTCAACGGCGCCAAGGATGACACTTTGCCTCCAAGAGTGCTTGAGGCCCTGGACGGTTACTTGGGGGAAAGCGGCAGCAAACTGTTGGTCGTCCTTCCCTTGAGGGATGAGCGGGAAAAAGATAGTAAAAACCCTCCTAGATCCTTGTTGGTAATGGAATCGTTCGATCCTCCTGCCGACCCGCAGCAGTTAATCGCTCGGCTAGATGTTGTAAGCCGTCATGCCACCTCATCGCTTTACAACTCCTTGCTCTACCGGCGGATCCCGTTCCGGTTTTTGTGGCTTCCCTTGGCCAAAGTGCAAGAAGGTTTGGGCGGGGCGGGGAAGGCGATTACGCTCTTGATAATCACAGGCATCATGCTTATTGGCCTGATGTTTTATTTCGTTCCCTACCCTTTGAAGATGGATGCCGTTGGCCAATTGCAGCCAGAAATCCGGCGAAAGGTGTTTTCCCCCGTGGATGGGATTGTCAAGGAAATCAATGTCCAGCCTGGAGACATCATTGCGGAAAACCGGGCCCTTGGCATCATGCATGACGGCCAGTTAGAAAAAGAAATTCGCGTCTACCGCAAGGAGATCCAAATCGCCGCTCGCGATGCCTTCCTATGGGAGCAAAGGTCGAGCAAAGGAACGGAAAACGAAAGGTTGGCAAGCCTGGTTGAAGCGGAAAAAATGAACATTATCCGCTCGAGCAAGGAAAAGGAGTTGGAAGCGTTAGTGAAGCGCACCAATGCCGACCTTCACCCGCAGCGGGAAGGTTTTTTTTTCTTGAAAGCCCCGGGGTTTTCCAGCCAGGAAAATTTGAAAGTCAACGATCAAAAACGGTGGATGGTGCTAAGTAATGCCTTTCAAGAGAACCTGGCCAATCGGGCGGTCAAGCCCTCTGAGGAACTGCTAAGGCTGGGAGCAGTTGAAGGGCCTTGGGAAATTGAATTGAAGATTCCCCAGCAGCACATCGGCCAGGTTCTTCGTGGTTTTGAAAGGCTGGGAACCGATACACTAGATGTGGATTTTCTCATTCGTAGCGACACCACGCGCAAGTTCAAAGGCAAGCTTCCCCGCAAAAAGATTGGCGGTGAAGCCAACCCTGAGAAGTCGGACGGTATGGAAGCGGAACCCGTGATAATCGCACTGGTGCAACTGGAACAAGGAGTGGACCCCGAGTTTCGCCTTCCCAAGGAAATGCTCCTCTCTGGAATTGAGGTGCAAGCCAAAATACGTTGTGGCAATGAACGCATGGGGTATTCGCTGTTTTACGGCTTGTGGGAGTTCTTTTATGAAAAGGTGGTTTTCTTCTTTTAGCCTGACTCCTTGGCCTTTGGGTGGGCAAGCAGCCGATTTCACATAATTCCGAAAGGGTGCCTAAAATGTTTCGCTGGATCTTCTTAATCTTGGTCATGGGAGGCGTGGCGTTTTTCTTTCTCAATGAATATGTCCCCTTTAAGAGCCAGGGAAATTCACTGGAAATTCCCAAGCAGGGAAAGGTGATTGAGCAACCTGGCAATGGGGAGAACGCAAAGAATGGGAATGGCAAATCCCCTGAAGGCCCTAAAACCAGTCCGGTTTCCCGGCCAGGCATTAATCAGCCTTTAGTTATTCCCAATGCGCGCATCACCGCGGTGGAAAGGCAAGATGTTCCATCGGAAAAGGAAGGCAAGTTATTGTTTATGGGCACCGATGTGAAACCTGCCAGGGAAGTGCCGGAAAAAGACAAGTTCGCTTTCCGAGTTGGGTTCCTGGCCCTGGAACTGGCTGAAGGTGAGAAAGTAGCGCCCGCGGATGAAGTAAAAATCCCCCGGCTGCAGGGGAAAAAATTTCGGCGCTGGAAGGAAGCCGACCCTATTGAGCCAGGGAAAGTTGTTCTTGAGTTCGAAACCAAGGTTTTTTACAAGCTAGAAGCCGGTGATGATGTCAAGGAAGGGCAATTGGTTGGCTTGGTGAATCCAATCATGGCCTTGGATGACTTGAGTATCAAGTCAGCCCGACTGGATGCCAGCGAGGCGGACCGCCGGTCGTTGGAAAAAACCCGGGACGAAGCGCACAAACGGTTCCAGCAGCAATCGCTGTTAAGACAAAAGGGTGCAGGCTCGGAAGAAGATTACCGGGCTGCCGAACTTTTCTGGCGCCGGTATATCGAGGAGGAAAGGGGCAAGGCGGCCCTGGTAGTTCAATCGCAAAGGGAACTCAATGCGTCGCTGAATTCGCTCCAAATGCACGACATCCGTAGCTCCATTCCAGGAGTCATCAAGGCTATTTACAAGAACCGCGGGGAAGCGGTGAAAAACCTGGAGCCTGTGCTTCAGGTTCAAAACCGAACTCGCTTGCGAGTAGAGGGCTTGATGGAGATTCAGGATGCGCGAACCATCCAGAGGGATTCTAAAGTCATTGTTGAACCCACGCAGCCGGAGCAACCACGATTGGTTTTGCGAGGCCACCTTCAAGACATAACTTCCGTGTGTGTGTTTAAGGGCGATTCCACCCTGATTATTTCCGGAAGCGAAGACCAAACCGTGCGCGGGTGGAACCCGCAAACCGGGGAACAACTTTGGACCATGGCATGCAAAACCGCGGTGCGTTCCCTGGGGTGTGGCGCAGGTCCCAACGGCTATGCCTTAGCAGGAAAACACGACGGAAGTCTGCTTATTTTCAAGCCGGGAAACATCAAGGAAGCCGCCCGGGATTCTCTCGACCGCCACAAAGGCTCCGTTAATTCAATTTCCGTTAGTCCGGACGGGGAAACTGCGATTTCCGGGGGTGAAGATCATGCCATTTGCGTTTGGAAGTTATCAACGGGCGAATTAATTAGCCGGTTTGAAGGGGCTCACAAGGCGGCAATCACTTCCATTTGCTTTTCTAGTCCTGGTCATGTGGTTACCGCCGGGAAGGACAATTCCATTCACTGGTGGGCTTTTGAAAACGGGAAAATCGGCAAATTGCTTTCCTCGATCGACAAGCGAAGTGGCGATATTGCCCGGCCTGGGGTCAGCCCCAATGGGAAATATGTCCTCGTCGATCAGGGCAAAGAAATTCGCTTTTTATCCCTGGAGGGAAGGCATATTGAAGGAATGATCCAGGACCTGACAGGGTCATCCAGTTTTTCCACCTTTGCTGTCTTTTCACCGGACGGCAGGACCATTCTCACGAATGGTGGAGGCGATGGCAAGGTGCAGATATGGCGGACTCCTTTGGAAAATAAGCGCCCGGCAGAATTGCGGCAGTTCATTTGGGGTGGCGGGGCGTCGACATGCGGCGCCTTCTCTCCCGATGGCCAATTCGTTGTCACCGGCACGCAGGATCATCAGATCTTGGTCTGGGAAGTCCCATCCAAGGAAGAAGTGGAGAACATGTTGATTGGCACCGTGCGGTTGATCGAGCCTTTTCTCGATTCCAACACCAGGCAAATTCGCATCTGGGCCGACTTGGATAATCCCGGCTGGATTCACCCAGGCAGCACAGCTACTTTGGTGATTCCCGGGGCGCATGTCGCCGGTTTCCGTCTTCCTTAGATAATGCGGGTAATTTTCTCCCATGGTTGACCAGGCCACTGCAACGGATCTGGAACGGCGAAAGCAAATCAAGATCCGCCTGCGAAAGGATCTCAAAATCGATCCTCAAAAGTATGAGGGCCGAACCTTTTTCGTTGTCAAAGATCCCGTCAGCTTGCGCTATTATCGACTCAAGGAACATGAACATTATCTGTTGAAGTTCATGGATGGCAAGTACACATTGCAGGACGCCCAAAAGGCTTACGAAGATCGATTTCGCCCGGACCGCTTGCGCTTGGAAGATTTGGAGGCTTTTGCCCAGCAGCTTCTGACGGCTGGGCTGGCGCAAAACGAGGCGCCCAAATCCGGCAAACAATTGTTTGAACGCAGAAGAAAAAAGATCCGTACGGAATGGATGCAAAAGCTGACCAACATTCTCTATATCAAACTGCCCGTCTTTGATCCTGAACCTTTGTTAAACCACATGGTGAAATACTTTAGGTGGATTTTTACTTTTTGGTGGTTCATGGTCAGCTTGGGAATCATGGGCGCCGCCCTGCTCCTGGTTACCACGCATTTTGATGTTTTTATGCATAAAATGCCCAGTTATTATGAGTTTTTCTATTCCCCTAAAACACTGGTCTACCTTTGGGTGGCCTTGGGAATGGTGAAGGTCATTCACGAATTCGGGCATGGTCTAAGCTGCAAGCGATTTGGCGGGGAAGTTCACGAAATGGGATTCTTGTTCCTCTGCTTTTCTCCCGCCTTGTATGCCAATGTTTCCGATGCCTGGACCCTGCCCAACAAATGGCACCGGATCATCATCAGCGCCGCCGGCATTTATGTGGAATTGATCATTGCTGCTCTGGCGACTTTTGTCTGGTGGAATACTTCCACCAGCCCCTTGGTTAACAACCTGGCGCTGTGCGTCATGATAGTTTGCAGTATCAGCACGGTGGTTTTTAACGCCAACCCTTTAATGCGTTTCGATGGGTATTATGTCCTGGCCGACTGGATGGAAATTCCCAACCTGCGCGAGCGGTCAAATAAATTTTTAAAAAACCTGATGCTTGAGCATTGCCTGGGGATGGAAGTTCCGCCCGAGCCTTACATGGCCCTTCACCGGCGGGTGCTGTTTATTGGCTACGCGATATTGAGTTATATTTACCGCTGGGTAGTGACTTTTTCCATTTTGTTTTTCATGTATTCCTTTTTGAAGCCGTATAAACTTGAGGTAATAAGCGCTGCATTAACCTTTGCGTCAATTGCATCCATGGTGGGCTGGCCAGCCTACCGGTTGGGCAAAGGCTTGTATCGCCGGGGGAGGTTGCCTGATATGAGCCGCGGTAGAGCGACGGTGAGCCTGGGTGTTCTAGCCCTGCTTTTTGCCTTTTTCTTTTTGGTGCCCGTGCCTGTGAACCGTTTGCGCGGCACAGGTTTGGTGGTGCCCCGACCGGAGACTACGGACAAAATGTTCGTTAATTTCCCTGGTTTTCTCAAAAGCATCAAAGTGGTTCCTGGCCAATATGTGAACAAAGGTGATGAATTGGCCGTTCTGGTGAACGAGGAACTGGAATCCAAACTGGTTGCCGCCAATGCCGAGGTAACCTCGAACGCCAGTTATTATTCCGTCTTATTGGTCCTGAAAGATCGTGCGGTGGAAAAGTCGGAAAAGGACCGTTTGGAAAACGAATTGAACAGGGCCGGGAAAACCCGCGACCTGGCATCAATTGAAAGCGACACCCTTCAGAAAATCAAAAAAACCAAGCTAACCCTGGTGGCGCCGAGATCCGGTGTTATTGGCCGGGCCCCCCTGGCCCAGGATATTGGAAAACTGTTTCACGATGACCCGTCCAGTCCTCTGATCACCATTCATGAACCCGATTCCCTGAGTGTATGCTTTCCCTTGGCGCCATCGGAATTTAACCAGCTAAAGGAAAACATGCAATTGGCGGGAAAAGCAGATGCAACTGGGAAAATTTGGGAACCGGATATCATTTTGCGGGTTCAAGGCCGCGATGACAAAGTCTGGAAAGGAAAGATTCGTCAGCTTCCCCCATCCGAGGCCAAGGATATCCCTGTAGCGCTTTCCAATCGGGCAGGAGGGCCCGTGGCGGTAAAATCGACCGAATCGCCTAACCAATTGACTCCGCAAACGCAGCAATTTCTGGTTTATATTGAAGTTCTTCAACCTGATGGCGCCATTTTGCCTGGCTGCATGGCCCAAGCGAAGATTTACCTTAAGCCGGAAACCTGCGCTACCTGGCTATGGCGGATCATCAGCGATTTGTTCAACCTCAGCTTGATCTAATATTCTTCCTGCCCCGTTGATGGATATTCACATGACTCCCAAGGCGCTGGCTTTATTTTTGGCTTGCTTAAGCCTATCCGCGGCGAACGCCGGTGAGGGCCTTCATCCTTACACCAACAAGGTTCTCCGCGCCATGGTGGAGGAAAAGTACTGCAAGGAAATCAAAGAATATTCTTTGAAGGATTTTTCGGAACTTCAACCAGTGATCCCCGGAGTGGATTTGGTTTTTCTCATTGTCAAAACAAACGAGGGTAGATACGCTGCGATCCTGGCGCAATTTGCCAAACAAAAAACCGGGAAAGATAGTTCCATCCCCATGCTTCTGATTGATCAGTTCATTACTTACCGTGAAGGGGAGGAGCAGACCCGGGTGGCTTCTGGAAAAAACCTGGCGTTGTTCAAAAACTTTCAATTGAATCTGGATATCGGCCAGATTGTGCCGGGAGACATTGCCGCGGACTTGAAATATGAATTCAACCAAGCCGGGCCAAGGGTTGCCCCCGCGGGGAAGGCTTCCCTGTTTCTGGTTACTCGGCCCTATCCCTTGCCCAAGGAAAATACTCCCAAGGTAGTTGCTAATGCCAGCGCTCCCTTCGATATCAAGATTTTTAATGGAAAATATAAGTTGTTTGATGATGGAAGAAGATCTGGGGTGCTGACCTTGGAAGTGGAAAAGGGCGGTGATGTGCAAGGTTCCTTTGTTTCCGATAAAGAAGGAAGAAAATACGAGGTGGGTGGGAAAATCGGGGTGCCCAACCATTCCATTCAATTCGTGATCAAGTATCCTCAAACCGAACAGTTGTTTTCCGGTTTCCTGTTTACTGGCGATGGGCAGGTGCTCTCGGGTTCTTCCAAAATGGAATCCCGCGAAGCCGGGTTTTATGCCTTGAGAATCGAAAAATAACGATTGTCCCTGCCGCCTTTGGATGCCATTTGTTTCCCCGCCGGCATCCTTATAATAACCCTGTCCACTATCCCCGGTTTTCAAGGGCTGAATCTTGGAAAAAGTTAGTGTTTTTTGCTTTGGGGCAAGCTACTTTGTGGCTTTTGTCCTTTGCGTGGTTTTCCTGGCCAGGCCAAAACCATGGGTCAGGTTTTTGGAAATCGCCTTCGCCATGGGTGGTATTTTAGCCCATTCCATTTACTTGGGGTATTGGCAACCCCCCTTGGTTGGCCAGTTCGGCTGGCTCCTTCTTTCCAGTTGGGTGCTCACAGTTATTTATTTGTATGGGGTAGTTCATTACCGCCAATTTTCATGGGGATTGTTTATTCTGCCATTGGTTATTTCCTTGGTGGTGCTTGGGGTGTTTTTCCCCCATCCGGATCAACCGAAAGGCAGCAGCGCCGGGGGGTGGTTTGCCAGCACGCGGATCCTGGGGCTTTTCCATGTGGGATTGCTTCTGAGCGCGACGGTTTCCATTTGCCTGGGCTCCCTTGCCAGCGCCATGTATTTGTTTCAAGCCCGGCAGGTGCGAGTCAAATTACAACCCGGCAAAGGACTGGCCCTTTTTAATTTGGAAAAACTGGAATCCTGGATTCGCGGTTCCATTGGCGTTGCCTTTCCCTTGTTAACCTTGGGAATGGTTGGCGGCATGCTTTTAATAGCAGGGCAAGCGCAACAATTGCAAGGGTGGCTCGACCCGCGGGTGATTAGTACGGGCGTGCTCTGGCTGGCGTTCTTGGCCCTGGTGTTCGCTAGGTACGGTTTCCAGGTGCGGGGAAAACAACTGGCCTGGGTAACCCTGACAACTTTTTTTCTGCTGCTAATTTGCCTGGTATTGCCGCATAGCTTTCCCCAGGAGGGCGGCCGATGAACCTCCTCGTCTGGGGTTGCAACTTTCGCGATGCCTCGGTGGAAATCCGGGAAAAGTTTTCGCTTTCAGGCAACAAGCTAAATGAAGCTCTCGATTGGTTTAACGCCCATGAAACCATTGAGGCGGTAATCCTGGCGACCTGCAACCGTGTGGAAATATACATGGCGGAGTTTCAAGTTCGCCCGGAGATTTTCCAGGAGATGCTGGGGAAGTTTTGCCAAGAATTCATTGGTGTAACCGATCCAGAAATTTTGGGAAAGTTTCAGATCAAAGATGGAGCGCAAGGCGTCCGTCATTTGTTCCGGGTCGCCGCCAGTTTGGACAGCATGATCTTGGGCGAGGGGCAAATATCCGGGCAAGTAAAAACGGCATTCGAAGCGGCTTGCGCGCGGGCCAGCGCCGGCCCTATCCTCCATGCCCTTTTCCGCCAAGCGAGAAAAGTGGCCAAGCGGGTTCGCACGGAGACTGGGATTTCTCGGGGTCATGTATCTGTTTCTAGTGTGGCGGTTGATTATGTTCGCCAGGTGTTTGACCATTTTGGCGATAAGACGGTGGCCATTCTTGGCGCCGGGAAAATGGGCGAATTGACGCTGAGGCATTTGCAATCCCTGAGGCCAAAAAACATCCTGGTGAGTAATCGCAGTTTCGACAAGGCTCGGGATCTGGCCTCCGTATGCGGGGGAAAGGCTGTGCCCTGGGAAAACCTGGATGATTTGTTGGTGGAATCTGACATTGTTATTAGTTCGACCGGAGCGCAAGAGCCAATAGTGGCGGCTGGAAGATTTCAGAAACTTCTTCCCGCCCGGGTTGGCCGCCCGCTGGTGATATTGGACATTGCTGTTCCCCGCGATTTTGACCCAGGAATCCATGATGGCGACCAGGTTTGCCTTTTCAATATCGACGATTTGCAGAAAATCAGGGAATCCACTTTGCGGGACCGATTGCGCCATGTTCCCAAGGCCGAAGAGATCGTGGACCAGGAAACCAAGGCGTTTTTAAAGGACATTGCCCGTAGGAGAAATGGCCCGGTAATTGCCCGCTTAAACCAGGAACTGGAAAACAAACGGCTTGCCGTCGTCGCCAATCTCTTGGCCCGGTTGAATGGCAAATTAACTCCGCAAGAGAAAGAATATGTCGAGGGCGCCTTTCGCTTATTGCAAAATCAGTTTTTGCACGGCCCCATTAGCGCCTTGGCCGATGATATGATGGAGGAGAGACATTCCTCACATTCCTTGCTTGATGCGTTGCGAAAATTATTCCGCTTGCATGATTGATTAGAATAAAGAAGGGCTTCCACCAGAGGTTGGGAAGAAACCCTTGAGGGAAAAGGAAGATGAAATCCGAATTGGCGGCAAATATTCTGGAGTTGATACGGCGAACCTCGGCTTGTCTGCCGGCAGATGTCGCGCAAGTTTTGGACCTGCACGCCAAACTCGAAGAAAAGGGATCGATGGCAGATTTGGCCATGGATCTGGTCGGGAAGAATATTGCCTTGGCCCGTGGAAGAAGTGCGCCAATATGCCAGGACACTGGCACTATCACATTTTTCATTCACAACCCGGTTCATTTCAACCAGTTGCAGTTGGAGGAAATATGCCAGGAAGCCGTGGTCCGCGCCACTGCCATGGGGTACTTGCGCCAGAATTCCGTGGATAGCGTCACCGGATTAAATTCGGGAAACAACCTTGGCCCAGGCAGCCCCGTTTTTCATTGGCATCAACATACAGAAGACTTCCTCGATATCAGGCTAATCCTCAAGGGTGGCGGGTGTGAAAACATGAGCGCCCAATATTCCCTTCCCGCCACTTTGAATGGCAAACGCTGCGACCGGGATTTGAATGGTGTGCGAATCGCCATTCTCGATTCTGTTTGGCAGGCTCAAGGGAAAGGATGCGGACCAGGATTCCTGGGTGTTTGCATCGGCGGGGATCGGGCCTCTGGTTTTGAATTTGCCAAGGAACAGCTTTTACGCCTTACGGATGATGCCAACCCCGATATTGAACTTGCCGCCCTGGAGGCCCGTATTCTTCAAGAGGCCAATCAGCTTGATATTGGCCCCATGGGTTTTGGTGGAAAATTAACCGTTGGCGCCTGCAAGATAGGTGTATTAAACCGGCTGCCTGCTTCCTATTTCGTCACCGTTGCCTATATGTGCTGGGCTTACCGCAGGCGCGGGCTCCTTCTCACTCCGGAGGGGCAAGCGATTCGCTGGCTGTATCAGGAGGCCAGTGAGGATTTATCCCCAAAAGAGGAGACCATTTTGGTTTCCCTGGCGATGCCTGGTGGGAAAACCCGTTCTTTAAAAATGCCTCTGACGGAAGCGGATGTTCGCTCTCTCAAGGCAGGGGACATGGTTTTCCTTTCGGGGAGGGTTTACACCGGCCGGGATGAAGTTCACAAATATCTTTTCAAGGGGGGCGATGTGCCCCAATTAAAAGGCGGGGTGATCTACCACTGTGGCCCGGTGGTTTTGGAAAAGGCGGGTGAATATCAGGTGATAGCCGCAGGGCCGACGACTTCAATTCGGGAAGAACCGTACCAGGCGGAGATCATTTCCCGTTATGGAATTAAGGGAGTGATTGGCAAAGGAGGGATGGGCGCGAAAACTCTGGAGGCATGTAAGAAGTCGGGTTGCGTGTACTTTCACGCGATTGGCGGGGCGGCTCAGATTTATGCCACCTGCGTGGAGAAAGTTTATGGGGTTTTTCTCAAGGAAAAGTTCGGCAGCCCCGAAGCGGTCTGGGAATTGGAAGTCAAGGATTTCCCCGTGGTGGTCACCATGGATGCGCATGGCCATTCGCTGCATCAGGAAATCACCGATCACTCCCAATCCATGTTTCAGAAAATAATGTCCTGATACGAAGAGTCAGCAGCTCGGCTCGCTTTTACCAGCAGTTGGCGAAAGGTCTCTGCGAAAGTGCAGCCCTTTTCTTGGGACAATTTCTCCAGCATCTGGAAGTGGGATTTGGATAATAGCAGGGGGATTTCAATTATTTCCCTGTCGGAGAAAAAATCCCCGGGCTGCGGGTTGTACTCGGCTAAACTTGGGGGGTTAATCATGCTAACCATTGGTGCACCCCTTGCGGAAAAAAGGACTGTTACTGCATGACCTTGCAATTGACATGCCAATTCAGGGTTTTGTTTTATTGCAGTGAAAACCATCGTTGTCGGGTTGGATTACAAACTATTTATGACCGGATTGAGGCGTTTTGCTTGGTTTTGTGGCAACCTGCCAGATTCATGGTTGGTTATTAGGTAAAAGGGTTGGATTTCTCCCCGGTCCTAAAGTAGATTCCTTGGTTGATGAAAAAGAAAAACAAAATCCGCATCGACATGAAAAAGAATCGGGAAAAACCCCCGAGGAAAACCGACTTTACCCGAGGTTTTAAGCAAGAAGACGCAACCCTCCATGACCTTTCCAAGCAGGAAATGGTTCGGGCCCGGGGGGATATTTCACGAAAGCGCACGGTGCTTGTTGATATTCCTGGGTCCGGTGAATCCTTGGCGGCGCAGCCGGCGCCACCCGCCGACGCAAATTTCCTTTGGGGGAAAGTCTTGCAGGTTTCCGGACTGAACCATCTGGTTCATGGGGAAAATAATCGGATATACCGTTGCACCGTTCGCAAGCTGATAAAATCCCTGGCTACAGCAGAAAGAAACGTAATAGCCACCGGCGACCGCGTCCGCTTTTCCCCAGAAGCCGATGGTGCGGTAAATGCTGCCAACCCTGGGGAAACCGATGGCGCCTTGAATTACACCCAAGGGGTAATTCTGTCAATTGAGCCCAGACACGGGGTCTTGACCAGAATTTCCAAGGGCAAGGAACATGTGTTGGTGGCCAATGTGGACCAGGCCGTTTTCGTCATTTCCCTCAAGGAACCGGAACTCAAACCTCATTTGGTCGACCGGTTCCTCGGCGGGGCCTGGGAAGGGAACTTAAGGCCGGTGCTTTGTTTCAACAAATCCGATCTGGTCGATACCGCCCATTATCAGCCTTTGGTTGGCTTGTATTCCCAACTAGGAATTCCGGCGTTTTTCACCAGCACGGTTGACGAGGGGGGCCTGGATACGCTCAAAGAAATGCTCACCGGAAGGCAATCAGTAATTTGTGGACAAAGTGGAGTTGGTAAATCCTCAATGCTGAATGGCATTCAACCTGGACTTGGTTTGAAGGTGGGAACCGTGAGTGAGGTGAATCAAAAAGGGAAGCACACGACCACATCTGCCCGGCTGCTCCCTTTGGAGTTTGGCGGCTGGGTGATCGACACCCCGGGTATCCGGCAATTTGAATTGGCATCGCATGATACGGCCAGGGTGGCTGGGTATTTCCCCGAGTTTCGCTCCTTGGTTTACCTGTGTGCCTTTCCCGATTGCTCGCACACGCATGAGCGGGGCTGCGCCATCCAGCGGCAGGTGCTGCGCAGGCAAGTATCTTGGAAAAGGTACGAAAGCTATTTGGGAATGATCCAAAAAGAAGCTCCCCCTTGGGAAAAAGGCAGACGATGATTCGGATTCACCCCCGGGTGGAAAAGGAATTGGCCCGGGGATTTTCCATAGTGGCGCTGGAAAGTTCCGTAATCGCTCAAGGGTTGCCAAAACCGCACAATTTGGAGCTGGCCAGCGCCATGGAAATGGAAGTGGCCCAAACCGGCGCCATGCCAGCCACCATCGCCATTATCCAGGGCGAAGTGGTGATCGGGTGCACGGAGGCGGAAAGGGAAATTCTGGTTTCTTCATCAGCGGTGGAAAAGGCCGGGGCCCGGGACATTGCCTATGCAGTTGCCAGGGGAATTAGCGCTGGGACGACAGTATCAGCGACATTGAAAATTGCGGCTCAGGCAGGCATTCGGGTTTTTGCCACTGGTGGAATTGGCGGAGTTCACCCGCGGTTTCCCAACTTGCCGGACGATGTTTCCAACGATCTTTTCGCTCTGGCGCAAAATCCCGTCTGTGTGATCTCCTCGGGCGCCAAGAGCCTTTTAGATTTGCCAGCAACTATGGAATTTCTGGAAACCCTGGGGGTCCCGGTTCTCGGTTGGCAAACCAGTTACTTCCCCTCCTTTTTCATGGGAAGTACCAATTTGAAAATCCCGCAGGTGGATACCATAGACAGGATTTCAGCCTTTGCCAGCGCTCATTGGTCCTTGTCGAATTCCGGGTTTCTGGTTTGCCAGGAGATTGCCCCGGAGTTCGCCTTGGGGCCAAAGGAAGCAGAAATCCTGGCGGGCCTGGTTAATGAGTTTCATCAGCGGCGGGATATTCCAGGTAGGGAAGTGACGCCAAGAATTCTGCAAGAATTTGCTCAAAGAACAAAGGGAAAATCCGTTCAGGCAAATATTGAATTGTTAAGGGCCAATGCCCGGCTGGCTGGAAAAATCGCCCTTGCCATCCCCTCGAAAAGCCCGGGCTAATCCCCGTACTCTTCCTTCCACTCTTCGAGCCAGGCCATTTGAATGGCTTCCAGTTTTTTCTCGTTGGATTCGTCCGCCTTGCCGGTGAAATCCTCCAGGTCAATCACCCATTTGCGCAGGTCGGTAAAACGCACCGTGAGCGGGTTCAAGGTGTCGTACTTTTCAAACAGGCTTTCGCCAATTTCGCGAAAATCGGTCCAGGTGATCGACATGAATTACCCCAGGGATTGAAGTGACTCGAAGGATTTACTGGCGAGATATTGCCGGGCGGCGGAATCCATGGCTCGGGCCGCTAGCGGACCCATGGCTTCCTGATACTTTGCCAACGCCGCTTTGAGTTTCTCCAGATCTTTTCCATTCAGTTCTTTTTCCAGCTCCTCCACGCATTGGGAAACCCGCTGGTTTTCCTCGGCAGAAATGGTTTCTCCAAGGCTTACAAGGAGTTTCTTCCCATGGTTCAGGTCCATTCGCGCCCTGGTCGAAAGCTCTATGAGCGACCGCTCCAGGAAATCCTCCCGGGCGTGAGTGACGCTGTCCAAAACCATGGTCTCGACTTCTTCCTTGGTTAACCCGCTACCAGGTTCAACCTTCACACTGGTGTTGACCCCGCTACGAGCCTCCTTGGCGCTAACAGTTAATATCCCGTTGGCATCCACCAAGAAGGTGACATCTACTTGGGGGTACTGCGCCAGCATGGGCGAAATTCCCGACAGGTGGAACTTGCCCAGGGTTTTGCAATCCTTGGCCAGTTCCCTTTCTCCCTGCACAATGTTCAGAATAATTGCCGTTTGATTATCCACTCCGGTGGAAAACCGTTCTGTGGCCATCGCGGGAATAGTGGTGTTCCGATGGATTAATTGGCAAACCGTCCCCCCCAGGGTTTCGATTCCCAAGGACAAGGGAACCACATCCAGCAAGAGCAGGTTTTTTCTTTTCCCCGCCAGGATTTCTCCTTGAATGGCGGCGCCCATGGCCACCACTTCGTCCGGATTCAGTGAGCAAAGCGGCTTGCGTCCGAAAAACTTTTCTACCTGCCGCTGCACCAGTGGGATCCGCGATGACCCGCCAACCAAAATGATCTCCTCAACCTCGCTTGCTCCGGAATCGCGCAGGGCTTCCCGGCAGCATTGAATGGTTTTTTCCACCAACGGGGTAATGGCATTTTCCAGTTCCTCGCGGGATATTTCCAAGGTCGCCGGCCCATCAGCAAAGACCAAGCGAAGGGCGATTCCCGTTTTATCCTCAAGCGACAAAATCTTTTTGGTTTTTTCCACTTCCCGTCTCAGCGCCTGCAAGTCCCTGGGTCTGAGTTGCAACCCTTCCCGGGCTGTTTTTTTCAAAACCAGCAGCATAAGGGCCTTGTCGAAGTCGTCCCCGCCCAAATGTGTTTCCCCCCGGGTGCTAAGCACCTTAAACACGCCATCGCTGACAGAAAGGACCGAGCAATCGAATGTGCCGCCCCCCAAGTCGTAAATGGCGATGGTTCCTTTGCGAAGCCGATCGAGCCCATAGGCCAGGGCCGCTGCCGTCGGTTCATTGACAATGCGCAGGACTTGCAACCCTGCGATTCTTCCGGCATCACGAGTCGCTTGCCTTTGGTTGTCGTTGAAGTAGGCGGGGACGGTGATAACCGCCCGGCTTGGGTTTCCCGCCATGGTCCGCACCTGCGACAGGATCCTGGCGGAAATTTCTTCAGGCGTGAATTCCCTTCCTCCCGCCTTGATTTTTAAGACATGTCTTTCGCCGTCAACCGCTTCCGTTACTTGAAAAGGCAGATAAGGCAGTTCGTCCTTGAGGTCGGCCAAGCTGCGTCCCAGGAGCCGCTTGACGCTGAAAATGGTGCACTGAGGATTTTCCACCCGCTGGTCTAAAGCCGCTCTTCCGACTGTCATGGACCCATCAGGTGCGATCGACACCACGCTGGGAACCAAGGCAGTCCCATGGGAATCGCGGACGGGTTGGGGTTTGCCGTCCCGCACATAGGCAGCAAGGCTGAAAGTGGTTCCCAGGTCGATGCCCACAATCTCATCATGCATAATGCGCTGGGCCCTGGGGGAAAGAAAAACGGGTGAATGGGCGCTGAGGGATTTGAACCCCCGACCAACACGGTGTAAGCATGCCGCTCTACCACTGAGCTAAGCGCCCTGGAAAAGATCTCGGAAGAGATTCTGGTAATAACGCAGGCCATTCAAAGTCTGGCGGATCTCCGCCAGGGTGTCGGCCTTTGCCAATCCCTGAAGAAATTCTAGTTTTCGAAAGCGGTTCAACAATTGCTCTTGGTGGTTTTTCATCCGGTTGGCAGTCATCTCAAGGAGATTTTTCCGCGTTCCCCCGGTGGGGTTTTGATCCAATTCTCCCCGGGCCTCCATGATTTCCTCTAGCACAAAGGGGTCCACCACCCGGCTCGATTCCCCCGTCGAACCGCCTTCCAGGCGCAACAGGTACTCGCCCCGGCCCAGGGGATCCTTCAAAGTGGTGTAGGCTTTGTTCACCATGGCGGATTGCAGGAGAACTTCCTGGCTGTCGGCGCCGACGAAATCAGGATGGCAGCGCCGGCTGGCGGCCAGAAAATTAGCTTCCAATAAAGTCAGATCGACGCCAAAGCCCTTTGGCACCGCCAGTAGTTGGAAAAAATCCATAAGTTCAATGGCCAGGGTGCGAGCCCCAGGCTGAAATCACATGGAGAACGAACTGCCGCAACCGCAGGTGGTCTTGGCCGTAGGGTTCGTAATGCTGAAACCCCTCTTGTTCAAGTCATCATGGAAATCCACGTTGGCCTCGGAGAGGTACATCAAGCTTCGCTTGTCGACCACGACCGGCACGCCCTGCATTTCGAAAACTTCGTCGAGTTTATCGTTCATATTCTCGTCGAGATCGAGCTTGTGCTGGAAGCCGGAGCAACCGCCCCCAACAACTCGCAAGCGCAGGAAAACCTTGGCCGGGAAATCTCCATTCTGCTTTTGCTCGGAAACGATCCGCTTGACTTCACTAGCGGCTTTTTCGGAAATTGTGATAGGCATAGAAAACCTCCTTGGGGTAAAAAAAACACTAGTTCGCCGAGGCTTCGGCAGGTTGATTGGCTTGCTTCTCTTGGTAATTGTGAATGGCGGCCTTGATGGCGTCCTCCGCCAGCACAGAACAATGAACCTTGACCGGTGGCAAGGCAAGTTCCTCAACGATTTCGGTGTTGCGGATTTCCAATGCCTGGTCGATCGATTTGCCCTTGATCCACTCGGTGGCCAGGCTGCTGGAGGCGATGGCGCTGCCGCAGCCAAAGGTCTTGAATTTCGCGTCTTCAATCAACCCTGTCAAGGGGTTGACCTTGATCTGAAGTTTCATGACATCGCCGCATTCGGGGGCGCCAACCACGCCGGTGCCCACCAACGGGTCGTCCTTTTCAAAGCTCCCGACATTCCGCGGGTTGTTGTAGTGATCCAGTACTTTAGTGCTGTATGCCATGGTTTTCTCCTGCCTGAGATTTTTCTCGGTTTAATGCGCCGCCCATTGAACCGTTTTCAAATCGATTCCCTGCTTGTGCATTTCGTATAGCGGGCTCATGTCACGCAAGTGGTTCACCGCCCGGACTACATCCTCGATCACATGATCCACTTCCTCCACCGTGTTAAAACGCCCCAGTCCGAAGCGGATGCTGCTATGGGCCAGTTCGTCTCCCACTCCCAGGGCTTTTAAAACATAACTGGGCTCCAGGCTGGCCGATGTGCATGCCGACCCGGAACTCACCGCCACATCCTTGATGCCCATCATCAAGGCTTCCCCTTCCACGAAGGCGAAGCTCAAATTCAAATTCCCAGGCAGGCGGAATTCAGGATGGCCATTGAGGTAGACATCTCCGAGGCGGGATGAAATTCCCCGGTGCAGGCGTTCCCGTAATGCCTGGAGCCGGGCCGTTTCCGCTTCCATTTCCTTGCGGGCGATTTCCGCCGCCATGCCGAAACCGACGATCGAAGGTACCGGCAGCGTGCCGCTGCGCATGCCGCGTTCGTGTCCGCCGCCGTCAATCAAGGCATCGAGCCGCACTCGCGGATCTTTTCTACGGACACTCAAAGCGCCAATTCCCTTGGGACCATACATTTTGTGCGCCGAAAGGCTTAATAGGTCGATGCCGCACTCTTCCACATCCACTGGCGCCTTGCCCGCGGCCTGGGTGGCGTCCGTGTGAAACAACACCCCTTTTTCCTTGCAGATTTTGCCGATTTCTTTCAGCGGGTGCAGCGTGCCGATCTCATTGTTGCCCGCCATCAGGGAAACCAGTATTGTCTTTTCCTTGATGGCCGAGGCCACTTGTTCGGGGGAAACTCTTCCTTCCTTATCTACCGGCAAAAAGGTGATTTCACAACCATCTCGTTCCAGCCGTTTGCACGGGTCGAGAACGGCTTTGTGTTCCGTCTCGGCCGTGATGATGTGGTTCCCTTTTTTCTTGTACATGGAAGCAACACCTTTTATGGCCAGGTTGTTGCTCTCCGTCGCCCCGCTGGTGAAAATGATTTCTTTCGCGGTGGCTCCAATCAGGCTGCCAATTTGTTCCCGCGCCAGTTCCACCGCTTCCTCGGCTTCCCAGCCGAAGGAATGGTTGCGGCTGGCGGAATTCCCGTACCGTTCGGTAAAGTAGGGAATCATCGCCTCCAAAACCCGGGGGTCTGTGCGGGTGGTGGCATTGTTATCCATGTAGATAGGCAACCTGACCATTGGCTCGTTTCGCTCCTTGCTATTCAACCTGGTCCGACGACACCAGTTCCAATCCTAAAAACCTGCCCCCGGTTTTGCTTTCCGGGGACAAAATCTCTCCCAGAGTTACGCTTTGCAATATCCCTTTGATTTTCTCATGCACCTCTGCCATGCCGGTGTGAATGGTGCAGAAAGGTTTGATCGAACAGCGCAGGGTGTCTGTTTCAGTACTGCATTCCATCAAGCTGAAGGGTTCGTCGATGGCATTCATCACTTCGGCGAGGGAAACGCTTTCTGGTTTGCGCTTGAGGACGTAACCCCCATGCACGCCGCGGTGGCTTTCCAAAAAGCCGTGATGGCAAAGAGTTTTCAAAATATTGGCGACAAAAGGACGGCTAATGGCATAGCGGGTGGAAATTTCCCTGGCCGAGGACCCTTGTTGGTTTTTTCCAAGGTGGGAAAGAACCAGAAGAGCGTAATCCATTTTTCGACTGAAGAAGGACATAAGTAACCTGGGAAATAGCCCTCAATTAGTTTTATATTAATAATAATATTAGGACTAAAACGGTACTGTTTCAAGAGGAGATTGAAAAATTTGCAAATAAAGGGGTTGTAAAGGTTTTTCAATGCGGTATTATTAATGATATTAAGTCTCAACAAGGAGTTTCCTGCTTATGCGGACCTGCCTGGTTGCCTTGGAACAACAGAAAATTATCTGTCATTGTTTGGGCATTACCGAACAGCAGATCCTGGAACTGAAAATCCTTAAAAATGTTCAGACCGTTCGTGAAGTCATGAATGAAACTGAAGCTGGCAGTGGCTGCACCGCCTGTCACCGAAAAATCCGCGACCTTTTGGAAAACCCCGAAAAAATCTGCCGTTAATTGGCGGCTCCACCGTTCGCTTCCGATTGCAACAGCAAATACTTTTGTATCCCCAGGGTAGCGATCAAATGAATTTGGGTTTCAACCCAATCGACATGGTCCTCGGAATCGGTCAGGATTGGCTCAACCAGTTCTCGCGTGCCATGATCCTTCAATTGGTGGCACAGGCTGATCAGGTTGTTGTAAGCTTCCACACCTTTAGTTTCTAACTTCAAATCGTTGGCGAATTGCTCGGGGACATCGGCGCCCACCCGAATGATGTCATAGCGGGCGATTTCCGGCGTCCCTTCCAGGAACAAAATGCGGTCGATCAATTTCTCGGCGTGCCGCATTTCCCCCATCGACTCTTGGTAGTGCTTGGCCGCCAACTTGCTGTAACCCCAGTTTTTGCACATTTTCGCCTGGCAAAAATATTGATTAATGGCGGTTAACTCGATGGTTAATGCCTGGTTTAATCCCTCTATGACCTTGTCGTTGCCTTTCATGGGAAGTCCTTTTTTTTCGGTTATCGAGTCCAAGACCTGCGCTGGAATCTTATTGAAATTCCCAGAGGCATGGGGCGGTTTCGTTTCAAAGTTGGGAAAAACCTGGGGGAAACTGATGAAATCCCCAGAAATTGCTGATTGCCAATTCCAACTCTTTAAGCTGGATTAGTCCTTGCCAACGGGTTATCCATTGAACATTGTTGCATTATCGCCAACCACTCACCCCAGCTTGCTGGTTCGCCTGCGGGATTGCCAGAATGGCCAGGCCTGGAAGGAATTTGGCGAGCTTTATTCCCCGGATAAAAGGCGTTTCGGCAATTGGTTGCGGCGGGTGGCCTTCAACCGCATCACCGACCACCTCCGGGCCAGGGGGGCGGCTCCCATGTGACCATCTTCGACGCCGTTTCCTTGCAGAAAAAATCCGAGTTCTTCGCTTTCGATCCTGTCTTTACCGGCGGGGTCCGCGTGGCGCTGCAGGGTTATGACATGGATGGAAAGCTCGATCTTGTGTTCGGCGCGGGCCCCGGCGGTTCGCCGAATATAAAGTTCTTTAAAGGAACCAATTCGGGACAGATCGATCAGTTCTTCGCTGGCGAGATTTCCTCCTGGGAAGGCGTATTCGTGTAAAAAAAGAGCAGGGGATTTAACCTAACAAGAGTCAGGCTCGAAAGCCTGACTCTTGTTTTGACTATTAAATATTCTCCTGGTTGAATGAGAAAGGGAAATTGTAGACCGGCGACCGGCCGTTGCACGGTCAGGAGACAGGTCCCAACCTTGTCCCGGCTCCCGGGTTTAACCGCAGTTCCCCTGAAAAAGTCACGAGGTGTCATAAAATAAGCGCCGTTAGCTGGTGAATCAAAAATTATGTGGAATCGACCATGTCAAACGCAGTAGCGGCTCCGTACAAGGTGGTAATCGGTTTAGAAGTCCATGTGCAGTTGCTGACGCAAAGCAAACTGTTTTGCGGCTGCAGCACGAAATTTGGACTACCCGCCAATTCATCCACCTGTCCGGTTTGCCTGGGCATGCCGGGGGCGCTGCCGGTCATGAACCAGCGGGCTTTCGAACTGTCGTTGAAAGCGGCGCTGGCGCTGAATTGCGAAATCGCCGACTTTACCAAGTGGGATCGGAAAAATTATTACTACCCCGACCTGCCCAAGAACTTCCAAATCAGCCAGTATGATTTGCCCTTTTCCTCTAACGGGTTTCTGGAAATCGAAATGCCTGGCGGAACCAAGCGGGTTGGCATTATCCGGGCTCATTTAGAGGAGGATGCCGGGAAATCGCTCCATGACGAATCGGGTTCGGGCCAGGATTCCAGGGTGGATTTGAACCGCGCCGGGACTCCCTTGTTGGAAATTGTCAGCCAACCCGAACTGGATTCAGGAGAAGAAGCCCGCCTTTACCTGGAAGAGTTGCGCCTGCTTCTCAAGGAACTGGGAATTTCCGATTGCGAAATGCAGGAAGGCAGTTTGCGCTGCGACGCCAATATCAACCTGCACATTTCCCAGCCGGATGGCGCGGTCGCTGCCACACCCATCGTGGAAGTGAAAAATTTGAACAGCTTCCGCGCGGTGGAACGAGCGATGAAATACGAGGCCGACCGTCAGTATGAGCAGTTTCAAAAGGACGGTAAAAAGCTGGGAGAGGTGGCCAAGGCGACGGCCGGTTGGGATGAGGCCCGCGGGGTGACACTAGTGCAAAGGCGGAAAGAGGAAGCCTCGGACTATCGATATTTTCCCGAGCCGGACCTGGTTCCCGTGCGGGTATCGCCGGAAACCCTTTCGCAGGCACGCGCCAACCTGGGTGAGCTGCCCTCTGCGTGCCGTGCGCGTTTGGAAAAAGATTTCGGGCTGGGGCGGTACGATGCCAGCGTTCTCACCAAGCTGGGGAAGGACCTGGTGCAATACTATGAAGCCACGGCCAGAAAATCCAAGGATCCGAAGGCCGTTTGCAATTGGGTTACCAACCAGGTTTTGAACACATTGAATGAAAAAAGCCTGAACATTGGAGAGTTCCCCTTGCCTGCAGAAATACTTGCCGGATTGGTGAACGAGGTTCAGGAAACCGGATTGAATATGCAGCGAGCCAGGGAAGTATACACCCGCATGCTGGAAACTCGGGAAGACGCCAGGCAAGCAATTGAAAAGCTTGGGTTCAAGGTGGTGGGCGATGTGGGGCAAATTACGGAAATCGTTCGCAAGGCGATCGGGGCGAATCCGAAGGCCGTGGCCGATTTTAAAAAGGGAAAGACCAAAGCTGCTGATGCCATCAAGGGGGCGGTCATGCGGGAAACCAAGGGCATGGCCAAGATGGAAGTGGTGCAGGAAATCGTCATGGCGGAGCTGGCAAAAACTCCTGAAGTTAGCTGACCTTTATTTGGCCGGTTTTTCCGGAAGCAATTGAAACGCCTGCTTGGCCAATTTGCCCAGGTAAAAAACCAGCCCCATGGATGCCAGCAGTCCCACAATCAAAAAAACCAGTTTCCACTGATTGAGTTGCTGATTGTGAGACGACCCCGTTTCAAAAAAGCCAATTCCTGAAAGTTCGCTCAGGTTCTGCAGAGATGACCCTACCAAAATGTAGAGGACCGATCCGGGTAGCATTCCTAAAAGGGAGGCGAGGAAAAAAGTCCCGGTGTGAATTCGCGTGGAGCTGAAAAGATAATTCAACAAGCCAAAGGGCATGAGGAGAGAAAGCCTGGCCAAGATGACGATGCGAAAACCGCGGTCCTCGATCAGGGAGTCCAAAACCCGGCAGTAGGGGGACTGGGCGATTTGCCTGGCAATAATACCGCGAAATAGAAACCGGCCAAACAGGAAAATGCCCGTCGCCCCCAGGGTGCTGCCCAGGTTGGCAATCAGAATGCCTGGGAAAAATCCAAAAATGTACCCCGCGGCGATGGTGACCATGGAGGCTGGGAAGGAAATTAGTCCCAGGGAAAAATATAAAGTGGCGAAAAGGAACATTCCTTTCCAGCCATAACTGCGAAGTTGCAATACCCATTGCTGGAAAGTGTCGCGGAAATCGCCGGATGCAAACAGCCAGATCCCCGTCCCCAGGATCAACGCCAGCAGCAAGATTTTGACAACCCGCAAGGCCAAGGGGCTCTTGCTGGGCGGGGGAATTTCAACCACGGATTCCTTTGTAGTCGGAAGCGCAAATTTTCTCGCCATCATGAAGCAAAGGGAAGAATTTCCCTTTGACGGCAGTTCCCTTGGCAATTGCAGGCACTCCGGTGAGCAAGGGTTCGTCCGATTTGGAAATTGTCCCGTCAAGGAGGACATTAATTACCGCTGCCCTGCGTGGGTTGGGTGTTTTATTTTCAAAGGAACCGTGAATGGTAAGGGGATGATGGAAAACCGCCTGGCCTTTTTTCAAGGGAACCGGTGTGGGGACAAATTGTTCAAATTGCTTTGGACTTAATACCGACCGGATCGATTCCATGTCGCCCGCAAGGCCGGTGATGGGAAGCAAGTCCCACTGGTGGCTTTTGGGAATGTAATGGACACAACCGTTATCCACGGTGGCGTCATCGAGGGCAATCCAACAGGTCAAATGGGCCATGGGCCCTGTGCGGGTCCAATAGGAATAATCCTGATGCCAGGCTACCACCCCTCCATGCTTGGCAGGTTTGCAAAAAAGCTGGTCGTGCCAAAAACGGACTGGCCCGCCGAGAAGTTGAAAAGCAGGTTGCAAATACCCGGGAGCCCACAAAATGTCGTGTAACGCCGGGGTAATCCGCCAGCCGCCTAGGGCGTGAAAAAGCACTTTGGCCGGGTCCTTCGACTCATTGGTGTGAAATTCGTAATAAAGCGAGTTGCCCGGGTGGGCAGGGTCCATGATGGGAGTGAGCTCGCTCCGAAGCTGCTCGACTTGCTGATCGTTAAGCGCCTGGATCCCAGGTAAATATCCTTCGCTTTTGAAAAACTCGATTTGACTGTTTGTCAAATTGAAGGAGGCAAGGGACTTCTTCAAGTCGCTGTGAAAAATGTTGGAAACAGGATGATGAAAGTCTGCTAAATCGGTAACCATGTTTTTCCCCAATTCCAATTCGAGGCCTCAAGGGAAATTTACAGTTTTTACCGGTTTCCTGGCAACGCAGAATGGGTTTATTCCATGCAACCGGGTTTTTAAAGCCGCTGTTTTAAAAAGAAAAGGGGACTGAAACTCACCCAGATTATGATTTCTGGTTTATCTTTAATGCGGAATATCAACACGAGCGGATGCACCTTTGAAAACTCTTTGGTTTTCGCTGGCAATTTCTTTGGCCATGCCCCTGGGGGCCAGCGCGGGGCCGTTGCGCGGGCTATTTCAGCCCTTCATTCAGGGAACCACCTACGGCAATAAACCTCTGGGGTATTACCCCCCATCCACTTACGGGTACAACCTCGACACCACCAGCACAGGTTATTACGGGGGCGGTAGTTACACGCAATTTTACAATTTTGGCAGGGGCTATGGTCTTTCCGGTTTTCCCGAACCAATGCCTGGAAAGGTCTACTACCGCGACCGCCCGCGCGATTGGTCGCTAGAGGACTATTCCAGAAAAAATTCACGAGCGGAGAAGGAGAACTCCTGGGCTTCCGGGGAGCCCGGCGCTCCAGCGGACCAATCGCAGGCCTGGCTGCAGGTGCAATTGCCCGCTAACGCCGAGCTTTTTGTTTCGGAAAAAAAATCAAATTTAACCGGCCCCCTTCGTGATGTGTACACGCCTCCGCTAAAACAGGGCCGGGTTTATGCCTGGAAATTGCAGGCGCAATGGCAAGAAAACGGGAAGGCGCGCTCCGAGGAACAGGAAGTGCGTTTTCTCTCCGGGGAAAAAAAGATGGTCCGTTTTGGCAAACCAGTTTTGCCTGCTAAAATGCCTTAAGCTGAAAACAGACCTCAACTCCCGCCACTTTTGTTTTGATTCAAAAAAAGAGAACGGCGCCATGAATTTCTCGCGTGAGAATGTATGTGAATTTCTGCTGGGCTTGCAAGATCGCATTGTCGTTGGCCTTGAGCAAACCGATGGGAAAAAGTTCCACGAAGATGCCTGGAAACGGCCGGGTGGTGGCGGCGGCCGCACCCGGGTGTTGCTGGACGGGGGAGTGTTTGAAAAGGCCGGGGTTAACTTTTCCGATGTTTCCGGGGAATTTTCCGAAGAGTTCGCGGCGCAGATCCCTGGCCAGGGGAGAAAATTCTCCGCTTGCGGGATTTCCCTGGTTTTGCATCCGCGCAACCCCTTTGTGCCCACGGTGCACGCCAACTTCCGCTTTCTTACCAGGGGAGACAAGCACTGGTTTGGCGGCGGCGCCGACCTCACCCCTTATTATGCCTTTCGCGAGGATGTCATCCATTTCCATAAGACCTGGAAGGATGTTTGCCAAAAGCATTCTGAAGTGGCGGATTACCAGCGTTTAAAAAAATGGTGCGACGATTATTTTTTCCTGCCGCACCGCAATGAACCGCGTGGCGTAGGCGGGATCTTTTTCGATTACTTTGATTCCAGTCTCGATCAGGTTTGGAAATTCGTCCAGGAATGTTCCAACGCTTTTTTAAACGCTTACCTGCCCATTGTGAAACAGCGGAAAAACCTTTCCTACAACGATGCGCACAAGGAATTCCAGGAATTCCGCCGGGGAAGGTATGTGGAGTTTAACCTGGTATATGACCGCGGGACAATTTTTGGCTTAAAAACAGGCGGGCGCATCGAATCGATTTTGATGTCGTTGCCCAAGCGAGTGCAATGGCTTTACGATTATCAGCCGGTCCCAGGGAGCCCGGAAGCAGAACTGTATGAGGTTTATTTAAAGCCGCGCGATTGGGGGATGGAGAGTCCCTAAGCCGTGTGAACTAAACGCGCCCGGGTGGGGTCTTTTCCCGGGCCATTGCCTTAACTAACCTGTGTATTACTTGCGGTGACGAATTTTGGCACGCATTCTGCGTTTTTTGCGGCCAACTTTGCGTCGACCCTTGCTCCGGGTTGCCATATTAACCTCACTCAGGGAAAAGGACCTAATCAAGTTAGTATTCTAAACAAGGGTAGGTAATTGACAAGGCGTAAAGGCCTTGGGCCCTGGTTCCAGGAATGAATGGGAAATGCCTGAATTTTCCGAAGTGGGCTGGAACGGATTAAGTCTGCTGGCGGCCATATTGGCTGTGCCCTTGCTGGTTTTTTTGAATGGCTTCTTCGTGGCCGCGGAATTTTCCCTGGTGGCCATTCGCCGCACCAAGGTAAAAGACCTGATAGCCAGTGGAACCCCCGGTGCCGGTCTGGTGGAAAAAACCCTGGCCAACCTGGACCAGACCATTGCCGCCACCCAGTTGGGGATCACGCTGGCCAGCATTGGCCTGGGCTTTGTCTGCGAGCCGGCTTTCGCCGTGATCATTGAACCGGTGTTTCAAAAGTTGACCCCTTTTGCTCAAAAGTTGACCATCCATTCCATTTCAACCGGCGTGGCTTTTGCCCTGGTTACATTCCTTCATGTGGTGTTTGGCGAACTGATTCCTAAAACGCTGGCCCTACAAAATCCGGTGAGAACTTCCCTGTTTGCCAGCGGGCCCATCTTGCTGTTCACTGCCGTTGCTTACCCGTTCATCCACATCATGAATGGGACAGCAGCTTGGATCATTCGCCTGTTTGGCTGGGAAAATAAGGATTCCCCCACCCTGGCACATTCCATTTCTGAATTGCAATTGCTGATTGAGGACACCGAGGAAGCTGGCATCCTGGAACCGGACCAGGCGGAGTACTTGCAAAACCTGTTTTTGCTGCCGTCCAAGAAGGTAAAGGCTTGTTTGGTTCCCAAGGAAAAGATGTCTGTGCTGGAGTTGCACACGCCGATTGAAGTGGTTTTGGAAAAAGTCCGGCAGGGCGGCCATACCCGCATGCCAGTCTACGAAGACAACCCAGATAATTATGTCGGCATCTTGAACACCAAAGACCTTCTTTACTTTTTCACCACCCATGGCGTGGCGGTTCTGCAAGACGCCCTGTACCCTTTGCTTTTCCTGAAGCCGGACGAATCCCTGGCGAATGCTCTGAGGTTATTCAGGAAAACCCACAGGCATATGGCCTTGGTTCGCGATACCGAGGGGAAAGTCGTCGGCATGATCACCCTGGAGGATGTGCTGGAACAAATCGTTGGCGAAATCGAGGATGAACACGATCAGCCGCGGGTGTGGCGGATTAGCAAAACTCATTTCAAGAAAAAATAATTGTCATAAAACTTGGTCCGCAGCCCGAACGGTTGTTTGCCATGAGGCCGCATCATTTATCTGTTGATTTTTAAGTGCGGACGATTTTCCAAGACAGAATTCCGCCCATGCCCAGTATCAATAGGTTGGCCACCCAAACCATGAGGATGGGGTCGATTTTGCCTTCCTTGGCCAGGCCGATTCCGCACAATTGAAGAGGGTAATACAGCACTATGATGGGAAGAAAGCAGGTGATGAAGGAACTGAGATAGTCGCTTTTGCTGATCCAAATTCCCACCGGGCAGCCTATGAGAATAAAGCAAAAACAGCCCATGCTGAGCGCCGGCCGCATGAGCAATTCCACATTAAGAAACAGTTTTTGCTCCTTGATGTGGAGGATTCTATCTTTGAGATTGGCGACATGGAGGGGCAAGTCGGGGCGGGCGTCGCCTTGGGCGATTTTCTGATTTCCTTGCTGAATCTCATGCTGCACTTGTAGCAATTCCTGCTGAAAATCGGCGCGTTTTTCCAGAATCTCCTGCCAAGTCAGGTCGCGGGCTCTGCGATTGGCCTCGCTGGTGTAATTGGTCGGCAAGGGAACTTCCCATACCCTGTCTTCAAAATATCCCTTGCTGCCGTCCTCAAAGGTGGCAATGCCAAAACGCATATGCACTTTGAGAATCATTCTTTTTCGGTCCACGGTGAGCATGGCCTCGCGGGCCTGGGCCACGACATCAATTTGCCCTTTGGCATCCCGCCGTTTAAAAGTTGGGCTGATCAGTTTTTTCCCATTTACCCCTTTGACGAACATGGCGTAGGGGATGTTGGCGTGAGTGATTCGTCCATCCTTTTTCAACATGGAATACAGAAGTTCCTCGGCGTCATTAAAGACCATGGCCCGCAACAGGTGGTGAGTGTAAGGGATAATACGGTAATAAAGCCCCATGGTTGCGGCGCTCATGAGCAGGCCCAGGACCAACCCTGGAACCAGGATGTTTCCCAGGTTGATTCCCGCCGCGCGAATTGCCAGGACTTCGTTATCGTGCGACATACGGCCATAAACCACGCAGGTGGCGAACAAGGTGGTTGCAGGGATGGTGTAGGGCAGGGTGCTGGGAATCAAAAGGGGAATGGCGGCCAGGATTTGCGTTGGCCCAAGTCCTTGCTGAGTCGCCTCGGCAATTATGCCGGCCATCAGGAGGATGCCGGTGATTCCCACCAAGGAAATAAAGAAGACCTTGAAGAGTTCCCAAAAAACCATTCGTTGCAGAATTCCAAACACCCCGGTCTCCGAGCTGGCTCCAAGTTGTTTTGCCCCAAAGGGAAATCGTCTGAGAAGTTCCCTGGGGAAGGCAGGGAAATACAAGGAATGGGAAAAAGTGTCAATAGGTGGGCAGTGATTACCCTGCCCCAGGGTTGGGAGAAGTTGCTAGGATAGGAACTCGGAAAGGGAAAAGTAAAAAGAGAAAAGGAAAGGACGGAGTTTGTGGAGTTCCCCTCATTAGCCCTGGTTCGCCAAGTTGCCCCGCAACCTGAAGTTGCCGATTTGCCTGGAGAAACCTTGAGCCAGTGGAAAAAATCCGGCCTGGAAAAGCGCATTTCCAAAGGCGCTTCAGTGGGGATTGGCGTGGGCAGTCGGGGAATCGCAGGCTTATCCCAAATCGTTCAGGCCACCATTGCTTATTTTCACTCTCTTGGGGCCAAGCCTTTTGTTGTGGCTGCCATGGGCAGCCACGGCGGAGCCAATTCGCATGGGCAAAGAGAATTGTTGGCAGAATATGGCATCTCGGAAGAGAAATTGGGGGTGCCGGTTAAAACAGATATGGCCACCGAAATCATTGGCAATAATTCCTGGGGAGAACCGGTTTTTTGGGACAAAAATGCCCTGGCTGCTGATGCCCTTGTCACCATCTCGCGCATCAAACCGCACACGGATTTCCGGGGTAAGTTTGAAAGCGGCATCGCCAAAATGATCGTCATCGGCTTGGGAAAAAGGGATGGCGCCTCGCAGCATCACCGCTGGGGTTTCAAGGGTTTGCGCGACATGCTTCCGGAAACCGCCAAGGTCATTCTGGAAAAAACCCCGTTTATCGGGGGCCTGGCGATCCTGGAAAACGCTCACGAGCGAACCGCGAAAATAGAATTCGTCAGCAAAGAATCCTTGTTTGAAAGAGAACCCGTCCTACTGGAAGAAGCCCGTGGACTCATGGGTAGGTTGCCTTTCAATGAGATTGACCTTTTGGTGGTAGGAGAAATAGGGAAGAACTATTCCGGCGCGGGCATTGATCCTAATGTCGTTGGGCGGCTCTTGATTGAGGGGCAGGAAGAATCGTTTCAGCCGCGGATTATCCGCATATGCGCTCTGGACCTTTCCCCCGAAAGCCATGGAAATGCCACCGGAGTGGGAATTGCCGACCTGACCACCGAGCGGTTGCTGGCCTCGATCGACCCAGTCCCTTTTCGAATGAACAACCTGACGGCGTGTTTTCTATTGCGATCCAAGTTGCCGCTGGCATTTCCCAACGACCGGGAATGCATTGCCACCGGGATAGAAACTTGCTGGCAGCCCGATTTTAAAAAGATTCGCATGGCGCTGATTCCCAATACCTTGGAACTTTTTGAAATGTGGGTTTCTGATCCTTTGCTTGGGGAGGCCCGGGCCAATTCCGCGTTGCATGTTCAAGGGGATTGCCGAAAGATCTCCTTCGATGAAAAAGGGAACTTGGATCAGAAGTATTGGTTCCCCCAAAGTTTCCAGGGCCGCCGCAACGGCCAACATTAAGTTGTTCGGATTATTCCATTAGTTCCGAATTCAGCGGGAGTTTCTGCAATTCCTGCCGTTTTAGTTTTTCCATGGCGGGATTACATCCGATCAAGAAATTAACCATTTTCCTTAAAGGTTTTTTTGACCCAGCCAGATTACGGGGGAAACCTTTTACGGTGGGGTAAACCCGTTCTCAGACCCGCCGGGGTCCGGGTTCTTCCTAATGAGTTCGTAGGTTCCACGCGTGAACAAGGAAGTTCATGCACTTGGCAATTCGCGTGGAATGAGGTGCTGGCCGTGCGTAAACGCGCTCTGGGGCTATTGTGCGGTTTCCTGGTTGTGGGTTGCAATTCTCTTGGAGGCAATTCGGCTTCCAAGGATGGTGGGAGTTCGCCTTCCCCATTTAGTTTTTTTCAGAAAAAACCTGCGGACACCAAGACTGACCCGCTGCCCAAGCAGGGATTTTCCTCGGCGACAAATCCTTCAGGCAATTCCATCCTTGCTGGCCAAGTGATGGATAACTTTAACCGCCGCCCAACGGGTGCGATGATTCAAGTCGTTGAAGTCCAAGCCGACCCTTCGCAGCAAAAAGTCGAAGTCGCAGCCGACTCCCAAGGCTATTTCAATATTCCAGGGTTAAAGCCAGGAAAAAATTATCAACTGGTGGCTCGAGTTCGGGATGGCGAACGCTTTTACACTGGCACTGCCCTGGTGGTTCCCCCCAACCCGCGAGTCTCCATTTTTATTCATGAGGATATGTCCATAGGGGGGGCGGGAAAAGCAACGCCCAACGGGTCCTTGGATGGTGTGAAACCTGCCGAGACCGGCACTAATGTCCCCGGTTCCACAAACTCGGGCAGCACGGTCAGTCCAGAAAAAGTGGCTCGAGATACTTTTGCGGTTGCTCCGGGTGCGATTTTATCCATCCCTTCAGGCGGTGCGGACAGGGGCGGATATGCGGTCCCACCGCCGCCGTTGCCTTTTCCTTCGCAACTCGGATTCAACGGGAATACCCCAGACGCAACGCCAGGGAGTTTTTCTGCTTTCCCCTCTAACCCGGCTTCGGCATCCGGCCCAGTCCCTTCGTGTGTGTTGGTGGGACAAAAACTGGACAATTTCACTCTTTATGACATGAATGGGCAGGTGTGGGACTATAAGAAAAACAAAACCGGCAGGATGGTGCTCCTGGATTTTTGGTTCAGTTCTTGTGGCCCCTGTCTGCAATCGATCCCCCACCTGGTGGAATTGCAAAAGCGTTATAAGTCCTTTGGGCTTGAGGTGATCGGCATTGCTTATGAAAAAGGCACCGAGGAGGAAAAACTTTCCCGGGTGCGCCCGGTCCGCGCCCGGTATCACATGAATTACCTAACCCTCTTTGGCGGGGGCGGTTTGGAACCCTGCCCGGTGCGAACGCAATTTGATGTCAATAGTTTTCCTTCCCTGGTTTTGTTGGACGAGGCAGGAAACATAGTTTGGCGAAACCGCCGTGATGAGGGGATCGACACAAGACAGCTTGCGGAACTGGAGTTGGAAATCCGCAGGGGATTGGGAATCCGCTCCCGTTAAACCCTTAAAAAATCGTGTAGTGCAGTTTCCTAAAACCGGGTATTGGTTAACCCACATTTGCCAGGATGGCAGGCTTTATCCCAGGGAGGGATCATGTGTGGAATTGTGGGCTACACCGGTTTCCGTGAGGCGGAGCCCATATTAATCACGGCTTTAAATCGCCTTGAATACCGGGGGTACGACAGCGCCGGTATGGCCACCCTTTCCGGCCGCACGCTGCATTTGCGGAAAAAAGCTGGGAAGATTGCCAACCTGGCCAGGCTTTTGAAAGAAAAGCCGGCGGCCGGCACCACAGGAATTTCCCACACTCGATGGGCCACGCACGGCGCAGCCACCGACCGTAACGCCCACCCACATCTCGGCGGCAATTGCGCCCTCGCACTCGTGCACAATGGCGTGATCGAAAATTATTCCATCCTGCGATCCAATTTGGAAATGGCCGGGTTTCAATTCTCCAGCGACACGGATACGGAAGTCTTGGCACAACTGATTGCCTTTCACTGGGAAAAGAAAGGCCGCGGGCTCGATCTCCGCGATTTTGTTCTGGCTATTTCCCAATCGCTGTCTCAGGTGAAGGGGACCTTTGGCATTGCCGCCGTTTCTCCACATTTTCCAGGCGCCGTTTTTGGCGCTCGCCTCGGCAGCCCGTTGGTTCTTGGCTTCGGCGAAAAGGAGTTTTTTCTCGCTAGCGATGCAATGGCTCTCGCTGGACTGGCCAAAAAAGCCATCTTCCTGGAGGATCACCAGATTTGCGTTCTGACCCCCGATTCCTGGTCCCTGCAGGACATGGATCAATCCGCGATTGATCCGGCCATCGAAACTCTGGATTTCCAAAACGCGGAATATGACCGCGGCCGCTTTGACCATTACATGCTCAAGGAGATTTACGAACAACCGGAAGCGCTGGAAAACGCCTTGCGCGGCCGATTGAATGACAAGGACTCCACGGCTCGCTTTGGCGGGTTAAACCTGCCCCTGCAGCAATTGCGGAAAACCGAACGGATTATTCTGACCGGTTGCGGCACCAGTTACCACGCCGGCCTGGTAGGCGAATATCTTTTCGAGGAACTCGCCCGTATGCCCGTGGAAGTGGAATACGCCTCTGAGTTTCGCTATCGCAACCCTCCAATTGAACAAAACACTCTGGTCATCGCCTTGACTCAATCGGGAGAGACCGCTGACACCCTTGCGGCCTTGCGCGAGACCAAGTTGAAAGGCGTGCCTGTCCTTTCGCTGTGCAATGTGGTGGGCAGTTCCATCGCCCGTGAGGCCGATGGCGGAGTTTACTTGCATGCTGGCCCTGAAATTGGCGTCGCCAGCACTAAAGCTTTTTCTAACCAAGTTGCGGTGCTTTCACTGCTGGCCTTGTTTTTCGGCCGGATGCGCCATTTGTCGCCTCACCAGGGGGCCCAAATCCTTGAAGGGTTGAAATCCCTACCCGACGCCATGCGGAAAACCTTGGAATGCGAGGAACAGGCACGGGATATTGCCTCCAACTACCATCAGGCGAGAAATTTTCTCTACATGGGAAGGCAATATCTGTACCCCGTGGCCCTGGAAGCGGCGCTGAAATTGAAAGAAATCAGCTACATTCACGCGGAAGGCTACCCTGCGGCGGAAATGAAACATGGGCCGATTGCCCTGGTTGACAGCGAAACTCCCAGCGTCTTTCTAATTTCCCCAGGCCCGATGTATGACAAGGTGATGAGCAATCTGGAAGAGGTCAAGGCCCGGGGCGGGCCGGTGATTGCCGTGGCTTCCCATGTGGACCCAGCCCTCAGGGCCAAAGCCGATGAGATCATTGAGGTGCCTCGGTTGCCGGAGTGGTTGCAACCCGTGGTCAGCAATATTCCATTACAGCTATTGGCTTACCATATCGCGTTGATGCGCGGGTGCGATGTGGACAAACCCCGTAACCTGGCAAAAAGCGTTACGGTGGAGTAGCTTTATCAGAAATTGAAAGCATTCAGGTCTATGCTGCGGACTTTTTCCCCAACCGTTTCAACGGTCCTTTTGTAGCGGAACTTGTACCTATCCTAGGAAACAAAAGCCCCCCCCAAAAAAGCGGGAGGGAAGGAAAAGAAGGTGTCAACCAATTGTTGCGGCCGGGAAAACAGTTTAATTTCTGATGCCCTCCCTTCCAGTGGCGCCGTGACAACATCCATGATCCCATCCCCGTCACTGTCCACCATTCCCACGGTGACGCCCCCCGCGAAATTCAAGTCGTAGGCAAAAAACTCATCGGTAATTCCCGTGCCGCTCCCCTGGAAAATGCGGACATGCGGTCCGCCGCCAGGCCCTGCTGAAACCACGATTTCACCCAAACCGTCGCCGTCATAATCTCCAGAGGCGACAAAAACCCCTCGCCTTACTCCCGGGTCAAAGGCAAAGAAATTGGCTGTTTCAATCAAGTTTCCCGCTGCCAGCGCGGCGCCGTTATAGGCCTTCACATGAGGCCCGCCGCCTTCGCCCGCCCCAACTACAAGGTCTACAATGCCATCGCCGGTTAAATCCCCCGCCGCCAAGGTTATTCCACCCCGAAATCCTGGTGAATACGCAAAAAAGCTGGCTCTGGTTGCCCCGGTCTTGCCATCGAAAACCTGAATATGCGGCCCACCGCCTTTTCCTGCCCCGGTCATGATTTCCGCAAACCCATCGCCGTCAAGGTCGCCGGAAGCCACATAAATTCCATTGGTAAACTCCGGGGCATAGGCGAAGAAATTGCGGATCATGGCCTTGCTGTTGCCATCGAAGACCCTTACATTCGGCCCGCCTCCTGGACCCGCGCCAACAATAATATCCCGGACGCCATCGCCATTGACATCCCCAGTGGCCACCCGAACTCCGCCCCGGAATGCCGGATCGAAGGCATAAAAGTTTTCTTGGGCCCCGGTAAAACGGTTGTAAACATTAACCTGGGGGCCGCCCCCGGCGTTGGCCCCAACCACCAAAAGATTATCTTGAGCCCCTACAATTTGCGTTATTGAAACACTCGAGGGAGCAAAGAAAAGTGTCCCGGCGGAGTTCGGCCCGCCGATGTAATTCGCGGTTATAGTGCGCATCCCCGACGGCAAGGTCGATGTAAAGAAACTGGATTGTCCATTGAGCAAGGTCTGGGTCGGCGCAATGGGATTGGCACCATCCAATAACACGATATCCCCCAGCGGCACGCCGTCATTGAGGTTCACCGAACGCGTGGTGATAGAGAATGTAATGGTATCCCCGAAACTAGAGGGGTTTTCTGAGGAAACCAATTCCGTTGTCGTGAGGCTGGCCGGAACAATGGTAATGGAAAGGGTTTGTGAATACCCCGAAGGATTGACATTCCCATCTCCCAAGAATTGGGCCTTTACCTGGTAAGTTCCCAAGGCATTAAGAACGGTGTTGAGTGAAGCGGTGCGCGCGCCGTTACTGTTGGTGCTGCCTGGGTCGAGAGTTTGCGGACTTTGATTGATGCCATCGATTTCGAAAGCCACCGTGCCCCCGGCCGGGCCCCCTGGGAATTGCGGGGTGACCAATGCGGTGAAGGTGATAGGCAAGGCGTTGCCATACAAGGTAAATGGGGAGCTCAATTGAATCGACGAAGTAGCTTTGCTGACGGAGTGAAAAAGCGAGTTGGCGGAGTTGTTTGGCGAGAGTACCCCGTTGCCGTTAAACTTTGCGGAGATTAGGTGTGGCGATCCTGAAACCTGCAAGTTCGCAAGGGAAAGAGCCGCGATGCCGTTACTCACTGTAACGGGCGCTCCCAGAGTGGAGCCGCCATCCAAAAATTGAACTGTCCCTCCTTGCACTGGCCCGCTGCCGCCATTGACCGCGGCGGTAAACACCAGGTTTTGCCCGTAAATGGAGGCGCCGTCTGGGTCGGATGTTGAGATGGTGGTGGAAGTTACTATTCCGAGCGCTGCCAAGGTGACATCATTCCCGTCTCCACCCTTGTAGGAAATGACATAGGAATAACTGTTAACAGAAACAGTCGCCCCTTCAGAAAGCCCCGTGAAGGCGCCCTGAACCGCGTCGCTGCCATCATTTCCAATGATGGTGTAAACCGTCCCGGCTTTGGTTGGAGAAAACCCAAGATTGATCGAGAGACTCCCCCCTAAAGAGACCAGCCCCTTGGCTTGCACCTGATCAAAGTCAATTCCAGCCACGGGAGAGCCATTTCTTTCGCCAAGCAAGTCTACCTGGAAAACGCCACTCGACCCGGTTGTTTGCAAGTTGCCAACGGTGAAAATAGCCGCGTTGTTCGCTCCGTTCCCAGGTGACAGGATTCCGGATTGGCCCGAAGAAATGGTGACCGCCCCCGCCTGCCCGGATCCTTGCAAGGCGCCTCCGGTTCGAATGGTGATGGGGACATTGTCGATGCCGTTTTGAACCAGGGTCCCTGAAGAAACCAAGGAAAGCGCCTGGGAGTTTCCCGAACCTCCAATTACCAAAATTCCACTGCCCACCTTTTCCAGGGTGGTTGAACCGCCATCGATCTTTCCTGTTAGAGACAAAATCCCTTGATCCACTCCAATGGCGGCGTTTAGTCCCGCACCAGCAAGGGTGATATTGCCTGCCCAGGAATTGCTTCCCGAAAAACTTCGCAATGCCCCGCCCCCGGCCACCCCGATGCCATCCAGGTTCAGGGTCCTACCAGAAACGGCTATGTTATTTTGCAAAGCCAGGGTTGCCGGACCGGCGCCCCCAGAGGTCGAAACGGTCACCGAACTTCCCGAAATCGTTCCCAAGGATGTGTTATTTTCAATTACTAAGGTGCCTTCCTGAACGGATACAGGAAGCCCAAAGGTGGTTGGCCCGGTAATACGGACAGTTCCGGCGCCAATTTTTATCAAAACCGATTTGGAAGAAATTGCCCCCGCCGTTTGCATGAGGTTCCCCAATAAAGCTAATTCACTTCCCGCGCCCGCCCCCAGCGAGGCGGTTTGCGACAAAGTCACCGTTCCTTGCCAAGAATTGGTGCCAATGCTTTGGAGAGCCCCAAGACCGGTGAACCCGGTGCCCCCAATTGTTACAGGTTTGTTGATGGTGAGATTGCTACCCGATACCTGGATCGATCCAGCCCCGGATAGCGCTGGCGGTGTAGCCGCAGTTTGCGTCACTGTGACGGATGAGGCGTTCATCAATGCGCCAGAATTGGATAGTTGAAGATTTCCAGAACTGACCAGGACATTGCCAAGCAAATTGGGGTTAGCGGCGGCAAAAACCGCGGTATTGGATCCCCTTTTCTCCACGGTGGCCGTGGCTGGCGCCGTCACCGCCCCGGATATTTTTAAAGTACCACCCGGCGTGCCTCCTAGCGAACCGCTGTTTTGAAAAATCACTTCCCCTTGCCAATCTGCAGTATTCGCCTGGCTGGCTGGGGAAACAATCTGGAAGGAGCCCAAACCTTCCAGCCGCTGAGTGGCGGTAAAGGGCGCGCCTGGATCCTGGTCGGGACCATTGCCCCCTTGCACAATCAACCGGTATTGCGGACCAAAGACCAGGTTTTGGCCTCCCACGACTTGGTCTCCCAAAGTCAGGGCGCCAAATTGAGGTGTCGGGTTTGCCGGATCAAGCAGGCCCACCGGAACTTGCTTGACGGTGATGTCCTTTCGCAGGGCATTGCCCTGCAGAGACCCAAATGCAAGGTTGTTCTGTCCATTGAGGAACCCATTGTAAATGGCTAGATTGCCTGTAAAGGTGTTGGCCTGGGTCAGTTCAACAGTGCCCATGCCCCATTTTCTTAAGCCGGCGCTGCCGCTGAGGACCCCGTTCAATTCCGTTGTGCTGCCGAATTGTTGGCCGAGGGAAGCGTCGCCAAATGGGTTTGGCGCGCCCGGCGTTTGAGCCGCGGACGGGTTGGCAACCAGGGTGATTGTCCCATTCCACTGGTTTGGCGTGGTTGTTGAACCGGTTTTTCCGTCCAATTGGCCTTGGGGAATATTCAAACTAATCCCGGCAGTTCCCAAAGTAGGAGCATAGCCGTCACCTCCGGTTAATACGAGATTCCTGTTGTTGACCTGTGCGCCCCCGTTGAAGAGATTGCCAATGGCGTTTTGGGAATAATCAGAGGAACTGAGCCGGAGGGTTGCCCCTGAGGAAACCTCGGCATTTGAGTTGACGCTGGCATCACCCAGGCCCAGGTCGTGGGCAACCACCAGCAAGCCGTTCTCCACCAAGGTAATTCCCTGGTAAGAGTTTTTTCCATCGAACACCAGAGTTCCCAAGCCGCGCTTGATGATTTTGTTGTTGTTGACATCGGAAAGGACCGTGTATCCGGAATCGGTGGCGCCATTTATCCGGTTGGAAAAAACCAACCACGATCCTTCCTGAGCCACATTGAAAGTGAAATCACTGTTTCCAGCCCCAACCTGTGTGTGCATTTGCACCCAATCGGCATTGGTGTTGGAAGGCAGGCTGGTTGAATCGCCGGCGTAATTGGCAATCCATTGTGTCCGGACATTTAAGGGCAAGGCTGAACCGGTGGCGGGGAAAAACTGCAATTGCGGACCCGGGAAAATTCCGCTGGCCGGCCCAAATTGCGGGTAATCCCTTGAGTAAAGATAATAACCCGTCCCGGACATCTCCACCTGGTTGACAAAATCCAAGGAAGCGGTCCCGTTGGGCAAATATGCAGGCAGATTGCCACTGCTGTCCCGCGCGAGGTCATTGATCAAATTTACTGAGATTGGAATTGGCAACGGACCGCCCAGTGGGTCTGGTCGAGTCAGGTTTTCAAAAACTCCTGCAACCGGCGTTTCCAATGCCGCGGCACTGGCTGCTAAATCCGGAAAAAGAAGGTCATCGCCATTTACGGGCAATAGTATCTGGCCCAAGGTGGCATCCCAATTGGTTGCCAGAGTGTTTAATGCTGAACTAAAGGTCGGATCGCCAAAAACTGGGCCAATATTGTTGCCAAAAGGGATTTGGCTGCCATTCCAAAGCCGCGTGGCGCATTCAATCCGCTCTTCCAATTTTTCCAGGACAAGCGGCTTGGAATGATTTTTATGATTTCTTTTCTGAAACCATTGCGCCGTTGTTTTTTTCAACATGGGGAGTCCCTCTTGGCCCATTGCTAAATGGTTTAATCACAAAGGAAAACAGGTGGGTACAGTCAAAAAGCCAAAATCAGGTGGGCTACTTTGGTGACGACCCAGTGACGCAGGTCAAACCATTTTTTTTCGAATCCTATTCCATGCCAATTGAACGATTACAATCGCCCACTACTTATTAGACTCTGGATTCGCAGTTTGGTTTCTCCTGATTAATGAATTTTTAATTTGGGTAGAGCTATAAAAAGGAGTTGCAAAATTATTTTTGTTGATTTGCCACTACCTGGTTTTTTAACCGTTCCTCAGTTTTCAGAGTGCTTTAATCCTTGCCATGATAGAATCCTTTTTAGCTCTTGGCTTAATATGGAGGATTTCATGACGCTTTCTTGGCAATTGTCTTCCCGGAGAACCTTTGTTTCCTCTCTGTTCGCAACTGGGGCCCTTTTTGTTCCAGGAGTTTTTGCCCAGGAACTGACCAAAACCCCCAAGCAGACCGAAGGCCCATTTTTCCCGGATAAACTGCCCCTCGATACCGATAATGATTTGCTCCGCATCAATAATTCAATCACCCCGGCAGTTGGTTCCATTACCCATCTTGGCGGAAAAATATTGGATGCCAGGGGAAACCCTATTAGAAACGCCCAGGTGGAAATTTGGCAGTGCGATGCCAATGGGGCCTATCTGCATAGCCAGACCGATAACAAAGAGAAAACGGATAAAAACTTTCAGGGGTTTGGCCGTTTTGTCACCAGTTCCACGGGGGATTATTATTTTCGCACCATTAAGCCGGTTTCCTATCCAGGGCGTACTCCCCATATCCATTTCAAGATTTTGAAAAATGGCAAGGAACTCCTTACCACCCAGTGTTATGTTAAAGGCGACCCTGGGAATGAACGGGATGGGATTTGGCGCAGCCTTCGCGATCCCAAGGACCGTGAAGCTTTAACAGTTCCTTTTGAACATTTGCCTGGCTCGAAAATTGGCGAATTTGCCGCAAATTTCAACATTGTCCTGGGCATGACTCCCGCGGGTTAAATCATTTATGGAGATAGGTGTGCCTGAAAAAATATTCTTGGGATGCTTGGTAATATTCGGGTGGATTTTGTCACCCCAAAGTGGGTTTAGCCAGTCACCGAAAGAACCAGGGAAATCTCCACGGCCCACCTGGCATGGAAGTTTACAAAGGGGATTGGAACTTGCAAAAGAAACCAACAAGCCTTTGCTGGTGGCCATTCGGTGTGTTCCCTGAGTGGATTGCCAGGACTTTGACGGGCAGGTTGTCCGACTGGAGTCCTTACAAGATCTTGGGAATAAGTTTATTCTGGTTCGACTGACGCGGATCGATGGTTTGGATTTAAACCTTTTCGATTTCGATTACGATTTGACCTTGGCTTTTTTCTTCATGAACTCCGCAGGCAAGATTTATTCTCGGTATGGCAGCCGGGATGCGACAAGCGCCGATTCACGCCATTCCCTGAAAGGCCTACGCCATACGATGGAATCGGTGCTGAAAATGCACGAAAAAACATTCCCTGCAGTAGCCGAGCCCAGGGTCAATTCTCCGGATTCATACTCCCAATTAATGCGCGGAAGGGGAATTAATGGGTGCGCGCATTGCCATCAGGTGCGTGAAGCCTTAAACCACTCCCTCGTTCGTTCAGGAAAATGGGAGAGAGAAATGATCTGGCGGTTCCCCTTCCCGGAAAATGCGGGCTTGGTTTTGGATGTCGATAAAGGAAATCAGGTGGCCCGGGTAATCCCCGAGTCCCCTGCCCAAAAAGCGGGAATTCTCAAGGGTGACGATATCCGTTTCATGAATGGGCTGCCGATCCATTCCCTTGCCGATTTTCAGTACGCCCTTGACCGTTCGCCAAAGGAAGGGAAAGTAAAAATTACCTGGCAGCGAAATGGCCAATCTTTTCAAAGTGAATTGGAATTTGCCAAAGACTGGAAGAAATCCGATTTATCCTGGAGGCCATCGCAAAAGAAGTTGGTGCCGTTGCCCGGAATCTATGGGGCCAATTTGACGGTAAATGAGAAAAAAAGTTTGGGCATCTCGGCAACACAGCTTGCGTTTCGCCATAAGGATTCGCTTTCCGACCAGGCCAAGGCCGCCGGGATTCGCGGCGGGGACATCATTACCGGGGTGAAAGACAAAACCCTGGAAATGGATGTGGACGGTTTTTTCGAATATATCCGGCAGAATTATCTTGTGGGTGAATCCGTTCCTCTGGAATTGATCCGGGAAGGAAAGAAAATGCAAGTCTCCATGTTGCTAGTTCGCTGACCAAACTGGAAACGCCTTACACGCCAATCGATTCATGGTAGGATCCTTTTTTCCCAAGGGGCCAGCCATGAAAATAACTGCCATTGAAACTCATGTTTGCCATGCCCGCATGCGCAATTGGATTTTTGTCCGCGTGTTAACCGACCAAGATGGGCTTTACGGCTGGGGCGAAGCCACATTGGAATGGCATACCCGAGCTGTGGTTGGCGCGGTGGAAGACCTCGCGTCTCTCCTGATTGGCCAAGACCCAACCCGGATCGAATACTTGTGGCAAATGATGTATCGGCAGCATTTTTGGCATGGACATGGAATTGTTCGAGCCACCGCCATAGCTGGAATCGACATTGCCCTGTGGGATATTTTGGGAAAGGTCGCAGGCCTTCCTTGCAGCAAACTTTGGGGGGGCCCAGTGCGCGATCATATTCGCACTTACTGCCATTTGGGTGGAGGAAAAATGGAGGATTTTTACGAAACTTCCTCGGAAGACGCGGCGCGTTTTGCCGACATGGCCACTCAGGCCGTCGAGGCGGGTTTTACCGCGTTTAAAGCCATGGCCGTTCCTCCCACTTTGCCGTTAGAAGGATTGAAACCAATTCGCACAGCGGAAAAATGCGTCGCAGCCATGCGCAACGCGGTGGGTGAGAGTATCGACATCATGGTCGATTGCCATGCGCGTCCTTCCCCAGCCATGGGATTGCAATTTGCCAAAGCGCTGGAACAATTTGGCTTGTTCTTCTTGGAGGAACCTTGCTGGCCCGAGGAAATCGAAGGCTTGGCAGCCATTCAAGCCGCCGTGGCCACGCCCATTGCCACGGGGGAAAGAGTTACCTCCAATAGCGAATTCCGCCGGCTTTTTGCCGCTCGCGCTTGTTCCCTTTGCCAGGTCGATATTACGCATTGCGGCGGCTTCACCGAAGCTCGCCGTATTGCCGCCCTGGCGGATTCCCACAGGGTTGGATTGGCGCCCCACAACCCGCAGGGCCCAGTTAGCACGGCGGCTTCCTTGGAGTTTGGATTTTCTCAACCGGGGTATGTGATTTGCGAAACCGTCCACGAGGATGTCCCTTGGCGCCAGGATGTGGTCAAGGAAGGGTTCACCGTGGAAAAGAAAGGGCGCTTAGTTCGCCCGAATCCACGCCCTGGCCTGGGAATTGAGATTTCTCTGGCGGAAATCAAAAAGCATCCCTTCCAGCAGGAGATTCCTCAGCAGGTCTTCTACACCGATGGCAGTGTTGGGGATTGGTAAATGGGGGATGGATAATGGCGAAAAAACTACAAGGAGTTTTGCCGGTCCTGCAAACCCCTTTTCATGAGAATGGCTCGATCGATTACCCCACTTTGGAAAGGGAAGTCGATTGGGCCTATTCCATGGGGGCGGACGGGGTTGGCACTGGCATGGTTTCGGAAATTTTGCGCTTAAACAAAACGGAGCGGATCGAGCTAACCAATCGCATTGGGAAAATGAACCAGGGGATGGGCGCCTATTTTTGCAGCGCCGGGGCCGAGACCGTGAAGGAGGCGTTGGAATTCGCCAAGGCCTCTGTTGACGCTGGCGCTGACGCCATCATGGCCATTCCCCCCACCACTCTGGATTTGAATGCGAACAATCTACTGGAATATTACCGTTCGCTTGCTCGGGAAATTACTATTCCCATGATTGTCCAGGATGCCTCGGGGTATGTTGGCCAACCCATCCCCATGGAAGTCTACCTGGTGTTACTGCAAGACTTTGGCCCGGAAAAAATCTTATTTAAACCCGAAGCTCCCCCCATTGGTGGCAACCTATCCCTCCTGCGCGATGCCACCAATGGCCAGGCGCGAATTTTTGAAGGCTCAGGGGGTATTTTCCTGGTGGATAGTTTTCGCCGAGGGATCGTCGGCACTATTCCAGGCATGGATCTTTTGGCTGGAATTGTTGCCCTGTGGAAGGCCTTGCAGCAAGGCGACACCCGGCAGGTTTACGCCCTTTACTTGCCCATTTGCGCCATTGTTGCGCTGGAAATGCAGGCGGGTTTGGATGGTTTTTTAGCCGTTGAAAAATACTTCCTTTGCAAATTAGGCGTGTTTAAGAATGAGATACGGCGGCCCCCCATTCGCTGGGAAATGGATCAAGAAACCGGGCAAGAACTCGACCGCCTTTACGCCATTCTTGAAGTGGCCATGAAGTCCTGACCTCTGGGAGATTAAATGCGTTATTGGGTTTTATTCTTATTGTGCATGGGCGCGGTTATTTCTTATGTCCAGCGACTTGGCATTTCTACCACCGTCAAGGAAATCCAATTCGACCTGAAATTAAATAAAGAGGACATGGGCTATGTCATGAGCGCCTGGTTTTTCGGCTACGCAATTATGCAGGTCCCTTCAGGAATTCTTGCCGACCGGCTTGGAAGCAGAACGGCCATGTTTCTTTTGGCTGCCGCCTGGTCTTTTTTCACCGCCTTGACAGGGTGTGCCTGGGATTTTACTTCCCTTCTTGCGATTTGGATGGCCATGGGAATGGCCATGGCGGGGATTTTTCCTTGCGCAACTAAATCCATTAGCGAGTTGTTTATTCATAACAACAAGGCAATTGCCTCGGGAATGTTGACAGCCAGCATGGCTTTTGGAGCTGCCATTTCTCAAATCATCCTTAGCCGCCTCAATGATAGGTTTCCTTGGCAGGAGAGTTTTGTCCTTATTGCTGTTCCTGGGTTTTTATGGGGGGCCACATTTTTCATCCTGACCAAAGGGGTTCCGGGGGAAAGCGTTGTGCTGTCCCCAGCAATTAGAAAATTCAACCTGAAATCTTTTACGGAAACCTTTAAAGACTCCACCGTGATACTGCTTTGTTCACAACAGTTTTTTCGGGCCATGGCCATGGTGTTTTTTTTCACCTGGTTCCCAACTTACCTGAAAGAGGGGCGCTCGGCCAACAACCTGGAAACTGGAAACCTGGGAACTTTGGTCTTGCTGGGAGCCATGCTGGGAGGTGTCCTCGGCGGGTTTGCTTCGGAAAAGATTTTGCAAATCACGGGCAACCGCAGATTGGCCAGACAAGGGATTGCCGTGGGGGGCATGTCGCTGTGCGCTGTTTTAGTTGTGGCCTCGTATTTTGCTGAGAATATTAATTGGGCTGTTGGCTTCATCACAACCGGCGCATTTTTCGCGAATTTTGGCGGGGTCAGCGGGTACACCGTGACCATTGAATATGGCGGGGCAAAAGTGGCAACCGTTTTCAGCCTGGTAAATATGTGCGGGAATTTTGGGGCCGCCCTTTTTCCCCTCGTTACAGGCCTGATTCTTGAAAGAACAGGAAGCTGGAATGCAGTCGTGTTTTTATTCGCCGCTATCTTTGCAATCGATGCCATTATCTGGTATTTCATTAATCCAGCGAAACCTCAGGTGGCCTGACCTATGCAAAATGAGATTCCCACTCCTCAGGGGCGATGTAAATGCGGCGTGGCTCGCAGAGACATCACTCCTCCTGTTGGTATTTACCACCGGATGTGGGGCGCGGCCACGCATGAAATCGCCACCGGGGTCCATAAGCCTTTACAGGCCTATGGCTTGTTCCTTGCCAGCATGGACGGCAATCGACAACATTCTCTCCTGATAATTACTCTGGACCATTGCATTATTGATGGCCAGCAAATGGAAGAAATGCGGCTCGAAGCGGGAAAGGGCGCATGCCTTCCCCCGAGCCAAGTTATGATCACACTCACCCATACTCATGGGTCGGGGTGGATGTCCCTTTCACGGTCGACTTTTCCGGGGGGAGATTTAATCTCTCCTTATTTTGAAAAACTATTGCAAACCGTAAACGAAATTGGCCAGGAAGCTTGCCAGACCGCCCGGCCAGCAAATTTGATAAGCGGCCAAGGCGTTTGCACCCTGGCAAGGAATCGGGATTTCCTCGATTCTGGCAAAGGAAATACTGTTTGCGGGTTTAACCCTGAAGGGTTTTCCGATGACACTTTGCTAGTGGCAAAAATTATCAGTGCTGATGGCATGCCGATTGCCGCCCTGGTGAATTACGCTTGCCATCCCACAACCCTGGCCTGGGAAAACACGCGCATCAGCCCCGATTTTGTCGGGTCTTTAAGGGAAATTGTGGAATCGGCAAACAAATGTCCGTGTCTGTTTTTTCAAGGCGCCTCGGGAGACCTTGGGCCTTTGGAGGGTTTTACTGGCGATAGTGCCATCGCGGATAAGAACGGCAGGCAAGCGGGGTATGCTGCTGCCGCCGTTTTGGAATCTCTCCCCCCTCCTGCCACGACCTTTTCTTACCAGGGGCAAGTGATTTCTGGCGCTACCTTGGGGATTTGGAACCACATCCCATTGAAACCAGAAGTATTGCGAACCAAGGAGTTGTGGACGGCAGATCAAATAACGGTGGAGTTGCCTTATAAACCAGATTTGCCATCCATTGCTGAAACGGATAAGCAGCACGGCCAGTGGGTAATTAAAGAAAAAGAGTTTAACGCCCAGGGAAATTTGGAAGCGGCCAGGGATTGCCATGCCATGGCTGAAAGAATGACCAGGCAACTGACGCGGTTGAAAGCGATCCCTCAGGGAAAAACATTCCCTTTGGTAATCAACTTGTGGCGGCTTGGGGATCTATTTTGGGTTTTTTCCCCGGGCGAGTTATATCAGGTGTTTCAATTGGAACTCCGTGAATCATTGAATTTTCCCCTGTATGTAGTCACGCAAACCAATGATTGGCAGCCGGGGTATATTCCCGCCAAAACCGCTTATGGCAAGGGAATATACCAGGAGGAAATTTCCCCTTTGGCCGCAGGGTCTTTGGAGCATTTGATTGCGGTTGTGCGGGAAAAGTTAGGGAAATTAGTACTTTAAACAAACCCATTGTTTCCTGGACCACTCATTAGGCCCATATGAAGCCGTTGCCGTTATTGGTTTTCACCCCGACAGCCTGGGCCAAGGCCGCCCTGGCCAGTCCCGTGGATCTTTTAAACGATCACGCCTACCTGGAGAAAAAAGCGGCGGCAAACGCCCTGGAACTACTCAACCGCTGGCCTGAACCACAGTACCCAAGAAAATGGCTTTCCACTTTGGCAGGAATCGCCAGGGATGAATCCGCTCACTTGGTCATGGTGATTCGTTTTTTGGCCAAGTTCGGAGGGAAATTATCCCGCACACATTTCAATCCTTACGCTTCCACCCTCCACAAACTTGTGAGGAAAGGGCAGGGAACCCTGGAGTTGATGGACAGGTTGCTGATAGCGTCCCTAATTGAAGCTAGATCCTGCGAACGCTTTGAGTTGTTGGCAAAACCGGCTCAAGAGAATGAGTTGTCAAAACTTTATAGTGGGTTGGCGAAATCCGAACGGAACCACTACCTCGTATTCCTTAACCTGGCGAAACTGGTTCGGCAGGAAAATGAGGTGCTTGAGCGCTGGCAGGAACTCCTGCGGGAGGAAGCCACTATTATTCAAGCCCAGCCGCTCGGGCCAAGAATGCATTCCGGTTGGAAGTGAAAAAGGCCGAGGTTGGAACTTTATTGGGTCAATTCCTGGGCTTTTTTTAAGAGGGCCAGGCTTTTTGGAATTCCTGTCAAGGGGTTTTCTTTCCCTTCAAATTCCAGGGAAATGTAGCCCTTGAATGAGTACTTCCTAAGCATTTTAATGATCCTGGGGTAATCGAGGTCGAGAGAGTACCAGAGACCTCCGCCATAATAAGTCTTGGCTTGAACCAGTACAGTTTTAGGCGCAAGTTTTTCAAGAGCCTCATAAGGGTTCTCCAGGAAGTTGCCCGTGTCCATGGTGACTTGTAGCCAGGGAGAGTTGATGGCATTGACAATGCGCATGACGCCTTCCCAAGTTCGCCCTAATCCCCAGTGATTTTCCAGTCCCAGAATTACGCCGCATTCAGCGGCTTTTTTGAGGCACTTTTCCAGGCTGTCAATGACCCACTTAAAACCATCCTCCTCGGTTTGACCTTTTGATACTGGTTCAATCCCTCGGTTTTTCATTAACTCGTCGAAGTCCTTGATGGTTCCCCACCGCCCGGTATTCACGCGCATGGTTGGAATTCCAAGTCGGTAGCACAATTCAATACAGCGGATTGTGTGGTCGATATTTTCTTGGCGTTTGGTGATGTCAGGAAAAACGAATCCTTGATGAGTTGAGAAGCCGCATAGGTCTACTCCATTAATAAATGCCAGCCTTTTTATATTTTGCAAATAAGCATTGTCTTCTTTTTCCATTTGCCTGTGGAGAATCTCGACGCCATCGAATCCCATTTCGGCGGAGAGTTCAATGCACTTTTCGATGTTCCGCAACTCCTGGTTCTTGAATTGCCAAAAGGAGTATGTGGAAACGGCAAGACGGTTTGTTTTTGGCCTTCTTGGCGCGGGGTCATCAGCATATCCTGGCTTTCCGCAAGCCGCCAAGGCGCTAATGGCGCTCAAGTTCCCGGTCAAGAAGAGGCGTCGGCTATGGGAGTTCATAGGTTTCCCCAGGTGAAGAAAAATGTTCCCTGGGGTATACCAAAAACTTCAAGACCTTTCGAGTAAAACCGTCACGAAAGGGTGGTTGAAAACAGTCGGCGGAAAAATAAAACGGGCCTGGAAAAGTCCAGGCCCGCAAAGTTTACTGTTCACTTCGCTAATTGGTTTTGGTCTTTTCGCCGGTGCGAAGATCCTTGAGGAGTGTTTTTTGAACTTCCGTGAGAGATCCTTCGATTTCGCCTTTTTCCTTGGCCTTCAGTTCCCTGATTTGTTTTTCAAGGTCCTGGGCCTTGGTGCGGAAATCGGCTTGGATTTTGTAAATTTTCTGCACCTGTTCGTCCTTGAGTCCCAGTTTTTTGAAATGCTGGGGTAGTTGGCCTTTAAGTTTGACATCCTTGTCTTGGGCCGCAGGCAAAAAACAAACCGATCCGAAAAACAAAAGACAAGCCGCCAACCGGACAGATGCTGGACGCATAACGGACTCCTTCATTAATGGGTTAAAAGAAACAAACCAAACAAGATAGTCCAATATTCAAAAAAAAAATCAATAAAAAATCTAAAAAAATTCACTAAATGAAAATACCAAGAAAAAACAAGTCTGCAAAAGTGCTAATGCAGTTCTTCCCGCAAGGAGGGTTTCTGCCGACGGAATGTTGCTTATTTCAAGAAGCGATTTATTAAGTGATGGCCTTTGTCAAAACTCAAAGAGCTTGCAGCGGCGACCGCTTCGTCGTATGTCGATTGCCCAAAAGAAGGGATTCCGGTTCCCGCCATGACAAAAGGGACATGGCCATAAGAGTGCGCCCGGGTTCTTAAATGAGTCTGGTGGTCAGGGGAAACCAAGATGCGCCAGTCGCCAAACTTCGGCAATTCCTCAAGCGCTGGGCCAACGATGTGGCGATCAATTTCCTCCAGCGATTTTACTTTGGCATCCACCCGCCCCTCGTGCGAGGCTTCATCAGGAGCTTCCACATGAACGCAGACCAAATCGTGATTTTTCAGAGCCTCAATCATGTATTTCGCCTTGGCGGCATAATCGGTGTCCAGATAGCCAGTCGCAGTTGGGACATCGATTCTATTCCACCCAATAAGCATTCCCACGCCGCGGACCAAATCCACCGCGCTGATAATGGCCCCCTGTATGGAGTGGAGATCCTTGAAATTCTTTAGGATAGGAGCGCTGCCCTGTCCCCAAAGCCAGCACTGCGTGGCCGGTGTTTTCCCCTGGGAAATACGGGCTTGGTTGGCTGGATGGCAATGGAAAATCGGTTTGCTTTTTTCCATGAGATTGCGGAGTAAAACATTTCCTGGGCCAGTGGGCAAATGGCCCAACACCGGTTGGTCCGGAATGTCATGAGGCGGTTGGGTTCTGGTTTCTTTGGTGAATGGAACTGGTCGGTTGGCGCGGTAGACAAGAATGTTGCGGTAGCTAACCCCTGGGAAAAATTCCAGGCGCCCCATGATCTCGCCTGTTTCCGATTTGACCTCCCCTCCCAGGCTGGCTTCAAGTGCATGAATAAGGGCTTTGCCGTCTTCGGAGCTAATGTGCCCTGCGGTGAAATCCTTCATTAATCCATCAGCAACATGAACAAGATTGCAGCGGATGGCCCAATCGCCGGGTTTCAACTGAATCCCCATGGCCACGGTTTCCAGTGGCGCCCGGCCGGTGTAAACCTCTAAAGGGTCGTAACCAAAAAGGCTTAATGTGGCGACATCGCTGGCAGGGGTTAAAGGTTGTGGAACATTGTTGCTGGCGCCGACCTGGCCCATTTGAGCAGCCCGGTCCATTGCTGGAGTTCTTGCAGCTTGTAAAGGGGTTTTTCCACCAAGGGAATCCTGGGGTTCATCGGCGCAACCATCGGGGATGACAATAACATATTTCATGGATGTCCAGGCTTGCAGCCTAATCCTCGACGGGGTAATTGACCACATTTCCTGTAACAAAAGAAAGGGTTCCCAATTCTTTGACTGCGGCCAGGAATGCTGCGCATTTGGACACATGGGTCATGATGACCAGTTGAACTCGGGAGGTGTCGCCTTCGGCCGCTGCCTCATGCTGAATTATGGAAGCGATGCTGATCAGGTGCTTGGCCAAAATGGAAGTGACCTCGGCCAGGACGCCGGGCCGGTCGTCCACCAGTAATCGCAGGTAATAGCGGCTGCGGACCAGGGAATTGTCCAGGAGGGCCAAGGTTGGCTGTTCAGCCGACCAAAGTTTCATGGATCGGAAAGTGTTTTGCGCCCGGCCGATGGCAATATCAATGAGATCAGCAACAACGCTGCTGGCGGTTGGCATCCGGCCCGCGCCAAGCCCTTGGTAATAAGTATCTCCGACGGCGTCACCTATGACCTGAATGGCGTTATAGGCGCCGCGCACTTGGGCCAAGGGGGAATTCCCACGGACCAAGACAGGGGAAACATGGATAGTCAGGCGGCCCTCATTGAGCCAGGCTTCGGCCAAAAGTTTGATGCCATAACCCAGTTCCATGGCAAAGCGAATGTCGGTTGAATCGAGGGAATCAATTCCTTTTCTGTCGACTTTCTCAAATTGAAGGGTTTGGCCAAAAGCGATCTGCACCAGGATAAGAAGCTTGTGTGCAGTGTCGGTGCCATTGACATCCAGGGAAGGGTCGGCTTCGGCAAAGCCGCGGGTTTGCGCTTCTTTAAGAGCTTCTTGGTACGAGGCCCCGGATTCACTCATGGCGGTAAGAATGAAATTGCAGGTCCCGTTAAGAATTCCCCGCAGTCCGGTAATTTGATTGGCCGACAGGCCTTGAGTGAGCACCCCGATAATGGGAATACCGCCTGCAACACAAGCCTCAAAGGCCACACATACCTGGTGTTTTCTGGCGGCATCGAAAATTTCATTGCCATGAATTGCCAGCAGCGCTTTATTGGCAGTCACCACATGTTTGCCAGCGGCCAAAGCTTTTAGCACAGCTTTCCGAGTCCAATCGACACCCCCGGCAAGTTCCACCACCACATCTATGGATGGGTCGTTGACGATTTCATTCCAGTTGGGAGTGAATTCAATTTTGGCAAGTGAAGGATCGCGTGATTTTCCGGCGTCGCGAACAGCAACACGAACGAGCGAAAGCTCTCTGCGCGCCTTGGCGTTCAATCTGCTTTTTTGCTCAAGTAGCAGCCTGGCGACCCCGGTGCCAACTACGCCGCAGCCTATCATGCCGATTTTGAGGGGCTTTTCCGCCATGCATTTTTTCCACTGAGTTGAATAGTCCACCCTTGCCCAAGCCTTCTGGCCGGGAACCGCTTAATAAGGGTTGGTCTTATTTTATTTTCTTTCTCAGGCGTTTGAAGGGGAAGACTTTTTCGGGGAGTTTTGGGCCAAGCAACCTAGCCATGGTGTCTTTCAAGTTTTTTTCATTGGGCGGGGCCAGGGACACTGTAGGTTCGTAGCCCCCTTCAAAAAAAGCCTTTTCGACAGGAATATATCCAGGGCCATCATCGCCGTAGGCCGCAACGCAAACAAACAAATCTGGGCGCATTTGTTGGGCTGCAAGCTGATATTCCACAAAGGCCTCGCCGGGCAGATGAAGAATAGAGGCGGCGCCAAAATCCAGGCAGGTTATGTCAATGGGCCGTTGTTGCCGGTTGATCCACGCCAACTTAAACGCGGCGTTATTCCTTTTAGCCTTGGTTTGGCTGGGGTCGGCAACCAGTTTTTCGTTCTCTTCTCGAGTGAATTCTTTTTCCCGCCTTATTCCCATGCGCAGTTGTTCGGAACGAAATCCCAAGTAATCCAACGGCCGAGTGTTGGTTTCTTTCCAGGCATCAGCCATGCCCTGGTAAATTCGGTCGCGCAAAATGGCCCGGTTTTCCTTGGCTCCGTCGTTGTACTTGCCCGCGGTGACATTTCCTGAACAGCCCGTGAAATAAATTTGAAAAATGGACGGGGCATCCTCCTGGCGTTTTCTCCTGGCCAGACCGCAAAAATCGGCGCTGACCATGCCGTCCCCGTAATAGCTCATTGGGTGGGTGGCGTAATAGTGCAGGGCGATCACCGCTTTTTCACCCTGCCAAAAACTAAGGGTGCGCAAATATGGATCGATCACTCCTTCGGGGAAATCCCGAATGGTCTTGTTTTTGGTGGCGCTAGTCCTGGAATGAAGGGCTTTTCCATCGGGGCTTACGATTCTCCGGTTCGAGGCCACCTGGGTCACCCGGGCCATGCCGAAACCGTAGCGGTCGATTTTTTTCGTCTTTGAAAGCGAGGCTTTCAAGGATACCGCGGTCCGCGAAACAGCCTGATCGAAATATTTCAAATCCAGACTGGGCGGTCCTTGAACGGATTGCAGAATTTTTTCTGCCCCAGTGTCAGCGAAGGGGGCGTTATGCTGGTGTACCGTGTGGACATGAACCCTTTCAATCGTGGTGTGGGCAGTCTCAGCCAAGGCTTTTCTCCAGGCCAAGTGGGCATCGTTCCTTACTCCGCACCAGTCGAGGGCGCACAAGACGATGGGGGCTCCGCAGCCAAGTAAAACCATGCCGTTGGCTTCCAGGGGGTCATCCTGTCCGCGAACCGGTTCAATCCACCCTCCACACAGTGGGTGCCCCAGAGGGGGAGAAATATCGGCGGTAAAAACGGCGGCATGAAAATTGGCCATGGCCGAATCCTTCCTGTAAAAACTCTCCAGGTCACCATCAAAACCGGAACCGAGATAAAAGACAAACAAAAAATTCCTTGTTGGGAATATCCAAAGAGCTCCTTTTAATTCACTTCCTCCTTTCCGATAATTGACCATGCGAAGACATCCATCGTTTTAATTTGGGAGCAATCTAATGAATCAACCTGCCGCCGCGCCCTTGGCTATTCATCTCCGGCCTGAAGATAATGTTGCGATTGCCTCGCGGGGGCTGAGGGAGGGAGAGGAAATCCCGGTTGGCAAGTTAGCAATTAAGTTAAATGTGAGGATTGGACTTGGGCACAAATTCGCCTTGAAGGCCATCTCCAAGGGTTCCTCGATTTTGAAATACGGGCAAATTATTGGCTTTGCTTCCGAGGATATTTTTCCCGGAGACCATGTGCATGTCCATAATGTAAGCGCCGATCATTTTTCCAGAGACTATGCCTTTTGCAGCGACTGCCCCCCGCCCCTGCCAAAGCCGGCGGAGGAAAAGTATTTCATGGGTTACGACCGTGGCGATGGCCGGTACGGCACGCGAAATTACATCGCCATTATTAGCACGGTCAATTGCTCTGCCAGCACCAGCAAATATATCACCGAAAAATTCAACCGGACCGATCTCCTCAAGCAATACACCAATGTGGACGGAGTGGTGGCCATCACTCACAAGGCGGGTTGCGCCATGCAGTATGGCGGGCCTGACCACAATCAGCTTGATTTGACTTTGGCCGGGTTTGGCCGGCATGCCAATGTGGCGGCGTACATTCTTTTGGGGCTGGGTTGCGAAACAGGGCAAGCCATGCACCTGATTGAAAACCAGAACTTAATCCAATTGGATGGCTCCAAGAAAAGACCGAAAGTAATTAGCATTCAAGAATGCGGCGGCATTCGCAAGGCTGTGGATGCGGGGGTTCAGGCAATTGCAGAACTCTTGCCAAGGGTAAATCAATTTACCCGGTCCAAATTAACCGCCGACAAAATTATTTTGGGAACTAATTGCGGTGGATCGGACGGGAACAGCGGCATTACCGCTAACCCGGCGCTGGGAGTAGCCTCCGACATCTTGATTTCCCACGGAGGAATTTCCATCATTGGGGAAACAACAGAGATCTATGGCGCCGAGCATTTGCTAACACGCAGGGCCATCTCCAGGGAGGTTGGGCAAAAATTGGTGGACCGCATCAAGTGGTGGGAATGGTATACCGGAATTTTTGGTGCGGAAATTAACAACAACCCTTCTCCGGGAAACAAGGATGGCGGCTTGACGACTATTTTTGAAAAGTCTCTTGGAGCTATTGCCAAGGGGGGAAGCACCGCCCTGACTGATGTGGTTGGTTATTCGCAACCTGTTAAAACCAAGGGCTTTGTCGTCATGGATACGCCGGGTTATGACCCGGTCAGCATGACCGGTATTGTCGCAGGCGGGGCCAATGTTTTGGTTTTTACCACGGGAAGGGGGTCCGTGTTTGGCTGCAAGCCGGCCCCTTCCATCAAGGTGGCAACCAATTCCCCCATGTACCACCACATGATCGACGACATGGATATCAACGCCGGAGTAATTCTGGATGGAGTACCGGTGGAAGAGGTGGGCCGGGAAATCTTCGAGGAAATTCTGGCTGTGGCCAGCGGCAAGAAAACTAAAAGCGAATTGAACGGCGTGGGGGAAGAGGAATTCGCTCCCTGGAGCATTGGGCCAACCTTATAAAACTTGTTCACAGGGTGGTTTTTTTGGGAAACAAGCCGAGAATGGTTCCGGCGATCAAGCCGAAGGTGTGGGAATAGTTTGCCACCGGCCCCAATAGCCCAGTCCAACAAAGCACGAGCCAAAAGAGAAGGAAATGCAGGAAAGGCTTGGGCACAGCTATATTCAGGTCTTCTTGAAATTGCCCCTTCATCCAGGCGTAGCCGAGAAAGCCATAAATTACACCGGACATTCCGCCAAACAAAGGCGGTGTCAGCATGGTCAACCGCCAGCCATCCCAAGTGATTCCTCCCAGGGCAAACTGGGCCAGGTTGGAAGCCAGAGCCAGGATTAAAAACAAAATTATGAATCGGACTTGCCCGCGGCTAAACTCAATCAAGCTCCCCAGTTCAAAAAGCAACGCCAGGTTAAACAGCAAGTGCAGCCAGCCAAAGTGGATGAAAACAGGCGTAATCAACCGCCAAACTTCTCCCTGGGAAATCAAAGAGGATTTCAAAGGAGGATCGGTTTCTCTGGCGAAGGACAAATATTGAATTATCAAATCCTTCTTGGTTTCGGAAAATAAAAGGGTCAAGCTAGCCAGCAAAGTAAGAAGGATCAAGAAAATGGTGACCTTGGGAAAGGGGTAACTTGTTTCCTCAGAATCCTCATCAAATTCTTCTTCGGGCCCAGCTTCCAACTGGGATTGTTTCCGAATACCCTCGGCGATGGAAACCGCGCTGGCGTACTTTTCATCAATTGGATTAACCAAATAATCGGCCAGTTCCTTGCGGGAAATCAGCAGGCGATCTTCATCCAGTACCCAAATATTCCAACCGGCGCCCTGACGGTCTAGTTTTGTGAAAACCCCCAAGGTGAAGAGGTAATCCTCGAAAACGCCGGCTTTAACTGGATCGGGGATATGGCCAACTTGTCTCATTTTTGGGTGAATCCAATGGGCAATAAACCTGATAGTATTGCCATGCTACTTTAGAAAAATACCTTCGCCAAGGCGAGTGAAAAGGAAAGCGATCCCTCATCATGATGCCCCTCCGCGATAGGGCGAACCAGGTCAACCACCTCCTAGAACGCCTTTACCCGGAGGCGAAATGTGAACTTCGTTATGAAACGCCCTTGCAACTGTTGATTGCCACTATCTTGTCAGCTCAATGCACGGATACCCGGGTAAACCAGGTCACCCCCCGACTTTTTGCCAAGTGCCAGACTTGCGAGGATTTTGCAAATTCGCAGGAAGGGGAACTGGAGACCATGATTCAATCCACGGGGTTTTTTCGCAATAAGGCGGCCAACATTCGCAATTGCTGCGCTCAATTGCTGGAAAAACACGGGGGCCAGGTGCCTGACACTATGGAAGACCTGGTTGCGTTGCCCGGCGTGGGGAGAAAAACCGCCAATGTGGTTTTGGGAAACGCCTTTGGAAAACCCGGGCTTCCAGTGGATACCCATGTAACAAGGCTGAGCTACCGCCTAGGTTTTACCGAACAAAAAAATCCCGTCAAAATTGAATTGGATCTGCACCAATTATTTCCACCCCAGGAATGGACAATGCTAGGCCACCGGCTGATTTTTCATGGGAGAAGAATCTGCTCTAGCCGGTCCCCCAAATGCGACGAGTGCCAATTGTCTTCCCTTTGTCCTAAAAAAGGGGTTGCGGCCAAAAAGCTGAAAACGAAATCTCCCAAGGGGAAGTGAATTCCATGGAATCGAAATTGTTAAACCGTTTTTGCCGGTATGTCCGGGTGGACACGCAAGCCGATGAAATGGCCAAAACCTACCCCAGCAGTCCTGGCCAATTGGCTCTTGGGAAGATTTTAAAAGAAGAAATGGAATCGCTAGGGGCGCAGGAAGTTGTTCAAACCGGGCATGGAATTGTCTACGCCACCATTCCGGCCACGGTTCAGGAAAAGGTTCCCGTTATTGCGTGGCTGGCTCACATGGATACCTCTCCGGAAACCTCTGGGAAGAATGTTCAGCCCGTTGTTCATCCCAATTACGATGGCCGGGATCTCGTCTTGCCTGGAGATAGGGCGCAGTTGATTCTGGTGCGGGAAAATCCGGAGTTGGCCAGTATGGTGGGGAAAACCCTGATTACTACCGATGGCACGACCTTGCTTGGCGCCGACAATAAGGCGGGCGTCGCCGTGATCATGGAAGCGATGACCAGGTTGCTCACCAATCCGGGGATTCCTCATGGAAAAATCCGAGTGTGCTTTACCTGCGATGAGGAAATTGGCAAAGGAGTGGATCACTTGGATCTGAAATTCCTCGGCGCGGTTGCTGCCTATACCCTGGATGGCGGCGGGCAAGGGGAAATTGACACCGAGACATTTTCCGCCGACCTGGCAACCGTCCGGATCAACGGGGTTAATATCCACCCGTCTATCGCCAAAAACCGCATGACCAACGCCGTGCGCATCGCTGGGAAGTTCCTCACCCTGCTCCCTTGGGATTCCTTGTCGCCGGAAACTACCGAGGGCAAGCAAGGATTCATGCATCCTTACCACATGGAAGGTGGCGTGGCCCAAATCACTTTGAAAATTTTGTTGCGGGATTTTGAAACGCAAGGCTTGCGGCAACTGGAAATCCGGTTGAAAACAATTGCCGGGCAATTGCAACAGGAATACCCTTCCGCCACCATCGATGTCCAGGTAACCAAGCAATACAGGAATATGGCGGACGGCATGGAAAAAGAACCAAGGGCAATCGCCTTTGCCATTGAAGCCATGAAACGCGCCGGGATTGAACCCAAAGTCACTTCCGTTCGCGGAGGAACGGACGGTTCGCGTTTGACGGAATTAGGGTTGCCCACTCCCAATTTGTCAACCGGGGAACACAACCCGCATTCACCCCTGGAATGGACATGTTTAGAAGAAATGGAAACCGCGGCGCGGGTTTTAGTCGAACTGGCCCAGGTCTGGAGAGAAAAAGGAAAATAGTTCTTGCATTTTTCTTTCAGGAATAGCCAATTATCCATTATGGGAACAATTCACAAGCAATCTTAACCAGGGAGTAGCCAATGATTCAGCGAAGGGAATTTAACAAGACTTTGTTTTTGGGAGGAATATCCGGGGCTTTCGCTTTGAGTTCCACGCGCGGGGATTCTGCCGCTAATAACCGTTTGCAACTCGGTTTTATTGGCGTGGGCACCATGGGCCGCGGCCATTTGGGAAGTTTCCTGGGCATGAACGATGTCCAGGTCGTGTCTGTTTGTGATGTCGAGCCGACCCGGTTGGAAGACGCGAAAAAAAGGGTTAATGAAAAATATGGCAAGGAATCCGGGCAAGTCAATTACCAGGGCTGCACAGCCCATGAGGATTTCCGCGACCTGCTGAATGATAGCCGGGTCGATGCCGTGGTTATTGCCACCCCGGATCATTGGCATGCCGTTCCTTGTGTGATGGCCGCACGCCTGAAAAAACACATTTATTGTGAAAAGCCCCTGACCCATTCCATTGCCGAGGGGAGATTCATTCAAAAGGAAGTGGCCAAGTCGGGAGTGGTTTTTCAAACTGGCAGTCAGCAACGAAGCGAATTTGGCGGGAAATTCCGCCTGGCGGCCCAGCTAGTCCGTTCGGGTCGGCTAGGGAAAATAAAAACCGTGCGGGTCGGTGTCAGCGGACCCGCGGTAAAATGCGACCTGCCAACGCAGGAAATTCCCCCGGGAACCAATTGGGATATGTGGGTTGGGCCCGCGCCCATGCGCGGTTATAACGAAATTCTTTGCCCCAAAGGCCTCCACCGACATTTCCCCGCCTGGCGCAACTATTGGGAGTACGCCGGCGGCGGTCTGGCGGACATGGGCGCCCATCATTTTGACATTGCCCAATGGGCATTGAACATGGATCACACCGGCCCGGTGAAAATTATTCCCCCTGCGTCAGGTTCCTCGGGCTTGAAATTTGTCTACGCCAACGGGATTGAAATGTTTCATGGCGGACCCAGCGGGTGCACCTTTGAGGGAACCGACGCGGTTTTGTATGTGGACAGGTCCACGATTACCTGCACCAAGGAAGAAATCTTGAAAACGCCTTTGGAGAAGCCCGACCCTTCCATTTTGGTTGCCGATAACCACCGCAGAAATTGGCTGGATGGCATACGGAATGGCACGCCCATTATCTGTCCACCGGAAATCGGCCACCGCAGCGCCAGTATTTGCCACCTCGGCAACCTTGGCTACCGCTTGAATAAGACCCTGGTTTGGGATCCAGCCAGCGAAGTCTTCCCGAACGATAGCGAGGCCAACCGGTTTTTGCTGCGAGAGTACCGTTCCCCCTGGACTCTTGAGGAACAGGCGCGGGAAGTACGATTTCCCCGCATTCGGGCTATTCTTGACAGGGTCAGGCAGTTTAGGGATTAGGCGCCAGTATTTTGGCGCTTTGATCCCGCTTGTCTTGCAACCAGGCGACATCCGATGGGTCGTCGGAAAACCTTTTGATTCCAACTTCCTTAAGGGCGGTATCCGGGACTAATTTGAGCGGCGTGTAACAGGGATGGTGCGATTCCTTGTAGGGGTTATTCCGGGCGGCGTTGTAACAGCAAATCATCGACCAGCGGGGCTTGTCCGAGGTGTTTTGATTCGACCGGTGCAACAAGTTGCAATGGAAGAAAATCGCGTCGCCAGGTTCCATTGCGCAATAGACCACTGGCATCCGCTTGAGGATTTCCCGGACTCGCTCCATGTCGGCGCCGGCTTGGTCACCCGAGAGATTATGGTTAATCCGCCCTAAAAGATGGGATCCGGGAATGACCTGCAAGCAGCCATTTTCCGTCGTGGCCGGGTCCACCGCGATACTTACACTCGTAAGCAAAGGCTGCAAAATCCCATTCTGATACCAGTAACCATAATCCTGATGCCAGGTCCAGGCACCCCCGATTTTCGCGTCCTTCATGATCATTTTGGAATGATAATGATAAACTTCCCCTTCCAGGATCGCTTCCACGGATCGCACGATCCGTTCGCACCGGGCGAACATTCCGTAAATGCCTTCCCCGGGGTGATTCCAAAGCGATAGCCGGACGCACCCGCCTTCGCCATCCATTCTGCCGAAGGACCGTTTATCCAGTTCATGATCTTCCCTTGCAGCGCGGTCCAGGAGCGAAATTTCTTCCGGGTCGAAAAAGCCCTTGGCGATGACATAGCCATCCTCATGGTAGCGTTGAATATCCTTGGAATTAAGTGTTCGCGGCCGCATGGGAAATCTCCTTAATATTGTTGTTTATGTTACTGCGAAATATTGGGAGAATAAACTGCCAGGGCTAATTTTCCGGGGGAATCAAAAGTAATTCTCCAGGAAGGCACGAAAACCGGAGAAAATCGCGAAACATGGTTGCCTTGGCTTTGGAAGTTGAAGTCAAAAAGCTGGAACCCCGGGTAATTTTGATCCCGCCTCGTATCGTTGAAAAAGCCCTTATCTTTAAAAGTGATTCCCCTATTTTCCACAATCCGCTGGGGGGGCCGCCCTGCCAAGGGGATTTCCTCTGGGTGGACTTGAGCGAACTTGCCGCGGTTTCAAAAGCCATTGATTACCCATTGGAGCCGCCCGATGCTTCTTTCGACAAGGCGCTTTTACTGGCGCGAGTGGATGTGGATATTTTCTCTCCCAAGGATTTGAATTCCGCCAGCTTGGAATATTGGCAACGGCTGTTCAAAGCTCGGGTGAAATTGACCTTCATGGAATTAAGGGAAAAGGGCGAATGTTCCCCAGGCCAATTGGAAGAACGGATTGAAGCCATTGGGAGGATTGCCTTTGAGGAAGCGCTCCTGGTTTTATCGGAGGAAAAGAAGCTGTCTGGCGAGGAGCCGTTGTTTAACCAATACATGGAATTTACCGCGGAGTTCTTGGCCCTGTACCATTTTTCGGAAAATTTACTGGGCAATTACTTTCCCGCCATCCGGGATATCGAGGCGGCATTAGCCGTGATGCGAAAGGATATTCCTGATCTGGCCATTTTTCAGCAAACCCGGCTGGAAAAAGCCCCCGACCCGCAGCCAACTCCCGAAACGCACTCCGAGGAATCCAATGAGTATTTCCAGCGCCTTTCCCAACAGGCAAGGAAAGAATCCATCGGGCATAACCAGGTAGGGGCTGCCATTTTATGGACGCAGGCCAACCGCATTGCCCCTGCGGAATTTTCCGCAGAAACCATGGCCCAAGCCCACGGCGAAATCCGCATTCTGGTGGGACGATTGCAAAAGGCCCTCGATTTTGACCCCTCCAAAATTTCACAATGGGAATCAGCCTTGTTTCCCTTGTTGAGTAAAGCGGATCAAGGTTCCAATACCGCGGAAGCCAGGTTGCTTCGGGAACTGCAACTTGCCTGCGAAGATCATGAGCAGGAGATTTTCCGTCTGGACTTGTCAGGGTGGGTTTTTTCCCTGGGGAAGAAACCGCTGCAAAGGCCGCTTCCCTTTCAAAGGCAATTGAATATTCACCACCGCCTCCGCGCCGCGGGGTTGCGTTCCACTTCAACTCGCCTGTCTTTCACCGATAGAAAAAACCTGGAAAACCTGATTCTGGCAATTGGCCGTGATCATGAGAACCGCGTCCGGGATACAATCCGGCCGTTACTTATCGATTGTTTGGGCCAGGCAGGACTGCTGGGGGAAGGGGCTCAGGGCGAGATAGCCCGCCGGCGGCTGGTTGAGGAAATTATTGACCGGGTTCTCGACCGTGGTTTTTTAGACTACTCCGATCTACGCGACATGGTTTCAAGAAATCACCTCAAAATGGAAGATATCGCCAGTCCCCTCGCTTTGCTCAAGGGAGATTCTTTATTGCATCTGGATCGATTGCTGGGGATCCGACTGGACGGCGTTTACCGCAGGAGCGATTGCTATCTTCGTTGGCTGGAAAAACTGACGGCGCTCAATTTTGGCACAGCTACGGGCAGGTTGATTACTCGTTACTTGACTCTGCCTTTTGGCGGGGCCTTCCTAGTAGTTGAAGCTCTTGATATTATCTGTGAAAAAGCCATTCAGGTCCGACCTCCCGCTGCCTTGCGTGCGGAAAGTTTCCTGTTTTTGGGAATTTTGCTTTTTGGCCTGATCAACATTCGCTGGATCCGGGGCGCCGCAACGGGCATTTCCAAAGCTTTTTACAGTGTTTTTAAATTCTTTCTTTTTGAAATTCCCAAGGCGGTTGTTTTCTGGCCGCCGCTCTTGTTAATGCTCCGTAGCTACCCTGCGCAATGGGTTTACTCCTACCTTCTTAAACCCTTGGTGTTTGCGGAAGCAATTGCGATCTGGTTGCCTGTATATTTCCCCAAGTATTTCACCGATGCCGCCTTATTTCTGGTATTTACCTTTTTCCTGAACACCCCCTTGGGCCGGTTCCTGACAGAAATGCTCCTCCGTTGCGTGAAGGAGTTAAGCCAACTGATAAAGGAGGGGTTAATTGTCATTCTTTTTAAATTGGCCCTGGAAATCTTCCGGAAAATAATCCAGGGACTGGAATATCTCTTGCGCCGCGTGGATGATTGGCTTCGTTTAAAAGGCCACCCTACTGCCTGGAAAGTTGTAGCTCGAGGCGCTCTTACCATTCTGTGGGCCCCGATCGCGTTTTTTATCCGCTTTTACCTGGTGGTTTTGGTGGAACCAGGAATCAACCCGATCAAGTTTCCCGTCTCCTCGGTGGCGGCCAAATTCGTTTACCCGGTCGCCTTGCCATTGCACCCAGCCCTGGTAAGTTTTTTGTCCCCTTTCATTGGCGATGTTGCAGCCAATTTAATTATCGGGTCAACTTTGTGGCTGCTGCCTGATGCCTTTGGTTTTCTTTTTTGGGAAACCAAGGAGAATTGGGGGCTTTACCGGGCCAACCGGCCTACTTCTCTCAGGCCGGTCATGGTGGGCAGCTATGGGGAAACGGTGGGCCAACTGCTGCGTCCGGGGTTTTATTCTGGTACGATTCCCCGGCTATTTCACCGGCTGCGTGTCACCGAAAAAAAAGCAATTCAGGAAAACGATTGGCGGCATGCCCGGACCCTTCGGTTGGAATTGCAATCTCTCAAGGACCGTCTTGCCCGCTTCGTTGAAAGGGATTTTCTAAATCCCATGCAACAGAATAATAAAGCGTTTCCTAACCCCTTCCGCGTGAAAGAAATCCAATTGGGACTAAACCGTGTAAAAGTTGTGCTTTCTGGTTTGGAAGGCGAGGGGTGTGCAAGTTTTTCCCTTTGTTTTGAGTATTCTCAGGGATGGATACTCGGAAGCGTTTCCAACCCGACAGGAGACTGGGGGTTGAACCAAATGCAACAGCGCAGCCTGAATTTGGGAGTTGCAGGGCTTTTCAAATTCGCCGGGGTGGAACTTTCCATGGAGCAGATTTCGAATGGCCTTCCTGGCTGGGCCAAAAAATGGGAATTTGCCAAAGAAGGATTTGCCTTAATCAATTTCCAAAGTGAAAAAAATGGGTATTCTTTCGACCGAGGAAAAGGGGTTCTCTCCTTGGAAGAAATAGAAAATTCCCCCCGGCAGACACCCGAACTGAATTGGTCGCGTTCCTTGTTTTATTTACACCCGGTGGCATGGAAGGACTGGGCCAAAGGTTGGGACAGGGCGGCCATGGACCTTGAAGTTGAACCATTGAATTTTGCTGGAGTCGAGCCAGATCTATTGGGACTGGCGTCCCATTCCATTACCGAGTTCAATCATCAGGAATCGAATGGGCAAGGGATTGCCCAGGCGCAGAATAAGCAGTTGCTCACAGCTTGAATCAGCGGGTGGGTTGCCATTCCAGACCCAGGTTAGTGAATTTTTCTCTTTTGGCGAGAATTTCCCACGGGCTACCAGCCAGGTCCTTGACCAGTTGCTCCATGGTTTTATTGGATTCCTTGGCCAGCTTTTTCCCCGTGCTGTCGCCGGTCAGTTTCGCGGTCGAGGCTAATTTCCACCCGCCATGGATTTTCGCATCCCGTGGGGGAAGTTCTTTGCGCAGTTGACCAAGCATGGATTGATATTCATAAAGGTAAGCGATTTGCGCGGAAAGCCGGGCCCGAATAAAGTCGTAGTTGGCTTGCCAGCGTTTGCCTTCCATTTCCCTGGCTTCTTCCAATTTGATTAAGTCATCCAGGGCTTCTTGCAAATTCAAAAACATTCGGGCTACTTCTTTTTCATCTCTTTCAATTTCAGCTTTAAAAGCGTTTTCATTATTCGGGGCCCGGTAGCCATCCCTCATGACATTCAAATTGACTTTGACTTGAGCTTTGATTTTCATGACCTCCGCCTTGATATCGGCGGGAGGTTCCATGGGGGAAACGGCCCACAATTCATTCCTGGCGCGCTTGACTGCCTTTTGCAGTTCAGTTTCCGCGCCGGATTTGGCGCCTAGTTGTTTCAAGGCATCCGGGGATAGGGGGGGCAAAACCTCATAGCGGAGAGTCAAGTCGATATTGGAAGGCTTAACCGGCGGAGTGCTGATTTCCTTGAAAACCACTTCAATCATTTCACGGCTTTCCGGGTTCATGGGTGTCACGCCGGTAATGGATGCCTTCGGTGGTTTCTGCTCCGAATCGTTAAAGTCTTCTCCCGCAGATTTCATTTGCCCAAAAAGCTTGGCCACTTGTTTGATATTCTGTCCGTCCATGGCTTCCCGCATGGTTTTATTTACCGAATCAGTCAGTTCTTTTAATGGGAAGGGATCATTGGGTTGCTGAATTTTGCCTGGAATGCCTTTTTGAGCCACCGCGTAAAATGAATCGAGGAATAAACCCATTGGCTCATTGTCGGTTTCCATCGACCGCTGATCCATGGAACAAGCGGAAATCACTTGGACGCCATCCGGCGCCGCCTGAATGGCCTTTTCCATTTTCTCGGACATGGGGGTTCCGCCCGGCCTTTCCGATCCCACAACGGGGTTAAAACGGCAGACATCAAGAATTAGGACTTTCTGCCTGGCAGGGCTATCCCCCAATTCCTTGAAAAGCCATTTCAGCGGAATGAGCGTGGCGTTTTCGGTCAAGTCCCCCTCGATGGGAGCCAGAAATACTTCGCCTTCCGATTCCACGGCGTGGCCAATAAAAGCCAAGAGTACGCGGTCTTGCTTTCGTGAACTTTTCAGGAATCCCGTCACCGTGGATTCAATGGCGCTTTTCACCGGGGATATCGGGTTTTCCTTGGCATTATCACTCAGGTGAACAATTTGCCCGCTGGGAATGTGAAATTGGTTGCGCAAGATGTTTACCAAACCAGGAATATTTCTGGCGCCCGACACCATCATTCCATATTGAGTCGGATTGGCATAAAGGTAGTTATGAATGCTGATGATCAAGGCCCGCCTTGGGAAGTTGCCATGGAAATTCCCGCCGGGAGTTTTATCTTTTCCTAGCTCCGGAAGCCCGCCTTGGTTTTGTTTGCCCTTATCCCCTATGGGATCCTTATGGACGATTGAATTGGGGTCGCCATTATTGTCACCCCCTTTACTATCTCCCCCATCGAGGATTTTTTTCAGTTGAGGCAGGGCAAAAACCAGGCCAATACCCAGAAATGCCAGAAACAGCAAAAGCAGGACTGGCGTTGTCCACCGGCCATTGCTTTTCTTGAACCGAGGCAAGTTGGAAACATCCCCCGCGCCTTTGAAGGAAAAGTCGTTTTTTCTGGCCGGCAAAGGGAGATGGCTGTTCTTCAATGGAAGAGACGGTTGAACAGGAAGGGATTTTTCCGGTTTGTATTCCCCATTCTGGGGTTTCCCTTGCGAGCGGACCTGGATGGTCATATCGCAATACTTGCAACGAATGATTTGCCCTACCCAGTCAGGCGGGACCTTGAGGGATTTTGAACAGCCTGGGCACTTGGCAATTACAAAGTTCGACATCGGTTCAAAAGCATCCGCGGCCAAGGGAAATCGGGAAAGCATAGGCCCCAGTCATAATACTCTGGTATTCCCCTATTCGTCCATCAGGAGTAGAGAAGAATCGAAAATAGGGCCGTTCACACAAACCCGTTGGTAATCCCAAGCACCCCCTACTTTTACCTTGGCAACGCAGCTAAAGCAAATGCCTAGCCCGCAGGCCATGGGAGTTTCCAGGGAAAGAAAACAGGGAGTATTGGTTTCTTTGGCAAGAAGGGAAAGGGCTTTTAGCATCGGTTCCGGTCCGCAACCGTACCAAACTTCAGCGCTTGGCCGATTCTTGAGCAATCCTGTTACCCGGCCGTGAAACCCTTCGCTTCCGTCCTCGGTTGCAATTAAGAATGAAATACCCGTGGAGGAAAAATCAACTACTCCTGCCAGAAACTCCTTCGATCGCACACCATAGAGAAATTCCGCATTTTTGGTGTGGGGAAAAGGTTGATCTCCGCCAAAGCCTTTGATGCCAAGCAACTGTTTCGCAAAAGCAAGGAAAGGAGTTTGGCCGATTCCGCCCGCAATTAAGGTCACTTTTTTTCCGCTTGATGGAATGGGAAATGGTTTTCCCAATGGCCCCCACAACTCCACTTTTTTCCCTTGGCCCCAATCGGGAAAAATACCGGTCATCTTCCCCACTTGCAGGTAAGCGAACCATATTCCTGTGGGGTTTCCCAAGGAATCCACCGCAGTGTCATACAGGGCAAAAGGCCTGCCCAATAAGGGGTCGCTTTGTCCTGGGAGACGGACCATGAAGAATTGCCCTGGGCGAATTTGGGCGGCAATTTCAGGGCTGTCCAAATGAACCATATAGGTTCCTTGGGCGATTTGAAAGTGATCCCGGATTATTGCTGATTGCTGGCGCACGCTTCAATGACCCGGCGCCTTTGGTTTGGAAAATACTCTCTGGAGTTGAGCGACTTCATTGGGTTTCAAACGGCGGGATTTTCCCTTGGGAAGCCTGTCCATTCGGATCGGCCCGATCGATACTCGCTTTAATTTCAGAACTTTGTGACCCAGAGCAGCAAGCATGCGCCGGATTTCCCGATTCTTTCCTTCACACAGGGTGATTTCCAGCCACAAACTCTCGCCTTGCCTTTTCATGGGCCGGACCCGCTTGGCTTGCATCCGTCCTTCGCTGGACCATACCCCTTTTTCCAATTTGGCCATTTCTTCTCTTTTGAGAAATCCAGCTACCTGGCAATGGTAGACCTTTTCAACCCCAAACCGCGGATGCGTGATTTTTTGCGCCAGGCTGCCGTCGTTGGTAAACAGCAGCAACCCTTCGCTGTCCTCATCCAATCGCCCCACCAGAAACAGCCTTTCCTTTACATGGGTCATGAAATCGCCTGCCAGGGGCCGCTGGGAAGGATCATGATTCGTGCACAGATAACCCTGGGGTTTGTTTAGAATCCAGTAAACCAGGATTTCCCCCTGAAGTTCTTGGCCATCCACTGCGACGGTTTGGCCTGTGTGTACGCGGGTTCCCAACTCCCTCACCACTTCGCCATCCACTGTGACCCTGCCGCGGAGAATCAAATTTTCACAATGCCTGCGAGAAGCAACACCCGCATGGGCTAAATACTGGTTTAAGCGTTTTTCTTCAGTAGCTTTTTCCACCCTGGCTCCTTGTTATCTCTTTTCGAACTCATCCATTTCGAGGAATCCGGCTTTCCAACCGGGCAACAGCTTCTTGCAAGGATTTTACAACTTCTTCGAGCGTATTCAGCTTAGTTTGCAGGGAATCCAGCTTTTCCCGGGAATTACCCTCGTTCACGAGGGAAACGCTTGGCGATCCAGATGGAAGCTCACCCACGGACGCTGGGCCAAGATTTTCTAATTCTCCCTTCGAATGGAATCCATGGGAAACTCTGGCCCCTCGGCTGCCTGGTGCATCCACCCAAATTGCCAGTTCTTTTTGCGCCAGTTGATCCAGGGATGCGCGGAGCTCCTCCAGGGAATCAAAGGGTTCCATGCGAGAAGCCCGCGAGCGGAGAAGTCCTTCGGTTTGCGGGCCGCGAAGGAAAAGTTCCCCAAGAATGGCCATGTCTTGTTTGGAAACATTCCAGCGTGTGTAGAGTTCGTGCTGCCAGCGCTCGACCCGGCCACCTCGAACCAGAGAAACTAGGGTTTTTTGAATCAAGGTCCGAATGCAATTTTCAAGTCTGGCGTCGTCGAGGTTCATTAAAGGGTCGCGATTGGATTTTTGGTTGCAACCGGTTAACAGAGAATTCAAGGAAAGCGGGTAATTCTCAGGAGTGGTTTTGGCTTTTTCAATTAATACTCCAAGCACCCGCCGTTCCACCAAATCCAGACCGGGAAGTGTTAATTTATCCTGAGAAATTTGGGGATTCATTTGACTGGGGAGATCCACGGAATGCGCCTCCAAAAAGAATTATTTGTTCTGCCAGTATATTCCCTAAAACTCAGGCGGTTGTGTTTTTTTGCATTGAAAGAGAGTCCTCTAGCCGTGTTGGTTTTTTTGAGCTACAAAAGCACGGTGACGCAAAGCAATCGGAGAAATTATGGACTTGCACGATATCATCAAGGAACTTCGCGAAGAAAATGCCCAAAAAATCGTCCTGCTGGTGGCGGATGGCCTGGGTGGCCTACCCTTGCAGACCGGGGGAAAAACGGAATTGGAAACGGCCCGGACGCCGAACTTGGATGCCCTGGCATCAGAAGGGGTCTGCGGGTTGAGTTTGCCGGTTTTGCCAGGAATTACTCCGGGCAGCGGCCCAGGGCACCTTGCATTATTTGGTTACGATCCCTTAAAATACCGGATTGGTCGGGGAATTCTCGAGGCCCTGGGGATCAATTTTGAAGTGGGCGCCCGAGATGTGGCCATTCGTGGGAACTTTTGCACAGTTGATGCCGCGGGGAATATTTCCGATCGCCGCGCGGGAAGGCCGACCACAGAGCGCTGTGCCGCCATGTGCGCCAAGTTGAAGAAGATTCAAATCCCCGGCGTGGAAGTTTTTGTCGAACCGGTCAGGGAGCACCGATTTGTTTTGGTGTTTCGGGGCGACGGTCTTGGGGATCAGGTGAACGACACAGATCCGCAAAAAACAGGTCTTAAGCCCTTGGAAGCCAGTGGGAAAGACACGGCTTCGCGGAAAACCGCCACCGTGGCAAATCAGTTTATCCAAGAAGCGGGCCGTGTCCTGGGTAAAGATTTGCCCACAAACATGGTAACGCTGCGGGGTTTTGCCACTTATCCAAAAATTGAAACCATGAACCAGGTCTTTGGTTTCCAGGCAGCCGCAATTGCCGTCTATCCCATGTATAAAGGTTTGGCCCGTTTAGTTGGCATGACCATTTTGGACGCCGGTTCCACCTTGGAAAACCAGATTTCCGTGTTGCGCTCCGCTTGGGACAAATTCAACTTCTTCTTCCTGCATTACAAATACACCGATAGCACCGGGGAAGATGGGAATTTTGCCGCCAAGGTGGATAAGATCGAAAAGCTTGACCAGGTCATTCCTGATATTCGCGCCTTAAACCCCGATGTGCTTATCGTAACGGGCGACCACAGCACCCCCAGCAAATTGAAAAGCCATAGCTGGCATCCCGTGCCCACCTTGCTTTGGGCCAATTCCTGCAGGTCTGACCAAGTGACTGGGTTTGGTGAAGCCCAATGCCTGCAGGGCGGGCTCGGGCAATTTGAAGCGAAGCACTTAATGTCGTTGGCCATGGCCCATGCGGGAAAACTGGCGAAATACGGCGCTTGAACCGGGTGGCACTCACCATGACGGCCAAAATAAACCTCGCTTCGAAAGACAAGCCGGTCATCACGGATGGCGCCATGGCTACCATGCTTTTTTCCCTGGGCTTTCCCACGGATCAAATTACCGACCAGGCAAATCCTAATTTCCCGGAATTGGTGCGCAAGGTTCATGGCGAGTATGTCCAGGCGGGGGCCAGAGCCTTATTTACCAACACCTTTAATACTTTTTCTGGCCCTGCCTGTCAGGACCTGGAAAAAGTTCGGCTTGAAAGATTGTCCCTGGGGATCAATCACGCTCTGGACCCGCCCAGAGAAAACGCTTGTGTTTTTTTAGCCCTGGGGCCTTGGGCCCCTACCGGGGATAAAGCTTTCTTGAACGCCCTACTAGCAGCGAGCCAAAGGGTTTCAGGAATTATTTTTGAAACCTGCTCCAGCCTTCATTCCCTGGATTGGATCCAGAAATTACGGGACCAATGGATTTACCAGCCAATTGCCTGGGGTGTATCCTTTTCATTCCTTTTGGAAAATGGAAAACCGGTTCTACCCGATGGAACCACGCCCCATCAAGTGGCTTCCATGTCCAGAAGTAAAGAGTTGGATTTTCTGGGCTGTAACTGCGGGCGCAACATCAGCTTGGAGACAACCGCCCAGATAGTTGTGGAATACAAGGGAGAATTTAGCAAGACAATTATGGCCCGGCCTAACGCAGGGTCCCCTTCTGAAAATAAAGAAGTGCCTTGGATCCCATTGGCTAATAATGAGTTTGCCCGGGGAGCAAAAAAAATCGTTGAAGCAGGAGCCAATTGGATCGGCGGGTGTTGCGGGACCACCCCTGCCCACATCCGCGCCTTGGCGGAGGATTTGCAAAATAAACCAGGGACCTAAGTTTTCTTGTTGGCCTTCTCGGCCTTTTGCCTGAGGAACGCTTGCATGAACTGGTTTAAATCCCCGTCGAGGACTTCAAACACCTGGGCAGTTTGATGTTCCGTCCGCACATCCTTGGCCAGGGTGTAAGGCTGCAGAACATAATTGCGAATTTGATAACCCCAGGCGACTTCGCCCTTTTCATCATAAAGTTTTTCGAATTCAGCTTTTCGCTTTTGTTCCTCGATGCGGTACAGCTTGGCCTTCAAAAGTTTCATGGCCATGTCGTCATTCTTGTGCTGGCTCCGTTCACTTCGGCTTTCCGCCGCCACCCCGCTTGGCTTGTGAATGTAGCGAACGCCGCTTTCAGTTTTATTCTGGTGCTGTCCACCTGGCCCGCCGCTTCGAAAGGTCTGGCGTTCCAAATCATCGGGGCGAATATCAATTTCAATGCTACCGTCTATTTCCGGCATGACATCAACGGCGGCAAAAGAAGTGTGCCTGCGCGCGTTGGAATCGAACGGACTGATCCGTACAAGCCGGTGAACCCCTGCTTCGCTCTGCAAATTCCCGTAGGCGTATTCACCCAAAATTCGCAAGGTGGCGCTGCGAATGCCTGCTTCCTCATTCCTGAGTTCATCCACCAGTTCGACAGCGAACCCTTGTTTTTCAGCCCAGCGGGAGTACATGCGCAGAAGAATTTGGGCCCAGTCGCAGGCTTCGGTGCCGCCCCCGCCCGCTTGAACTCGCAAATAAGCGTTACTGGAATCCTGCGGGCCGTTTAAAATGGCGCGCAGTTGGAATTCCTCCGCGGCTTTTTCCGATTTGGCCAGTTCGGCCGAGAGTTCACTTTCCAGTCCCTCATCTTCCTGGCATAGTTCCCCAAGGGCGCCAAGGTCTTGAATGGCCGCTTCCAATTCTTCATAAGGTTTCAACAGACCGCTTAAGGGTTTTAAAGAAGCAATCACTTGCCGGGCTTTTTCCTGGTTATCCCAGAAGTCTGCCATCCCCATGCGGTCGCTTAATTGCTGCCGTTCGGCTTTTTTCCCTGGTATGTCAAAGACTGTCCCGTAGCTGAGTCAACCTGCCAACCAAATTTTCTAGTCGTCTGCGTAATTCGCTATTCATTGCCAGCATCCCCTTCCAAGAAAGGCATAATTTGTTTTACTAGAGAAAATTCTATGGCAGTCTGGATATGGGTCGATAGCAATTTCCTTGGAACCCGCAGAGGGTTTTCAGTCCGAGAGAGATAGAAAAGAGGCGAAGAAATGAATCTGAATGGCAAAATAGTTTTAGTTACCGGCGGGGGAAGTGGCATAGGCAAAGCCTGCGCCGGTTTGCTTCATGGCGCTGGCGCGGAAGTAATAATCTGCGGGAGAAACCTCGAGAAATTGGAAAAAGCCGCGCGGGAAGAGGGTGCCCCCGGTAGGGAAATCCACACCAGGGCTTGCGATGCCAGCGTTGCCAAGCAAGTTCATGACATGGTTGCCTCGATTTTGAAAATGCATGGAAGAATTGACATTTTGGTGCATTGCGCCGGAGTCAATGTCAAAGAACGGTCTTTTTCCGAATTGACTCCCGAGTCGTGGCATTTCTTGATCGATGGGAATCTCCATAGCGGATTCCATTGCATTAGGGAAACGGTCCCTGGAATGCGAGCCAGAAAAAACGGCCTGATCATTGTGGTGAATTCCGTGGCAGGATTGCGAGGGAGCCCCTTGGGAGGTTCGGGCTATGTAGCAGGGAAATTTGGCCTGCATGGGTTAGTGGTGGCAGCAGCAGCGGAGGAGTCCAAAAATGGCATCCGTTTTTGCCAAATCTACCCTGGCGAAGTGAATACCCCTATTTTGGATGTCAGGCCCAATCCCGTTTCTGAAGAACATCGCCATGCCATTTTACAGCCAGTGGATATAGCCAAGGCGGCGTTGTTCCTGGCGCAAATGCCTGGGCATGTCGTCATTCCCGAATTAGTGATCATTCCCCAAGGAGCCGTTTTTATTTAGCCCTGGCAGGAATGAAGGTATTTCAAAACCTGGCGGGTAAAAAGGATTTTCAGCGTTCCCGACAGGAGTCGAACCTGTAACCTTCGGCTTCGGAGGCCAACGCTCTATCCAATTGAGCTACGGGAACTAATGTCCAAATTATAAATCTGTGGGGAAAATAGTCCATGAATAACGGATAAATTAGCAAAGCGTGATGGTATTTCCTTCGATGGTGGATAGCCCCCCCAGGGAGTATACCTTGCCGGGTTTAAAGTTCTTGCGCCAACCCCAAAGTCCTCCGGATCCTCCCAAGGGCTCTAGTCGCTTGTGAGTTTAGTTATAACTTCTTTTCCCCCATACAGTTCCAATTAAGTCGCTTGCCATTTTCTGCCGATATTTTGTCCTGGAATGACCAAGAATTGCACTTGGAGTTTGTGGGAATGACCCGGCAAAAAATGCTTCAGCCTGAATTTGAAATCCGAGCCTTAAAACAACAGCTTTTCCAGGCGCAAAAACTGGGCAGCATTGGAGCCATTGCCAGCAGCGTGGCCCACGAATTCAACAATATTCTCACGACCATTATTAACTACACGCGAATGGCATCTCGTTCCACTGACGAGGAAAGCCGCAAACAGGCGTTAGAAAAGGTTTTAAAAGGAGGCCAGCGGGCCGCGGTTATTGTGAATTCCATGTTGGGATTTGCTCGCAAGGGGAAACAGGAAAGGGCATCCGTGGACCTGGCTTCCTTGGTGGAAGAAGTCTTGGTGCTTACTTCCAAGGACTTATCTAAATACCAAATCCGGATTGAAACGAATTTTGTGTCTCGGCCCAAAGCGCCGGTCATTGCCAGCCAGGTGGAGCAGGTATTAATGAACCTGGTGATTAATGCCCGCCAGGCCATGCCCCTGGGTGGAAAATTGCGAATTGAGGTGCGTGAATGCGCAGATTCCGGATTCGCCGAGATCGTGGTGGCGGATTCTGGGCAGGGTATCTCTCCAGAAAATATGGGCCGGATTTTCAACCCTTTTTTCACGACCAAGCTTCCCGATGAACACGGCAATGGGGGGACCGGCTTGGGCCTTTATGTCTGCAGGCAAATCCTTGAGGAACATCAGGGCAGGTTGCGAGTGGAAAGCAAAGTGGGGAAGGGGACTGTCTTTGCAATTAAGTTGCCCACCAATCCCGAAGGGCAACAGTTCTACCCTTAATTGGTTTGCTTTATTTGCTTTGTTTTTCCGGAATTTGATTCAAAGCCTCCGGAATTTTGAATTTGGCAATTCGCTGAAGAATAACTTGCTCGATGTGAAAATCCCGGCCAATGGGAATCCAATTGGAGGCAAAGACGGTGTCGTCAATGACCTCAAACTGCCTTTCCACGGTGGAATCGCTGCGGAAAGTCGCCGAACCAGCCGTTTGACGCATCGGCCTTTCTAAATCCTCAAGTTCTTTGAATACCTTGACATCGACAAAAAAACCGCCGTCATCCGCGGGTTGAATTGCGACCACAGCCCGGTGGCGTACGCTTTGGCAAGTTGCGAGCAGCCTTTGCCGGAAATCTGGACTCCCTGGTTTCCAGGGTTGCCCAAGGCCAGGCGCTACTGAGGGAAAAGTTTCTATCCGCCCATCGTAACGGTTGGAAAAGGAAATCTCGAAGAAATCGCTGGTGACATCCAGGCATTTTTCAAAAACCAAACCGTAAGAGGCCGGGCCCAAGGGCACATAGATGGGGTTTTCCTTGGTGGATTCCAATTCTGGTTTTACCACCAGTGGGTTTTCCAATAACGGCCCAGTGGCACAACCTCCCAAAATCAAGACTGCTGCCCAGGCGGGCAAGCAAACCCAGGACTTTGGCGTAAGAAAAATCATAGCAGCCATTTCCTCTATCCTTGTTGGCAAGGAAAACGGAAAATCCCCAGCGAACAGGGGGCTTTTGCCTCCCTAAGGGATAATTGTCAATGCCAAAAGCAAGCCAAAGAAGGAAGAATAGGCGGCTTGACAAGTTCAAGTGAAAAGGGTGGCCAGGCCCTGGGTAAATGACTTGCTTGGCTTGTATTGAAGCTGGCTTGTGGCTTTTGTGATGTCCGCCCGGGAGTGCAGAACCTCTCCAGACCGTCCTGGCTCAAACTTTGGCGCCAATTCCTTGCCAGTCAAGGACTGCAGCGCCTGCACTAAATCCAACAAGCTGGTCCCCAGGCCTGTCCCAATATTGAAAACCTGGCCGGAAATACCTGGGACCGATCCTGCCAGAAGTAAACCCTGAACAGCATCATCAACATGGACGAAATCCCTGGTTTGCAATCCATCGCCGAAAATGGTGGGGACTAGCCCTTTCTGAAATGCTTGGGCAAAAATGGCTATGACGCCGGAATAAGGGCTATCGGCCCTTTGCCTGGGTCCAAAAATATTGAAGAATCGCAAGCGGACGGTTTCTAACTGCAAAGCCTTGGCAAAGCAAAGGCAGTAAAGCTCCCCGGCGATTTTTGCCGCCGCATAAGGAGAAAGGGGTTCTAGCGGCGAGTCCTCATGCTGGACTGGGGATGGACAGTGCCCGTAGGCGCTACTGCTGCCGGCATAGATCACTCTTTTACAGCCGGCTTGCTTGGCCGCTTGCAAAACTTCCAAAGTGCCCGTGGCGCATATCTGGTGAGTTGCACTTGGGTTGTCGAGGCTTTTTTGAACTGAGGCAATGGCTGCTAGGTGAAAGACAATATCGATGCCAGACATGGCCTTTGCCATCAATTCCTGATCGAGAATGCTGCCATGTATTACTTCAAGATTAGTCGTGAAATTTGCAAGGTTTTGTTCACGGCCGGTGGAAAAATCATCTAGCACCCGGACCTTGTTTTCCTGCTTCAATAGGGATTGGACCAAGTGGGAGCCAACGAACCCGGCGCCCCCGGTCACCAGAAACTTCAAACCGGAATCAGGAAAATAGCGCCGCAACATAGGCCTCGGGATCAAAGGGTTCAAGGTCGTCGAGTTTTTCCCCAACGCCAATGAATTTCACGGGAATATTCAAGCGTTGCTTGATGCTGAATATTGCCCCTCCTTTGGCGGTGCCATCGAGTTTTGTCAGAATGATGCCGGTGCAATGAACAGCTTTCTGGAAATTCTCCGCTTGCATAATAGCGTTCTGCCCAGTGGTGCCGTCCAGGACCAAGAGAACCTCGTGGGGGGAACCGGGAACCACTTTTCCCGCCACCCGGTGAATTTTTTCCAACTCTCGCATAAGGTGGTTTTGAGTGTGCAGCCGGCCTGCCGTGTCGAGAATGACAAATTCCACTTTCTTGGCCTTGGCTTTTTCACAAGTGTCATGGGCAACGCTGGCCGGGTCGCCCCCCGGCTGGCCCTTGACCAACTCCACGCCGATGCGGTCGCACCAAATCGCGAGTTGATCAATGGCCGCAGCGCGGAAAGTGTCACAGGCGCCGACCAATACGGTTTTGCCTTGCTTATTCAGGAAATACGCCAACTTGGCAATGGAAGTGGTTTTTCCCGAACCATTGACCCCCGCGATCAAAATTACTGTTGGGCTTTCCAAACCGGTTTTCAGCACCCGCGATTCTGCCCCTTCCAATAGGCTTGCCAGGTGAGTTTTCACAAAGGCTTCAACATCCACTCCCACCTCTTTGTCCATGTAGGCCTGACGGACCCGTTCGATGAGGGAAGAGGTCGCTGCAGTGCCCACATCCGCCAGGAATAATTTTTTTTCCAGTTCCTTTAAGAATTCTCCGTCGACACGGCCCTTGAGACGGAAGAGGCTGGCGACCCCGGCGAACAAGTTCCTAGTCTTGGCCAACCCTTGTTTCAGTTTTTCCATCAAACTGCGGAACATAGTGAGTCTCTGCCTGTTTGTCTTCTAAGAATTTCCACCCGAGAGGCAGGGACTGTTTCCGCCCCGAGACCCCGATTTGAATCCCCGTGCCAATCGCTGCCCCCTGTTTCACACAGCCCCAGGCGGCAAGCAATTTCCCCAAGTTCCTTCCTTCGCGGTTTTTTCATTCCCGGATAGGTCGTTTCGATCCCCTGCAATCCCCGGGAAATCATGTCCTTGATTCGGTCTTCGTCGTCCTCCGGCCTCGGATGAGCAAGCACCACGATTCCACCCGCCTGGCGAATTAACCTCGCGGCTTCGAGAAAAGTCAGCCAACCCTCATTATTTGCAGGCAGGTCTTTCCAATACTTCCATATTGCTTGCGGGATCGTTCTGGCCTTTCCTTGGTTTACAAGAATCCGTGCTAAATGACGACTGCCTGGGCTACTGCTCTCCTTTTCTAAAATTGGTCCGAGTTGGGATTTCCAGGAAGGCGATAAAACACCTTTCCCTTCCAATTGCCCAGCCATATGGGCCAGTCTTTTTCTCCTGTATGCCCGGATTTCTGAAAGGCTTTCTTCCAACTCCTGATTGAAGGGATCAACCAGGTAACCCAGTAAATGGCACACCCGGGTTTCATAAACGCAAGTAATTTCGACTCCGGAAATCACTTCAATTCCCAGGGAATCGAAAGCACCATGATGGCCGGCCAGGGTGTCGTGGTCGGTTATAGAAATGGCCCTTAATCCCAGGTGCTTGGCCAGTTTGGCAATTTCTTGAACTTCGAAAAGGCCATCGCTAAAACTGGAATGGATATGGAGATCGGCCCTTGATTCCCACGAAGAGGAAACCAAGGCCTGGCAGATCCGTGTAAAAGGCTGTCCTTTAGGCATAATCAGGAGGGGCGCTCATTGGAGCGGACCTTATCCAAAATTCCGTTGACAAAGGCGGGGGAATCGGCGGAGCCAAAGCGCCTGGCCAATTCAATCGCTTCATTAAGGATTACTTCGGGCGGAATCTCTGTCCGGTGTACCAGTTCATAGGCTGCAAGGCGAAGAAGGTTGCGGTCCACGGCGGCCATTCGGGGCAAACGCCAGTTTTCTGTTGTCTTGGCCAAGGTTTCGTCCAATGAGGCCAGAAACTGCCTGGTTTCACCATAAAGTTGCAGGGCAAAATCGCGGCTGGATTGATCCATCAAGCGGGCGGTAATGAATTCCTGAGCTTGCTCCGGGGAAATCGAGGGGTTCAAGTCCGCCCGGTAAAGCAATTGTAAAGCGACTTCACGGGCCTTGGTTCGTTTCGTGATCATGGTTTAGGAGGAGGAACTAGCGGTTGATTTTTCCGAGCAGGTCAACCATTTCGATGGCGGCCAAGGCGGCCTCAAAACCTTTATTTCCCAATTTTGCGCCGGCCCGGTTTACGGCTTGTTCCAAAGTGTCACAGGTGAGCACTCCGAAAATCACCGGGACCCCGTGTTCCATGGAAAGTTGGGCAATCCCTTTTGCGGCGCCACCGGCTACATGGTCGTAGTGGTCAGTTTCGCCTCGAATAATCGCGCCCAGGCAAATGACCGCCGAATATTTCCCTGTTTCAATGAGTTTTTTCGCAGCCACCGGGATTTCAAAAGAACCTGGCACTCGCACCAACACAATGTTTTGCTCAGCCACACCGTGCCTTTGCAGGCCTTCAATTGCGCCGCCAACCAATCCGTCTACCACTGCCTGGTTAAATCGAGCAGCCACGATCGCGAACGATCCCTTACCCGGCGCGAAATTGCCCTCAATGATTTGAATCCCCATGGCGTTTCCTGACCAGATATTCATTCAAGACAGGTTCATGCTATTGAGAAAATCTGCATTGGTTTTGGTTTTCCCCATGCGGTTAATCAAGAGTTCCATGGCTTCCACGGGGTTCATATCGCTGAGGACTCGCCTCAGAACATGCACTTTGCGTAGTTCGTCCTCTTCCATGAGGAGTTCATCCTTGCGGGTGCCGGATGCGTTGATCTCGATTGCGGGCCATACCCGGCGGTCCACCAAGCGCCGGTCTAGGTGAACTTCCATGTTTCCGGTGCCCTTGAATTCCTCGAAAATCACATCATCCATGCGTGAGCCGGTTTCGATCAAGGCTGTGGCCAGAATGGTCAGGCTGCCTCCTTCTTCGATATTGCGGGCCGCGCCGAAAAACCGCTTGGGTTTTTGCAAAGCTCCGGCATCAATGCCCCCAGAGAGAATTTTCCCTGAGCTGGGCATTTCCGTGTTGAAGGCTCGTGCCAATCTGGTGATGGAATCCAAAAGTATCACCACATCGGTTCCGTATTCAACCAGGCGGCGGGCTTTTTCGATGACCATTTCACTAACTTGCACATGGCGCGAAGCCGGCTCATCAAAGGTGGAACTGATCACTTCCACGCTGGGGCCCTTCACGGTCCGTTCCATTTCCGTGACTTCTTCAGGCCGTTCATCAATCAGCAGGACAATGACATAACATTCCGGGTGATTTTGGATGATGCTATTGGCCATTTTCTGCAAGAGGATGGTTTTCCCGGTTCGCGGTGAAGCGACGATCAATCCCCGTTGACCCTTGCCAATTGGGGAAACCAAGTCCAAAACACGCATGCTGACTTCGCCTGGCCCGATTTCTAATTTGAGCCTTTTATTCGGGTGCAGAGGAGTGAGGTCTTGAAAAACTGCCTTTTGGTTCATCAAGGCGGGGTCGGAATAATTGATGGCCTCTACGCGCAATAGGGCAAAATACTTTTCGCTTTCCTTGGGAGGACGGATCTGGCCCGAAACAATGGTGCCATTGCGAAGCCCAAACCTGCGGATTTGCGAGGGAGAAATGTAAATATCATCCACGCAAGGGAGGTAATTGTAATCCGGGCTGCGCAAGAATCCGAATCCGTCGGGAAGGATTTCCAGGGTTCCCTCCCCTAGCATTAACCCGTTTTGTTTCACTCTTTCCTTGAGGATCAAATAGATCAGGTTTTGTTTGGTTAATCCCGATGCCTCTGAAAGCCCCAATTCGCTGGCCATGGTGAGAAGTTGGGGCAAGCCCATTTGCTGTAATTCATTAATGAAGGTTCCCCCGGTTTTCTTGATTTCTTCATACCGGGAGTTCACCTCATCATCAAATCTCTTGTGGTCATCGGAACTTTTGCTTGGTGTTTTGCCATCTTGGTCACGGGGAGTGAAAACGATTTCTTCATCGCCTGCGGGCGCCGGCGACACCTCCACGGCGAGTTCATGATTTTCCGGCTGGCTGGGGGTGGGTTCAGGCGCCAGTTCGCTTTCCGGCTGAGGTTCTGACCTAGTTTTTCCACGACTGCGAGGCAGGGGTATTTCGCGCTTACTCTTGGCTTCCGCCATTATGGTCTCCGTTTTCTCCTGAAAGTGCCGGTCTTAAGATATGCAACGCGACCAGCGCTTCCTGGGATAGGCTATGAAACCTGTCGATGAAATGTTCATCGTTGTCGGGTTGTCATAAGTCGGGCCGTCGCCGGTAAATCCGTTTCACCGGAGGACTCGATTCCTTCTTCGTATTGGTACCAAATCCAAAAATCAACACTCATTCAATGAACAATCAAGGAAGGATCAACTTTAACAAGTCCGCTGCTTGCTGACGGGTTTGGTCCAATTCCGCGGAATTGTCAATAATATAATCGCTGATGGACTCTTTGGTGGTCAAGGGGAACTGAGCATTTTCACGAATTTCTAATTCACCCTCATTCCAGTTTCTACCGCGGACCCGTTGCAGTCTCTTTTCATCCCCACATTTAACGAACACCAGAATAGTGCAAAGGTTCCTCCAGTTTTTCTCCAAGAGGAGTGGAATATCCAAAAGTAAATGGGTGCAATCGTGGGTATTCTGGCCTTTTTCAATGAATTCCAGAGCTTTTTTCCTGATGAGCGGATGCAGAATGGATTCCAAATAATCCAATCCGACTTTGTCCGGAAAAACTCTTTCGCCGAGTACTTTTCGATTAATCAACCCATCGCCACTCAGGATGTCCTTCCCAAAAAAGGAAATGAGCTTTTCGACCACATCGGGTGTTTCCAGCAGTAAATGGGCTTCCTGGTCGGCGGAAAAAAGCCATCCCTTTTCCCCAAGGAGCAGATTGCTCACCGTGGTCTTTCCGCTGCCAATTCCCCCAAGGACGGCCAGGACGGGTTTTTCCTTTTTCAATTCGGTCCTCTTTACAAAGGAGTTTGCTCAAGCCAGTTGCCACCGCTTGAAATATCCACAACCAAGGGCACCCGGAGTCCTAGTTCCTTTTCCGGCCCGGCACCCATTTGGGTCCGGAGAATTTCAGCAATTAATTGTGTTTCTTCCTTCGGGCTTTCAATGACCAACTCGTCATGGATCTGCATAAGTAAAAGACCGGAGCATTTATTCTTTACCAAGGCCTGGTGCGTTCCTACCATGGCCATTTTTACCAAGTCGGCAGCAGAACCCTGAATTTCCATGTTGATGGCCTCCCGTTCCGGTTGGTTCCTTTGCTGATAGGTGGAACGGTCGCGCACCCCTTCAATGCGTCTTCGTCGTCCTAACAGAGTGGTGACAAAACCCGTTTTCCGGCATTTGTCTAAAACGCTTTCTTGGTAAGCCAGGACTGAAGGAAAATTTTTCAGGTAGGAATCAATAAATTCCCCCGCCTCTTTTCGTGAGATGCGCAATCTCTGGCTCAAACCGTGGGCGCTAATGCCATAAATGATGCCAAAATTCACGGTTTTGGCATTGCGGCGCATTTCTGGGGTGACCAGAGTTTCTGGAACCGAATAGATTTCGCTGGCCACTTGCGCGTGGATGTCACGGTTTTCTCTAAAGGCGTTAAGCAGGTTCTGGTCCAGGCAAAAATGTGCCAGCAGCCGTAATTCAATTTGCGAATAATCCGCGCAAACCAAGGTCCAACCCTCACGAGGGATGAAGGCTTTGCGAATTTGCTGACCCATTTCCCGGCGGATTGGGATGTTTTGAAGGTTGGGGTTGCTGGAGGAAAGCCTGCCCGTTGCGGCAACAGTTTGATTAAAAAATGCGTGAACTCGCTCTGTCTTTGGATGGACCATTTTCGGCAGGGAATCCACATAAGTGCTTTTTAATTTGCTGATCTGACGGTACTCGAGAACTTTTTGGGCCAAATAACTTCCCGGGTGGTTGAGGGCGGCCAACTTCTCCAGGGTTTCCTGGTCGGTGCTGGTCGCTTTTGAAATACCGGTTTTCCTGAGAGCGGGGAGGTTTAGTTCCTCATAGAGAACTTTGCGCAATTGTGGCAGGGAGGTGATTTGAAATGGCTTGCCCGCGGCATGATGAATTTCTCCTTCTACTTTCATTAATTCCAATTCCATTTCCTTGCCGACCCTTCGCAAGAAAGTTTGGTCTACCCTGGTTCCCTGCCATTGCATTTCCGCCAGGACTTCAATGAGTGGAATTTCCCAGCGCTGATAAAGTGTGAACAACTTGCCCTTATCGCCGTCCCCCAATGCCTCACCTAGAGCTTTTTCAAGGAGTACGGTCAAACGCCAGGCGCCATCCGCGTCTTCGCAGGCATAAAGGGCAGCCAATTGCGGATCCACTTCGTCCATGCGCAATTGGGTTTTTCCCTTGCCTTTTACACCAATCAGTTCCGTGATTTCAATCATTTGGTGGTTGAGATGTTTTTTGGCAAGTTCACTTAGCCCGTGGGACCTTTCGCCTGAGTGGAGAAGGTAGTCCGCGATCATGGAATCGCCGGAAATGCCCCGCAGTTTGATCCCCAGGTTTTTTAAAATCAGATAATCAAACTTGATATTCTGATTGGCTTTTTTGATAGATGAATTTTCAAATATGGGTTTCAAACGGTTTAGCGCCGATTCCCCTAGGGTTGAATTCCCGAACGGAGCTTTGAAGGAAAGGTAATAGGCACGCGCCTCTTCCCAACAAAAAGCTATTCCTGCTAATTCAGATTGAAACGGATCCAATCCGGTGGTTTCCGTGTCAAAGGCGAAGGCCTGGGTCTTTTCTAGCTGGGCAAAAAAATGGGAAAAAGCTTCCTCCGATTGCACCAGTTCATAGTCGTGAACCCATCCTTCGGCACCCTTGAGTTTTAGGGGAAATTCGATGGTCAGCCGGGTAGGTGGGCGAACCGGTTCACTCAGGGCTGTTTCCTTTTCCGTGGAAATAGTTTCGGGGGAAGGCGCCGCGGCGAATAATCCAAGGTTTTCATTGACACCCAACAGTTTTTCCATTTGCGATGTAAAGCCTCTGAACCCAAGGGAATGAAACAGGTCCCGACCCTTTTGCGCTTGCATTTCCCGCATTTTCCAATTCTCCCAGTCGGGAACCAGGGGAATGTTTCTTTCCAAAGTGACCAATTTTCTGACCAAGGGAATTTGAGGTTGAAAGGCAAGAAGGTTTTCCTTGCGTTTGACGCCAGATATATTTCCCAGGTTTTTGTAAATCTCTTCAATGGTACCGTACTTTCCGAGCAGGCTTGCTGCTGTCTTGACGCCAATGCCATCGGCGCCTGGAATATTATCTGCCGAATCGCCCACCAGTGTTTGCAAATCGACCACTTGCTCTGGAGTAATTCCCCAGTCCCGTTGCAATTCCTGGCTTCCATATTCTTGTTGTTTGCGCAAGCTGTAGAGGGACACTTGGTTGTCGATCAACTGCCTGTAATCTTTATCCGAGGTGCAAATAAAAACCCGCATACCTTTTTTCTTGGCCAATTCTGCGATGGTTGCCAGTACATCGTCTGCTTCAAAACCTGCACAAGCCACCACGGGGATGGAAAGGGCTTCCAGGGTTTGCTGAATGAGCGGAAATTGAATTAACAGGTCGGGGGGAATTGCTTCCCGGTGGGCCTTGTATTCCTGAAAAATATGGTTGCGAAAAGTTGGCTCCGGCAGATCCCAGCCGCAAATCAGGTAGTCGGGCTTTTTACCCCGCAGAGCCATTAAATCTCGGGTGAAGCCAAAGACTGCGTTGGTTGGTACCCCAGTCGGGCTGGTCATGGAAGGAATGCCGTGGAATACCTGAAATATTAGCGAATGCGAGTCAACCAAATAAAGAGTTTCCATTTTCATTTCCAATTTCTAAGTAAAGGTTTCGCTTACGGCAATGTAATAAGGGTAAAAGGATTATCCAAGGAATTACCGGCAAATGCCGGTTAATCGCTAAAAAACTTCAAACCTGGTTATTGCCGGACGCTTTGATGAGGGAATAGGGAAAGATTGCCGTCTGGGATAACCGATATCATTAATTGATTTGCCAAATAAATTGACTGATTTCGGGAATGGTTTAAAATTAAAGTGCCAATTTAAAGGCATGGAACCGGGGCTACATCAGGGGTGAAGGATCATGGCAAGAATACCTGAACGCAATACTTCCAGGGCGGAATCCAAAACCGGGTTGATCATCACCCTGGTGTTTTTTGTTTTGTCCACCATTGGGCTGGGGGTTGCAACCTTTTATGGCTTTGCCGAACAAGAAGGGTTGGCCAAAAAGGCTGATGAGGCTGAAGGAAAACAAAAGAACGAAGCCAAGATGATTGAATTTTACAAGTATCAAGCCATGCTCTATTGGAATAATATTTCGCAAGTAAATGGTTATGCGGCGGCGGATTTGGAAGAGTTTGCTGTTCTCCGGGAAAAGTTTCAGGATGGAAAAATCTTGCCGTCTGGCGAAGGCGTCAAAGGGCTTGAGGAAATAGTCAAAGAACGAGAAAAACATTTAACCGCTATGGGCCAGCGAGTTGGATTCAAGGATGCTTCCGGAAAACTCCTCGATTTGAAATTTGACAGCGCACTCAAACGGCCTTCCAGCACCATGGAGGAAATTCTCCTGGCACAAAGCAAAAGGTACAGCGCTTTGGAAACCCGTTTTAACCGCACCGAGGAAGAGTTGAAAGAAGGGCAGGTCAAGGAAAAGCAATTGGCCGACGACTTGGCTGCTTACAAAAAGAAAACCGGCGAATTGGTGAAGTCGAGCCAAATGGCCCATGTCAAGGAATTTAAAGACTTCAAAGATGAGCTGGAAAAAACACGGGTAGAAAAAGACGGGTTAAGGAAAGCACTGGAACTGGAAAAAACGGAACGCGCCAAGGCCGCAGACGATGCCAAAGATGATTTGGATAAAATTGCCAAAAAACTCCGCGATCGGGATCTCTTGGTTGGCAACCTGCAGTCGCAATTAATTCTCGAACGCACAAAAGAAAACGAGGTGGCCAGCAATATCCGGCCGGAATTCAAAATCGTCAATATCGACCGGACAGGAACCACGCTTTATATCAATTTGGGTTTTGGCGATCGGATCAAGCCCCAGGACACTTTTAGCATTCATGGGATTTCCGCGGATGGCCGCCCGAATCCCAATGTGAAGGGCAGCCTTGAAATTGTAAATATTGTTGGCGAACACCTGGCCCAATGCCGAATTATTACCGTAAAAAACTCCAACAAGGATCCAATTCTCAAAGGGGATGTTGTTTTCAACCCAATCTGGAGTTCCGGCGCCACAAAGCGCGTGGCCATCATGGGAATTATTGACCTCCAAGGAACTGGCAAAGACAATATTTTTGAATTCATTAAACAGCTTGAGAATAAAGGGGTATTGGTGGATTCTTATTTAGACCCCACTACTTTTGAAATAAAAAATCAGCCGGGGATTACCCCAAAAACGGATTACTTGATTGAGGGGGACAATTTGGATTTTATCAAGGAACTCCGGGGACGAACTCAGGAAGACATGGCCCGCTTAACTATTGGAATTCAAACCCTGCGAAATTCCGCCAAGGAAAATGGGGTTATCCGCATGGATATCAGGAAATACCTGGAAATGGCCGGCTATCGTGTGCCAAGGAATTTTTTTGAACAGGGGCCAAACCCCAACGCGCAATTCGCTCGTCCTGGGCAGGGAAAAGCGGCTGAACCGATGAAAGAAGTGGAAAAGAAGGAACCAGAAAAAAAGGAAGTTGAAAAGAAAGAACCAGAAAAGAAAGATGCAGAAAAGAAGGAAGCAGAAAAGAAGGAAGCAGAAAAGAAGGATGCCAACAAGTAAACCTGCAGAATTGGCTGGTATTTTACTCATATCACCTTGCCTGATAGATGCCGTCTATTTACCTTGATGAAATGCGCCAATGTAGGTCAGGGGTTGAGTCCTGTTTCCTTAGCAGGGTTGACCTTGAGGGTGCTTGAATGGATGTTATAGACATATCCTAGAATTACCGCCGCCTTAGCTCAGCGGTAGAGCACGGCTTTCGTAAAGCCGGGGTCCAGGGTTCAAATCCCTGAGGCGGCTTTGTT
>SHZZ01000097.1 GCA_009692005.1 Gemmataceae bacterium | reverse complement strand
GAGTATCGTTTCTGGTGAGTGAAACACCAAATCATTGTTAATCTAGGTAGTTTACCTGACAGATTCTCAGGTTTTCTGATTCCTGACCTCTAGAAACAGTACTCAAAATACTCAAAACTCCGCCTGGAGCCATCCCGGGTGCTTTCCGGGGGCGGCCTCCAGCGACCGAAACGGGGCAGAAGCGAGATCGGAGATTACCCGGGGAATCGTTTCATTGCTTCAATGAATACGCCTTTCCAAAGCCCGTTTGCAGTAGGCCTGAAATCCCAAGTCGATTAGTTCCTGTTCGATGGCCTCTGTTGAAGGGTTTTGAATAGACTGAGCGACCTCTTCGACGAGCAGATCGGTGAATTTTTCCCGGGCCCTTTGCAGGATCTTGCGCAAGGCTGCATCGGTAAATGGCTGCACCGGCTTCAGCCGGGCGTTCAGTATCTCGGCCAACTGGGTGCTACTCAACTTTGGGTTTTCACTGCGAAAACGAAGGGCATCATTAAAAGGAGGGCTTTCCGGCACTTGTGCGGCAGCAAGAGCATTCCATGCCCGATCTAAGAGAGTTTTGCGCCAGTTTTCCAGAAACTCCTTGTCGGAATCAAAGCCATCAGCTTCCCTGGCAGCGGGTTCCTCAAAACCTGAATCCATGACACGCAATTTTTTCTTCTTTTTTTGATGGGTGATAACCAAGTTGATCAATGCGGATTTAACATAGTCGCGAAAACGGCCGCGACTGGGGTCGGCCTTGCCGAAGTCACCCCGCACAAGTCGCAGTGCAAACTCTTGAAAAAGATCATCGGCCTCATTTAAATCACGAACCGCAGCCAGCAGGTAACGGTAAACGGCGGTTTGGTACCGCTCAACCAAGGCCGCTTGAGCGGCCAGATCAGGCTCTTTGGATCGCCCATCGGCTCGATCCATTAGAGTCCATGCTGTGGCGATCTGGCTGAGATGTTGTTCTACGCTTTTTGAATCCATGGGTAGGTAATCCTTGGCAGGAAAACTTCGCAATCCGCCTAAGTTCTTAAGGTTAAAATTTAACAGGTATTGAAAGAAAATCAAAAGGATCTTTTTGCGATTCTCAGGCAGTTTTTCTGCCAAGGAGTATGGAGTGATTTAAAACAAGACATTTGGATAAAATGAAAAGATGGTGGATCAATAGAGAAGGCGTAATTCCAAGCGAAGAGTGTTCGAATACCAGGTGTTACTGGTGAGGGCCCGGCCCCAGCCAGCGTAAAAATCGGCTCGATCTCCCAGCCCCATGCGCATGCCAAGCTTTGAATTAATGATGGTGTCGCCAGCGGCATCTACCACTTCCATCGGGGCTGGTGGCTGGACAATGCTTTCTTTGCCCCCTAGCACAGTCCATCCAACAAACTCGACAACTGGGCTGAGGCTCCAGCGTTCTTTTTTGATAGCAGTCCAGTACCCGCCGACTCCATAGCGGATAATTTGCCCAGCGAAATCGGTGCCCCCAATGGGTACCCAGTAGCGAAATTCCCCTTCAATACCGACAGATTCGTTAAGCGCCTGGTAGTACAAAAGCGCAGGTTCTAGGCTGACATGGTTAGTGCCAAGGCCACGGGTTGCATTCCCTGTTGGAATATAGGTGCGTAGTTGGAAACTGAGGATTTCGTTTTCACTTTCAAGGAAGGCCCATTTGAAGCCAGTATTCAAGTCGGCAAGGCCGGCTGCATTTGCGTTCACCTCAGGGTTTAAAAAGCGAATGGGCAAATCCAGAAATGTAGAGAATCGAGGGAAGAGCAAGACTTCTCCGTAAACGGAAATGTCTTGATAATCAACTCTCGGTTCGGGAAGCGGTAAACCGGGGCCTGCTGGGGACCCTTTGGCATAAAAATACTCGGCTCGATTGGGGCGGATATTGTCGTAACTGGAGTCGTAACGCATTCGGAAAAGATCGCCCGGGATCGCGTTGTCGATGTATCCTGCCTTGCTATCCGTTACGATGGGCCCGCCAGTCCCTTGAGCATAGGAGAAGTGCGGCAGCGCGCCGATTCCCCCTAAGGCCACAAGAATTATCCACACTGATTGCAGCCTAGGCGAACGCATACAAAACCTTTTATAATGGTGGTACCAGTACCGTGGTATATCCCCTTTAATCGGAGTTTTCACCAAATAACTTTAATTTTCTTTATCCTAGCCCAATTTGGGTTCAAGAGTGGATTTGTTAATGGTGACTAAATGGCCATAATCCCATGTAGGTCATCGCTTGTTGGCAGATGCCCTTGGACAATACCAATTGCCGAAACCATCAGGCCCTAAAAGGAAACCTGTCTTGGGGTCTTCGTAAGCTTTAATCTTGTGCGATTAGGGTTTTGCCTTGCCATTTAGAGTCGTCAGCAGTTTCTTGAACCCAGGCATGTCCAACAAGGGTTTGAAAATTTCTTCCTCGTTTGGCACTCGGCTTACTATTCCCGCCTCTGTGGCTTTTTGCATCATGGTAAGTGCAAGGGATGCGTATTTTTGGGCGCATGATTGACGGGAAGAAGCATCCGAAATTTGCGGATCGATTTCCACCAAAGGGATGCAGCGGGACAGAAAACAGGCGGCGTAATAACAGTCTTGAGCCCGATTTTGATTAACCTCGGACAGCGCCTTTGCTGCCTCGGTGGCCGCAGCATGGTCACCTAGGCGGATCGTGGTTTCCGCCAGGCTTTGGTATTGATTTCCCAACGCCCGCAGGCAATCGGGGTTCTTGGGATTGGCATCCCGGGCTTTTGTTAAATGGATTATAGCCTGCTCATAGTGCTTCCGGGCTCCCGGCCAATCTTGGTGTTCCGAACGAACCCAACCGAGATTGCCGATTGCGATCGCCAGCAACTGCCGGTATTCGATTACATCCGGGTGTTCCTGCACAAGATTGTTGAAAAGGTCGCGAGCCTCACGATAGTGATTCTCTCCGTCCGTAAAATTCTTGAAACTAGAAGCGACACTGCCCAGGCTGTTGTAAGTGTCCGCCAATTTCTTTTGATATGCAGGTCGATTTGGGAAGTCTGTCACCAGCCGTTTGAGAATCTCCTTCGCCTGGGTTAATTCACGAAGGGCATCTGCGAACCTGTTTTGGCTCCAAAGCAGGTTTCCCAAATTCCTGTGAGCCACGGCCAGATCGGTGCGATAAACGGCGCGGAAAGGTCCCTGGATGGATTCTTCCTTTTTGGAAAATGCCGCCACCAGGGGACGCAGCAATTCAATAGCCTGCTGGTAATCCTTTTCGGCTTGCAAAAAAGAGCGGTTGCCTTTGTTTAAGACGCCGCGGTTGATGAAACAACGCGCCCATTCATGGCGGTAATCAGCAACTTCCGGAAATTCCCCATGCAGGCCTTCCAAAAGGCTAAAAGCCTTGGTTAGATTTCCTTCCGCATCCTGGGGACGGTTCGTATCCATCAGGACAATGGCTAAATTGTAATTGCTTCGTGCAATCTCGTTTCGATATCCCTGGTTCTGGCGTGCGCTGTTCAGCAGATTTTCTTGAATTTCGTTGGCTTTTCGCAAGCTGTCTTCCGCAGCCTCCAATTTTCCCAACTGATGGAGCAACTCCCCGAGCCAGTTCCGGCTATTGCCTAAATCTTGCGGGTACTGCAGAACGGTCGGATACTGGATGCACAAATCTTCCTGAATGAAAATTGCCTGTTGGTAGGCTGATTGGGCTTTCTCATGCTGATTCAGAATGCGATGGATCTGCCCGAGGCGAAAATGAGCGCGGGCCGTTTCGCAACGCATATCCGGGTCGGCCCTGCTTTCTTCGGCGAATTCCTGGTAGAGGCGAAGCGCCTTCTCCAAAAACTTTTGCCGCACAGGATCTTTGTGCGGTTCCTCCGCCAGCCATTCTTCTGCGAACTGGGAATACAGATCATCCACGACTGAACGAGCCATCCGAGATCTCATATCGGCCTTTTTTGCGAAGAAACGCAAGCTTGCGTTGGACCAAACGCCAAGAACTCCAATTGTAAGAATGGCCAGAAAAATCACGCCCACCAAGGCCGCAGGAAATGGGTGCCGCCTTACCCACTTGCCAAGTCGTTCACCGATGTTCGCACGGCGAGCCAGAATGGGGCGGTGAGATTGGAACCTCAGCAAGTCCTCGGCCAGATCCGCAGCACTACCGTAGCGTCTTGTCGGTGATTTCTCCATGCATTTCAAACAAATCGTTTCCAAATCCCGTGGTATGCTTGGTTGTAATTGCCTTGGTGATACGGGATCCTTGGAACAAATCATTTTCAGAGTTTCCAAAGTATTTATCCCACGAAATGGCGGTCGACCTGTCAGCATCTCATAAAAGATAACTCCCAAGGCATAGACATCCGAAAGTGGCCCAATCACCTTGGAGTCACCCGTGGCCTGTTCTGGAGCCATGTAGGTCGGCGTTCCCAGGATGTCCCCTGTGCGTGTGTGCGTGATTTCTTTTTCAAACTGTTTTGCCAAACCAAAATCACCGATTTTCGGCTGACCATCCTTGCCCAGCATGATATTGCCTGGCTTGAGATCACGGTGCATGATGCCATACTGATGGGCAAAGTGAATCGCTCTGGCTAGGGTTTCGATGGTTTGCGCCGTACTGGCCGGGGTCTGGGGCATTTTGGTTAGCTTTTTGTCAAGGCTGCCTCCTTCCAAGTATTCCATTGAAAAATAGGGTGATCCATTGCATTCGCCAATCTCGAAAATCCTCACGATGTTTGGGTGGTCAAGTTTGGCAAGGGCTTCCCCTTCGGATTGAAAACGCATTCTTTGGAGGGAAGTTTGTTCGGAGGAAATCATTTTCAAGGCGACCAGACGGCCAAGTCGAAGGTGCCGTGCCTTGTACACCGTTCCCATGCCCCCCTGCCCCAAGAGACCAACAATCGCATAGCCAGGAACATTCGGCATGGTTGTTTCCTGAACATTTGCCGACCCATTTTCGAAAGGCGAAGGCCTTATTTCATTGCCTGCAATTATCTGGGTTACATTTGGTTGGAAATCTAAGGTTGTGTTTTGATTAGTGCAGTTTTGCCCGCATATTGGACAAGCCGTGGGCGTAGACTCTCCCTCGACCATGGTTTGGATCGTCATTTCCCAGAAGTGCCCGTTCGGGCAGATTAATTCAGTGGTCATTTCGATTCTCCCAGTTCTTGGCCCAGAATCAACAGAAACGCCGCCTGCAGGAATTCCTTGGCCATACGGACTAAAGAGAAGAGGTTGCGCTAATTCTAGCGAGTAATATCCCCAACGCCATTCATTTCAATCTTGCCGCACCCGAAAAAAGCCTTGAGCGCGAATACCTAATTCATGTTGTGCCATTCTGGCTGAAACCCCACACCGGATCTGAACATGGGCTAATCACTTGAAAAAGGCTGAAATGGGAGGAAAGGGCTTATAACCTTTCAAGTTTCGGAAATTTCAAAAATCTCTGCCTTCAATTGTCACAAGATCAAAGTGGGGAGTACTAGAGGATGTAGAGGGTGAAGTTCACCCGGTTACCAAGGTCTAAAAGCTGCCATGCAGCCAAGGAAAGAAGCCATGTTCAAGTCCATGAAAAGCTGGTTCACCCGCACCACCCTCACCGCCCGCAAGCAAACCAAGCGCTATCAGCCCCACCTCGAAGGCCTGGAAACCCGCATGGTGCCCACCACAGCGGTTCTCACCAATGGAGTTCTGAATATCATTGGTACAAACCAAGCCGACACGATCACCGTCCGCCAGCAAAATAATGTCATCTCCATCAATGGCGTTGCCAGCACGTTTAACAACACCGATGTTAAAAGCATTGTGATCAACGGGCAGGACGGTGCTGACACCATCAATCTGAACATCGCCACACCTGCCATTCATCTTCCCGCCGGCTTCTCCAATGGCAAGTTTCACAAAGCCCAGTATTCCCCGGCCTCCCAAGCTGTCACGGTGCCTACCACCATCTACGGTGGGAAAGGGGACGACACCATTCATGGTGGTGCAGGCATCGACATTATCTATGGCGGAGGACAAAACGACAAGCTGTTTGGCTACCAAGGCGATGATAAGCTTTATGGCGAA
>SHZZ01000096.1 GCA_009692005.1 Gemmataceae bacterium | reverse complement strand
AGTTCCTCCATGCGTGGAAGTTCTTCCTCACCGGTGGCTACCACGATTTTTCCGCAACGATCATGGGCGATGCCCTGTTCGGCGCAAAAGCGGTACATGGCTTCACGGCCTTCGGCACAATTTTTGGCCTTGGCCGACCCCGGTTTGTAATAAAGGCCGGAATGGATGACGCCCGAATTGTGTCCGGTTTGATGCTGGGCGATATCGCCCTCTGCTTCGATGACAAGGACTTTGCCTGCCTTGGCCTGGGCCAGATGCATGGCAGTGGAAAGGCCAACGATTCCAGCGCCTATAATCACGATTCCTGGGGAATCAGACATTCGCATAGATCCGGTTGCGTAAAATCGTGTAGCCCTTCAGCAGTTCCAGGATGCCATCATTGAGGCTGTAAGCGGTTTTGAATCCGGCCTTCTCAATCTTCTCGTTGGAAACAATGTAGTCCCGTTTGTCTGGGTCTTCGCCAATGGGAGCTTCCAGGGAGACAAAACCCGGGATATGTTTCCTGATTTCGTCGCAAAGTTCAAGTTTGGAAAGGTTGGCGTTGGAAAGGCCAACATTGTAAGGCTGGCCCTGCATTTTTTCGAAGTTGGTGATGGCGTGGAGGAAGGCTCGGGCCACATCGCGAATATGGATGAAGTTCCTCTTGGCATGCCCTTCGAAGACCACCACAGCGCGGTCGTTCACCGCCCTGTAGACAAAATCATTGACCAAGAGGTCGATGCGCATGCGTGGAGACAGGCCGAAAACCGTGGCCAGCCGGAAGGTGATGCAATTGCCTGCATCCAAAACCGCTCGTTCGGCATCCACCTTGGTTTTCCCATAAAGGCTGATGGGGTTTAAGGGGCTGTCCTCGGTGCAGAAACTTCCCTTCAGGCCAATGCCATAACCGCTGTTGGTATTGGGCAGGACGATTCTTTGCGTGGGAGACCGCAAGGATAGGATCAGCTTGATGGCATCGAGGTTGATGGAAGTTGCGGCGGTGGTGTCGAGGTTGCAGGCCGGTGCGCCAACGATGGCGGCCAGGGGGATGATGACATCAGCATCTTTCATCAGCCTGGACATCAGGTTTTTGTCCCTGCAATCTCCCCGGACAGCGGAAAAATTCGGGTGGATGCAGGAATCGAGCAGGGTTGCCTGATTGAAAAGGAAATTATCCAGGATGGCAACCGAGTGCCCTGATTGCAGCAGCAGGGGGGTCAAAACTGAGCCAATGTAACCCGCGCCGCCGGTTATGAGAATCTTTGAAGCCACTTTGCAATTACTCCTGGCGCCTTTCTCAGGCGGGCCTAGTTCCCGGAGAGAATTCTGCTTGGGCCAGAAATTCTACCGCGGAATTTAAATCGTCCACAACCAGGGTTCCTTTGGGAACCCGGTCTTCGAAACGGTGGCCATGCCCGGTGCGCACCAGAATGGTTTTACATCCGCTGGCCAAACCTGCTTCGATATCGGTAATGTTGTCGCCAATCATCCATGATCCTGTCAATTGAAGATTGCAATCGCCTTGGGCTTGTAAAAGCATTCCGGTCTGGGGTTTCCTGCATTGACAAGCATGGGAATACTCCGATACCGACCCGGCGGGATGGTGCGGGCAGTAATAGAAGCCATCCAGCCGCGCCTGGTGCTTGGCCAGTTCGCTTTCCACTTGGCGGTGAACAAGATTAATATCAGCTTCGCTAAAGAATCCGCGGGCCACACCCGCCTGGTTGGACACTACTATCACGGGAATGCCAAGTTGATTCAATCGGGCGATGGCCTCTGCTGATCCGGAAATCAAGCACACCTGCTCAGGACGCGAGAGGTAGTTGACCTCCTCGATGATGACCCCGTCCCGGTCCAGAAAGACCGCTGTTTTCGCGCTCATGGACCCGCCTTTCAATGAGATCACAGATGCCATGCCAGGCGGCAATGTGCACTTCCTGAATCCTGGGAGTTTCCTGGCTGGGCGCGCGAAAAGCCAGGTCCGCCTCCGCATCCATCGGTTCGCCTGGAAAGCCGGTGAAAGCGACAGTCAGGGCGCCGATTTTCTTTGCTTCACGAATGGCCTCGAGGACATTGGCCGACCTGCCGCTGGTGCTGATCCCCACCAGGGCATCCTTGGGGTTGACCATGGCCTTGACCTGCCGGGAAAAAATCTGCGAGAAGTCGTAGTCGTTGCCAATGGCGGTCAGGATGCTGGTGTTGGTGGTCAGGGCCACTGCGGGCAGGGCCCGTCTTTCTTTGAGAAATCTGCCGACAAATTCGGCTGCGATATGCTGGGCATCTGCGGCGCTGCCGCCATTACCGCAAAGGTAGATTGTGCCGCCCTTCTCCAGGAGGTCGCCAAGTTTGGTGGCGATGCCCACCAAGAGTTCAACCTGCTTGTCCCGGACGGCCTGGTAGACATCTATGGCGCCCTGCAGAGAGGATTTAAGCAACTCGATGTCGGTCATGAAGCCTGCTCCTATGCATGATTCTGAAGCGGTCCAAATCTTCTGGAGTGCCGATGTCATAAAAGGGCTGGCTGCTCCGGACCACGCCAATTTTTTCCCCTTGGTTAATCAGGACAGGGAAGATTTCGCGCTCCAGGGAAACCATTCGATCCGGCGCCACCCAATTGAGGAGGGATTTTTCCAAGACATAAGCGCCGGCATTGAGCCAGGCCGGTCCCTGTAATTCCTGGTTTTTTTCTCGGAAGCCCTGGAGAAACCTCCCGGAGGGATCAAAATCTACGGATCCAAAGCGCGCGCCGTCGGGCAGCCGCGCCACGGCGCAAGTTGCCAGCGCGCCTTCCCCGGCATACTCCAGATGTTTTTCCAGCAATTCGTTGTGGTCCCAATCCAGATAGGTGTCGCCATTCAAAACCAGGGCGCGCTGCTGGAAGAATCGCTCGGCAAGTTTCAAAGCGCCAGCCGTGCCCCGCAGTTGTTCCTTTTCCTCGGAATAGTCGATGCGCACGCCAAGCCGTTCGCCATTGCCGAAAGTCTGCAAAATTTGAGCCGACAGATGGCCAACGCACAAAACAAAGTGTCTTGCCCCCTGATCGCGGAGGAGTTCCATTTGAATTTCCAAGAAGGGCCGGTTGCCGATTGGGGCCAGGGCTTTTGGCCGGTTGCTAACCGCGGCCCGCAAGCGGGTTCCCAATCCCCCCGCCAAAATGAGCACCGGCATATCCGATAATGGCCTGGTCATGCTGCTTCTCGAACCAGTGTGGTTGTCGGGCTGACATAGCGTTCGCTGCCCGCATGGACGACATGAGAGCCGCTGGCGTTAACGCGAAAATCCACTCGCTGATATTGGCTGAGCCTGGCCTCGACCTGTTTCCTTTTTTCCGGCGGGACAAAAAAGAGGATGAAACCTCCTCCTCCCGCGCCCAGTAACTTGCCTCCCAGCGCCCCGGCTTCCATCCCCGCCTGATAAAGTTTGTCAACCGTGTCGTTGCTGATGGATTCATCGAGCGAGCGTTTTAACATCCAGGATTTATGCAGCGTTTCGCCAAAGGCCGAGACAGGTCCGCGCCCGGCCAAAATAGTAAACCCTTCATCGACGAGTAAACGCATTGCCGCCAGGCGCTGCAGATTCAAGGGAACTTTCTGCACCTGCTTGCAGGCCAGTTCCTCGGCTCGCCTTTTCACCCCGGTAAAGAACACCATCAGATGTTGCTCGAACTCGTCCAGCCTGCTGGGGGAAAAGGGGATCCGGTTGACGATGAAATTCCCCATCGAGCGGAATTCAATCAGGTTGAAACCGCCGACCGCCGCGAAGGTCTGATCCTGCACCCCCACCGATTCCTTGAGGACATGGCGTTCGAGGTCGATGGCCTGGTACGCCAGTTCCAGATTGGGCACCAGTTTTCTCTGGAAGGCATAAATCGAGTTCAACAAACCGACGACGAAGGAGGAGGAGGACCCCAATCCGGTGCGGGCGGGCAATTCCGCCGAGTGGTTAATTTCCACATCCTGGCTTAATCCGGCCCAACGCATGCATTCACGAAAAGGGGCGTGTTCCACTTCCTCCAGGGAGTTGACGCATTCGACCTTGCGGTAGGCAATGCGGATCGAATAATCAAAAAGTTTGCTGTAAAAGCGGGAGATGGAAAAAAAGGCGGATTTATCCACTGCGGTGCCCAGAACCGCCCCGCCGTGTTGTTCAAAATATTCTGGGTAATCGGTGCCACCGCCTAGGAAACTGATTCGCAAAGGGGTCTGAGTGATGATCATCTGGGCCGTTCCCTCGGCATATTGATGGAGCCTGCCATCCTTGACCGGAAAGGGGAAAATGTTGAAAGTCGGCAGTTTCCTTGGAGAAAAGGTGCCTGAACGGGGGGAAAAAATCAAGACCACAAGCTAAGTTCAAGGCCCAAGTGCCTGGAGTTTGCCCTGTTCACTTAATTTGCCTGCCCAACATGGAATCCCTGGTTTTTGCCATTGCCGCTTTTTTAGATCTTCTCCCAAAAACACTTCCCCTTGGCTTTGGCCAAGTGTTTCATCAAACTGGCACGCCTCGTGGCCCCAATCCCCTTCAATCCCCAACCAGAGAAAAGGCACGGCCTGGGTCAAAGATTTTAACCAATCGGGTAATTCTTCTTCCCAATGCCAAAGTAACAATCCCTGAAAAGGAAACGCCTCGTGCCGGGTGAGGAATTCATCTCCTCCCAGGACCACGGCTTTGTTCAATATTTCTCTTGTGAGAAAGGATTCCGCCGGGTCGACTGCCAACTCCACCTGGAAATCTTCTCCCAGAGTTTCGAGGACCTGCATCAAGGTCCCTGCACTCCTTGGGGAGAAAGCTTGAGAAGGAACTGCAAGGCCCAGTCTGGGCTTGCAGGGTAAGGAAGAAATTTTTTCGGATTTGGCGATTCCCTCCAGTACTAGCCGGGCCGTCCTTTCCCAGTTGAAGGATTGGACGAATTCCTTCCGCTCTTCCTGGTGGCATTCCTTGGGGCGCGAAAGCAATTGATTGACCGCCAGGGCAATGGCGCTGGGGCTGGCGGCATCGAAGAAAACCGTGTCCGGGGAGGCGAACTCCGGCAAAGAGGAATTCCGCGACACGGCCGTTGGCGCTCCGAAAACCTGGGCCTCCAGCACCGGCAACCCCAGGCCTTCATAGTAGGAAGGGAAGACAAAGGCCCTGCAATACGAATAAAGCGTCGCCAGTTGTTGGTCATTAGTGCGGCCTGTGAAACGGATGTCCCCGCCCACTCCCCATTCCCTTGCCAGCGCCAGCAAGTCCTTTTTTTGATCCTGGTCCAGGGTGCAATTGAGAACAAGGAGCAAGTCCCTTTGATGATCCCGTTTCAAACACCCCAGCGCGCGGATGGCATTCCCAAGGTTTTTTCTCGGTTCCGCCCCGCCCACATGCAGCAAGAAATCCCGGTCCAGGTTTAAGGACTTTTGCAATTCACTCCAGGAAAGTTGCAAGTCTCGGGCTTGGAACTCAAGGAAAAGCGGGTCAACCGCCCCATAGATTGTTCGAGTTTTGGTTTTGGTTTCCGGAAAAAGACGAACCAGGTCGCGAGTGGAAGCATCGGAAATAGAAAGCAGGCAATCCATGTGCAACAAGGAGCGGATCTTGGCGGCGTACCAGCGGAATAAATCCTGGTCGGGAAGGTAGACCGGGTGAAACAAGAGCGGGATCAAGTCGTAGTGAATGGCGGCTAGGAGGGGGCGTGAGTCCGAGAAAAACCGTGGAACATACAGGCCAAAATCCATGGCGTTGAGGTGCAGGAAAACCTCCACTTCCAGCCCGGCAATCCATTCCCCGTAAGCTGCTTCGCAATATTGGTGGTCCTGGCCCATGCAGACGCCTGCCTCCATGGGGGGAGTGAAATGAAGCACGCGCAATTGCGGCAGGAGTTTCCCGGGATAGGGTGGCAAATCGTTGCGCAGAGCCAGTGCCCAATCCCAATCAGGTTGCAATTTCACCAGAGCGGCAATCAGGTTGAGGGAATACCGGCCGATGCCCCGGCCGCGGGAATGTGGGATTTGCAGGATTTGGCCATCAATCAGTGCGCGCATGTTACCTAGTTCCTTGTGGAATCAAAGCGCCCGCCTTTGCTGCTGGCGGTTTTCCTTCTGCCAATCGGGATTGGCCAGTTGCTGCTCCAGCGCTTCCAGGCGGAATTCCAAATCGCTGATCCTGCCGTTGGCGGTGTCGAGGCGCAGCCGTGTTTCTTGCGTTTTCGCGGCGATGATTCTTTCCACTCGGGCGCGGAC
>SHZZ01000041.1 GCA_009692005.1 Gemmataceae bacterium | reverse complement strand
ATTTAAAGAGCATCCCCGAAGGGGAAATTTTTATAAAATTGAGGGTCGGGTTTCTGTATAGGTAATTGGTTCAACTGACACACTTATCTTGAAAGCTCCCAATAGCTAAAAAAAAGAACCCACTCATCGGCGTAAGCCGAGGGTGGGTTCTTTTGAGTTTTTAATTAGTACCACTTCCCTTTAGGCTTTCAATCATCTGACTGGCCTGATTTCAAAAATCAGGTGACCCTGCAAGCGCTGGAGTTTCCCAACTCCATCAAGATGGGGAATGTGGTGCTGGCGGCGGACAAAAACGAGGCCAAAGTGGTTCTTGAGGCGCAGGCCAACTGCCAGCCGGGGGAGTATTCCATAGTGATTTCTGGCCAGGCCCAGGTGCCTTTTAGCAAGGACGACAAAACTCCCAAGGCCAACACACTGGTGAATCAACCCGCCCGGCCGCTCACCCTGACGGTCTTACCCAAGGAAGAAAAAAAGAAATAGGAAGTTCTTTATCCCAGTTGCAACCGCATGGGATCTACGCTTTTTTGTTTACTGCCTGGGACTTCATTGAGGTGAAGAAGCGGGAGTGTATGGAAATCGAATCCACTGAGAGCTTTGTTCAAACCCCCCGCTGGTTTTGAAGACCAGGGCCGGCACCAACCGTGCAAACACTCCCGATTCTTCAATTCTCCGCCCTGGAGAGGCGAACGGCAAGCCCTTAAACCAGTGCCACGCTCAGGACTTGGGTTGGCGGCGTCGGTGGTCCGGGTTGCCACACGAGGACTATTGCTACTTCCCGGGGATCGGCGCACAAAGCGGTCGGCCAAGTATTCTGCCAGGTTGGCGCCTGCCCCCCGGGCTGACATGCCATTCTTCCCAGAAAATCCAATAAAAATCTCATTTGGATCGATCTGAGGGCAAAAGTTAATTGACATCAAGGTAAAATGTGAGCAAAATAGGCATACCTGCCTGTACGCCCCCCTGCCGGCCTGTTTTGGAAAGGACCTCATATATGGCCTTGGAACTGAACCGCGTGAGGTGCGGCGTTTCCCTGTTGACAGTTTGCATTTTTGTCGGCGCGGTTCAGGGGCAACCGTTGCAGGAAAAAATCGACAGCGCCATTGCCAGCAAGGTTCCCAACTATTCCACCCGCGCCTCGGCCGATTCCACCGACCTTGAGTTCCTGAGAAGAGTCACCCTCGATCTGCATGGAACTATTCCCACGGCGCAAGAAGCCAGGGAATTCCAGGCTGACAAATCCCCAAACAAGCGTGCAGCCCAGGTCGATAAACTTCTCGCGGATGTCTGGCATCCCGCATACTACGCTGGCGTTCTCGACCTCACCTGGATGGAAAGGCGCCCCACCAAGCATGTCACCAATGACGAGTGGAAGCAGTTTCTTTTGCAATCTATGTTGGAGAACAAACCCTACGACCAGTTAGTGCGGGAAATTTTGACGGCGGATGGCAACGACCCCAAGACCCGCGCCGCTTCCCGCTTTTACCTCGACCGTGACGCCGAACCACACCTGCTCACCCGCGACATCAGCCGGTTGTTCCTCGGCAGCAATTGGCAGTGCGCGCAATGCCACGACCACCCGCGGGTTGAGGATTACAAACAAGACCTTTACTATGGCCTATTCGCATTTTTCAACCGCACCAGTGTCTTCACCGATGCGAAAACGAAAAAGGCCGTCCTGGCGGAGAAAGCCGATGGCGAAGCGAGCTTCCAGTCGGTGTTCGACCCCAAAAAGACGACGAAGACGAGCTTGCCGAAAATGGGCGCGCGAAAAGAACTGGGCGAGCCGAAGTTGGAAAAAGGGAAAGAATACGATGTGGCGCCTGCCAAAGAGGTTCGCGGGGTGCCGAAGTACAGCCGCCGGGCCAAACTGGCCGGGGAGCTGGCCAATGGCGATTTCACCCCGTTCCCGCGCAACGCTGCCAACCGCTTGTTTAACCACATGATGGGCCGGGGTATCGTTCACCCGTTGGATCTCGATCATTCCGACAATCCGCCTTCGCACCCGGAACTTCTCGACCTCCTGACCAAGGAACTCGTGAAGATGAAGTTCAACCAGAAGGAAATCTTGGGGACTTTGGCCAAGAGCAAAACCTACTCCCGCTCCAGCCAGGCGCCCAAGGGTTCTGGCGAGTTCAAAGCCGAGGAATTCTTGGTTGCCGCCGTCCGGCCTATGTCGGCAGAACAGTTCGCCTATGCTTTGATGCAAGCCACCGGTTTAACCGACGCGGAAAAGCAGGCTCAAGGAAACAAGGGTGAGTCGCGGGCGCTGCGGTCGAGCTTGCGGGCAAAGATTGCGCCCATGGCGCAGCCGGCCATGCAGGCCTTTGCCAGCCAGCCGGGTGAAGCGGCGACTTATGATTCGCGGGTGGAACAGGCCTTGTTCCTGGCAAATAACGGCTACCTGCAGGGGTTGCTTTCACCCCAGCCGGGCTCCTTGACCTTCCGTCTGGCGGCCTTGGCCCCTGAACAGGTCGCTGACGAGCTTTACCTTTCTGTTCTCACCCGTTTTCCCACGGAAGAAGAAAAGAAAGAAGTGTCCCAATTTTTGAAGGCGAGAATCAGCGACAGGGCCGGGGCGGTCCGGGATCTGGTTTGGGCCATGGTGACCAGCGTAGAATTTCGTTTTATTTCCTGAACAAGGAGAGGCCAGTCATGCGATGCCAATATGCTTGTGGAACGAATGAACACGGGGTGTCCCGGCGAGCCTTTCTTGGCGGAGCGGCCGGAGCCGGTCTGGCAGCCTTGACCTCTCCCCTGGCGGCCAAGGAATTGTCCTCGAAACAAAAGCGGGTGCTGGTGGTGTGGCTTTCGGGTGGGGTAAGCCAGCTGGAAACCTGGGACCCCAAGCCCGGCACCGTGACGGGCGGGCCCTTCCGCGCCATTCCCACTTCAGTGCCCGGAATCTACATTTCCGAACTGCTGCCAAAAACCGCCAAGTGGATGCACAAGCTGGCGCTGGTGCGCGGCATCAACACCAAGGAAGACGACCACGGCAAAGGCGCCTACATCATGCACACCGGCCGCAGACAGGAACCGGCCAACAGCTTTCCGCACCTCGGTTCGGTTTGCAGCAAGCTATTAACCACCGATGCCAACCCGCTGCCTGGGTATTTGAATATTGTCCCTGGCGGGGGCGGGCAAAGCGCCGCCGACGCCGCTTACCTTGGGCCGCGTTTCGGCTCGGTCGGCATTGGCGAAGGCAAGGCGCCAGCCAACCTCGACCGCCCAGGGAGCATCAACAACGACCTCGATCAGCAGAGGCATATGCTCAGACAAGCAGCCAACGAGCGCTTCCTGGCCCGCAGGCGCTCGGCCATGACCGAGGCCTACACGCAAACCTACGATCAAGCCCGTCTGCTCATGGAAAAGAAAAGCCTCTTCAACATCGACAGCGAAGCAGTGCCGGTGGGCGACCGCTACGGACGGCACGATTTTGGCCGCCATTGCCTGCTGGCCCGCAGGTTGCTCGAGGGCGGCGCCACCTTTGTTAAAGTCACCCACACTAACTACGACACCCACCACGAAAACTTTGATTTTCACATCGAGCAACTGAGTGAATTCGACAAGCCATTTTCCAACCTGTTGGAAGAACTCGACGACCGCGGCATGTTGGAAAGCACTTTGATCATGGTGAAAAGCGAATTTGGCCGCACGCCCAACATCAACCGCAATTATGGCCGGGACCACTGGTCGCGGGCCTGGTCGGTGGCCTTGGGTGGCTGCGGTTTGAAGCCCGGCGCGGTGGTGGGAAAAACCAACGCCACGGGAACCGCGGTGGTTGATCGCGAAGTGGATGGCGGGCACTTGTTCCACACTTATTTGCGGGCCCTTGGGTTCGATTCGAAACGGAACTTTTATGTCGACCAGCGGCCGATGCCAATGGCCGACCCGAAGGGCGCCGCCATTGAGGAAATCCTGGCGTGAGCCAACAAGAGAAAAAAGGCAAAGAGTTGCCAAAGAAGGATGCGCCAAAGAAAGAGGAGCCGAAAAAAGCTCCTCCTCCGCCACCACCGTATCCTGGTTTGGACCCGGCGCAGGCGCGCATGGCCAAGGAATTCAAGCACTCCGCCCCGATGCTCGCTTGCCGGTTTACACCCAGCGGCAAGTTTCTTTACACCTCGGGCCAGGATAATACTTTGCAAAGGTGGGAACTGGCCTCGGGTAAAAAAACCGACTTGGCGGGGCATTCCTCTTGGGTGCGCGCCTTGGCGTTCCAACCGAAGGGGCCGCTGCTGATCAGCGGCGGATACGATGGCCAGGTCTTTACCTGGAACGCCGAGTCACCCGATCCCATTCCACTTAGGCAAGTCCTGGCCCACCAGGGTTGGGTGCGCGGGTTGGATGTTGATGCCACGGGAAATTTGGCGGCATCGTGCGGCAACGACGGCAAGGTCTGCCTGTGGAACCTGCCTGCTTTGACTCCAGACAAAAGCTGGCAAGCTCACGAAAAACATGCCTATCAGGTTCTCTTCCACCCAAGCGGGAAGGAACTCGTCTCGGTGGATCTCATGGGCAACACACGGGTTTGGGATCTTGCAGGAAAGATGCTTCGCGAAGGCGAGGCCAAGGCGCTTCACAAGTACGATGCTGGTTTTGGAGCTGACATCGGCGGGGCCCGGGCCATCGCTTTTTCCCCCGATGGCAACAGCATTGTCCTGGCGGGCATCACCAATGTCAGCAACGCTTTCGCCGGCGTGGGCAATCCAATTCTAGTTGTTCTCGATTGGGCCACGCTAAAAGTGAAGGAAACTTTGCAGTCGAAAGAAAAATTTCAGGGCACCATGTGGGGGGTGGCCTGGCACAAGGCGGGATTTCTCGCCGCCACCGCGGGGGGGAATGGCGGCATGCTCTGGTTCTTCAAGCCCGGGGCGCCCAACGAATTTGCCTCGCTTAAACTCCCTGACAATGCCCGCGACTTGGCCTTGCACCCTGAGGGCAAGTCCCTGGCCATACCGTTCTATGGCTCCACCGCGCGCATTTACGACCTCACGCCTAAAAGCTAAACTCTCCTTAATCCATTCCGTTTTCAGGGAGACCCCATGCGTCGTTTCCTCCTTTCTCTTTATTTTCTCGCGACCTGCGCAGGGGCTTCCCAGGGGCAAATCACTGCTGAAGTGCAAAAAGACAAAGTCCGCTTTCTCGATGGCAAAAACCTGGTCATGGAACTGGTCCTGAAAGATCCCGAGATTACTCGCCCGTATTTCACCTCGCTGCATTCTCCCAACGGTTTGCAATTGACTCGAAACCACCCCCCAAAGCCAGGCGCGGACCCTGTAGATCATGCCGACATGCACCCGGGGTTGTGGCTGGCCTTCGGCAACTTGAGCGGCTTCGATTATTGGCGCAACAAGGCCCGGGTGCTTAACACCCGCTTCGACCTGGACGAATTTCCAGAAAAAGGCAGCCTGGGATTCAAATTGACCAACCATTACTTGAAGGGTTTGAAACCAGGGGCCTCTGTTCTGTGCGAGGAGACCTCGTCGTTTCAGCTAAGCAAAAAAGGGGACACCTATGTTCTCGATTGGACGGCAAGGTTCCGTTCTACCACGGAGGAAATCACCTTTGGCGATCAGGAGGAAATGGGGCTGGGCGTGCGGGTCAACACCCTCCTGAGCGTGAAAAAAGGGGGCAGGATTCAAAATCAAGAGGGTGGAGTCAACGAAAAAGGCACCTGGGGCAAACAGTCTGGGCGGTGCGAATACTCGGGCAAATTGGAAGGAAAAACCGCGGGGCTGTCGATCGAACCTCAAGCCGGGAACTTCCGCATTTCGTGGTTTCACTCCCGCGATTACGGCCTGATGGTGGCCAATCCCTTTGGCAGAAAGGCTTTCACCAAACGCGAAGAAAGCAGCCATCGTGTTCCAAAGGGGGAAGTCTTCCAACTGGGCTTCCGCGTGGAGCTGTTTGATAAATAAAGGGCGAACCTTCTTCAAGAAAAGCCCTGGCCGGAACGGTGTGGCAGTTTTAGTGGTTCAGGGGCCAGCAGGGTGCAAGCGCAGGAGAATCTCGAGCCGCTCCGGCCCTAGGCGTTTGACAAAACGGGTGGGGTGGCCATCCGTTGGGGAAAAAGCGCCCGTGATAAACGCCCCCCTGGCGCTTTGAAGTTCGCTTTCCATGCGGTCGAGAATGCCAGAAACTGAATAGTTCCCCCGCTCGGGGGGATTCAGAAATTGGCCGTTCTCCACAACCGCTTCAACTTGGTCGGCGCGCACCTTGACCAGGATCTCCTTGCGGATGGCGCCCGGTTCGCGGGTTTCCAAAAGGTGCAAGTCATAATTTTTATGGGCACTTTTCAGCCATAGTTCCCGGGCTTTTTGGATAGCCTCGGGGTTCAGGCGCAGACTGGTATTGTAAAACCAGGGGATGGAAACCGCGGCCAGGCCAAGGAAGCCGAGCAAGAAAAAGAACCAGAAGGAGCGTTGCGGCCGTGTCACAGCAGGTGGTTGCGCACTTGCTTGGAAGTGAAACTTTCGGGAATCTCCGCCTTGGGAATCACTACCACGCCATTCTCCGTGATGGAGAATCCCCGAGCCCGGTCCTCGTGAATATCGAAGCCGATGCGCGTGCCGGGCGGAATATCGACATTTTTGTCGATGATGGCTTTGCGAATCCTGCAATGGCGCCCAACATTCACCCCTTCAAACAAAATGCTGTCCTCAACCGTGGCAAAGCTGTTGACGCGAACGCAGGGTGAAAGAATGCTGCGTGTGACGCTGCCGCCGCTGATGATGGAACCCTGACAGACGAGGCTGTCGAGCGCTTCGCCTCGGCGGACATCGCCGCGGTGCCCCTGGTCGTTAAAAACAAACTTGGGGGGCGGAAACTGCTGCTGATTCGTGCGAATGGGCCATTCGCGATCATATAGATTTAGCACCGGATCGATGCCAACCAGATCCATGTTTGCCTGATAATAGGCATCGAGAGTGCCGACATCCCGCCAGTAGGGCATGGCCTTGCGGTTCTTGTCCAGGAAACGGTGCGCGTACACTTTGTGAGAATTGACAATTTTGGGAATAATGTTTTTGCCAAAATCGTGATTGCTGTCTGCCTTGGCAGCATCATCGAAAAGGAGTTCATACATGGCTGAGGCAGTGAAAACATAAATGCCCATGGAGGCCAAGGCCATTCCAGGCTGCTCGGGGATTTCCAGCGGGTGCTGGGGTTTTTCCACAAAGCTGGTGACGCGCCCGCCGTTGTCCACTCCCATGATTCCAAACTGATCGGCTTCACGCGAAGGCACCTGGATGCAGCCGATGGTCAGGTCGGCGCCCCGTTCCTGGTGCGAGCGCAGCATGTCGCTGTAATCCATTTTGTAAATGTGGTCGCCAGCCAGGATGAGAACATACTTTGGGTCGGCTTTTTCAATGACATAGATATTTTGATAAATGGCGTCGGCGGTGCCCTTGTACCAGTTTTCGTCGATGCGCTGCTGCGGGGGCAGGATTTCCACATACTCGTCGAGCTGGCTGCTGAGAAAACTCCAGCCGTGCTGCAAATGCCGGTCGAGGCTGCGGGCCTTGTACTGGGTCAGCACCAGTACTTTGCGCAAGTTGCTGTTGAGGCAGTTAGAAAGGGGAAAGTCAATGATGCGGTAAAGCCCGCCGAATGGAACCGCGGGCTTGGCCCGGTCACGGGTCAGGGGTTCCAACCGCGTCCCTTTGCCGCCGGCAAGGATCAAGGTTAAGACTTGCTTCATGGGCCTTCTTCCGCACTGGGGTCGAATCAGCCCCTATCGTAAAGGGCCAAGAGGGAAGATGCATTCCTTTTTGCGGAAAAATAATGGCCGGCCGCCAGGCGGGCGTTGTCGCCGACCCGCTGCCGTTTATCCGCGTCATCGAGTAAAGAGTGGATTTCCCTGGCCCACAGCGCCGGTTCTCCTGGTTCGATGAGTATGCCGGTTTCCCCGTGACGCAGGATTTCCTCCATGCCGGGCACCCGCGAGGCCAGAACGGTTTTCCCCGCCAGCATGCCTTCCAAAACGGAATAAATGCCGCCCGGGGAGTGATTGGGCACGAGGACCATTTCCGCCCCGTCGAGCAACGGTTCCACCGCCCGGCATGCTCCGGGGAATTGCACCGCTCCGGGGCTATTCAAGGCTTGCTGGAATTCCTGGATCTCGGGCAAGGCCTTTCCCTCCCCAATGGCCAGTAACCGCAATTCCGGCCGGACCAAATACAAAATGTCCATGGCCCAGACGGTATCGCGATTTCCTGGGAATTGATGAAAAGGGCCACCGAGGTATAGGTAAGGAGGTTTCTCCTGCTTGGGCAAAACCGGGTGCAATAAGGGAGAGATCCCCGGGGCCAAGTGAATGGCTTTTTCTCCGAGCCCGTTGGCCGACAGGAATTCCCGCATTTGCAGGGTTGGGCAGAGGGCTTTTTCCACTCTGGCCAGGGTCTTTTTAAAAAACCAGGAAGGGCGCTTGAGCATCCGCGGGTGAAGGAAAGCCAAAGTTCTGCCAAGAAGTTTCGGGGCAACCAGGGCCATGGCATTAAGGGAACTCGCCCCAAAGGCGATAACCCGGGCGGGGCGTTTTTTCAGCCACTGCCGCAAGCGAAATAGCGGCGCCAGATCCAAGACGCCTTGCCAATTCAGCGCTTCCACAACCGCGCCGGCCTCCTCAGCCTTGTTCAGCCAAGGAGTAGATTTCCCCAAGGAGCAAAGCGCGATTTTCCGCCCTTGCGAGGTGAACTCCAGGGCAAGAGAAAGCGCTTGCCTGGCCGGGCCGCTAAATTCCATGGAGTCGATCAGGAGCGCGATTTCACCCAAGGAATTCCCTCTCCTTCCTACTCCAGGATCCCCAGGTAGGGATAATTCCGATATTCGTCGTTAAAGTCCAACCCATAGCCCACCACGAAAGTGTCGGGGATGTCGAACCCGCGGTAGTCCGGCTCGATGGCATATTGCTGCTTGCCCTTCTTCCTCAGCAGTACTGCTGTGCGAATAGAGGCGCAGCCTTTTTCTCTCAGGTGCTCCATCAACCCTTTCAAGGTTTGGCCGGAATCCAGAATATCATCGACCAATAAGATGTCTCGCCCTTCCACATCGGGTAGGAAAGAGGAATCGATGGTTAAATTCCCAGGCACGGTGGTGGTGCCGCGGTAACTACTGGCGCGGACAAAGCAAAGGCGGACCGGGAAATCCATCTGCCGGATCAGGTCGGCGACAAAGACCAGGCAGCCGGTGAGAACCCCCACTACAGTAATCGGCTGGCCATTGAAATCGGCGGCAATCTGCCGACCCATTTCCTCCACGCGGCTTTGAATTTCTTCCTCGGAAATCATCAATCGAGGTGGGCCATGCGATGCGGGGTGGACCGTCACGAGTTCATCCTTTCCAAGGTGAAAAGCCGAGAGAGTTGCCTGGCCAGGTCAACCCCAAGGCCAATTCCTATTTCCTTAAAATCCCAATTTTCCTGTCTTACCCGGTTGCCAGGCAACCGCCAGGACTGGTCTTGCGTATTTTCCCTGGCCCATTGTAAATCCTATCGACACGGTGTGAAGTTGTCGGCGGAAAAGGAGCTGGGATGGCCATCCTCGAGGTCCGCGGGTTAATCAAATATTATGGCAGCCGCAAGGTTGTCGATGGGGTGAGTTTCCAGGTGGATGTCGGCGAAGTCGTGGGGTTGCTGGGGCCCAACGGGGCCGGCAAAACCACCAGTTTCCGCATGACTACCGGCCAGGTGGCGCCTTATGGCGGCAGGGTCATTTTCGCCGGCAAGGATGTCACCCACCTTCCCATGTACGGTCGCGCCCGCCTTGGCATGGGTTACCTGGCCCAGGAAACCAGCGTCTTCCGCAATCTCACCGTTGAACAGAACATCCTGGCCGTGTTGGAAATCATGCCCAAGCATCGCGTTCTGGGAAGGAAGCTCACCCGGTCCGAGTGCATTGACCGCACTGACAAAGTTCTCGCCAAGTTCGGCCTTTCTCACCTGAGAAAAAATAACGCCTCCCGGTTGTCCGGCGGGGAAAAACGCCGACTGGAAATTGCCCGCTGCCTCGCCTGCGACCCCCTCTTGATTCTCCTCGACGAACCCTTCACCGGCATCGATCCGCAAACTATCGAGGACATTCAGCAAATTGTTCGCGGCCTGCGCGATCAGGGTATCGGCATTCTGGTGACTGACCACCGCGTCAGGGAAATCCTCACCATCACGGACCGCAGTTACCTGATCAAGGGTGGCAAGGTCCGCACGCATGGGTCGCCACAAGAAATCATCCGCGACCCGGTGGCGATTCAGGAATATTTGGGCAACAGTTTTTCCAGCGCAGGGATAGGTTTTCCCGTGCCCGCAACGCTGGAAATGCCGCCTTTACATCCTCTGCGGCCGCCTGCTGTGGCCTCCCGTCGCCAAATCCCCGAAGTGCAGCGCTTGCTGGAGCGGGAGAAAATCCTTGACCTGCTCGGCCAGTTCACTACCGGGTCTTCCCGGGCAGCCGAGGAGTTGCAACGGCACGGCCTGGCGGCCTTTCCTTTCCTTTTGGATGCCCTGGAAAGGCGCGATCCCGACCTGCGCAAAAAAGTTCATCATTTGATGGAGAAAATTTCCGGAAGCCCAGTGCAATTCGATCCTTTTGCTCCGGAAGCCCAGCGCCGGGCGCAAATCTCCAGCCTCCGCGAAACACTGGCGCGCCTGGCTGGTTAATCCCTTGCATTCTCCTTCCCAGGCGATAATAAATCTCTTCAGGCGAATCACCTTTTTCCTGGAGGATCTTCCATGTCCCGCTTCAAGGAATTGCTGAAGGATTATCTGGCCGGGCCAGGGGAACTGCGAGCCGCCGTCAGCGGCATGAACAAGGATCAGGTTTTGGCCCGCCCCATTGCTGGCAAAATGAGCACTCTGGAAGTCGTCTGCCATTTAACCGACTTCGATCCCATCATGGCTGACCGAATGAAACGGGTAATTGCCCTGGAAAACCCGGTTCTCACCGGCGCCGATGAAAACCTGTTTTTAAAATCTCTGGCCTATCAGGAACGAGATCTTCAAGAGGAGTTGGCGCTGCTGGAAATCACCCGGGCACAAATGGGCCGGATTTTGAACCACGCCGGGGAAACAGCCCTGGCCCGCAAGGGAAATCACACGGAAAGGGGGGAGGTAAGCCTGGAAAAATTGCTGGAAGGGGCCATTCGGCATGTGCGCCACCACCTTGGGTTTATTTTGGAAAAAAAGAAAGCACTTGGTATTGAAAATCCCGGGCCGAAAAACCAAAATTCTCAATGATGGAGGTCCCTTGCATTAGGCACAGACTCCTTGGCTTGACAAGGCCACTAGAGTTTACTACTAATTCCTAGCCGTGACTTTCACACCAACTTGCCTTGAATAACTGAAAGTACTTGATCATACTTTCGGTGTTGAGGATCCAGGTTGGGGAGTCAGTGCGATTTCGGTGGTGATTTGGGTAGGGCATGGGCGGATGCCAACAAGCTCCGCGGCAACTAGAGGATGGTCCGATGATTCAACAATTGATCGATATTCCAGGTTGGGAACCCCAAATAGAGGCCTTCCCTTTGAGTATTTTTCCAGGGGATTTCCCCCCGCCTTACTCCCCACTCTGCAGGGACGAGGATGACGATTTTGACGACGACGATGATGACGATGACGACGATGACGACCTCGACGATGACGACCTCGATGATGATGACGATTTTGACGACGAGGACTTCGACGACGAGGACTTCGACGATCTCGACGAGGATCTCGACGAAGACGAGGAGAAAGATGAAAAGGAAGAAAAAGAGGAAAAAGAGGAAAAAGAAAAGGGTACAGATCAACCCGAATAACGCCGCCTTCCTCCAGGAAAATATTCCAGAACCGGGTTGCGGCCCGGTTCTTTTTTTTTTTGATGCCTTGGCAAGCTTTAGCACCCCCGTTATAATTCAGGAGTCCTGAAAACCGGATCCATTGAAAAGCCACTACGGCCTATCCCGGACTCGGATAGCCTTTCTGCGGGAGTTTTTGCCATGGGGCATCACGATAAAAAACACAACGAACCGATCCAACAAACAGGAAGTAAAATTCCCCGAGAAGGATTGGGCAACCAGCAAGCCCAGGCCGATTTCGAAGTCGATTTTTTCCAGAAAATCATCGAACTCAACCCACAGTATGTCGATGTGCTTCGCGTCTTGGGAAACCTGCTCACCTTGAAAGGCAAGTACGCCGAGGGCATGGCCATCGACAAGCGCCTGGTGCGGCTTCGACCCTCTGATGCTCTGGCGCATTACAACCTGGCCTGCAGTTACGCCTTGCTTAGCCGCACGGAACTTTCCCTGAAAACCCTGCGCCTGGCTATTGACCTCGGCTATTCCGATTTTCACTATATGCGGGAAGACAAAGACCTTGATTCCATTCGCCACGACCCGCGTTTCAAGAAAATCATCAAAGCATACGAAAATGGCGCCTAAGGCGTTTTTTTCATTTTTCAAAGCACCCTCTGCGGCTGTTCTTTCCGCACCCAAGGATTAGACAAGCCTGTCAGTTTTTTTTCACAAGCATATCCCAATTTTATTTTTCTCGGTCCGAGGTAACTCTTGTTCCTGGAAAAGAATAGCCTTACCTTAAGGCCATTCGAGTCAGTATTTTTGCCGCAGGCACGGTTAGGGGTACCTGGTGAAAAAAACGCTTTACCTGGCCGCCAATGCCGTGATCACCGGCCGGGTGGAACTGCAAGAGGGAGTCAACATCTGGTTTCACTGCGTTTTGCGTGGCGATGTCGCGGGCATCCACCTGGGAAAAAGGGTCAACCTGCAGGATGCTTGTGTGGTGCACTGCGATCAGGGGCAAGATCAAGAAATAGGCGACGGCGTGGTGGCTGGGCATCGGGCCATTTTGCATGGAAGAAAAGTGGGCCAAGGCACTCTGGTTGGCATGGGCGCTATTTTGCTGGGCGGGTCGGAAATCGGGGAAGAATCCTTAATCGCGGCCGGAACCGTGATCAAGGAAAGAGCGGTCATCCCGGCGAGGTCCTTGGTGGCGGGTGTGCCCGGGAGAATCGTTCGGCAAGTTACCGATGAGGAAGTGAAAAGAACGCGCGAGATCAACCTGCGCTACTTGGAATTGGCCGAAGACTATTCCCTGGGGCGTTTTCCCGGCCCTGCGGAGTGGCGGTTCCTGCGGTTGCCCGCTCCGTGGGCTGGCGCTTTTCCTGAAAGTTTGGCGAATAAACCATGACAAGCGGCACGGCAGGCCTGAGGGAAAAAATCTCGCTCCTGGTCCGGGAGCGCGGTTGGAACCAGGAAGAGTTCGCCCGCCTGGCCAGGCTCAACCGCCATACCGTGAGGCGAATCCTGCAGGACCCTTTGTTGAAACTCCGCAATGGCACGGTGGAATCCTGCGCCCGGGCGCTGGGATATTCCGTTCATGAGTTGACAACCGCGCCGGTGGATGCGCTGCTGTGCCAGGTCCGCACCGAGGCCACGGAAGAAGCCGGGCGAAGACTGTCTTCGCTAAGAGAAAATGCCAGCCACCCGGAATTGAAGGCGTGGATTGAAAGGCACCCAGAGCGGGCGGCGGCGTTGCCCCCGACGGAAATCCGCGAACTCTTGGCTTTCCAAAAAGCCGGCAACTTTACCGCTCCAGCGTTGGAGGGATTCATCAATCGGTTGGAAAGGCGCTTCCGCCTGATGGAGAAAATCCAAGTCCTGGCGCGCACCCGACATTTTGACCTGTTGGAACAACTGGTTGACTTGATGTTTCAGCATTCGCAAGGGGTCCGGGACAAGCCATGAACCCGTCTGCCGCAAATGCCCCCCCAGGCGATAAATCCCGGCGCGGCCGTTTCTCCGCCTTAAACCACACCAACTATCGTTATTACTTTTTCTCTCAATTGCTGTCGCTAACCGGTTCCTGGTCGCAAACCACGGCCATGATGTGGCTGAGTTACCAGGAAGGGCAGCAATCGATCTGGCCGGCGCTGATTGCCGCCATGCAGGTTCTGCCCGGTTTTTTCCTTGGCCCCTGGGGAGGATCTCTTGCCGACCGCTTCCCCCGCAGGCCGCTGATTCTTGTCACGCAGTCGCTGTTTCTGGTGCAATCGATGATACTTTTCTGGGGAGCCAGCGCCGGCTTTGCTTCCCCGGGATTTCTCATTGCCCTGGCCGCGGTATGGGGAATCATCAACGCCATCGACCTTCCGGCGCGGTTATCCTTCCTGGTGGAACTGGTAGGGAAGGAGGATTTATTCAACGCCGTGGCCTTGAACTCCTTGCAATTCAACCTGGCCCGCTTGGCTGGTCCGGCCATTGGCGCCTTGCTGCTTCACCATTGGGGACCCGAAGCCTGTTTCCTGTTCAATGCCGCCACTTTTCCTTTTTTCCTCTTGGCGCTTTTGGCCATGAAGCTCGACCCGCCCGTTATTCCCCCGGCAGGCGTTTCCGCCAATTCCTGGAAAGACGGCTGGCGATTCCTGTTCTCCCGCCCCGACCTCGTCCGGGTGTTGTGGGTGGCGGGATTCATGGCGCTGTTGGGCTGGCCGTTGCTATCTCTCTTTCCCGCCTATGTGGAAAAAAGTTTCACCTTGGGAAAAGAGGCCTATGGAACTTTGCTGAGTTGCGTGGGTGGTGGCGCGTTGTTGGCCGCGTTATCCCTGGCCTGGCTGGGGAACAAGGCCCCGCGGGCCAGGGCGCAAGCGCTTGGAATGCTATTGGCAGGATTCAGCCTGATCTGGCTGTCGCTGTGTGGCTCCTTTTCCCAGGCCATTCCCGGAGCCCTTTTCTTTGGCGCTGGCATGATCTTTTTTTTCGCCACCAGCCAGGGAATGATGCAGCTTGGCGCCGCCGATGCCCATCGCGGGTTTGTACTGGGCATTTGGTCGATGCTGCTCTGCGGTGCGGTGCCGTTGGGGAACTTTCTCGCCGGGCCGCTCGCCGACAGGGTGCCCATGCGCTGGGTCCTGGCCGGGCAGGGCGTTGGTATTTGGCTGGTGTTATTGGTATTCGTGGCGCTTAAACGCCGGTAAACAAATCCTCTGGCTCACGCTCGGCCCTTGGGGCTATGAAGTTTGGCTGCCGTTACGGTAAATACTCAGAGTGTTTTCCGCCGCCGCCAAGGTTGCTGAGTCGAGTTTCCCATCCATATCCGCCAGGATGGATCCAATACGGTTGTCGCTAAATCGCAAGTAATACTCCCCCGTGAGGAAATCCTTTTTCCCTTCCGGCGTGTTTGCGTCTGAAGACTGGAGCAAGGCATCGAGCCGGGCCAACACACAGGAAGAAGCGTAAAGTTCGCAAGCGGCGTCAGCAATGCGTTCGTGAATCAGTTCCCTGGTAATAATGGCTTCGCGCAGTCGGAAGATTTGCCTTTGCACTGCCAGGGCAAACTGCCGCACGCGTTTTCCCAAGCTGGTGGCCCAAGGCTTCAAAACGGCGCTGGCCACGGGCACCTCAGGAACGGTCAAACGGCGTTTCACCTGGTTCCAGGCAAATCCGCACAGGGAAGGCAAACCACGCCACGGGTGCCAGGCCGCGTCCTGTAATTTCAAAAAGTAATCCCCCAAGGGCTTTAAACCCACGACAGCAATGAAACCCCGCAGCACATCATTGGCCCCTTCGCCAATCATGTTGATGCGTGCGTCCCGCATCATGCGCTCGTAAGGTTGGTCGAGGAAATAAGCTTTGCCGCCCAGGATCTGAATAGTGTCGTTGACGATTTTCCAAAGCGCTTCAGTCGACCAAACTTTCAACATGGCGGTTTCCAGCATGTAATCGTCGAAATTGCGGTCGATGAGCGAGGCGCAGTTTGAAGTGACGGCTTCCATGGCAAAAGCATGGGCGGCCATGAAGGCAATTTTCTTTTGCACCAGTTCAAACTCGGCGATCGGTTGCTGAAATTGCACTCTGGAAAGAGCGTGTTTGCAGGCGGCCTCGACACAGACTTTGGCTGCGCCTGTGCAACTGGCGCCAAAAGTGGTTCTGCCAAAATCGAGAACAGTCAGGGCGATTTTCAAGCCCTTGCCCACTTTTCCTAGAAGGTTTTCCTTGGGGACAAACATATTGGTGAACTTCAGGCGCCCCGTCGCCGTGCCGCGGATTCCCGTCTTGGCCATCCGCTTTTCCACCACCTCAAAGCCCGGCATATCTGGAGTGACAAGAAAAGCAGTAATTTCTTTTTTTCGGTTGCCACCTGAACCGGGGGTGCGAGCGATTACAGTCAGCACCTGGGCAATGCCGCCATTGGTGATCCACCTTTTTTCCCCGTTAAGGATGTAGCCCGCGCCATCGGGGGAAGGAACGGCGGTGGTTTGAACATTGGCCGCGTCGGAACCAGCTTCAGGTTCAGTCAGGGCAAAGGCTGCAATTTGTGAGCCATGGCAGAGCGGCCCCAGCCAGCGCTTCTGTTGTTCAGGCGTGCCGAAGAGGAGCAAAGCCCGGATGCCGATACTGTGGTGGGCATTGACGAAAACCGCCGTTGACGAGCAGATTCCGCCAATGGCTTCCATGACCTTGGTGTAGGCAAGTTGAGAAAAGTCGCGGCCGCCGAACGAAGCGGGCGCGGTCATGCCAAGGATTCCTAAATTTCCCAGCCCAACCACGACATCGAGAGGGATTTCCGCCTCACGGTCGATGGCGACGGGGTCCATCTTTGTGGCGGCGAATTCCCTCAAATCCGTAATAGCTTTTTCGACATGGTACCCTTCCTCGGGGCTTAACCGGGGATAAGGAAAGAGAAGTTCATGGCGAAAGTGGCCAAAAAACATGGCCTTGGCAAAACCAAGAGTTTGCGGCCCGGAGAACAGTAATTCCACCGCGTCTTTTTTTTGCTCTTCGAGTTGCTCTTTTGTCAGCGCCATGCAAATTCCTTTCCCAAAAGATATGCGGACGGGAAGACTGCCTGGGACCACTTTTTCATTATAAGGGTGTAGTGGAATCGCCACCCACCCCCCTTAGAGTTAGCAGTATGCTTCGTTGGCGCTGCTTTTTCAACCTTCGTCTTTGGTGCAGGGGTGATTTTTTCCTCCTTTCCATTTAGAATGAAAAAAATCAGGCCCCTGTAGCTCAGTGGATAGAGCAACGGTTTTCTAAACCGTTGGTCGCAGGTTCGATCCCTGCCAGGGGTGTTGAAGTTATGGCTGCCAGAGCGGGCGAGTGTACCAAATTGGGGTACAGTAAGGTACACTCCCCAGCATACTCCTTTCCCTTTTTCTTTTTCTTTAAACCTTGGGCCGGTTCCTGGAGATTCTTCATGACTTCCTGCAAGGACTTGTACCTTGGCCTGATGAAAGCCTGCCTGACGAACCTGATCTACGGCGACTTGAACATGTTGCACGGGCGCAGTCTGCCCTACGATGCCAAGGTTCGCGACGAGGGACGCGACTGGCCCTCGGTGGCACACACCATGGTGGGGATAAAACGTCTCGACAATGTCCAATTTTGTGTGGAGGACGCCTTGGCCCGCGGCGTGAGCGGAGATTTGATGGAGACAGGCGTTTGGCGCGGCGGAGCCGTCATCCTGATGCGGGCAATTTTACAAGCCCATGGCGTAACCGACCGCCTTGTGTGGGCCGCCGATTCCTTTGCCGGCCTGCCTCCACCCAATGCGGCTCAATATCCCCACGATGCCCACCTGACTTTCAACCAGTTCAAGGAACTCGCCGTTTCCCTTGAGGAAGTCGAGGAGAATTTCCGCAAGTACAATCTACTCGACGGCCAGGTGCGATTCTTGAAAGGCTGGTTCCGTGACACTCTACCCTCGGCCCCGGTAGAAAAACTGGCCGTATTGCGCCTCGATGGCGATCTTTATGAATCGACCATGGATGCTCTGGTGAATCTTTACCCCAAGGTCTCACCGGGCGGGTTTGTCATCATTGATGATTACAACGACATTCCCGCCTGCCGCCAGGCGGTCACAGATTACAGGTCAAGGAATGGCATCACAGGTGAAATCCAACCCATCGACTGGACTGGCGTGTTTTGGAAAAAATGATCGAGCAAGGCTCAACGAGGGGAAACCGATGACAGGGCTGCGAATCTTGACAGGTGCAATTGTGGTTTCCTTTTTGATTGGGATTACCAATCCCTGCAGAGCGGAGGAAAAAACCCAATCGGTAAATTCCCTGGAAATGAAAAGCCCCTGTGAATTCCCCGCCGCACTATTTGATTTTCCCCCGCCGGCCAAGAAAGAGTGGTGACCTGGCAATTAATGGGGCATTCTCCCATAAACCTTGCCAAAAGTTTTTCTGGCAATGACCCCTGATTTCACTTATCCTCCTTAGCGTTCTACCTGCCATGGCGTGATTTACCCTTTACGAGAAGACCAACCATGAAAAAGCTACTTCTTCCGGGCTTTGTCACCTCTTTACTGGTGTTTCCTCTTTTACTAACGGCGGCGGACCTCCAGGACAAAAGGCTGGCGCCCCCAAAGGATTTGAACGGCTACTTCCCCTTTACTCCACCCAAGGATAAGGCTTCCTGGGATAAGCGAGCTGATTATGTCAGGAGGCAGATCCTGGTGTCACAGGGGTTGTGGCCAATGCCCACCAAGACGCCTTTGAACGCCGTCATCCATGGCAAGAACGATCGGGGCGAATACACAGTTGAGAAAGTTTATTTTGAAAGCGTGCCTGGTTTCTTTGTCACCGGCAATCTGTACCGGCCAAAAAACATCAAAGGAAAAGTTCCGGGAGTGCTATTCGCCCATGGGCATTGGCGCGACGCCCGCCTGAGCGACGCCAGCCCTGACAGCGTGAGGAAAGAAATCGCCATTGGCGCTGAACGCTTTGAAAAAGGCGGCAGCAGTATTTTTCAATCGATGTGCGTGCAACTGGCCCGCATGGGCTGTGTGGTTTGGCAGTGGGACATGCTGAGCGATTCCGACTCGCTGCAGATCCCGCGCGAAATTGTACACACCTTTGGCAAACAGCGGCCAGAAATGAACACCGTGAAAAACTGGGGTCTCTATAGCCCCCAAGCCGAGAGTCACCTGCAAAGCATCCTGGGGCTGCAGACTTTGAACGGCGTGCGCTCGCTCGATTTTCTTCTCAGCTTGCCCGAGGTCGATCCGGAACGAACAGCCATCACCGGCGCCAGCGGCGGCGGCACACAGACCATGCTTCTCGCGGCCATCGACCCCCGCATGAAACTTTCCTTTCCCGCAGTCATGGTCAGCACCGCCATGCAGGGGGGCTGCACTTGTGAAAATGCTTGCTTGCTGCGGGTGAACACAGGCAACATTGAATTTGCCGGGCTCTTCGCCCCTAAACCGCAAGGAATGACCACCGCCAACGATTGGACCAAAGAGATGGCGACCAAGGGCTTTCCCGAATTGAAGGCGCTTTATGGCACCTTGGGCAAGGCCAACCAGGTCATGCTGCACCGTGGCGAGCATTTTCAACACAACTACAATGCCGTTGCCCGCAGCGCTTTTTACACCTGGGTTAACCAGCATTTTCACCTCGGGTTAAAATCCCCCGTGGTTGAAAACGACTTTGAACCCCTTGGCAAGGAGCAACTCACGGTTTGGGACGCTGACCATCCCGCGCCCAAAGTCACTGGTCCCGAGTGTGAAAAGCAATTGCTAAAATGGCTGACCGAAGACGCGGATAAACAATTGCTCGCGTCCGCCTCAACCCCCGCAGGATTGAATAAGGTTCTGCGCCCGGCAGTTGAAGTGCTGATCGGGCGAGGCTACGCCAACGCCGGCGAAGTTGAATGGGACCTCAAGGACAAAAAAGACCAGGGCAAGTATGTCGAGATGACCGGGATGCTGGAAAACAAGACCCATGGCGAGGCGGTGCAGGTGACCTGGCTGCACCCCAAGGATTGGAAGGGCAAGGCGGTGGTTTGGCTGGATGACGCGGGTAAGGCGGGCTTGTTCAACCCCGATGGCTCGGTAAAGGTCGAGGTGCTGGGCATGGTGAATGCAGGCACGACAGTGGTTGGCGCAGACTTGTTTTTCCAGGGCGAAGGCGCCAAGCAGGGTGAGAAAAACCGTGTGGTGGCCAATCCTCGTGAATTTGCCGGCTACACCTATGGCTACAACTCCGCGCTATTTGCCCAGCGAACCCACGATGTACTTTCTATTACCAGGTTCTTGCGGACGGCCAAAGTCGGCGACCATCCCGCGCCATCCTCGGTGGGCGTAGCCGCCTTGGGGCGGATGGGCCCTGTTGCCCTGGCGGCCCGGGCATTGGCCGGCGAGGCGATTGATCGCGCCGCCGTTGACACCAACAGCTTTCGCTTTGGTAATTTACTCGATTACCGCGACCCGTCGTTCCTCCCCGGTGGCAGCAAGTACCTCGATCTACCGGGGTTGATGGCCCTCAACGCACCGCATCCCTTGTGGGTGGCAGGCGAGAAGGAGCCTTCCCCCCTGGCCAGGGATATTTACGCCAAGGGCCCCCTGACATTCTTCTCTGGGCCGAACGCTAAAAAAGCCGTCGAAGCCGCCAACTGGCTGGGAAAATAATCGGCTTTCCCAGCGCCGCACCGTATTTCTTGGAATTGTTCAGGTAGAATAAGTTCATCCTACCTGGACGGTTCCTGAGATACCCATGAATTACCCTGCCATCACTTCCCTTCTCCTTCGGCGATTGGTTCCCGCCCTGGCGCTAACTTGCGGATTTATTCTTTTCGCCCAGGCTGAACAGCCTGTTATTCCGCTTGCCAATACAGCCAATCCCTTCATTTCCTCCATGAAAAAAACCTGTGGCCAATGCCATGGAATCGAGAAACCCAAAGGCGGTTTTCACCTGGCCAACCTGACAAACGACTTCTCCCATGCCAAGAACCAGGCAATTTGGAAAAAGGTCAGGGAGCATCTGCATGCGGGAACGATGCCGCCCAAGGGGAAACCTCGTTGGACCGATTCCGCTGGCATGATTGCCTGGATTGATCAGCAAACCTCAAGGCGGGACAGCAAACAGGGGCGGACCGTCCTGCGACGTCTGAACCGCATCGAATACCAGAACACTTTGCGCGATTTATTGGGAATCGAACTCGACCTGCAAGACCTTTTACCCCCTGATGCCTCGGCCGGGGGATTCGACAATGTGGGTGAGGCTTTGCACACCTCCTCTTTCCTGATGGAAAGGTATCTTGAGGCGGCGGACAAGGCCTTGGCCTTGGCCATCGCCAACGGGCCACGGCCGCCCCTTGTCAAAAAACGCTACTCCCTTTTGGAAACCCATCAGGTGAAAGTCACCACCGAGAAAGTTTTTCGCAAATCCGCGGAGGAAGTGGTCTGCTTCGCATCCTCCGCCTGGCAGGCCGTCAGCCTGACCCCATTTTATCCACCCGACCGGGGAAATTACCGTTTCCGCATTTCCACTTCGGCGTTTCAGAGCGAGAAACCGGTGACCTTCAGAGTGGATGCCGGGCTCATGCTGATGACCGGCAAGCAACACTTGGTCGGCTACTTCGATGCCCTGCCCGGCCAGTCCAGAGTGGTGGAGTTCACCGATTACTTCGAACCGCGCAATACGATTCGGCTGTTGCCCTACGGGCTGGCCAGCGCCCAGGCAGTAAGCAAAACCGGGGCGGAAGAATACACTGGCCCGGGCCTGGCAGTGCAATGGATCGATGTTGAAGGGCCTTTGCATGAAACCTGGCCCCCCGCCAGCCATGGACAACTCATGGGCGATCTGGCCCAGGCCACGGTTCCCGCCCCCGGTAACCGCGGCCGCGTGGAAGTGATTTCCCCAAACCCGGCCGCCGACACCGCCAGGCTCTTAAGGAATTTTGCCCGCAAGGCTTTCAGGAGAAATGTAGCGGAGAAAGAAATCCAACCCTTTGAACAACTAGCCAGGTTGAAGCGGGATGAGGGAGCTTCCTTTGAGCAGGCCCTGCGAGCCGGGTTCAAGGCCATCCTGGTAAGTCCCGATTTTTTGTTCCTGAGGGAAAAACCCGGTCCGTTGGATGATTTCTCCCTGGCCACCAGGCTTTCTTACTTCCTTTGGAGTTCCATGCCGGATGAGGAATTGCTTCACCTGGCCGAGCAGGAGAAGCTGCAACAACCGGGTCAACTCGCCCAGCAAGTCAACCGCATGCTCAAGAATTCCAAGGCCGACGCCTTCTGTAAAAACTTCATGGGACAATGGCTGGGCTTGAGGGAAATCGACGCCACGGCGCCCAGCCACATCTTTTACCCGGAATACGACGAGATGTTGAAGGCTTCCATGCTGGAGGAAACCCACCGGTTTTTCATGGAGGTTTTGCAAAAAGATTTGAGCCTGCTGACCTTTATTGATGCCGACTTTACTTTTTTAAATGGGCGGCTGGCCCGCCACTATGGCATCGCAGGGGTGGATGGGTGGGAAATGAAAAAAACCACACTGCCCCCTGGTTCGCACCGCGGCGGGGTGTTGACCATGGCCAGCGTACTCAAGGTGACGGCCAACGGCACTTACACTTCGCCTGTACTTCGAGGCGCCTGGGTGCTCGACCGAATTTTGGGAACCCCCCCTCCACCCCCTCCCGAGGGTGTATCGGCCATTGAACCCGACATTCGTGGCGCCACCACCATTCGTGACCAATTGGCCCGGCATCGTCAGGAAGAATCGTGCGCCGCTTGCCATGTGAAAATCGACCCGCCCGGTTTTGCCCTGGAGAATTTCGATGCCATTGGCGGCTGGCGCGAATATTACAGGGCTTCGGGCAAAGGCAAACCCGTGATGCTAGAAGGCAGGCGGATGCATTATCTACAAGGCCCGCCGGTAGATGCGGGCGATGTTTTTAAAGGGCAAAAGTTTCACAACATCGAGGACTTTAAAAAACTGCTGCTGCTGGAAAAAGACCAAATCGTCCGGGGCATGGCGGCCAGACTGCTCACCTACGCCACAGGCGCCACCTCTTCTCCGTCAGATCAGGGGTCCTTGAATGCCATCGTGGAAAAGAACCGGGAGCAAAAATTTGGCTTCCAATCCCTGATAAGGGAAGTGGTGAATAGCGAGTTGTTCAGGAAAAACTAAACCCGGATTGGGAGGGGCGCATGAAAAGTGTTATGGAAAAGGGGAGCAAACTCGACCGGCGGCTGTTCCTCCGCGCCGCGGGGGTTTCCCTGGCGCTTCCCCTTTTTGATGCTCATGGGGCGAAGGAAAAAACCAGCAAGCCGCGCAGAATGGTTTGCCTCTGCGCGCCGCTCGGCTTGCACGCGCCCAATCTGTTTCCCACCAAGGATGGAAAAGATTATCCTTCCACCCCTTACTTGGATGTCCTCAAGGATTTCCGCCAGGATTTTACGATCATCTCGGGGTTGTCCCACCCGGAAGTGGGTTCGAGCCACGATTCCATCTTTAGCTTCCTTACTGCGGCCCCGCATCCTGAACGCCGGGCGGGATTTCGCAACAGCATTTCTCTCGACCAGTTGGCCGCCGAGCATATCGGCGGAGAAACCCGCTTTCCTTCCCTGGCCCTTTCTTGCGAAGGCTTCAGCCTTTCCTGGACCAAAAGCGGCGCTATTGTTCCTTCGGATCCCTTTCCTTCCACCGTTTTCGCCAGGCTATTTCTCGAAGGAAAGCCCGATGATGTGGCGGCGCAAACTCGCAGGCTGGAGGAAGGGCGCAGCATTCTTGATTTGGTTCAATCGCAAGCCAAGGGCATTCACTCCAGCCTCGGACGGGACGATGGCGAAAAACTGGAAGAGTACTTCACCAGCGTGAGGGAATTGGAATTGCGCCTGGCGCGTTCCCGCGAATGGACCAATAAGCCGAAACCCAAAGTGAACGCCCAACCCCCCGTTGAAAATCGCAACCCCGCCGACATGGTGGGAAAGGCGAACCTGATGTTGGACCTGGTTCACCTGGCTCTGCAAACCGATTCCACGCGCCTGTTTACGCTGCTGCTGCTGGGCACGAGCCTGGTGCCCCCGATTCCCCAGGTGTCGCTGGGTCACCACGATCTTTCGCACCATGGGCAAGACCCGACCAAGATCGCGCAGTTGCGCGCCGTCGAGTTGGAAAAAATGAAAAGCCTGGCGCGCTTTTTGGCCAAGTTAAAAGAGACCCGCGAGGAAGACGAGACACTGCTCGACCGAACGGCTGTGTTTTTCAGCAGCAATCTGGGCAATGCCAGCAACCATTCCACCGCCAATTTGCCTGTCATCCTGGCCGGTGGCGGTTTCAAACACGGATCACATCTGGCCTTCGACCCAAAAAAACCCCCGCCCTTATCCAACCTCTATATCAGCATGCTACAACGCCTTGGGCTGGGGGTGGACAAGTTTGGCACAGGCACCGGGACCTTGAAAGGCCTGGTGTAAACCACCGATCTGGCGCGTTTTTTATTTGCAGACAAAGACTCTATTGCTTATCATCCTAAAGCTCTACATGTCTTTTATAGGAGTGGTCCATGAGGCGAATTCTGGTTGGCGTGGTGTCCTTGCTTGTCGCGGGGGTTTTGGGTTTTGCCTGGTCCCAAGGGCCAGATGACAAAGACAAAAAAGACAAAGGCTTTGACAAGAAAGGCATGGGCCCGCGGTTTGAACTCGGGAAAGTGATTCCCCCACCATTGATGGAAATTCTGGACCTAACCGATAAGCAGATGCAACAAATCCAGGTTTTGGAAAAGGAAGTCAAAACCCGGCTGATGAAAATTCTCAACAAGGATCAAATTAAAAAAGTGCAGGAATTCAAAGGCAAGGGCCCGCCAGATGGCAAGGAAGGCGAAAAGGAGAAAGGTAAGGGCAAGGACAAAAAAGGAATTCCCGATCGACCGGGGTTCGAGGATAAGCAGGATAAAGGAAAAGGCCTTTAGTTTTACTCACTGGCCCATTTTGAGTTGGAAACCGTTCTAGACGGGCTTTTGATTTGCGCGGCGCCATCCCCCTGCGCTTATTGGTATTACTCAAATCGCAAATGTTTTACCGATTCACCGGAATCGCGTAGTTCCTCCAGCGAATGAATGCCTATTTCCAGGTGCGTTCGCGTGAACATTTCCGTAACCATTTTATCGGAAGAAGTGGTCTTCACCCCTTCGGGGGTCATGGGGTTGTCGGATACCATTAGCAACGCGCCCTTGGGAATATGGTTGACGAAGCCGACCACGAAAATCGTGGCGGTTTCCATGTCGATGCCCCAGACGCGGGTTTCCCTCAGGTACTCCTTGAATTTTTCATCGTGTTCCCAAACCCTGCGGTTGGTGGTGTAAACGGTGCCAGTCCAGTAATCGAGATTATGCCTGACGATGGTGGCCGACACAGCTTTTTGCAAACGGAAGGAAGGGAGTGCGGGAATTTCCGCCGGCAAGTAATCATTACTGGTTCCCTCACCGCGAATGGCGGCGATGGGCAGGAGAAAGTCGCCCACCTTGGTTTTCTTGAATCCACCGCACTTCCCTAGAAACAATACTGCCTTGGGCGGAATGGCCGAAAGCAAGTCCATGATGGTGGCGGCCATGGCGCTGCCCATGCCAAAATTCAAAATCGTGATGTTGTTAGCGGTGGCGGATTGCATGGGCCGATCCTTGCCCAAAACTTCCACCCCGAACTTTTGCGCGAACATCTCCACATAGTTGTGGAAGTTGGTCAAAAGGATGTATTTGCCGAACTGCTCCAACGGCCGACCGGTATAGCGCGGCAGCCAATCGCCAACAATTTCTTTTTTGGAAATCATAATTGTGCAATCCTGACTAGTTTATTCTCCCCCTTGGGCAAAAAGGGCACAATCCCGGATTGGCCAGGTAAAAGAAAAACCCCGGGGGATGCCCGGGGCCTTGAGAATGAACACCTGACTTTAGTAAGAACTGCCGTCGATTACATTTCCATCCAAGCGATTGGCCAGGTAGCCATAAGCCGCCCCTTGGATGGAATTGTTGATGGCACGAACAGACCCATCACACAGGGCAAACTGAACAACCCCGGAGTGGGAACTGCCGAAGCAACCGGTGCGGGTGTCGGTGGGTCCGCGGGCGGGAAGGTTGGTGGCGGAAGCGCCGAACATCGAGGACCCCTTATCGCCATTGTAGGCGGCGCCGTCGCGGTAGTTAAAATCGCCTTCCCTCCCGACGGGAACATGTTTCTCGCCAATCATGAAGGTGTTGCTCTGGCCATCTGAAATATCAGCCAGGCGGAAGCCTTTGCGGTATCCCGAGCCGCCAGTACTCCAGTTATTGGCCAGGCAAAAGACGCCATTGGTGGCGACATTGATAGTGGTTTGATTTTGCGTGGGCCCATCCCACCAGTAATCCCCGCCGGTGTTGCCCAGGTTGCAAGCATAGTCTGCCAGAGCGCCTGGGAAGCGTGTGCTGTTGCCTGCCGAGCCATCACGCTGGTCGCCATTGTTCATGTCCTGAGTTGCGGCCGCCCTGCGGGAAGGGCAGAAAAAGATTTTCACGGTTTGTGTGCGGACTTGCTGAGTTTGTCCGTAGAAATCAGTGTTGAAATTCCAGGTGGTGCGAAAAGCCCCCTGTTCAACAAAATCAAGAATTTGGCAAAACCAGGTATAGTCGGCATCGCGCCTGCTGTTGGGGAAGCATTGGTAAGTGGATTCATAATTCATGACAGCGAGGCTGAGTTGCTTGAGATGGTTGGCGCAACTCATTCGGCTGGCGGCCTCGCGCACTTTCTGCACTGCGGGCAGTAGCAGGCCGATCAAAATGGCAATGATGGCGATAACAACAAGAAGTTCGATCAAGGTAAACCCGTCAGGTTTCCTTTTCTTTTCCAGTGGAAAAACCGTGTGCATGAGAAAAATCCTTAATAAGAGAAAAAAATGCCAAGCATATTCATCTTATACATTGGTTACCCTTATGAGGGAAAGGGGAATTGAACTTGCCTGAAACGCGGCTGGCGGGGTAAAAGCCAAATGGAAATAACAGTTGGGGTTATGCCAAAATATGAGAATCCTGGTCAACTATCTTCCCGCCTTAAAGCAGCGGAGCGGCATCGGCCATTACACCGCCGAAGTTTGCCGCAATCTTGAACTAATGGGCCTTGAACTCGACCTCTTTCCCCCAGCCGATTGGCAAAAAACCTTCAACCGACTGGCCTTCCTGTGGAATTCAAATCGCCAAAAAAGCGCCTCCGATGGGAGTTCAACTCTGGTGCGTAAAGTCTTCTCTTGGGGAAAATCTCTGGCCCGGCAAAGCCTTCGCCAGGCGTACTCCTTTGCTTTTTCTCGCCGCGCCTCTGACAAGGGGCACGACCTGTATTTTGAACCCAACTTCCTTCCCCTTGAAACCGGTTTGCCAACGGTGGCTACCATTCACGATTTGGGGGTATTCAAGAACCCCTCCTGGCATCCCGCCGACCGGGTAAGAGAATTCGAAAAGCGTTTCACCCGTGCCGTGAAGACCTGCAAACACTTCCTCACGGGTTCGGAATCCGTGAAAAAGGAAATGGTGGAAGTCCTGGGCATTCCCAGCGAGAAAATCACGGTCACCTACAACGGCATTCGCCAAGGGTTGAAACCATTGCCCATGCCAGTGACCCGCGCCCTCTTGCGGGAAATGAAGCTACCACCAAGATATTTCCTGCATATCGGCACCGTGGAACCTAGAAAAAACCTCCTATTCTTGATGAAAGCCTATTGCCAGTTGCCGGCGAAAATCCGCGATCAGTACCCGCTCTTACTGGTCGGCGGCTGGGGCTGGAACGCCCAGGAAGAGTCGCGGTTTTTCGAAAAGACAGCCCGGCATCAGGGTGTTGTTCTTTCCGGCTACATTCCAGATGACAAAATTCCTGCCGTTTACAATGGCGCCCGCGCCCTCCTATTCCCCACTCATTACGAAGGGTTTGGCTTCCCCACTGTGGAAATGATGGCCTGCGGCGGGCCGGTGATCGCCTCGCGCATTGGCGTGAACATTGAAATTGCCGGAGGCAAGGCATGCCTTGTCGATTTGGATGATCAAGCTGGCTGGACCGAGGCCATGAACCGCATGGCGCTGGATGACGACTGGCGCGCGCAATTAGTAAAAGGTGTGCGGGAAAACGCGGCGCGATTCACTTGGGTAGCTTGCGCCAAAAAAACTTTTAGTGCGTTTCAAATTGCCTTGGGACAAAACCAGGACAAATCCCTGGGTTATTCCCATCAAAGGCTGGCGGGGTGATTTAACGCGGTTGAATCTGCCAGGCAGTTAAAACATAGGCCCGCAGGTCCCCACGGTAAGCAGTTGGGCCATTCACTTCCACTCGCTGGTTCACAAAATATTCAAGGCTTTGCCCTGGCGCCGGCATGACATAAATCAGCGGCTTCCCTTGGGGAGATTCCAGGTAATAAGCTGGGTTCCGGTCAATCGACCTGCCGGACCTTCTCAGGATCGATGGTCTAGCTCCACCGGGTAGGCAGGGCTGACCGTTGCCAACCGAAGCCGGGACGGGCACGGGATTGGCCTGAGTTGCCAACTGCACTGGCACAGGGCTGGCAGGATTAATTGAAACCGGCGTGGCTGGGCTGACAATCCGCGGTTGAGCTGGCGGGCAAACCTGCCAGGTGTTTTTCACGCCTTGCCTTTGGCATTCCTGCATCCATGTAGCGCGAGAATAAGCTTGCGTAGCCATGGCCGGCTGCCTGTAAGAAAAATCCTGGCCGACTTTGGAATAGAGGCGAACCGCCTCCTGGAGATTCCCAGATTGTTCCATTTGAACCGCCTGGTTCCAACGGGTTAGAGGGTCGCAATCCCCTTGGGTCGGTGTAACAGCGGTTGACCCTGCCGCGGTGGCCAACGGGCCGGGTACAGTCGCGGGCGGAGTTCCCGCCACATTAATGGCAACGGCTTGCTTTCCAATCGTTTCGCAGCGAATGTAGCGAACCTCCCCAACCGGGGGCACGATGGGAATCCAAGAATCTTTGCCATCGACTTGCGGGGAACCGATGGCTCGCACCTGCGTGCCCCGGCTCAACTTCACGCTTTCCGCGGTCGGTTTGGAATTCACCAGGGAACTGCCCATGAAAACCGGGGCCTGGGCTCCCTCCCCGACTTGCACCAAGTAGTTGGGTTGGTTCGGCGAAATCCTTTGCAAGTTTTTCGCGTTGACCCAAGAGAAAGACCCTTCCGGCGGGCGAATGGCCAACCAGCCATCCGGGCGCTCTTGCTCAACCACCACGGTGTCCCCGGTTCGAAGGCGGTTGGTCAGGTAAAGTTTGGCGTCGAAGCTTGGGCCGGAACGGGTCTCGGCATCTGCAATCGTAATGCGGGCTGAATAGGGGGTTCCAGCGCCGGAGGGGACTGCCCCCTGGGACAAAACCAACCAGCTTATAAAGACCCATTCCTTCATGTTTAACCGAAATGAGGAGAATTTCTCTTTTCCATCAATCGGCCGTCTTGGGCCAAGGATTCAAGGGAAAAAATTAGTTCAAGGGCGTTTCCACAAGTGATGAGTCAACTTTTCCCTGCCGGGGGTTTATAGCGGCAGATTTGGGGAATGCAACCCTTGTGGGGGTGGAAGTCCATCGCTTATTCCTGCAGGAGTACGCTTTCCTTTTTTGCCTATAACTCCCAAGAATTCATGGTTTCACAGGACTTCGGGGGCTATATACTATCGGAGTTACCAATCTTTTGTTTTCCTCGGCCTCTTCCCAAGGAGCCCCATGACCGCACCAACTAAACTGCCTGCCTGGAACCTGCTGGATCAACATAAAAAAGAAATTGAATCTGTTCACATGCGGGATATGTTTAAACAGGATCCTCAAAGGTTTAATAAACTCAATCTGAGATTCAACGACATCCTTCTCGACTTCTCGAAAAACCGGGTCACGCAGAAGACTCTCGACTTGCTTTTCGAATTGGCCCGCCAGGCCGACTTGAAAGGCATGACCGAGAAAATGTTCACCGGCGCCAAGATCAACAGCGCCGAGAATCGAGCCGTCTTGCACACCGCCTTGAGAAACCGCTCCAACCGGCCCATCGTGGTTGATGGCCAGGATGTCATGCCTGAGGTCAACGCCGCCCTGGCTCACATGAAGGATTTTTCCAACCAGGTGCGCGAAGGAAGCTGGAAGGGCTACACCGGCAAGGTGATTACCGATGTGGTGAACATCGGCATCGGCGGATCCGACCTCGGACCGGTCATGGTCACCGAGGCGCTCAAGCCTTATTCCAAGCGCGATCTGAAAGTCCATTTCGTTTCCAACATCGACGGCACGCACATGGCCGAGGTGCTCAGGTTGCTGAACCAGGAAACCTCCCTTTTTATCGTTGCTTCAAAAACATTCACCACCCAGGAAACCATCACCAATGCCAACACCGCTCGCGACTGGTTTTTGAAAGCCGCCAAAGACGTCGCACATGTTGCCAAGCATTTCGTCGCTCTCTCCACCAATAAAGAAGAGGTGACGAAGTTCGGCATCGATGCCAAGAACATGTTCGCCTTCTGGGACTGGGTCGGCGGGCGCTACTCCTTGTGGTCGGCCATTGGGTTATCGATCGTGCTTTCCATCGGCATGGATAATTTCGAGGAATTGCTCACGGGCGCGCACCTGATGGACGAACATTTCCGCACCACTCCCGTGGAGAAAAACCTGCCAGCGGTGCTGGGGCTGCTGGGCGTCTGGTACAACAACTTCTTCGGCGCGCAGACCCAGGCCATTCTTCCGTACGACCAGTACTTGCACCGCTTCAGCGCCTACTTTCAACAGGGAGACATGGAATCGAACGGGAAGAGCGTCACCCGTGATGGCCATCCTTGCTCATGGTCCACCGGGCCGGTCATTTGGGGCGAGCCGGGCACCAATGGCCAGCACGCTTTTTACCAGCTCATTCACCAGGGGACAAAAATCATCCCTTGCGATTTCCTGGCGCCCGTGGAATCCCACAATCCGCTTGGACATCACCACCAGATTTTGCTTTCCAATTTCTTTGCGCAAACCGAGGCGCTGATGAAGGGGAAAACCCAGGACGAGGTCGGCCAGGAGCTGGCCGGGAGCAAGATGTCGCCTGAAGCGTTGAAGCAACTGATTCCGCAGAAGGAATTCCAGGGGAACAAGCCGACTAATTCCATCATGTTTCAGAAATTAACCCCGCGAACCCTCGGCTCCCTGATCGCCATGTATGAACACAAGATCTTTACCCAGGGCGTGATTTGGAACATCAACAGTTTCGACCAGTGGGGAGTGGAGTTGGGCAAGCAGTTGGCCAAGGCCATTCTGCCGGAACTTGCGGGGAGCGGCGAAATCTCCTCACACGATTCCTCGACCAACGGGTTGATCAACCATTATAAAAAGACCAGGTCTGAAAAATAAGCAAGCGCTCGCCAAGAGGGCGGAGGAAAAGATTCGTGCTGGGACCAATATTCAATCGTGAGTGGATGATTCTGCCCCGGCGGCCGAGGCACTTCCCGACGCGAGCGGCCTACCTGGGGGTTCTCTGGGTGATCGCCGTTACCACTTGGCTTTCTACGGGTATGTGGCAACGGCAAGCAACGCTGGGAGAAACTGCGCGCCTGGGGCCTCTCCTCTTCCAGATCCTTTGTGTTGTGCAATTGACCTTCCTCCTGTTTTTCTCGGCCCTTTCAGCCGCCAGCGCCGTCTCATTGGAAAAAGACCGCAGAACCTTCATCCTGCTGCTGATCACCGATCTGCGCGACCGTGAAATCGTGGTGGGGAAAATGCTCGGCAGTCTCCTGCCCATTGTTTTCCTTCTGGCCGGCGCCGCGCCCGTGTTGGCCTCACTCCTATTGCTCGGAGGCGTGGCGCCATTCCAGGTCATTCAGGCCCTGGTGGTGTTGACCGCCACCGCCCTGGTGGCCGGGTCGCTTGGCGGGCTCATCGCCTTGTGGCGGGAAAAAACTTTTCAATCACTGGCGCTCACGGTTCTGGTTTTAGTCTTGCACCTGACCCTGGTCAGGGCCATCGGTTTTATTCCGGGACTGGACCCCGCCACGGCGAGATTCTGCCAGGAGCGGCTCGACCCGTTTTTGGCCCTCGATTCCGTCCTTGACCCTCTGGCTTCCACCGCGGCGGGAATGGCTCCTGCCTATGTCTTTGGCCTGATCATGGTGCTGATCGCGGGCGGGTTAAACGGCTGGGGCATGTTCAAGCTGCGTGTATGGAACCCGAGCGGGGAACCGATCATGCAACGGGAAACGCCGCAGGAATCGACCGTGGTGGAACTCGATCGCGCTGTCGCTCACGCCGCTCCGGGCCAGGCCAGAAATGTCCGAGGAAACCCTATCCTCTGGCGGGAAATTTTCACTCGCGCTTACGGCCGCAAACCCTTGCTTATCAAACTGGCCTACGCTGTGGTGTTAGCGCTGATTTGTTTTGCCGCCCTAAAGCCATTGTTCAACCTGGAAGAGCGCGTCCCTTTTTTCGCCGCTTACGGACTGCTTCCGGTTAGCGTGCTCAGTCTACTTTTAGTTGCGGCCCAGGCCGCCACTTCCATCACTTCCGAAAGAGACACCGGAGCCTTGGACCTTCTTCTGGTGACTGACTTGTCGCCGCAGGAATTCATCTTCGGCAAATTGGGCGGAATTGTGTGGAACACCAAGGAATACTTGATTCCTCCGCTGTTGCTTGCCGGGGTCTACGCCTGGTTTGGGGCCCTGGCCACGCCGCCGGCCAATCAGCTTCAACTCTCCGCCTCCATGAATCTGACTTCTTTCCTTTGCGTGGCCGCCGGGCTCCTGTTGTTGCAAGGTTTTGCCATGGTGCTGGGAGTGCATGTGGCGCTGAGAAATCAAAATTCCCGCCTGGCGGTTATCAACACCTTGGGCACCATTTTCTTTCTCACTGCGGGAACCTTGATCACGATTTCTTTGATCCTTATCAATGGCCGGTTTGAATATCAATGGGCGAGTTTTGTTTTCTTCCTGGCTGCGGGAATTGGCGGCTTGTGGTGGGTGTTGAATGGCGAAAGGCCGTCGCCAGCCCTCACCCTGGCAAGCTGGCTTTGCCCCTTGAGCGTGTTTTATGGCATTGCCAATGTGCTGGTGGCCAAGCCCGGATCGCAAGAAACGGCTGATCCGTTGTTATCCTTCCTGGTGCTGGGCGGGGCATTTGGCTTTACCCTGGCGGCCATGCTGGTGCCTTTGCTGAGCGAATTCGATGTGGCGCTGGGGAGGACCACGGGCGGGGCTGACTGAGTGGTTAGCTTAAAGAGCCTTGGGTCTTGGAACCGATAAAAGAGGAAAGCCGGGAAGGTTATCTGGAAGGGTTGCGCCCTTGCCAGGTGCCCTGAGGGTGATAGAAAAATAGTTCGCTCACCGCCCCGTTAGCTCAACTGGCAGAGCAGCTGACTCTTAATCAGCGGGTTGTAGGTTCGAGTCCTACACGGGGCAT
>SHZZ01000040.1 GCA_009692005.1 Gemmataceae bacterium | reverse complement strand
CCACTAGCGGTGAGGCCCAGACAGGCGGCAAAGCTATTGGGAATTTCCTCGAGGACTTTGGCTCTTTGGGACAAGAATGGAATCCTGCCGGGTATCCGGGCGGGGAACGGCAAGCGCAGTGCTGTGCTTTACCCATTGGCGTACCTGAACGAATTCCTGACCCGGAAAACGAGCGGGGGTGGAAAATGAACGAAGATAACTCCACCCAGGGACGATTGCTAGCCAATGCCGCAGCTCTTTCCGGCGGCGGCGCCTGGGGCTTGTATCCAGGAGAATGTTCTTTTGCGCGCCGACTGCGGGCCTATGCGCGATCACCATGGCCCCGTGGCCAGCCGAATAACGGAAAGAGATTGCCTGATGACCAAACGCGGAACATCAAAGCGGATATTCTTTGCCTACAAAAGAGGGTTTCTAACACTGTAACCGTGGAGGAGCATGAGCAAACGAACCGATTACTGGCTCTTGCCATGAAAACGCTGGCCGAACTAAAAGAAGAATCAGCATATCAAAGCAACCGGAACAGGAGTGGCAACTATGGCAAAAGCTATTGATGACGCTCTGAAATACGCGGCCAGGCTGAACGAAACGAACGGGTTGGAGGATATTTCACTCCCGGAGGAAAAGCCGTGGCCGGCAATGGACCCCGTGGCGTACCAGGGCCTGGCCGGGGAAATTGTCAAAGTCATTGGACCGGAAACCGAGGCCGATTCCGTGGGTTTACTGGCCTCAATCCTGACCAGCTACGGCAACGCTTGCGGGCGAGGCCCGCATTACCTGGTGGGAGCAACCACCCATAGAGCCAACCTGTTTTGCACACTGGTGGGTCAATCAGCGAAAGCGAGGAAAGGAACCTGCGGCGACCTCTGCGAGGCCTTGTTTAACTACGCCGACCAGGAATGGGTGTCTCACCATCGTTTCAGCGGATTGTCCACGGGAGAGGGACTTGCCTGGCTGGCGCGGGATACCGAGGCCGAAGACCTGGACGACGACACGCCCAACTCCTCAAAGATGCAAAAAAAAACGATAGAGAAACCCCGACTAGCTGACGATAAGCGGGCGTTTTTTGATGAGACTGAATTGGCGGTAGTGCTGCAAAACGCAAGCCGTGCAGGCAACAACCTCTCTGCCATGGTGCGGAAATTGTGGGATGGAAAAAAACTAGAGTTTCGCACCAAAAACAGTTCATTTTCAACAACCGGTATGCACGGCAGTATTACGGCGCACATTACCCTGGATGAATTAAAGAGCCTTCTGGGCGCCGTGGACATTGCCAATGGTTTTGCTAATCGTTTTCTCTGGTTGTTGGTGAAACGCTCAAAGTTGCTACCGTACGGCGGCGATTTGACCAAATTGCCGGGTTTTGGAAAAACCATTTGTCAGGGCCTCAATGAATCGAAACGCGTTACTCGAATGAGTTTCTCCGAGTCTGCGTCAAAAGTTTGGGAGTGCGCTTACGCGGGGGAACTCGCTAAAGAGGATACGGGATTGGTGGGGACTATCACTTGCCGCGCCGAGGCCCAGGCCTTGCGCCTGGCAATGACATACGCGTTAATCGGGGAAAGTCATGTGATTGAGATCGACCATCTCAAAGCTGCCTTGTCTGTGTGGGACTATGCGCGGCAGAGTGCGGTTTACATATTTGGCGATTATCAAATTGGTTTGAGCGGCAAGATCCTAACTCTCCTCAGGAGCGCGGGAAAAAGCGGCATGAGCCGAACCGATATTTCAAAAGGCCTCTCCCGACACATTCAATCCGAAAAAATTATTGCCGAACTGGCCGCGCTCAAACAAGCCGGCAGTGCGGAAACCGAATTGCGGCAAAGGACTGGCGGTGGAAATCCGATTGAGATATGGCGTTTAAAACGGCCTGGTGAGGATTTCGCCATGGGATTGCCCAAGGCGGCGTTGACCATCAAAGATTTCAAGAAGTCTGAAACGAGTGAAATCGTATAACAGGAATGGTTTTTTTTAACAGGAGGAAATCATGGCAAGTATTGGTAACGATGCGAACGGACGAAAGCGGATACTGTTTTTCGCGCCAGACGGGGTGAGGAAAACCCTGCGCCTGGGGCAATGTGACAAAAAAACGGCAGAGTCTATCAACCGAATGGTTGAGTTCCTGGTGAGTGCAAGAGCAAGCTGCCAACCAATTCCACTAGAGGTTGTGGCTTGGCTGAATGACCTCGGGCCTGGACTAAAAACCAAACTCGCAAAATGTAAGTTAATCGACGACGACCAGGGCCTGAGAAAAACCCCGACACTCAGTGCATTCCTAGGCTCCACCGTACTAAATCGCCAGGATATTAAACCGGCAACCCACACGGTCTGGAAAAATACCTGTAGGAATTTAATCGAGTTTTTCGGCGGTGGCAGAGAACTGGGGACAATTACTGCTGGCGATGCCTCGTCGTTCAAGGAGTGGTTAGTGGCTTCCCCGTGCAAGCGGCGCCGTGAGGTAATCAGGCTGGCACTTACAACCGTGGCGAAACGCATTAAATTTAGCCGCCAGTTTTTTGAACGGGCGGTGGACCTGGAATTGATTGGCAAAAACCCGTTCAGGAAAGTGAAATGCCCAGGCGATACCTATTCCCGGGAAAAGGAATTCATTACGCGGCAAACCATGGAATTGCTCATGCGGGTAGCTGACCCTGCCTGGCAGGGAATTTTGGCACTAGCGCGCTATGGAGGCCTCAGAAACCCATCGGAAACTCTCAGCCTGAAATGGTCCCAGGTACACTGGGACAAACGAACAATTCTGGTGCCATCCTGCAAAACGGAACACCATCCCGGGAAAGGTTTCCGGTTGATTCCTTTGTTTCCAGAACTGGTGGCGCCGTTGCGCCTGTTAGAGGAGATTGCTCCCGAGGGCGCCGAATATGTGATTCCTGGCCATTTCCGGGAAACAGCAATTGGCCCTCGAGGATGGACAAATACCAACCTGAGGAAATCATTTTACAGTCTGTGCGTTAAGGCAGGGTTAGACCCGATCATGGAACCGTTCCGCGCCATGCGAGCAACCAGGGCTACGGAACTGTGCGAGGCCTGGCCTATCAAAACGGTTGTGTCCTGGATGGGACATGATGTAAAAATTCTGTTACGGCACTACGCCCAGGTTCCCCAGGAACATTTCGACAGGGCCTGTAATCCTGTTTTAAAAAGCGGCACAGAATCCGGCACAGTGGTGGCACATTTTCCGGCACAGCAACAAGCTGTGGGGAATGGACAGGATGACAAAATTATGCAAACAAAACCCTACGCAGTAACCGAATTTGCAGCTCAACACTCTTCATGAATCGCCATAACTCGTTACTGCGTAAGGGTTTAAGTGGAGGCGGCGGGAATCGAACCCGCGTCCCGAAGCCCTTCCATGCAGGCATCTACGTGCGTAGCTCGTCGATCTGGCGGTCTTACTCCGCCCTGTTCATCCGCGTGGCTTCAACAAACAAAGGCACTGCGGACTAACCGGTTGTAAGGTTTAGCGGGGATTGCCACCGGTGCAACCGCTTGCGCGGCTTCTAACCCCTGCGATCCTGATTTAACGAGCGCGCCGGAACCTCTCAGGTTAAGCTCCCGGACACGCGGCTATCGTATTATTAGACAGCCATAGAAAACTGCGGTTCAGCAGTTGAGTTGTAATCGGATTTTTGCGTGGCCTTCCGATTAACCACGGCACGCAGCTTGCACTTCCGTAAGCCCGGTCGAAACCAGTTCGCCCCCGAAAGTGTCAACTTTTCCTCCTCACTCTTTTATTATAGCTCTCGATTCCAAGGTGGCGATACAGTATTTTCGTTAATGGAACTTGGATATTAACCCTTTTATTGGAAAAACCATGATCACGACTTCTGCCTGGCTTGTTCTTGCCACCCTGGCGCTGGCCCAGGAACCGCAAACTTTTCCCCTGTGGGCCAAAGGGGCACCGGGCGCGGTTGGCGAAACAGACCCCGATAAACCTTCCCTGACGGTTTACCTTCCTGCGCAAGGCAAGAGCAACGGCTCCGCCGTGGTGGTTTGCCCTGGCGGGGGCTACGGAGGGCTGGCCATGGGGCACGAGGGCAAAGATATCGCCGCCTTTTTAAACCAGTTGGGCGTCAGCGCTTTTGTGTTGAAGTACCGCCTGGCGCCGCGTTATAAACACCCCTCACCCATGCTCGACGCGCAGCGGGCCATCCGCACCGTTCGATCCCGCGCAGAGGAGTTCAAGATCGATGGGAAAAAAATCGGCATCTGGGGATTCTCCGCTGGCGGGCATCTCGCTTCCACCGCCGGCACGCAATTCGATGCCGGTAAAGCCGATTCCGAGGACCCAATCGAGCGCGCCAGTTGCAGGCCCGATTTTCTCATCCTTTCTTATCCTGTGATCACCCTGGAGCCGCCCTTTGCCCATATGGGTTCCCGTTACAATTTGCTAGGAAAGGATGCCGATGCGAAACTGGTGGCAAGCCTGTGCAACCACACGCGGGTAACGGCGCAAACGCCGCCAACATTCTTGTTCCACACGGATGCCGATACTGGCGTTCCTCCGGAAAACAGTGTTCTGTTCTACTTGGCACTCAAGAAACACAAGGTGCCAGCAGAGCTGCACATTTATGAAAAAGGCAGGCATGGCGTCGGCTTGGCCCCAAATGAAGGGGAAACCGCGAGTTGGCCGGGGCGTTTGCAAGGCTGGCTAAAGGTGCATGGGATATTGGGCAAGGAAGAACTGAAGAGGTAATCAGGCTTCCTCCCTTGACGCGGTTGCCCATTTTAAATTATGCTGCGGCCAAGTGTGCGAAAGGCCGGGTTGGTCGCGCGCCAGCCGTGGAGGATCCACGGCAATCTTTTGTGAAAGGTCGGCGGGCACCGGCCACACCTGACCCAACCGGGGGCCAAGGAAGGTAAGACGGCGCGGAACTATGCGCAAGGAGTTGACCTCGGGTGGTTTGCAAATTCGGGCGCACGCCAAGCTGAATTTTTATTTGGAAATCCTTGGCAAGCGGCCGGACGGTTACCATGAAGTGGTCACCTTCATGGTGCCGATTGGGCTTCACGATGTATTGGAAGTTGTGGAGGAAAAATCCGGGGAAATCCGTTTCTGGTGCGATGACCCTTCTCTTCCCACCGGTGCGGACAACCTGGTAGTTCAAGCGGCAAGGATGATGCAGCAGGAAGCTGGCAAGCTGTTGGGCGCCACGCTGCGCCTTTTTAAACGGATCCCCTCTCAAGCGGGACTTGGAGGAGGTTCGTCCGATGCCGCCGCCACGCTTGGCGGGTTAAATCGGCTGTGGGGATTGAACTTTAGCCACGAAAAATTGTCGGTTCTGGCCGGGCGTTTAGGTAGCGATGTGGCCTTCTTTCTGGAAGGAAAACCGGGCTGGTGCCGGGGCCGCGGCGAACAAGTTTCTCCTATTCCTGGGCCTTTTCCAGCCTTTTCCGCATTAGTTGTCCTGCCCTACTTTGGGCTCTCCACAGCGCGGGTTTACAACACCCCGCAAGCCGCATTCACTCCCCTGGCAGAAACTCGAGCCGCCGCCTCTTTCGCCACCAACCAGTTCGCACTGATTCGGGAATCCCTATTCAATCGCCTGCAAGCCCCTGCTTGCCAACTGGAAGCGCAATTGCCCCGCCTGTTGCAAGGACTGGAAAAAGCCGGGGCGACCAGGCCCCTGTTGACGGGCAGCGGCTCTGCCCTGTTCGCCTTGTTTGCCTCGGATGAAGAAGCCCTTGGCGTTGCCCGAGAATTTCTCGCCACACAGGGGACCCTGGTCCGCCAGGTTTTCCTCACCAGAACAGGTATGCCCGAATCCAACTGACCCAAGGAGTAGGACCATGCAGATCACGGAAGTTCGCATCAAGCTGGTGGAAGAAAGGCAAGAGAATGAAAGGCTGTATGGATTTTGCTCGATCACGCTGGATCAGGCATTCGTGGTGCGCGATTTGAAGATCATCGAGGGGGCCCGTGGCTGGTTCGTGGCCATGCCGAGCAGGAAGTTGATGGACCGTTGCGCAAAATGCGGTTACAAAAATCAGCTGAAAGCGCACTTCTGCAATCAATGCGGTGGCAAGCTCTATGACAACCGCGCCGGCCGCGACAATTCCGGCCGCACGAAACTCCATGCCGACATCGCTCACCCGATTCATGCTTCTTGCAGGGAATTAATTCAAAACGCGGTGATGAAAGAGTTTTTTCTGGAAAAGGAAAAGGCCAAATTGCCTGGGTATGTTTGCACTTATGACGATATGGACCCGGAAGGTGAGCCAGTTAGTTACACGGAAACGGCAGCTGAAATCAATCGGGGTTATAACACCGAAGAAAGCGCCCCGGCAAAACCCGCCTAAAAAAATAGGGCCGGATCAATGGCATTCCCCCCGTGGAGGTCAAGACATTTTCCTTAAATTGACCAAATTGAAAAAACGCCTGAAAAAATAATTCAAGTTCACTGAACCGTACAGTGGAAATCGCCTCTCAGGCATGTTTAGATATCCTTGCCATTGTCGGATTGACAAGGAGAGGCACGGGTGAGGTACCCGTTTTGGCGCCAGGGCTCCAACACGGAAAGGGGGAATCCAAAGGATTGAACCGGCGTCGGTGAAGAGTCCGGTAAGCGCGGGGATAAAAGCCCCGGACCGACTTGAAACTGCTCTCAAGTTGCATCTTCACCAGGAGCAAAAAGCTCCGTAGAATTTCTGTCTGCTCGAACCCTGGAACAAGGTAACCCAAGAAAACTGAAACCTTGGGGAGTTGCCTTCGGAGAAACCAGGCAAGAGAGGCTGAAAAAGGGAGGACTTGGGAATCCTCCTGATAAAACGCTTGTTCGCTGGGTTTTCCCCGGACCCTGCGGACGAGCGTTTTTTTTCGCAAGTTTCCCATTTCCTTACGCTTTCCTCTTGCCTGTTCCTTTCCTTTTGCAATATTTTGGTAAAAGGATACTTTAGCCTACAGGAACGCCACCATGATCGCGAAGTTACGCTGGATTTCTCTGAGCATTACCACCTTTTTCCTGGCCTGGCTGGCGATGCCTTCCAGCGCCCGGGCAGAAAGCGTCGATGTCAATTTCACCACCTCGGATGGGGTGCTAATTACCGGGAAGTTTTACTCTGGCGCCAAGGGCAAGGATTTGCCGACCGTGCTTTGCCTGCATGGGTTTACGCATAAAAAAGGCGGATCCAGCACCACCAAAGAATGGGAAGGCCTGGCGCTGGCGTTACAGAAGGAAGGCCACTCGGTATTGACCTTTGATTTTCGCGGTCACGGAAAAAGCACGATAGTATCTGGCAAGTTCTGGGAAGCGGAAATCAACAAGAAACTTCCGGGGGCGCTGAAAACCGACAGGCCGAGAAAGATCTCTTACACGGATTTTACATCCTCTTATTATCCCAATCTGGTCAACGACATCGCAGCGGCCAAATGCTTCCTCGATGCCCGTAACGATTCTTTGGAAGCGAACACCTCGAACTTGGTGGTGGTCGGCGCTGGGGAAGGCGCCACCCTGGGCGCCTTGTGGATGGCCAGTGAATGGCGCAGGCAGCCTTGCGAAGTTGTGGAATACACCCCGGGAAGACCGGCCAATTTCTTTATCGCTTCTCCCCCCACAACCAAGACATCTTACCTCACAGCCATGACCGCACAAGACCCGGAAGGGGCCAAGCAACTTGCCGCCATCTGGCTGACGATCAACCCGACTGTGGCCGGGAAAACCATGGGGAAACTACCCAATTGGTTGAAGGATGTGACCATGAAACGCAGCCTCAGGCGGGTTCAGACGGTTTTTGTCTCCGGCAAAGAAGACAAGGATGGGGATGAATTTTCCTATCGCATGCTGAAGATTGTCAAGCCGGGCTATGTGCGCGAGAAAAAAGACAAAGAAGGAACAAAAAAAGGCGCGAAAACCCCGGAAGACACCCAGGGGTTTACCGGAGAATACACTTACGCTAGCAAAATGGAAGGCGACCAGCTTTTACCTCTGGCAACCAAGGATATCGTCGATTACATGGCCAAGGTAGGAAAGAAAGAAGTTCTGACTTCGCATAAAAAACAGGGCCTGGAGGAATCCACTTACGGCTGGTTCTTCGGCGACTTGGCCAAAGACGGTTCCTTGCCCTTACCCCCCAGTTACAAGGGGGCCCCCTTCCATTTCAATCAGCCAACCACCACCGGTACTGGCCGAATGGTTTGGCCGGCCAAAGTCCCCAGCGAAAAGGAATCGATCCGGCCCCTCCCCTTCAAGTACATGGGGGTCAACTGATTTTCCCGGTTCTTAAATTTTCAAGTGTCGTGTACAAACCTTGCAAAAAAAGAGGCCCCTACTGAGGGGCCTCTTTTTTTAAACAACAAGCGATTACCGACTGGCCAATCGGGTGCGAACGCGGGAAACCAAATCGCGAACCTTGCCTGAGGGCGCTTCGATCTTGGACGAAAGCTCCTCCCGCACGATTTCCAATAGCTTTTTCGTCGCACGGATCCCTTCGAACTCCCCAATCTTGCTTCCTTCATACTCCACACCCACATAACCGTGATAACCAGCGGCCAGAACAATCTTCATCATCTTCCGGTAATCGGTGTGAATCTCGTTACCCTTTTCATCGAAATCGTGCGACTTGGCGCTAACCCCCTTGGCGAACGGCATCAGTTCTTGCACGCCTTTATAGCGGTCGTAAATCTCGTCCTTGCTGACGCGGAAGTTGCCAAAATCGGGCAGGGTGCCGCAGCGTGGGTGGTTCGCCTTTTTAATCGTGGCCGCCAGCCAGGCGCCGTTACTCGACAACCCTCCATGGTTTTCCACGATCACATTTATCTGCAGCTTTTCGGCCCATTCGGCCAGTTTCCTTAGCCCATTAGCTGCACGGCTGCTTTGTTCCTCGTAGGAACCACTGCTGGCGGCATTCACCCGAATGGAATGGCAGCCCAGTTCCTTGGCCCACTCCACCCAGCGGTAATGGTTTTCCACCGCTTGTTTGCGCTTCAATTCGTTGGCATCGCCCAACTGCCCTTCGCCGTCGCACATAATCAGCAGGCTCTTCACGCCCAGGCCAGCGCAGCGCTTCTTCAATTCCTTGAGGGTGGCCTCATCGTTTTTCTTGTCCTTGTAAAACTGGTTGACATACTCAACCGCGTGAATGCCGAATTCCTCCTTGGAAACCTTGGGGAAATCGAGCGCGTCGATTTTCTTGCCAAACAGGGCCTTGTGCAACGACCACTGGGCCAAGGAAATGTCGAAAAGCAGTTTACCCGGGCGAGACGGCTCTTGGGCTCCAAGCGCTGCTCCGGAAAGCAATCCGCCCATGGCCAGGCCAAAGGAGGAAGGAAGGAAAACTCTGCGAGAAATACCCTGGTTCATAATGTCATTCCTTGATGGGGAAATGGAGGTTCCCCGGGATTATAGGTTATTCAAAAGCAGGCAACAATCACATGGTATAGGCTTTTTTTAATTGCAAAAGGGACGAATGAAAGTGTATCGTTAATGGAAGTCCTGCCCCATGGAATTCTCCTTTTTACTTTTTTTTGGAGAAACAATCGTGTACCAGAGAACGGCGCCAGGCTTCCGGCCTGCTTTTACCCTGATCGAACTGCTCGTCGTCATCGCCATCATTGCCATCTTAATCGGCTTACTGTTGCCTGCGGTGCAAAAAGTGCGGGAGGCCGCGGCCCGCTCCAAGTGCCAGAACAATGTCAAACAAATCGTGTTGGCCCTGCACAACTACGATTCCACCTACGGTTCCTTCCCCTATGGCGGGAAAAGCTACCAGTGGTGCAATTCACTGGCGGGGGGTGCAGGCGATTCCCAGGTCTACAACCACAATGGCTTGGTCTTGCTGCTTCCCTATCTGGAACAGTCGACCCTCTACCAGAAATTTAATTTGACCCAAGCCAGCGCCATGACCACCAACGCCCTGGCATCGTGGAATCGCAATGGAACGGTGGTGGGGAATCCCGGGACCAATGGCAACGCCGCCGCCGCCAGCACTGAGGTTTCGATATTCCGCTGTCCTTCGGAAATGACTCCGTCCATTGGTCGCCTGGTCGGCGGGCACTATGGCCCAGCTCCGGGTTTTCAGGGCGCAGCCACCAATTACGATTTCATCGCCAGCGACACCGACTTTAGTGTCTGCAATAACTGGAAAACCTCCCCGGTAAAACGGATGTTTGGCGAGAACAGCACCACACGCGGGACCGATGTCAAGGACGGCCTGAGCAATACTCTGGCGTTGGGTGAAACCACCATGTGGCATGTCAACGGCGCGGCCTTCGCCTGGGGCTACCGCACCTGGGTCATGACCGGGGTCGACCCCGGCACAAGCGATCCGGGCATTAATCTTTGGCACCTGCCCAATGTCACCCCGGCCTGGCAAAACCCGCCCTATATTCCCGTCGTTGGCAGAATCCGCACCTGGTGGGCCGCAGCGGGAAGCATGCATACCGGCGGTTCCTTGTTCGGCTTCGGCGATGGCTCGGTCAAATTCCTACGCGAAAATACCGATGCCACCACACTCGAAAGACTCAGTTCCATGGACGATGGCCAGGTGATTTCCAGTTTCGACTAATTCCCTGCGAGATGCTCATGCGCCATTTCTCATTCTTGTTTTTAGCGCTTGGATTGACCCTGGCTTGCGGGTGCGGGGACAACGGCCCGTTGCTCGTGGATGTAGTGGGAATAGTCACCTTGGACAACAAGCCCCTGGCAGACAAAACTCTGCGCTTCATTCCGGAACCGGGCACGCCAGGACAGGGCGCGGGCGCAACTACGGACGCCGAGGGGAAATACAAACTTCTCGCGGTTCGCGGCGGCGCCACCCGCGACACGCTGGGAGTCCCCCCAGGCAGCTACAAGGTTATCGTGACCGAACCCCTATTTCCCATAGAGACAAAAATTCCCGAAGCCAAGGGGGACGAACCCGCCCCAGCCATTGGCCTCCCGAATAACACCAGGCCGAAGAAACCTTCCATTCCTCCGGCCTATTCCTCAGCCGAATTCACGAGACTGCAAGTGACTGTTCCAGCCCAAGGCGGGAAGATCGACCTGGTTCTCACATCCGGCAAGTAATTTTTCCTGTGGCACGGGCTTTCCCCTCGCACGCCTTGACGGCCAGTCTTTTTCCTTGGGAACGCCAGGCTACAGCCTGGCAAATGAAGAAGCCGCGCTCTTTGCGCGGCAATCCCAGCGAAGGGCAAACATTTCACCGCGGTCGCCAAGGCGTTCTTTACGAGCCGGAAGCATCAGCGAGAGGTTTTTTTTTGGTCCCCTCACCCTCAATCCCTCTCCCCTACTGCTTCGCAGCGTGGAGAGGGAGGGAAAACACGGGCCCGTCTTTTTCCTCTTCCCGGGAACGCCATCAAAAAGTGGGAAATGGTATTTGGCCCCAAAGGGGCCGGATCTCAAAGCCCAGGGCAAGGCCAAATGGCCGCCGGGATGCGGCGGCGCTTGGTCTCAATCCAAGTGGGTCCAAAACAAAATCCTTGCACTAACCGCTTCAATCCCTACATGGTGTTGAACCTCGGAAGAATCATCTTGCGCGTAATTTCATTCACGGGGTTATCTTGGCTCAGTCATTCTCTTGCAACTCCCGATGTTCTTCCTCGGAGAGGTAAAGGATCCTGTTGCAGGACTTGCATAAGACGAAAGCCAGATTCACGATATTCAATTTCATTTGCGGAGTAATCTCGGTGGCGCAGGCGGTGCAAATTTTTCCTTGCATGGGGGCGAGGGCATCGTGCCCCTTCTCCTTGAAAATGCGCTGGTATTGCTCCAAAAAGTCCTTGGCCAGCAATTTTTCCGCCTCGGCCAGATCATTTTTCGCCTGGGCCCATTGCACCTCCAGGTCGGCTTTTTTCTCCAGCGAGGATTTTTCGCCATTGGCGCATTCCTCCCTGGCCTCTTTCATAGTTTTTTCCAACACCGGCAAAGCCGCGGTCTTCTCTTCGAGTTCCATTAAGCCGTTCATGCCCTCATCCTCGGTCTTGGCAATGTGCTCATTGACAAAGCCAATTTCATGCTGCAAGGCCTCGAAGGCCTTGGGGTCGCCGGATTCGTTCAACTGCCTTTTGAGTTTCACCAACTGGCCGTTCAACTCCTTGAGGGTGACTTCTTTTTCGTGAATGGAGATTTTCACTTTCTTCAGTTTATCCTGCGCCTCCTTGAATTCCTTTTCCAGCCTCTCGGCCCGACTTTTTTGCGCATTGATCTGGCGGGGAATGCGCTCAACCTGTTGCTGGATTTCGAAGGAGAATATGGAATGTCGGTGAATTTGGCGAAGAATCAGGCCTGGTTGGGTCATGAAGTGTCTCCAAAGTTAATGTTGGCCGTGCCGCCCGCGGGGATGGCCGAAGCTGTTGGTCCAATAAAAAAGGCCCCTTGCGGGGCCTGTGCCTAGCGCTTAAGCGCGGCGAGGTCGATAAACCCTTCCAATTGCCTGCAGCGCACCGGGTGCTGCAGCTTGCGCACCGCCTTGGCTTCAATCTGGCGCACGCGTTCTCGGGTTACTTTAAAAATGCGCCCGACTTCCTCCAGGGTATAGGTGTAGCCATCCCCCAGGCCGTAGCGCAGCTTGATAATCTCCCGCTCGCGGTAAGTCAGGGTCTTGAGCACGCCATCAATTTTGTCCTTGAGCATTTCTTGCGTGGCGGCATTGACAGGCGACTCGACTGAGTTATCTTCGATGAAATCGCCAAAGTAACTGTCCTCGCTCTCACCCACCGGCCGGTCGAGGCTGATGGGGTGGCGGCTGATTTTGAGAACCCGTCGAGTTTCCTCGACGGTAATGCCGGCGGCCTTGGCCGTCTCCTCCACCGTCGGCTCGCGCCCCATTTCCTGTAGCAGTTTCTTGGAGACATTCCGCAGTTTCGACATGGTTTCAATCATGTGAACCGGGATGCGGATGGTGCGCGCCTGGTCGGCGATGGCGCGGGTGATGGCCTGTCGGATCCACCAGGTGGCGTAAGTGCTGAACTTGTAGCCCCGGCGGTACTCGTATTTATCGACCGCGCGCATGAGGCCGGTGTTCCCCTCTTGGATGAGGTCGAGGAAACTGAGCCCGCGGTTGCGATACTTCTTGGCAATGCTGACAACGAGACGGAGATTGCCGCCGGACAGATCGCGCTTGGCGTGCTCGTACTCATGGAAGCGGATGTAAACGATCTCCACGCGCTTGGCCAGCGCCGCCGGTTCTTCCAGCGTCGTGTACATGTAATCCGACAGCTCTTTTTCCAAAGATTGCAGGTCTTCCTTCGACCCGCGGATGTTGCGCAAGTGGACAATCTCGGCTTCCAGTTCCAGCATGCGCCGCGAAATCTGCTCCAGCTTTTTCATCAAGGGCTGGACTTTTTGGGTGCGAATGCTCAACTCTTCCACCAGGGTGACCGCTTTGCGCTGGCGCACCTTGAGAGCCCGGCGGTGATCCCGGCGGGTAGCCTCGTCAAGGGTTTCATTCATGATCTTTTGAAAATCGTCCTGATTCAATTCCATCAGGCGTTCCAAAGTTTTCAAGTTGTGCGGCATGCGCTGCAGAATCTTGTCTTTTTCAAGGTTTTCGGTCAACGAAACCTTGATGGTGCGGTCGAAGGGCAGCTCGCCCGTATGGACCTTTTTGAGGGTTTCCACCACTTGGTTCAAAGCGCCATCGCACTCCAGCACCTTGCGTCGGAAGCGTTTGCGGGTGATTTCGATCTTCTTGGCCAGGGCGATTTCCTGTTCCCGTTTCAACAGGGGAATTTCGCCCATTTGCGTGAGGTACATGCGCACGGGGTCGTCGATGCGCTTGCCTTCTTCTTCCTCAATAAAGGAAAAATCGAGTTCTGGCGGAGCTTGCGGGGTGACGGTGTCAGCGGTTTCCCGTTCCTCGGCCTCGGATTCATCAATCAATTCGATCCCCTGTTCCTCAAGGAACAATAGGAGCTTGTCGATCTTTTCCGGATTAGCATCGTCGTCTGGCAGGTGTTCGTTGACTTGGGTGTAAGTCAGGAACCCTTTTTCCTTGCCGGCCTCAACCAGGGCCTTAAAGGTGTCGCCAAGCTTTTCCATCAAAAGCCTCCATCGCCAGGGGAATTTGCCGGAACGGTTACAGCGACCGTTCCGGCAGTTTGGTTAACGGAACAAGTCTGAAGTTTCTTCAAAAGCTCGAGAGCGTTTTCGTGATCTGCAGTGACCTGCAACTTTTCCTTCAAGTCGCGCAATTGCGGTTTTTTAATGCGCTCCTGGAAAAAGGCCACCACCTGGGCATACCAGGCTTCGGGTTCGTTGTTTCTGCGGCCGTGGTCGGCCAGGTCGAGCACGCGGGTGGCCACGGGAGAATCTCCCAGCCGAACCCGCACCTCATCGACATCGGGGGTTTTCCCCTCTGCTTGAATTTCAAACAAAATGGCGCAGATCTTACGCAAGCCCGGGTGTTCCAAGGTATCGAGAGAAATTTCCTGGCAGGCCCGCGCCACCAGAAAGGGAGCGGATAGAAGCACCTCCACCAGTTCAATCTCTTCCGGAGCAGCCTTGGCCTTGGGAGGTTCTGGCGTGTTTTCACGCCTTTCCACCGGCTGGCTCGTTTTCATCTCTTTCATTCGCTGCCACAGGGTGGTTTCCAACACCCCCAGCCTGCGGGCAATACGGCCCATCATCAATTGCACTTTCAGCGCTGACGAGGGATTGTTATCGATAGGAACCTTGGCCAAAATACCCAGAAGCACATCCATGGCACGGCGACTGACTTCCACTGCCGGTTCCACACCCGGGGTGACAGGCAACAGCCGCGACATCTTAAACTCCAAGGCCTCAACGGCGGAGTCGAGAATTTTTTGGAACGGTTCCGGGCCGCCGCGCATGAGCAAATCGCAGGGGTCGAGTCCCCCGGGAAGCGTGGCCACAGCCAGATCCATGTCGTGGGTGGCAAAAAGCTCCAGAGCCCGATCCACACCCTGGTCGCCGCCTTCATCAGCGTCGAAAACCAGGACCACGCGATTGGTCCACCGGCGCAATTGCCTCAGGTGCCTCCCGTTGATCGCTGTCCCCATCGTGGCCACCACCTGATGGATTCCCATCTGGTGAGCCATCATCACATCGGTGTAGCCTTCGACCACGGCCAGGTAACCCACTTTGGCGCAAACATGGCGAGCCTGGTCGATGCCATACAGTTGTTCACTTTTGGTGAAGAGGGGAGAATCCGAGGAGTTGTAATACTTGGCGGCGCGCTCAGCCAGGGGAGAACCCGGCAGGATTCTACCGCCAAACCCCACAGGGTTGCCCATTACATTCCTGATAGGGAACATCACCCGGTCGCGGAACCGGTCGTAAAAACCAGGTCCCTCGTTCCGGCGGGCTATCAATCCCACCTGTTCAAGCATATTCAAGTCTACTCCGCGGCTTTGAGCCAGCTCCACCAGCCAATCCCCTCTGCGTGGTGCGTAGCCCAGGCCGAACTGCCGAATGATTTCATCCTCCAACCCGCGGCCAGACAGGTAATTTCTCGCTTCCGTGGCCAGGGTCGATTCTTGCAGGCACTGGTGATACTGCTCCGCAGCCCAGCGCACGGAATCAAGCATGGAGCCGCGCGTCTGGTTCTGCAGGAAATTTTTACATTTTTCGATGGTGATGCCTGCCCGCCTGGCCAGAATATCCAACGCTTCAGTAAATTCGACTTTTTCGAACTCTTGGACAAAACTGATCACATCGCCGTATTTTCCACAGGACCAACAACGATAACGCCCGCGCCGGGGATCGACATCGAAAGAAGGCCGGTGATCGTCGTGGAAAGGGCAGAGCCCCTTGAAGGTGGCTCCCACTGGCTTCAAGGAGATATAACTTCCCACGACATCAACGATGTCGCTGGCTTCCTTGATCAAACTGACCTTTTCGTCACTCAAGGGCAAACCTCGGCTTACCGAAAGGGCGGCGGCTTTCCGCCAGGAACCTTGTAATGCTAGCAACAGGCCCAATTTACGGGCAACATGACTTGGACAAAAAACGCCTTGAGTGACCTATTAAAATTTAATGGGGAGACTGAAAACGGCACACCATTCCCCCGAAATGAACCACCCGCCAGAAGCGCACCCGGAAACGCAATTTCCACGAAAACCATTTTTGGCACTCCTTTGCCTGATAGCCAGGGTCGGCAAAAATCCTTAATCGCCCTGAACCCCCTGGCCCAAACATTCATGCTTTTTTAATTGTAATTTATTCCAAAAAACGGTCAAGGATGGCTGAGAACTCTGTTTGGATAAGCCGCAAGTGGATTCTCCCTCTCCCTTGCCAGAATCCGGGTAATTCATAACGCCTGGAGGAGATATGCCTGTTCCCCCGGTTTTTTCGTTTTTGCCTTCAATTCCACCCTACCCTTTTGTCGATCCTGTTTTAACGGAGTTTCCCTTTTGACTCGGTTTTCCCAAGGAGTTGTTCTCATGCGCTTGTCGCGATCCATTGCAGGGTTGTTTTCGGGCGGGTTGGCGATGCTGGCCGGGTTTCAAGCGGCGCAAAGCGCCCCAGCGCCTGGACAAATCCTTTCCTTCAAACCAAAACAAGAGGGGATTCAAATCACCATTCCGGCCGCCGCCGACGAACCATCTCTCAAGGTCGAGCTGGTCAAGGGGGCGAAAAAAGGAAGCGGCTGGGTTCTCAAAGATTCCCAGGGAACTCTTCTGCGCAGGTTCTTCGACACCAACGACGACAACCGCATCGACATCTGGTCCTACTACCGCGACGGCCTGGAGGTCTACCGGGAAACCGACACCAACTTCAATGGCAAGGCGGATCAATACCGCTGGCTGAATAGCGGCGGCGCCAAGACCGGCGTGGATGAAAATGAAGACGAACGCATCGACAACTGGCTGGCCATGAGCCCGGAGGAAGCGAGCCAGGAAATCCTGCGCGCCGTTTCTACCCGCGATTTTTCCCGCTTGAAATCCTTGCTGTTGACCGAAGCCGACCTGAAACACCTCGGCCTGCCCAGCGACATTGACCGCAAGGTGCGCGAGCAACTGTCGGGGGCGGCAGTAAAATTCCAGGCCACCGTTGCCAAAACCCCGGGACTCTCGGACAAAACTGCCTGGCTGCATGTCGAGATGACCACGCCACTATGCCTGCCCACGGATCAAACCGGCGCCCGCGCGGACATTTACCGCTACGCCAAAGGAACCATCCTTTACGACACCGCCGGCAAGACCGACTGGATGCAAACCGGCGAAATGTTCCTGGTCAATGGCGCCTGGAAACTGGCCGACGCCCCCATACCCGGAGCGGTGAGCGAAGAAGACGGCGCGCCCCGGGTCGGAGGCAACCGCCTCGACTTGGAAAAAGACCCGGAGTTGAAAAAACTCGTCGATGAACTCGCCGCCTTGGATGCCACCATCGACTCCACCCCAGGGGCGGGCGCCAACCCGGCCTTGGCCAAGCATCACCTTTCTCGAGCCGACCTGCTGGAAAAAATCCTCCCCAGGGTGAAGCCCGAGGACCGCGATCCCTGGGTCCGACAGATCGCTGACAGCCTTGGTAGCGCCATGCAAAACAGCCCGGCTACCGACACCAAGGCGGGGACAAGACTTGCCTCACTGGAGGAACAACTGGCCATGGCCCTACCGGGCAGCAACCTGGCGGCCTATATTTCCTTCCGCAAACTGCAATCCGATTACAGCGTGAGGATTTCCAAACCTGGCGAAGACTTCGCCAAACTGCAAGCCGATTGGTCGGCTCAACTGACCAAGTTTGTGCAAACTTACCCCAAAGCCGAAGACACCCCCGATGCCCTGCTGCAACTGGGCATGATCAACGAATTTCTCGGCAAGGATGTCGAGGCCAGGAACTGGTACGGGCAAGTGGTGAAAAAATTCGCCGACAAGCCGCAGGTGGCCAAGGCCAGCGGGTCGATTCGCAGGCTCGACAGCGAAGGCCAGCTCTTCACCCTGTCGGGAAAACTTCTCGCCAACCCCGCGCAGGATTTCGACATCGCCAGCCTCAAGGACCGTGTGGTGGTGGTCTACTACTGGGCAGGGTGGAACGGCCAGACGGTCGGCGATTTCGCCAAGTTGAAGCTCCTGCAAGAAACCTACGCGCCCAAGGGGCTGGAACTTGTGCTGGTTAATTTGGATACCACGGCCGAGGAAGCCAACGCCTTTTTGAAGCGCTCCACCGTCCAGGGGCATCACCTGCATCAGCCTGGCGGGTTGGATGGAAAACTGGCCACGGACTATGGCATTCAGGTTCTGCCCCAGATCTTCCTGGTTGGCAAGGATGGCAAGGCTCTTGGAAAGAACCTGCAAGTCTCCAGTTTGGAAGACGAGCTGAAAAAACATTTGAAATAAAGCAGGGTAAAACTCAGCACCGGGGGGTTGGGGCATTCCTCAACCCCCCGGTTTTTTTTGGTTGGATAAAACTCGCTGTTCGCGCCCGGACCGGATGGCGTCCCCAAGGTTTCACACTAGAAAAGCGCGCCCCAATCCCTTAATCTTTGAAAATCTTACTGGTGTAAGGAACGAAACCTCCCAGTGTCTCGTCTTATTCGCGGGTAAGCATTCCTATTTCAAGGGACGGTCCATGAAGATTTTCATGAAGGCGCTGGCAATTTTTTCCCTGGCCGGGCTGGCGCTGGCCGGCGAGGTGCAATACATCGAGGATTTTTCCCTGGCCAAAGACCGCGCCAACGCCCTCAAGAAACTCATTCCCGGCACCGAGGACTATTATTATTTCCATGCCTTGCACTATTTGAACACCGGAGCGCCCGAGAAAATCGAACCGCTCCTGAAACCCTGGCACGAACGCTTCGGCCAAACTCCGCACTGGACCGAAATCCAAACGCGCAGGGCGCTGTTGAGCTACGACAATGATCCGCAAGGATCACTCAATTATCTGCGCACCCGCCTCGGCCTGCACTTTAATCACCAAAAGGAAACCGTGGGTGTGGCGCCCAACCTCCCCACGGCGCTCGACCCCAAACTTATCTCCCGCGATCATTTGCTGGCCATCTCTTTTTCCGCTTACCCCAATCTCGACAACCTTGAGGATTCCTCCTTTGACTGGCTGGAGGCCAAAACGCTTTCCTGGGAGCGTCGTCGGAATTTGCTGCAACGGTTGAAACGGCCAGACATAGCTGGCTTGCCTTCGCTGATCGACGAAGACATGAAATCGCAATACCCTTCCCCTTTCGGCGCCTTTCCCATCCATTCCCAGTTGACTGCCAAGCAATTGGAAGAATTGCTGCAATTGCGCGGGGCGCTTCTCAATCAAACGCAATTCGTCCAGGTCTGGCTGAAGCGGCTGCAGCCTGGCGATGACTCCGACTGGAGGCGCGACCGAGTTCAAACCGCCGCCTACCTCGATCGCTTGTGGGCTTTCGTTTCGCAGCTTGCCCCGGTGCACAACTCTCTCAAGGCCCATGTCCTTTATCACCAACTGGCCTTCGACCGGGCCAAAGGAACCTACAACCGCGAACGCTTTCAAGAGTACATCAAGCTGCCTCGCCAGCAGGGCTACATGGCGAAAGCGCTTTTGGAAAACGACGACAGCCGGCGTTTTCCCGCCAACCTGGGGTTGGACTTTTCCCAGGGGACGCTGCTGCCATCCATTGGCGCGGATGAGCCGCTGGTGCGCGATTATTTAAAGCACTTCTTCCTCGACCTGGCTTCACCCAAGGAGTTTGAAGCCTACATCAACGACATTTATCTGCGCCACTTGTTTGCCGAGGCCAAGATCGAACAGGGTCTGGGCGATCCGGAACAATGGGCCTCGCAATTGCCTCCGGAACTTTTCCGCCAGTTGCGCGAGCGGATCGACATCGACTTCGCCCACACGAACAAGTCCGACTTCGCGGCCAACGAGGCGGTGTCGTTGGATTTGCACATTAAGAATGTGCCGTCCTTGCTGATCAAGGTGTTCGAGATCAACGCCCGCAACTTCTACCGCGCCACCCAAGTGGAAATCGCCACGGATATCAACCTCGATGGCCTGGTTGCCAATACCGAGAAGACCATTGCCTACGAGGATTCTCCTTTCAGGCGGGTGGCCAGGCGTTTTGAATTCCCGCAAATCAGCAAGCATGGCATCTATGTGATCGATTTCATCGGCGGTGGAAAGAGCAGCCGCGCGCTCATTCACAAGGGGCGTTTGCGTCCGGTGGTATCCACTGGCCCCAGCGGACACAACATCACCGTAGTCGATGAGAACAACAAACAGGTAAAGGACGCCGTGGCCTGGCTGGGGGGCAAAGAGTATCATCCCGACGACAAGGGGGTCATCCTGGCGCCCTTCAGCACGGCGCCGGGCCGCCGGGCAGTGGTTCTCTCCAAGGACAACCTTTCCTCGCTCGATTTCATTCAACACCAGGCGGAAGCCTACGCCCTACAGGCGGGGATTCATATCGACCGCGAATCGCTACAGACGCAGAAGACAACCTCCATTCTGATCCGCCCAGGTTTGACGCTCAATGGCGTTCCTGTTTCGGTTAAATTGCTGGAAGAAGTCCGCTTGCGCATCACCTCGACGGATCACGACGGCATTGCCACTTCGCTCGAGGTCCCCAATTTCAAATTGTTCGAAGACCGCGAGTCGGTGCATGAAATCCGCGTTCCCGCTCGACTTTCCTCCATCAGCATTGGCCTGACCGCGAAGGTGAAGAACCTTAGCCTGGGAAAATCCGTCGACCTGGCCGCTGCCGCCGCCTTCCATCTCAATCAAATCGACCGGACAGACAGGATCGAGGACATGCATTTCGCCAAGTTTGGCCCAGATTACTATGTGGAACTGCTGGGCCGCTCGGGGGAATACAAGCCAGACCGCCCGGTGCAGTTGGCCATCAAGCACCGCGATTTCCGCAACACCATCCACGCGACCTTAAAGACCGATTCCCTGGGGCGGATTCGCCTGGGGCCCTTGGCTGACATTTACAGCGTCAGCGCCACCAGCCCCGAAAGCACCAGCCATACCTGGGTGTTGACAAGTGGAAGGCACACATACCGGCAAGTCCTGCACGCCCAGGCGGGCGAACCGATCACCTTGCCCCATATGGGGACAGGCGCCCAGGTGTCGCGCCTCGATTACGCCCTGTTTGAAATGGGCGGATCCGTCATCCGGGCTGACCGCTTCGACTCATTGTCTATTAAAGATGGTTTATTGGTTCTTAAAGGGCTGGCTGCGGGCGACTACGACCTGTGGATCAAAACCTCGGGCGACCGCGTCCGGATCCGCGTGGTGGACGGCCTGGCCCTGGCCGGGCATGTCCTGGGCAAAGCCCGCCATATGCGCCTCCCTGGGTTGACACCCACCCAAATCCACAGCATCACCGTCGACGACAAGGATGTCATTATTCAACTGACCAACCCTTCGGTCTTCAGCCGAGTGCACCTGTTTGCCACTCGCTATCTGCCCGCTTTCGATTCCTATGCCGACCTGGCAAAGGTGCGCGACAGGGAACTCGATGGCATGTACCCCGCCTTCGCGGAGTCGGTTTACCTGACCGGGCGCAACATCGGCGATGAGTTCCGCTATGTCCTGGATCGCAAGGGGCAAAAGAAATACCCGGGGAATATGCTTGAACGGCCGATGCTGTTGTTAAACCCCTGGGCCGTGCGCTCCACCGAGACGGGTGAACAAGAAGCGGTGGGAGGAGAAGAATTCCGTCGGCGGGAAATGAACCAACCGGCGGCGCCAGCAGCGCCCCCCCCGGCCAAGCCTGGTGAGTCCGCGCCACTTGCGGCGGGCGCCTTCGCCAACCTCGATTTTCTTGCAGATGCTTCCGCGGTCGCTATCAACCTGGTTCCCGATAAGAATGGCGTGATTCGCGTTTCCCGCAAGCTGGCTGGCCCGCACGCTATGCTGCACGCCGTCGCCGTCGATCCCCTCTCCACCACCTTTCGCTCGATCACCGTGCAGGAACAGGCTGCCAAGTTTGTTGATCTGAGGCTGCTCCTGGGACTCGACCCAAAAAAGCATTTCACTCAGCAGAAACAGGTCACGGTTTTGAACAAGGGCAAGGAGTTCATTCTGGAAGATGTGGCAGGAAGCCGTTTTGAACAATACGACAGCCTGGCCAAAGTCTACGCCCTGTACGCAACTTTATCAAAAGATCCCAAGCTAATGGAGTTTTCCTTCCTCCTCACCTGGCCCAAGATGAAGCCCGAGGAAAAGCGCAAACAGTACTCCAAGTACGCCTGCCATGAATTGAACTTCTTCCTCTTTAAAAAGGACCCGGCCTTCTTCAAAGAGGCCATCGTCCCCTATCTGGCCAACAAGAAAGACAAAACTTTCCTCGATCTTTGGCTGCTGCAAGCCGATCTGGCCTCGCGGTCGCAACCGTGGCAATTCGACCGGTTGAACACCGTGGAGCGCGTCCTCCTGGCGCAAAAAATCCAGGGGGAAGGGCCAAAAACCCACCGCCATTTGCAAGAAATGCTTCGGCTGCTTCCACCCAACCAGGAACGGGTTGTGTTGCTGTTTGACACGGCGGTCAAGGGGGGCGACCTGGGTCTGGATGACTCGTTTTCCAACTACCGATCAAAATTAAAAGCCGATTCCCTGTACGATGAAAAGCTTGAAGCAAAAATGCAAACCAACGGCATCGTCCCCACTGACCCGGCGACTTTTGGCCGGCCGAGCGGCGGGGGAGGCGCCAGAAGTGCCGGTGAGATGAAGGGCAGCCCTGAAGGAAAGACGGCAGCGGCCAAACCCCTGTTGCCAGAACTCGAAAAAAAATCCGTAGATTCGCAGAAGCGTTCCTACGACGCCCGTGATGGAAGAACCAAGGAAAAATTTGCCAAGGATGCCGATCGCAAAGAGCTTTCTGAAAAACTAATGGACAAGGCCGAAACTGGCAAAGATCGGGAAAAAGATGGCGAACACTTTTTCTTTGAAGAGCAGCGCACCGACCTCCTCAGACGCCAACTCTACCGCAAGGTGGATCCTACACTGGAATGGGCCGAGAACAACTACTACCATCTGCCCATTCAAGCGCAGGTGGGTGAACTGGTTGGCGTGAGCACCTTCTGGCTTGATTACGCCAGCCACGATGGCAAAACGCCTTTTATTTCCAGGCACATCAGCGAAGCTTCCAGAAATTTCACCGAGATGATGCTGGCCTTGGCCGTTACGGAACTTCCCTTTGAAGCAGGCAAACACACGCTGAAATTCGAAAAGGGGAAGATGACCCTCACGGCAGCCAGCGACCTGATCGCTTTCCACGAGGAAGTGCTTCCCGCTGAGCCTCACCCGGACAAAATCAACATTCTTGTAAGCCAGAATTTCTACCGGCTTGGCGACCGCTACCGCGACGAGAACGGCGAACGGTTCGACAAATTCGTCAGCGGGGAATTCGTCGTCCACACTGTCTATGCCGCCCATGTGGTCATCACCAACCCCACCTCTTCTCGGCAAAAGCTGACCGTGCTCCTACAGTTGCCCGTTGGGGCCATTCCACTTTCTAACGGCCAGTTCACCAAATCGGTTCTTCTCAACCTGGAACCTTATCGAACCCAGACATTCGATTACTTCTTTTACTTCCCCGCGCCCGGGAAGTTCACGCATTTCCCCGTTCACGCGGGGAAAAGTGAGAAGTATGTTGCAGCCGCTCAGCCGGTGGAATTTGATGTTGTGGCCAAGCCCACCCGTCTGGATACGGGCTCCTGGGATTATGTTTCGCAAAATGGAACCGCCGCGGAGGTCCTGGCTTTCCTCAACCGCGAGAATATCCGCGCACTCAACCTCGAAAAGATTGCCTTCCGCCTGCGCGACAAGAATTTCTTCGAAGCCGTCACCGCCCTCCTGCAAGAACGCCACCTCTACCATTCCACCACCTGGTCGTACGGGGTGTACCACAACCTGCCTGCGGCCATCCGCCAGTTCCTGCTCCATTCCGAGCAGATCATTGGCGAATGCGGCGGGCCGATTACTTGCACCCTTCTGCATCATGATCCGGTCGAACGGCATCATTACGAGCATTTGGAATACAAGCCGTTGGTCAACGCCCGCGCTCATTCACTCGGCCAGCGCAGGCAAATTGTCAACGATGGCCTTAACAATCAGTACCAAAAGTTTCTTAAAGTGCTTTCTTACCGCACCACCTTGAACGACGCCGACCGCCTGGCCGTCACCTATTACCTTTTGGCGCAGGACCGGGTGGAGGAATCACTGGCGGAGTTTGCCCTGGTCAACGCCGAACGGCTCCCCACGCGGATTCAATACGACTACTGCCAGGCCTACCTGGCTCTGTTCACCGACGAGCCAGACAAGGCCCGGGCCATTGCCGGGAAATACGCGGAGCATCCGGTTGACCGCTGGAAAGCCACCTTTGGCACGGTGCTGGCCCAGTTGGACGAGGCCCAGGGCAAGGGCGCCAAGGTCAACGATCCGGAAAACCGCGACCAAAAACAGGGCCAACTTGCCGCAACAGAACCGGCCCTGGAATTCAACCTCGATGGAGGCAAAATCAACCTCACCTGGCAGAACCTCGAGTCCGCCACGGTCAACTATTACCTCATGGATGTGGAACTGCTCTTCAGCAGAAATCCGTTCGTGCAGCAAGCGGGCGGGCAATTCTCGTACATCCGGCCGAACCTGACACGCTCCGTGACTTTGCCCAAGGGAATGACCAAAACATCACTCCCGCTGCCCGAGGAACTGGCGAGAAAAAATCTCCTTGTGGAAATCACCGCCGGGGGAATCACCAGGTCGGCTCCCTGGTACGCCAATGCCATGACCGTTCAGTTCATCGAGAACTACGGGCAGATCAAGGTGACGGAAAGCGCGGACGGCAAACCGCTTTCAAAGGTCTATGTCAAGGTTTATGCCCGAAACGCCAATGGCGAAGTGAAGTTCCACCGCGACGGTTACACCGACCTGCGCGGGAAGTTCGACTACGCCACCGTCAGCACCCCCGAACGCACGCCGATTCAGAAGTTCTCGGTGCTGGTGCTGAGCGATGAGCGAGGAGCGCTAATCCGCGAGGTCAACCCCCCGCAGCAATAACTGTCCCACCGGGGACGGTACTACTCCTGGACCCTATTGACCCTCAGGGAGGCGCTGCTGGAAGGCGGCCCTCCCTGAGCTTGTTACAGTGGTGGCGAAAAACAACCCCTTGGGTTTTAGTTTGTACCCATGAGCCTTTAGACCAAGTAGAATCCTGGTTTACTTGGTTGAATCCACGAGTTCAAATCAGGAGCGAAAAGATGCGCTGCATCATCGCGGGGATTCTTCTTCTGACAACGGGATCCTGGGGCATGTGTTTTGAAAGGCCAACTCCTGTGGCGGGTAAATCTGGGCGGTCGCCAGTGCTGGCCAATCGCGGCATGGTGGCCACCAGCCACCCCCTGGCGGCGCAAGTAGGCTTGGACATCTTGAAAAAAGGCGGCAACGCCATCGATGCCGCCGTCGCCACCAGCGCCGCCATCGGCCTCATGGAGCCGATGTCGTGCGGGATCGGCGGGGACCTCTTCGCCATTGTCTGGGATGCCAAGAGCAAAAAGCTTTACGGGCTGAACGCCAACGGCCGTGCGCCCCGCAGCTTGAATGTCAAAATTTTTTCCGACCTTGGATTGGCGCAAATTCCCGACTCCGGCCCTTTAAGCTGGTCGGTGCCCGGATGTGTCGATGGCTGGGAAGAGTTGCGCAAGCGCTTTGGCTCGCTGCCCATGAAAGATCTCCTGGCGCCCAGCGTGGCTTATGCCCAAGAGGGATTTCCCGTCACCGAGGTGATCTCGGGGTATTGGCGTGGCGCCGAGCGGAAACTCGCACAGGATCCTGGTTCCCGCCAGGTCTATTTGCCCGGGGGGAAAGCGCCCAGAAATGGCGAACTCTTCAAGAACCCCGCTCTGGCCAAGACCTATCAAATGATCGGCGAGCAGGGGCGCGATGCTTTTTATCAAGGCGAAATTGCCCAGAAGCTGGCGGACTTTTCAAAACAAAACGGCGGATATCTTTCCCTTGAGGATTTGCAAAAACACCGTTCCCTCTGGGTGGATCCGGTTTCCACCAGCTACCGCGGGCACGAAGTGTGGGAGTTGCCCCCGCCTGGGCAGGGCATTAGCGTTTTGCAGATGCTCAACCTTTTGGAGAAATACGATCTGCGCTCCATGGGGCCGAACTCCGCCGATTACTGGCACTTGCTTCTGGAGGCGAAAAAACTGGCCTATGCCGACCGCGCCAGGTTTTATGCCGACCCGGAATTCGTTCCCGTCCCGGTCAAAGAGTTGATCTCGAAACCGTACGCGGAAAAACGGAGAGCCCTGATTCAAATGGACAAGGCCCTCACGGGAACTCCGCCCGGTGATCCAAAGATCAGCAAGAGCGACACCATCTATCTTTGCGCCGTTGATAAAGACCACAACTGCGTCTCGCTGATTCAGAGCAATTACTACGGTTTCGGTTCGGGCATGACTCCTGGCGATTTGGGTTTTGCTTTACAGAACCGCGGCTGCCTTTTCTCCCTGGATGTAAAGCACCCCAACCGCTTCGAGCCGGGCAAGCGCCCATTTCACACCATCATCCCCGCACTGGTCACCAAGGAAGGCAAACCCTATTTCGTTTTTGGGGTCATGGGGGGTGACATGCAGCCGCAGGGGCATGTGCAGGTGCTGTGCAACCTGATTGATTTTCAGATGAATGTGCAGACAGCGGGTGAAGCGCCGCGCGTGGAGCACAAGGGATCGGCGACGCCGACCGGGCTGGAAGGGGATAAGGAGGGCGGCACTGCCATTTTGGAACAGGGGATTCCGGAACCGGTGGCCCGGGAGTTGGCACGACGAGGGCACAAGATTACCTGGACCCGGGTCAACGGGGGCGGGTACCAGGGTATTTTGATCGATCCGCAAACGGGAATTTTGCACGGCGGGTCGGAAGCGAGAAAAGACGGCGCCGCCGTCGGCTGGTGAGGCCAGGTTCTCCCCCTGCTTGCACCCCGCGCTGGCGCTTGCTTCCTGGGTGCGCGGGCATCTTGCCCGCTTCTTTATCTTCTTTATCTTCTTCATGCGGGCCAGAGGCCCGCGTACCCAGGGAATCCCACGGTCCCCAGGAGATTCCCCGTACCTGTTGGGTGTTGGCGCCGTTGAAGGGTTTGCTTCCTGGGTGCGCGGGCATCTTGCCCGCTTCTTCTCCCCGGGAACGCCAGGCTCCAGCCTGGCAAAGGAAGAAGCCGCGCTGGAGCGCGGCGATCCCAGGGAAGAACTAATCACCCTTGCACCTTGACCAGCGCAGAAAAGGGGACATTTCTACCTGTGGAAGACAACAGGCCGAATTGTATTGGCCCCAGTCGCGATTGAGTGGTAGACTATACCCGGGGATAATTTCCCACCTTAATTTAAGCCTGCCTTGAATAGCACACCTTCCCACCTTGGTGCTGATTTGAAGCATAAGTTTACCAAGTTGCCTTCTCTCCTTACCTTGGGTCTGCCCTGCCTACTTTCCCTACTGGCAGTCGCCGGAAATGTTCAGGCCCAACCCCTGACGGTCCTTTCACCTCAGCAAAAAATCTCCCTGCCCGACCCCTTTGCCAACTGGCAAATCCTGGTTTCGCAAGCCGGCAACGATGTCACTAACAAGGCCGCCTATTCCTCGGCCAACGAGAAAGTCGCCCGGGTCGCAAGCTCGGGGCATGTCGTTCCCACCGGGGACGGCGAAACCACCATCCACATCACCCTGGCCGGGGAAACCGCCAAGGCGCCGGTCCTGGTCAGCGGTTTTTCCCATGGCCGTTCCATCGACTTCAAAACCGAGATCGTTCCCCTGTTGAGTAAACTCGGTTGCAACGCCGGCGGATGCCATGGCAAGGCCAGCGGGCAGAACGGCTTCAAACTTTCCCTCTTTGGCTTTGACACCGACTTTGATTACGAAAGCATCGTTTTAGAAGCACGGGGAAGAAGGGTTTCCCCTTCCAGCCCCGAGGCCAGCCTGTTTTTGTTGAAGCCTTCGGGCCAGGCGCCGCATGGCGGTGGAAAAAAGCTGCACCCCGGCACTGCCGATTACCAATTGGTGTCGCGTTGGCTTGCGGCTGGCGCGCCTCCGGTCGCCAAAAGCTCCCTCGCACTGCAGCGCCTCCGGGTGCTCCCTGCCGATTTCTCCTTTAAACTCGGCAGCGTTCAGCAAATTGCCGTGATTGCTGAGTATTCCGATGGCAGCCTACGCGATGTCACCCGCCAGAGCGAATTCTCCTCCAACATCGAAACCATCGGCACGGTGGACCCTCAAGGGTTGGTTCAAGGCGGCAGCCAAAGCGGTGAAGCGGTGATCATGGCCCGTCACATGGGGTTCGTCGGCGCCAGCAGGGCGATTGTTCCCCATGGAAAGCCAACCACGCAGTTCACGGGATTTCAACCGGCGGGAAAGATTGACGAACTGGCCATGAACAAGTGGAAGAAACTCGGCCTCGAGCCATCCGCTCCGTGCGACGATGGGGCCTTCATCCGCAGATTATTTGTTGACCTGTGCGGACGGCTTCCCAGGCCAGAGGAAACTCGCGTCTTTTTAGACGATACCAGGCCCGACAAGCGCCCCCGGTTGATTGACAAGCTTTTGGATGGGCCGGATTACCCCGCCAACTTCGCCATGCGCTGGGGCGTGATTTTGCGCAACTCCAGCCATGCTGGCGCCGACCGAGCCGCCTACGCCTTCCACAATTGGATTAAAGACATGATCGCTCGCAACCGGCCCTACGATGAGTTCGTGCGGGGCATCGTGGCGGCGTCGGGAGAATGGCAGGACGCCCCGGCAGTGAATTGGTATTGGCAAAGCCGCGATGATCAGGTGCATCAGGTGACGGCCGACACCGCGCAAGTTTTCCTGGGTGTGCGGCTGCAATGCGCGCGCTGTCATCACCATCCCTATGAGCGCTGGGGCCAGGCGGATTACTACGGCCTGGCAGGGTTTTTTACCCGACTGGGAAGAAAGAGCTTTGGCGAACCGCCCCCTTACTTTGCCTCCCCCACGCCGACCACCGGAGAAAAAAACCCGCTAACAGGCAAGACCCCGGAGCCAAAGTATCTCGATGGCCCGGAGGTAAAATTTCCCGCGGAGGAAGATCCGCGCCACGCTCTGGTCGACTGGATGGCCAAACCCGAAAACCCCTACTTCGCCAAGACATTTGTCAACCGCATGTGGGGGCACTTCCTCGGCCGCGGGCTGTTCCAGGAAGTGGACGATCTGCGCGAGACCAACCCGCCCAGCAACCCCGAGTTGCTGGATTTCCTGGCCCAGGAATTCATACGCCAGAAGTTCAACATGAAAAGCGTCATCCGCATGATTGTCAACAGCCGGGTTTACCAGCTTGGTTCGCAGCCCAGCCCGCATAACAAAAACGACCAGCAGAATTTCGCCCGCTATTACGCCCGCCGCCTGCCCGCCGAAGTGTTATTCGACAGCGTCAACCAATTGTCCGGCAGCAAGTCGGGGTTGACCGGGATCAACGCCAACGGGCGCGCCATTGATTTGCCACACGAAAACTTCGGGTCGTACTTCCTCGATACATTTGACCGGCCGCGCCGGGTGACCGCCTGCGAATGCGAACGGTCCTCCAGCGCCACTTTGGCCCAGGTGCTCCTGTTGGCCAACTCCGACGAGATCGAGGGAAAGATCTCTGGTGGCGATGGCCGTCTGGCCGGGTTAATCAAGGCGAAAAAGTCGGCGGAGGAAATCGTGGGCGAGTTGTACCTGGCTGCCTTCTCCCGCCGACCCACCACGGATGAGAAAACCAAAATCACTGCTTTTATTAACAAGGTTGAGAACAAGCAACAAGCGTTTGAAGATGTGCTGTGGGCGATCTTGAACTCGCGAGAGTTCCTGTTCAACCATTGAAGGAGAAGAGGCATGCTGGATTTCATGGGCCGGGGTAATTCAACCTGTGACGGGATCAAGAGGCGAACCTTCCTGAGCCTTGGTTCGCTGGCCTTGGGCGGGCTGGCTTTGCCCTCGCTTTTGCGCGCCAGGGCCGAAAGCAACCCGGTCGGCAAAAAGCGCTCGGTCATTCTCATCTGGCAAGCAGGCGGCCCCAGCCACCTTGATATGTACGATTTGAAACCGAACGCCCCCACCGAGATTCGCGGCGAGTTCAAGCCAATCGCCACCAAAGTGAACGGCGTCCAAATCAGCGAACACCTGCCCAGGCAGGCAAAGATCATGGACAAGCTGGCCATTCTGCGCTCGGCCACGCACACCAACGCCGGCCACGGCATGGGCTCGCAATGGATGCTGACCGGTTACCAGCCAACCATTGAAGTGAACGACAACATTTTCCCTTCCACCGGCTCGGTGGTGGCCAAAGTGAAGGGCGCCAACAATCCGGTCATGCCGCCGTATGTGAATTTGCCGCGCTTGTTGAGCCTGGGAAAGGCCGCCTACCTGGGCGCCTCGTACAACCCCTTCGCCCCGGACAACGACCCCAACAGCGACTCTTTCCAGGTGCGCAATTTAAAACTCCCGCAACGGATTCCGGCAGAACGGTTGAACCGCAGGCGCGACCTTTTGAAAGACATCGACACCATTCGCCGCGACATCGATGCCAAGGGCGATTTGCAAGGGCTGGATTCCTTCTACCGCGATGCTTTTGAAATGGTGACCAACACCAAGGCGCAAAAGGCTTTCGATATCAACCAGGAACCGGCGCCGCTCCGCGAGGCCTATGGCCGGAACGACCTCGGGCAATCCTGCCTGCTGGGCCGCAGGCTGGTGGAATCCGGCGTGACTTTTGTCACCATCCAGGCCGGCGGCGGATGGGACACCCATGGTGACAACTTCAAAGCCTTGAAAAACAACCTGCTGCCCAGGTTCGACCAGGCGGTTAGCGCCCTGGTGGAGGACCTGTGCGCGCGCGGCTTGCAAGACGAAGTGCTGGTCATGGCCATGGGCGAGTTCGGGCGAACGCCGCGCATTAATTCCGGCGCCGGCCGCGATCACTGGCCAGGCGCCATGTCGGTGCTTTACGCCGGCGGGGGGTTGAAAATGGGCCAGGCGATCGGCACAACCAACGCCAACGCCGAGTATCCCACCAGCAAACCAGCTTCTCCCGGTTGCGTGCTGGCCACCATGTACCGTGCGCTGGGTATCGACCACAACACGGTGTTTTATGACCAGGCGCAAAGGCCCATGCCAATTTTGAACGAAGGCGAACCCATTCAGGAATTGATCGGGTAGCAAGGGGTTCCGCTTGAAGATCAAATCCTTGTCAGCCGTTTTCCTGGCGCTCTTGTTGCCAGGAATTTCTTTGGCTGATTATCCTTCGCCAAGGCTCGACCGAATTTCCCCCTTGGGCGCTGCACAAGGCGCCTCCGTTGAAGTCGAAATCCAGGGCGCCGACCTCGAGGAACCGCGGGCGCTTCTCTTCGACCATCCCGGCATCAAAGCAACTCTGGTAAAGGACCGCAAATTTCAAGTCACGGTGGACGGCAAGGTTCCCCCGGGAACCTACGATTGCTGGGCTGTCGGCCGTTTTGGCCTGAGCAATCCCCGGGCCTTCGCCATTTCTTCCGGCTTCAAGGAACTTTTGGAAAAGGAACCCAATGACAGTCAAGATCTAGCCCAGCAGGTGGAGGTCAATTCCATCGTGCAAGGCTCCTCCGACAACGGCAGGGAAGACACCTTCCGTTTTAAAGGGAAGAAAGGCCAGCGCATCACCATCGCTGCCAACGCCGAGCGCTTGGATTCCCAACTCGACGCCGTCTTGTTCCTCAATGATGCCACGGGGAAGCAACTGGCTTCCAACAGCGATTACGATGGCCGTGATCCCTTCCTCGATTTTTTGGCGCCGGCTGATGGCGATTATTTCATCCGCCTTCATGATCTTTCCTTCCGCGGCGGGCAGCCCTATCGGCTGGTGATCAGTGACAAACCGCAGTTGGAAAATGTCTTCCCCCGGGCCGTGCAAGGCGAAGGGCAGTCGGAGATCACTCTCCTCGGGCGCAACCTCGGGAAAAACTCCCAGCCCAGCAACTGGCAAGTGAATGATCTCCCGCTGGATATGCTGCGCGTGAAGGTGCAACCGCCCAAGGATCTGCTCACCCTGGGCAAATACCATTTTGTAGAACATCCTTCCTCGCACAGTGTTTTGCCCACCGCCGCCACTTGCACTTTAAAAGGCTTCCAAAACCTGGCCATGGTAAATGATTTTGGCCTGGCGACTTCGCCCATCCTGGCGGCGAAACACCCCGTCACCCTGGAAGCCGAGCCGAACAACACCGTTTCTCAAGCGCAAAAATTGAAGCTCCCTGCGGTGGTCTCCGGCTGGTTCGATAAAGAACGCGATGGCGACTGGTATGAAATCGACCCCGCCGAGACCGGCCCCTTCAGCATTGAAGTTTACTGCGAGCGCATTGCCGGCCGGGCTGACCCCTATCTCTTCATCCAGGACGACAAAGGCAATAAGGTTGTCGAACTGGACGATTACGGCCACCGCATGAACGCCTTCGATGGCCATCTGCGCGACCCCTCCGGCCAGGTCAACTTGACCGCGGGGAAAAAGTACCACCTGTTCATCCAGGACCGCTACAAACGGGGTGGCGCCCGCTACCAATATGTCCTGGTTTTGGAAAACCTCGAATTCGATTTCTCCATCGCTTCAATCCATTCGCAAAACCCCGGGCCGGCAGGCTTAAACCTGAGAAAGGGTGGCGCCGCCTGGCTGAATCTCATCATTCACCAGAAGGGTCCCGCTGCGCCGATTACCGTGCAAGCGGAAGGGTTGCCCGCAGGCGTTCACTCACAAATCATGTTTCAAAAAAATAATTCCAACGGGTTGGTGGTGTTCTGGGCTGACAAAAATGCGCCAGACAGCCTGGTGCCTATCAAGCTGGTTGCAAGCGCCAAGACAGCCAGCGGGACGATGCAACGGGAGGTAAGGCCTTACACCCGGGTTTGGAGCGAAGCCAACATTTCCTCCAGCCGACCGATGCGAGAGCAATTCCTATCGGTGCGCGACTCCGCCGCTTATGCCCTGCACTTTGAAAAACCCAACGCCGAGGTCAAAGCCGGCGAGAAATTGGAACTGACGGTCAAGCTCGAACGCCACTGGCCTGATTTCAAAAATCAGGTGACCCTGCAAGCGCTGGAGTTTCCCAACTCCATCAAGATGGGGAATGTGGTGCTTGCGGCGGACAAAAACGAGGCCAAGGTGGTTCTTGAGGCGCAGGCCAACTGCCAGCCGGGGGAGTATTCCATAGTGATTTCTGGCCAGGCCCAGGTGCCTTTTAGCAAGGACGACAAAACTCCCAAGGCCAACACACTGGTGAATCAACC
>SHZZ01000007.1 GCA_009692005.1 Gemmataceae bacterium | reverse complement strand
AACTCAGCGACATCTTGCTCGATGCCGTCCAAAGTGAAAGCTCTTTCCGCTTCACCTTCTCCATCCATTCCAACCGTGACATTTCCTTCCGACTCATCGTTATCGTCTCCATTGGCTGCCTCCTTTGAAAGCAGCTTAATGGGGACATTCCTATCCGTGGATGACAAAAATATCAAATATTCCAAGAAGTCGACGCCGACTATGTCTACCCGGTTACGGCCTGCGACATTCCAAAGAGGATGCGACCATGAAACACATTACCCGCAACCGGTGTCTCACGCCTGATGAAGCTGCCAAGTACAAGGCGATTCGAAAACAAGGCGCCGTTGAACTGCCCGACTTAATCACCCGCCACCACCGCGCGCCAAGCCAGAGGTCTGAGCCTTGCCGACCTGACGGAACTCACAGGCATGGACCGCTCAGCGCTTTCGAAACTCGAAACCGGGCAAGGGGCCAACCCCACTGTGGAAACCCTTGTGCGCTACGCCGAGGCGGTGGGCAAGCGCCTGGCGGTTTCACTCACGGACAAAAAAAATACTCCTAGTTCGGCGCTACCCCGGTTGATCACCGGGCAGCCACCCCGAGAAAAATCATGGGCTTTTTAGCGCGCCTGGCGATATCCACTGCGATCACCAAGTGAACCCTTCAACTCGGGTTGATCCCCAGGATTTATCCGGAGTAACATTCTGATGGCCCGGGCTGAATAATCCCCTGGTGGTTTGGAGAAAACAAACATGGCGGTTCGCATGGCTGGATTTACCTTCATGCTGCTCGCGACTTTGACAGCGGCCCAGACGCCCGAAGAGGACCTGAAAAAAATGGCAGGAACCTGGAGAGTGGCGGAGGCGGAACTGGCAGGGGAAAAACTCCCCCTGGAGACATTGAAAAAGATCACCCTCACAATCAAGGATGGGAAGTATATCACGCGAGTGGGGGAAACGATCGACGAGGGGAAATTAAAAATCTATCCGGATAAGCGGCCCAAGGGCATGGACATCATCGGCGGGGAAGGGCCGAACAAGGGGAAGACCTACCCGGCTATTTATGAATTCGCCGGCAACAGTCTGCTCATCTGTTACGATCTTTCGGAGAAGAAAAGGCCCGAGGCGTTCAAGACCGAAAAAGGTTCGCAACTGTTTTTGGCCTCTTACAAACGAGAAAAGGTGAAATAACCCCCGGGAGAAAGCATGCGCTTGAGAATCGGATTGCTGGCCGCGTTTTTGTTGTTCATGCAAACCTGGGTTTCCCTGGGTCAAGAGACATCGCCATTTGCCCGCTGGGAAAAAGAAATCCAGGGGATCGAGAAGAAACTGCGCGAGTCGCCTCCTGTTAAAAGCCCCTGGGTGTTCTATGGCAGTTCAACAATGCGCTTGTGGAATTTACCGAAGGATTTTCCCGGGCTGCCTTGCGTGAATTGCGGCTTTGGCGGTTCGCAAATCCGCGATGCCGTGCATTTTGCCCCACGCCTTCTCTTGCCCTTGAAGCCGGGGAAGATCGTCTTCTATTCCGGCGACAACGACATCAACGCCAAGCGGACCCCAGAACAGGTGCTGGAGGATTTTCAGAACCTGGTGAAGGCGGTGCGCAAAGAATTGCCGGACACCCCGATTCTCTTTTTGAGCATCAAGCCGAGCATAGCCCGTGAGAAGCAGCGGGAAACCCAGAAGAAGGCCAATCAAATGGTGGAGGCATACTGCAAAGCCAACCCTGGGTTGTCGTACCTGGACCTTGCAGTTGTGGTGCTGGATTCCGAAGGGAAGCACAAGAAGGAGTTATTCGCCAAAGACGGGTTGCACCTTAGCCCGGCCGGCTACGACGCCCTGAGCGCGCAGGTGAAACCGTGGCTGAAACCGTGAGGTCTGAGAATTCGATAATGGGAAGCGGGAACTGCCCGGTTGCCCATTCTGGATAATAGTTTCACCACCTTTTAGCGCCCTCTCGAGGGCCATTTCAAGTTTGAATTCCCCTCCCAGGATTTCTTCTTGCGCCGGGATGGCGGCAAGCGATAATCAAATCTCGTTTGCCTTCCCCCTTGGAGCATCAGGGAAAAAGCCATGGAAAAAACAGCGTCAATCAACCGAAGACATTTTCTTGCAGCGGGATCCTTGGTCGGGGCCTCGCTGGCCTTCGGCCAGGGGGTGAAGCGCGATTACTCCAAGGGCGGGGCGCCGGTCCGCTATCCGGATCCAGACATCGTCGTCCTCGATGATGCCTTCAAGAAATACAAGATTGGCAACACGCCGATTCAACGCCTGGGAACCGGTTACTTGTGGGCCGAGGGGCCGGCCTGGAACGGGGTCGGCAACTATCTTCTCTGGAGCGACATTCCCAACGACCGCCAGATGCGCTTCCTTGCCGACGACGGCCATATCAGCGTTATGCGGAAACCGGCGGGTTACAGCAATGGCAACACTTTCGATTACCAGGGGAGGCAGATCGCCTGCGAGCATGGCAATCGCAGAGTGGCCAGGTATGAATACGATGGCAAGACCACGGTCCTGGCTGACAAGTTTGGCGGCAAGCAACTCAACGCGCCCAACGACGCTGTGGTTCACCCCGAAGACGGCGCCATCTGGTTCACCGATCCCGGGTACGGCTCTTTGCTGGATTACGAAGGGTTCAAGGATGCTGCCAACAGCCCGCAGCCGACGCAAAAAGAGGCCGTTTACCGCATCGATGCCCGCGGTGGCGCCATCACCAAAGTGACCGATGAACCCTTCAAGCCCAATGGCCTGTGCTTTTCACCTGATTACAAAAAGCTGTATGTGGCGGAGACGGGGGCTTCCCATTATGAAAAGGCGCCGAGGAACATTTGGGTCTTCGATGTGATTGATGGGAAAAAGCTTGGGCCGGCCAAGGAGTTTGCCTCCATGTCCCTGGATATGGGCAAGGAGAAGAAGGCCGGTTTCGCGGACGGCATTCGGGCCGATGTCGATGGCAACATCTGGGCCAGCGCCGGCTGGGTGGGCGATGGTTACGACGGCGTGCATGTCTTCTCCCCTGAAGGGAAGCGCATCGGTCAGATTCTCCTGCCAGAAATTTGCAGCAATGTCTGCTTTGGCGGGCCGAGGCGCAACCGCCTCTTCATGACGGCCAGTCAGTCGCTGTACGCGGTTTATGTGGAAACGCGCGGCGCGCACATTTCCTGATCGAGGCTTGCACATGCGCTGGATTTTCACCTTGGCCCTGGCGGCGCTGGCCGCCGGGGCAATGGCCGCCACCCCTAATGTCGTTTTTATCGTCTCCGACGATCAGGCCTGGACCGATTATTCTTTCATGGGCCATGCCCAAATCCGCACTCCCAACCTGGACAAGCTGGCCAAGCAAAGCCTTGTCTTTCGCCGGGGGTATGTGCCTTCTTCCCTTTGCTGCCCGTCGCTCGCTTCCTTGTTAACCGGGAAATACCCGCACCAGACAAAAATCACCGGGAACGAGCCGCCCGCGCCGGAAGGGAAAGGGATGCAGGCTCGTTACAGAAATCCTGATTTTCTTAAAGAGGTCAACAGGCTGAATGGTTTCATCACCCAGCATCCGCGCCTTCCCGCTGAGTTGGGCAAGGCAGGCTATGTCAGTTTTCAATCGGGAAAATGGTGGGCGGGCAGTTTCCGCTCTGGCGGATTTACCGAAGGCATGTCCCATGGCGATCAGGCCCAGGGGGGCAGGCATGGTGACGACGGGTTGAAAATCGGCCGCCAGGGCCTGCAGCCGATTTTTGATTTTCTTGACCGCGCTGGGAGAAAACCTTTTTTCCTCTGGTACGCTCCGATGCTGCCCCATAACCCGCACACGCCACCCGAAAGGCTGCTGGCGAAATACAAGAACAAGACACCTTCCATTCATGTGGCACGCTATTGGGCCATGGTGGAATGGTTTGATGAAACCTGCGGCCAGCTACTCGAGTACCTGGATAAGAAGGGGTTGGCGGAAAACACCCTGGTGGTCTATGTCACCGACAATGGCTGGATCCAGCGAGAAGACAACCCAGCCTATCGCGCCGATTCGAAACAGTCGCCTTACGATGGCGGGCTGCGCACCCCGATAATGCTGCGTTTGCCTGGGAAGATTTCACCTGGGATTGAGGACACGCCAGTTAGCAGCATCGACCTGGCCCCGACGGTATACAAGCTGTGCAGCGTGCCAGTTCCCGATGGGTTGCCCGGGGTCGACCTGCTGAATTCGCAAGCGATAAAAGGTCGTAAGGCAGTCTTTGGGTCTTGTTTCCTGCACAATGCGATAAATATTGACAAACCGGGGGAAAACCTGGCCTGGCGCTGGTGCGTTTCTGGGGAGTGGAAGTTGATCATTCCCCATAAAAACGCCCGGGACGGAGTAAAAATTCCGGGCAAGGCGGGTGTGGAGTTGTACCGCATCGCCAGTGATCCAAGCGAAGAAAAGAACCTGGCCGGGCAGGAAGGCGCCACGGTGGGCAGGCTCAAAAAACTTATCGATGATTGGTGGCCTGGAAGCTGAATGCTTCCTTAAAAAAGAGCCCGATCCGGTTCTCCTGCCCCTTGATGAAAATAAAATGATAAAAACAATTACTTTTCTCTTGACTCGCAAAATAAAAATGCGATTTAAGTGATCTAGTGTAAGCAAGATCTTACGGCCTTTCTAATTTACGCTCTACGCCTTGGTTTTTACAACTTTTTTGGAGGTCTTCCATTATGGGTATGGGCGATGGGTTCGACCCGATTGATTTGGGCGCCAAAGTGAAGGAACTAGAGCGGCTGGAGGCCGATTGTAAAAACGCGGAAGCCGTGGCAGGCCGCACTCGGCTAATCCTTTTGGGTTTGGTCGTTGGCTTTCTGGCTTTTTTCCTCTGGCGCTTCTACCAGATGGGAACCGAGTTCATCTCGGAAAAGAACATCAATCAGATGGTAGAGTTGGCGAGAAAGAAATTCACCGAAGGGGAGGATAAATTTCTCAAGAACGAACTCGACTCCCTGGTGAAGAAAATGGAGCAGCCGGTCAAGGACGAGGTGATGAAGCATGTCAAAAAGGAATCTCCCAAGTTGGTGAAAGCCTTTGAGGAACAGAAAGAAATCCTCATTGACAAATTACCCAAGCAGATGGAAGTCAAAATCCGCAAACACTTCGAGGAATTTCTCGACCATCAGGAAAAAGTCCTGGCCGAGGAGCTTCCCGATGTGAAAGACCCCAAGGACCGTGAAAAGGTCAAGAAGAATTTGACTTTGGCCATGGATCCCTTGTTGAAGAAGTATTACATCGAGGGGATGAATACTGAAATCAAGAAGCTCAACGACCTTTGGGATGATTTCCCCCTGGCTGCCATGCCCAAGGACAAAGAACCGAGCCTGGAAGATCAACTTTACGAGGATCTCAAACTATTTGTTTGGGAAATGGTCCAGGAAGTCCTCAAGGCCCAGGAAATGAAATAAGCGGGTTGGGAACACCACACACAAGCAACGGAGTTTAGTTTCATGAGTACCTCAGCAAACCCAGGCGCGGGCCTGGAAACTTTGAAGAAAGCCCTGGAAAAACGCCTGGCTTCACAAAAACGAAGCAACCTCATTGTCGGGATTGTGGGCGGTCTCTTGTTGGTCCTTTTGGTTGGCTATTTCTCCTATGGCTACAGCGCCATCAAGGGAATGCTCAAGCCGGAAGATTTGGTGGCGTTCGGCACGCAAACCATGAAGGACCAAATCCCTGAATTGCGCAAAACTATTGAAACCAAGGTGATGGAAGCGATTCCAAACGCCGCGGAAATGGTGACCAAATCCGCTCTCGACAACATTCCTGAAGGCAGGAAATACCTTGAGAAATTCCTCGAAGAGCAAATGGACAATCTCCTTGAAGAAACTTCGGCCATGACAGCCCAGGAACTGCGCAAGTTTGTCAAGGACAACAAGGCTGATCTGATTGCCACCATCCGCGCCATCGATTCCGAAAAGGATGCCGAGAAAACCATCAAGCACCTTACTGACCTGATGGAGGTCCAGCTCGGTCGTGAAATCCTCAAGGATGCCAAGGAAATGTACGACATGCTTTTGGAAATGAATCAGAAGATGGCCAAACTCAAGGCCGGGAAAAACTTGCCAAAGCACGAGGAATCGATGTTGCATATGTTGAAGATCATTCGGCGTATTCAAGTGGAACGGGCGACCAACAAGACCTGATTGCCAGGAAATAATTAACAAACCTTGCGGGGTTGGATTGCATCCAACCCCGTTTTTTTATTTGAGAGACGCGGGCAGATGGTGTGGTCCTGTCTCCTGACAGTGCGCTATACGCGGCGGGCCCTTGCCCCTTCCACACACTTTTTTCACCTGGGCAAATTTCCTTTTCCCTTCCCCAAGGTTTTCCCGTACCATGAGGGAAATTTAAGGAGGACTTTTCTCATGCGACATTTGATTTCCGCTTGCTTGATCCTGATGCTTGCCGGGGCTTCCCTGGCCGAGGAGTTATTCAACGGCAAGGATCTTGCCGGCTGGGTTCTGGCCAAGGACAAAAAGGCCTCGCTGTCGGGGAAATCTGCCGCCAATGGAAGGTTTACCCTCCAGGACGGTGTCTTGGTCATCGACCCCAAGGTCAAGGGCGACTTGATTCTCCAGTCGGAGAAGGAAATCGCCGGGGATGGGAAGGTGCAATTCGAATTCAAGCCAGACGCCAAGTGCAACAACGACCTTTTCTTCCGCGGCATCAAGTTCGACATCAAAAAACCGGATGTCAAGAGCATGAAAGAAGGGGAATGGAACTCGTTTGAAATCGTGGTGAAGGGGAATGAGGCGGAGTACTTTTGCAACGGGCAAAGCCTGGCAAAAAAGAAAGCCTCCGTTTCCAAGAGCCCATTTGGCATCCGCGCCGAGTTTGGGGCGATCGAAATCCGCAAGTTGCAATTCACACCTCTTCCCTGATAGTTGGCCCAGCAAAGGCTCCCCGCATGTTGCGATTTATCCCAGTCCTGGCGTTGTTCTTGGTTTTTTTGTCGTTGGGCTGCGCCCCGCAACCCCCTATCAAAACCGACAGCGGGCCTTTGCCGGTGCAGGTGAGTTCCCCCGTGGAACGGCAGGTGGTTGACGCGGCTTTCTTCACGGGCCGTTTCGATTCGCCCAACCAGGTGGAACTGCGCCCGCGCGTGACTGGCTACATCATGAAAACCCCGTTTAAAGAAGGTGAGCAAATCGCCAAGGGGGCTTTGCTTTTTGAAATCGACAAACGGCCTTATAAGGCCAAACTGGATGACGCTGTCGGGCAAGTCAAACTGTATGAGGCCAAGGTGAGGTTGTCGATTGCCGACAACTTGCGCGCCAAAGATGTGGCCAAGACCCCGGGCGCCATCAGTAAACAAGAACTTGACAAGTACCAGGCCCAGGAAGAGGAATCGAAAGCCGCCCTCGAGGCCAGCAAGGCCTCGCTGGAAGTTCACAAACTCAATCTCGATTTCTGTAGCGTAACCTCGCCGATCGACGGCATCATCAGCCGGTACTATGTCACCCTGGGAAACCTTGCCAATCAGGACAACACCCTGCTCACCACCATCGTCTCCTCGGATCCAATCTACATCTACTTCGACACCGATGAGCGGACGGTGTTAACCATGTTGCGGCAATTGCAAACCGGCATCTCCAGGCCAAAATCCGAGATGGTCCTGCCGGTCTTCTTCGGCCTGGCCGATGAGAAAGGCTTTCCTCACAAAGGGGATTTGAATTTTGTCGATAACCGCTTCGATACGCAGACTGGAACAGTGACCTTGCGAGCCGTGGTGCAAAACGCTCCGGCAGGGAATAAGCGCAGCTTGTACAACCCGGGCATGTTTTGCCGCGTGAAGTTCCCCACCCGCGCGCCGCGACTGGCGCTGCTGCTGATCGATCGGGCCGTGGGCACCGACCAGGGATTGAAATTTGTCTATGTGGTGGATGGTTCAAACAAGGTGGAATATCGCCGGGTGACTGCTGGCGCCTTGCAGGAGGACGGCCTGCGGGTAATCGAGGACGGAATTAAGCCTGGAGAAAACCTCATCGTGTCGGGAATCCACCTGGTGAAACCGGGTCAAACGGTGAAGCCCGAACCGATCGCCATGCCCGTGTCGGGCCCGTTGGGAGAAAACAAGGCGGCCAAGTAGTGATCAGCCACTTTTTCATTGACCGGCCTATCTTTGCCGCGGTGTTGTCGGCGTTTCTGGTAATTGCGGGAGCTTTAGCCCTCGATTCCCTTCCCGTGGCCCAGTATCCCGACATTGCCCCACCCACCGTTCAGGTGACAGTGAATTACCCCGGCGCCAGCGCCCAGGTTGTCGCGGATACCGTGGCCGCTCCCATCGAGCAGCAAGTGAACGGCGTGGAAAACATGCTTTACATGTTTTCCACCTGCGACAACACCGGGATGTACAATCTTACGATCACCTTTGGCCTGGGAACCGATTTGAACAACGCCCTGGTGGCGGTGCAAAACCGGGTCAACCTGGCGGTGCCGCAACTTCCCAGCCAGGTGCAAAAGCAAGGGCTGATGATCAAGAAGAAATCACCAAGCATCCTCCTGGCGATCAACTTTTATTCTCCTGATCGCCGTTACGACGACATCTACCTTTCCAACTATGCCACCATTCACGCCAAGGACGAGGTCTTTCGGCTGGCGGGGGTCAGCGATGTGGTGTTTTTGGGTCAGCGGGATTATGCGATTCGGGCCTGGGTCGATCCGCAAAAGCTGGCTGCCCGGGGCCTGTCAACTGACGATTTGATTAACGCCATCAAAAACCAAAACGCGCCCTTTGCCGGCGGGCAGATCGGAGTGGAACCAGCGCCGGGCGGGCAGGAGACGCAAATCCCTGTCTCGGCCTTGGGCCGGCTCCCCGAGGCCGAGCAATTCAGCAACATCATCCTGCGCGTGGTCAATGGGAAGGAAGGCCAGGTGTCGCCGCGGATTCTGCGACTGGGCGATGTGGCGCGGGTGGAACTCGGGGGCCAGCGCTATGACATGTCCTCGACGGTGGACGGCCAGCCTGCGTTGACCATGGCGGTGTTTCAGCTTCCCGGCACCAATGCCCTGGAAGTAGGCGACGCCGTGAAGAAAAAAATGAAGGAGTTGGAAAAACGCTTCCCACCGGGGCTGGCCTACAAGATCGTCCACGACACCACCCCCTTCATTCAGGATAGCATTCGGGAAGTGTTCAAAACCTTGCGCGACGCCATCATCCTCGTGGGCATAGTCGTCCTGGTGTTTTTGCAAAGCTGGCGCGCCACCCTGATTCCCCTGGTGGCGGTGCCTGTGGCCATTATCGGCACCTTTGCCTTCATGGCCGTGTTGGGGTTTTCCATCAACAATATCTCGCTCTTTGGCCTGGTGCTGGCAATCGGCATCGTGGTCGATGACGCCATCGTGGTGGTGGAAAATGTGGAGCGCTGGCTGCAGCAAGGATTGTCGCCGCGAGATTCGGCGCGCAAAGCCATGGAAGAAGTCACAGGGCCGGTAATTGCCGTCGCCCTGGTTCTTTGCGCGGTATTTATCCCTTGCGCTTTTATCTCCGGCATCACCGGAGAATTCTTTGTTCAGTTCGCCGTCACCATTGCTGTCTCCACGGTTCTTTCCGCGATCAACTCACTGACGCTTAGCCCGGCGCTGGCCGCCCTTCTGTTGCAACCGCATGGAGCCAAACCTGATTTGCTGCAACGATTGCTCAACCTGGCCCTCGGCTGGTTTTTCAAATCCTTCGAGTTCGTTTTTGCCCGCTGCACCCTTCTTTATTCCTGGTCCGTGAGGAAAACCCTTCGCCTGTCTCTGGTCATGCTTGTCCTTTATGGGCTCTTGCTCGGGGCGACCGGCGCGGCCTTTCCCCTTATTCCCCAGGGGTTCATCCCCGACCAGGATCAGGGGTATTTGCTCGTCAATGTGGTTCTGCCCCCTGGCGCCTCGGTCGAACGCAGCAAGGAACTGGTGGAAAAGATCGAGAAAATCGCCCTGGAGACGGAAGGCGTGGGCCACACCATGACGGTGTCCGGCTACTCGCTGTTGTTGAACGCCTTTTCCTCCAACAACGGCTCGATGTTTGTCATTTTGAAGCCGTTTCCGGAACGGCCGAAAATTTCCGCCAACCGGGTGGCCATCGACCTGAGGCAAAAATTTGCCCAAGTGATTCGCGAAGCCCAAGTCACGGTCATGGGCGCACCCTCCATCCAGGGGCTGGGCAACGCCAGCGGCTTCAAACTCATGGTGGAAGACCGTGGCGACCTCGGGTCCGGGGAACTGTTCGACGCCACCAACAGTCTCCTTGATAAAAAGGACACTATAAACGGGCTGTTTGTCTTCTTTTCTCTTTACCAGGGCAGGTCCCCGCAACTGTTCGCTGACATCGACCGCATGAAAGCCCGCGAGTTGCTTGTCGATGTCAGCGCCATCAACAAGGCGTTCAACACCCAGATGGGATCTTATTTTGTCAACAACTTTAACGCCTTCGGCAGGTTCTGGCAGGTCTTGCTGATGTCGGAGCCGGAGTTCCGTGGCGATACGCAAAACTTGAACCTGATCCAGGTCCCGAGCCAGGAGGGAAAGATGGTCCCACTCGGCTCTCTGGTTGATGTTCGCCCCGCCACCGGCCCTGGAATGGTCATGCGCTACAACCTCTACCGCGCCGCCCCGGTCAATGGCGTTCCTCTGCCCTGGCTTCTCAGTTCTGGCCAGGCGATCGATAAAGTGAGCCAGCTCGCCAGCAATACACTGCCCCCTTCCATGAAAACCGAATGGTCGGAACTGAGCCTGCTGCAAATCATGGAGGGACAAGATTGGCGCAACGCCATCGTCTTCCCCCTGGCCGTAGTCTTTGTGTTTTTGGTTCTGGCGGCGCAGTACGAAAGCTGGAGCCTGCCCATTGCGGTCATTTTGGCCGTGCCCTTGTGCTTACTTTCCGCCATGGCGGGGTGCGTCCTCGGCATGACGGGTATCAACCTGTTTACCAAGATCGGCATGGTGGTCCTGGTCGGCCTTTCCAGCAAAAATGCCATCCTGATCGTGGAGTTCGCACGGCAATTGCGCGAAGAAGGAAAAGAGGTGGAAGAAGCGACGCTGGAGGCTTGCCGCTTGCGCTTAAGGCCAATCCTGATGACCTCGTTTGCCTTCATTCTCGGGGTGCTGCCTTTGGTTTTGGCGCAGGGCGCCGGGGCGGAAATGCGCAAGGCCCTGGGCGTGGCGGTCTTCGCTGGAATGCTTGGGGTCACCTTCCTGGGCCTCCTTTACACCCCGGTTTTCTTCTTTCTCATTCAAAAAATGGGCGAGAGCCGCACCCTTAATTCCCCCCTGGCCCGCGCCCTGAGCAAGTTCTTCCTGGTCCTCCTGACCCTGGCCACCCTGGGCCTGCTGCAACTGGTCGGACAACTGCGGAAACGCCGCCAAGGAGCGCCATGATTTCCCACTTTTTCATCGACCGGCCGATCTTCGCCACCGTCCTTTCCATTGTTTTCACCATTGCCGGAGCCGTGGCCCTCACCTCGCTTCCCATCGCGCAGTATCCAGACATTACTCCGCCTGCCGTTTTGGTCACCGCCAGCTATCCTGGCGCCAACGCCCAGACGGTTCTCGACACTGTCGCCGCTCCCATCGAGCAGCAAGTGTCCGGCGTGGAAAACATGCTGTACATGTCGTCGCAATGCACCAACGACGGGAACTACACCTTGCTGGTGACTTTCAAGCTGGGCATGGATCCCAACATGGCGCAGGTGCTGGTGCAGAACCGGGTGTCGCTGGGGCTGCCCAACATTCCGGACTTGGTGCAGCGCGAGGGCGTGGCTGTGAAGAAGGTTTCGCCCAGCATCATGATGATCATCAATCTGCTTTCAGAGAAAAAGGCGGACGGCCAATTGGTGTTCAACGACTTGTTTCTTTCCAACTACGCGACTATTCAGATTCGCGACGAGCTGCTGCGCCTGCCCGGCATCGGCAATGTCACCTACATGGGCCAGCGGGATTACTCGATGCGGGCCTGGTTAAACCCGGAAAAAATGGCGGCCTTGGGCCTAACCCCCGCGGATGTCATCAACGCCCTCAGCCAGCAGAATTTACAAGTGGCCGCCGGGTCGATCGGGCAGCAGCCGGCGCCGCCCGGACAGCAAATGCAACTGATCATCACCGCCCTCGGCCGCCTTTCCCAGGTTGAAGAGTTCGAAAATGTCATCCTTCGCGCCGGTCAGGCTGGCCGTAGTAAGCCGGTCGCCGCCCTCGTTCGATTAAAAGATGTGGCTCGAGTGGAACTCGGGTCCCAGCAGTACGACCAGATTTGCAAGCTCGATGGCCAGCCTTCCGTCGCCTTGTCGGTCTACCAGCTTCCCGGTTCCAATGCCCTGGCCACGGCCAAGGGCATCTACCAGAAAATGGAGGAGTTGAAAAAACGCTTCCCTCCTGGAATGTCCTTCCGCATCGTTTACGACACCACGCCCTTCATCAAGGAATCGATCATCGAAGTGTTCAAGACCTTGCGCGACGCCATCCTTCTGGTGGGCATTGTCGTGCTGGTTTTTCTGCAGACCTGGCGTGCCACCCTCATTCCTTTGGTCGCCGTGCCTGTGGCAGTGATCGGCACCTTTGCCGCCATGGCCGCCGCAGGTTTCAGCCTCAACAACCTTTCTCTCTTCGGGCTGGTGCTGGCCATCGGCATCGTCGTCGATGACGCCATCGTCGTGGTGGAGAATGTCGAGCGCTGGCTGGCGCAGGGGCTTTCTCCCCGCGACTCGGCCCGCAAGGCCATGGAAGAAGTCACCGGGCCGGTCATCGCGGTGGCGCTCGTCCTCTGTGCTGTCTTCGTCCCCTGCGCTTTCATCTCGGGCATCACGGGTCAATTCTACCGCCAGTTCGCCATCACTATTTCCGTATCCACCGTCATCTCGGCATTTAACTCGCTGACGCTCAGCCCGGCACTGGCCGCCTTGCTCCTGCAGCCCCATGGCGCCAAAAAAGACATTCTGCAACGCGGGCTCGATTTGACCTTCGGTTGGTTTTTCAAACTCTTCAATGGCGGTTTCGCCCTGGGCACCTGGGGCTACGGCGGGCTGATCCGCCTGCTGTTGAAACTCGCCCTTCCCGCACTGGCCGGGTATGGCGCCCTCCTCTACGCCACCTACTGGGGTTTTCAGCACACTCCAACCGGGTTCATTCCCCCCCAGGACAAGGGCTATTTCCTCGTCAATGTGCAGTTGCCCGACTCCGCCTCGGTGCAGCGCACTACGAGTGTTATCGACCGCGTGGCGGAAATCGCCCGCCAGACCGAGGGGGTCGACCACACCGTTGCCCTGTCCGGGCAGTCCCTCCTCCTGGGTGCCAATGGGCCTAATCTTGGGTCGATCAATGTCATACTCAAGCCGTTTGAGGAAAGAAAAAAGCTCAAACAGGGTCAAGCAAACCAGATCATGGAGGAAATTCGCCAGGCGTGCTGGCAGGAAATCCGCGATGCCCAGGTGACCTTCTTTGGCCCCCCGCCTGTCGATGGATTGGGCAGCGCCGGCGGGTTCAAGTTCATGGTCGAGGACCACGGGCCACTCGGCATTGGTGAACTGCAAAAAACCAGCGACTTGATCATTGTGGATGGGAATAACAACACCGCGCTCCAAGGGCTTTTCACCAGCTCTCGCGCCTACACCCCATGGGTTTACCTGGAGATCGATCGTGATAAGTGCTTGTCGCTGCAGGTGGCGATTGAAGATGTTTTCGCCGCCCTGCAGGGGTACTTTGGTTCCTACTATGTCAATAACTTTAACCTGTTTGGCAGATCTTGGCAGGTCAATGTCATGGCGGGGGAAGATTTCCGCACCAGCGTGGAGAAACTCAAGCTGGTCAAAGTGCTGAATTCCTCGAAGACGCCCGTCCCGTTGTCTACCATGATCAACGCTGTTGATGCCAACGGGCCCAACCTGCTGCTGCGTTACAACATGTACCCGGCCATCGCCATCTATGGCAACTCCCGGCCGGGAGTCAGCTCCGGTCAGACCGTGGCCGAGGTGGAAGCGGTCTGTGCCAAGAATATTCCCAACGACCTCGCCTTTTCCTGGACCGAATTGACCTTTTTGCAACTGGAAGCCGGCAGCACTGCCCTGGCCGTCTTCGCCCTGGCGGTCGTCTTTGTCTTCCTCGTTCTCGCCGCTCAATACGAAAGCTGGTCGCTGCCCCTGGCTGTCATTCTTGTCGTGCCGATGTGCCTGTTGTCCAGCGTCATGGGGGTGCGGCTGTTCCACATGGACATCAACATCTTCACCCAGATTGGCTTCGTGGTGTTGGTCGGCCTGGCCAGCAAGAACGCCATCTTGATCGTGGAATTTGCCAAGCAGTTGCGCGAAGGCGGCACGGAACTGAAGGAAGCCACGGTGGAGGCGTGCAAACTGCGCCTGCGCCCGATCTTGATGACTTCGTTTGCCTTTATCCTGGGGGTGGTGCCGCTGGTGATCGCTGAAGGCGCTGGGGCGGAAATGCGGCAGGCGCTGGGGACGGCAGTGTTTTTCGGGATGCTGGGCGTCACCTTCCTGGGAATCCTTTTCACGCCTGTGTTCTTTTTCGTCATTCAAAAAGTGTCGCCGTCGCGGGTAAAAGAAAGCGCGCCTGTCGCGCAGGCTGTTTCACCACCACACCACGGTTAATTCCATTGGAGGATTGAATACATGAACAAATTGCTGCTGCTGCCTTTGGCTTTCCTTGCCCTTCCGGCCCTGGGTGCGGAACCTGGTTGGAAAGCCATGGTGGAAAAAGAGCTGCCGCGCCTGGGGCATCGCAACTGGATCGTCATTGCCGACTCCGCCTACCCGCTGCAGAGCGGCCAGGGGATAGAAACCGCCGCCGTGGAAGGAAACCAGGTGGAGGTGGTCCGCGAAGTTCTCGACCTGTTGAAAAAATCGAAGCATGTCCGCCCGGTGGTTCACCTTGATGCCGAGCTGCCTTTTGTCCCCGAGGCTGAGGCCAAGGGCATAAGCGCGTACCGCCAGGATCTGGCTGTGCTGCTGAAGGAATTCAAGCAGGTGTCGTTGCCGCATGAGGAGATCATTGGCAAGCTTGACAAGGCGGGGAAAACCTTCAAGGTGCTGATCATCAAGACGCCGTTGGCCTTGCCCTATACTTCGGTGTTTTTGGAACTCGACTGCGGTTACTGGGGCGCTGAGCAGGAAAAGAAACTGCGGCAGGCGATCCTGCGGGGCAATAATGGCAAGCGTTAACTCCGTTTGGTTAATGGTCCTTCTGGCCCTGATTACTCAGGGAAAAGAGAACCTGCGGAGCATTCCGCCCGATTTGACTGTTCCAAAAATGATGGAAGGGGCGCCCGGTCCGGGCAAGCGCGTTCGCCAAGCCTGGCCCGAGGAAAAAGGAACCGCCATCCATCATGCGCTCTATCTGCCGCCCGAGTGGAAGCCCGGGGGCACCTACCCGGTTCTGGTGGAATATGCGGGCAATGGCGGCTACCGGAATTTGCTGGGCGATTCCTGCGACGGCGTCCCGGAAGGCTGCTCCCTCGGGTACGGCATCACGGCAGGCCGTGGCGCCATTTGGCTCTGTCTGCCTTTTGTTGACAAAGCGGGGAAGAAAAACACCTCCAACTGGTGGGGTGACCCAGAGGCTTCCGAGGAATACACGGTCCGCACCATTAAGCGAGTTTGCTCGCAATTTGGCGGGGATCCTAAAAGGGTAGTCCTGTGCGGGTTTTCCCGGGGCAGCATTGGCTGCTCGTTCATCGGCTTGCGGGATGAAAAGGTGTCGGCGCTGTGGCGCGGGTTTATCTGTCACAGCCATTTCGATGGAGTCATTTCTTGGGGCTATGAGGGAAGTGACGCGGAGGCAGCGAAAAAACGCCTGGCGCGTTTGAACAACCGCCCGGTTTTCATCAGCCACGAAGTGAGTACTGCGAAAACCCGCGGGTTCCTCAAGCATAATCAAATCGAAGGGCGCTTCACTTTTGTCGACCTCCCTTACCCCAACCATTCCGATCAATGGACCCTGAGGGATATTAAGGAAAGGGAGAAACTCCGGGAATGGTGGCGGGAGATTATTCGAACCGATTAAGCGCGACCCTGAGGGGACAATACCGTTCACTGATGCTCGGCCCCAAGGGGCCATGGATGCCAAATTATTCCCACAGGTACCATTTTCTCGATGGGGTGGCGCCGTAGCTGACGCCAAAGCGTTTCATCGCCGTCTCTTTCACCAGGGCAACGGCCTCGGCCGGATTGTCACTGACATGAAACTTGTCCAGGTCGGATGGGTCAATAGTCCCTGCGGCAACCAGCTTTTCCTTCATGAAATTTAAAAGCGGCTCCCAGTATTCCTTGCCAAAGAAGACCAGAGGAAACTCCTTGATCTTTCCCGTCTGTATGAGGGTCAGGCATTCGAAGATTTCGTCGATGGTGCCAAACCCGCCTGGCATGGCGATGAAACCATAGGAGTATTTCACCAGCATCAGTTTGCGCACAAAGAAGTAGCGGAAGGTGATCCACTGGTCGAGGTAGGGATTGTGTTTCTGCTCCGTGGGCAGAGTGATGTTGCAGCCCAGGGATTTGCCCCCGGCATCCTTGGCGCCGCGGTTGGCGGCCTCCATGATGCCCGGCCCGCCGCCGGTCATGACCGTGAAACCAACCTTGGCCAGTTCATTGCCCACTTCGCGGGCCAGCTTGTAGTAAGGGTGGTTCTCGTCGAAGCGGGCGGAACCGAAGACGGTTACGCAAGGGCCGACAAAGTGAAAAGTGCGGAAGCCGTTGATCAGTTCGAAGAAAATTTTGATAGCGCGCCAGAATTCGAAGCCGCGGCGTTGCGGGCCTTGCAGAAAGCGGGTCGTTTCCGGGGCGGGAGAATCGGCGTCTTTGCCCCAGCGGCTGAATGCCGCCAACTTGAGAATTCTTGTGATGGTTTTCTTGGCTAAATCCGTGACCATGGCTCACCTGTCCCTGAGTGTTCAGGGAATTGTAGATATCGAGGCGGTTGTTAAGGAAACTGGCCACCGGCTAAAAGGGAACACAGCGTTCCACGGCCGGGAATTCCAGGACAATCGCAACCAGGGCGAGGGGCCCCTTCTTATTATTGGGTAAAGAGGGGGAAGAAGTTGAGAAAAAATGGGCGATTTTTCGACTCAAACCTGTGGCAGGGCCTTCTTTTTAGGCGGAAAATCACACAGGGGAACGCTGGAAGCGGGCTCGGCCAGAATTTCCGCCAGGGTGGTGGCGGCAAAAGCTTGCTCCACCATTTCCAGGGCCTTGTCCACACGGGAATGCAACGAGCAGAGTTTTACCCCGTGTGAGACCAATTCCAACGGACAATGCTTGATCCTTTTGAAGGGTTCAACAGCATTGACAACGGTGAAAAGGGTCAAATCCGCGGGTGGAATTCTCATGGAAATCCCCCCGCCTACTCCTCTTTGAGACCTGAGGACACCCCCCTTGACCAGGCTTTGCAAAACCTTGGCCATGTAGGGCCTTGGGACTTTGGTTGCGGCGGCGATTTCGGCGCAAATCGAAGATGCGGGAGCAGTTTTAGCGAGAAAAACCACGGCCCGAAGGGCATATTCGACAGTTTGCGAAAACATACCTCTCCGTGAAAAGATGTGAAGAGAGCGAACAACGGACATTGACATCCTATTAATCTAGTGTATCCTTTTCAAGGATACACCTACCCGCCTTGTTTATCAGGGACTTACATGATCCACATTGACGAGCCAAGATTAGAATCCGATTTGGCTTATCGTTTCGACTACTTGACCCGCTTTTTGGGATTTTCCGAGCAGGATATCCAGGCCATTCATGGCGCAGCAAACCTGCTCGCGCCCTGTGTCCCAAAGCTGGTGGACGCAGTCTACTCCAAACTTCATTCTTTTGATAGTACTTGGAGACATTTTTTTCCCCGCCAGCATGGATTCCAGGGAGCTATCCCTGATCGCTTCGACGGTCTGGACGAAAACCACCCCCAAATCCACTTTCGCAAGGAGCACCTCAAGCGCTATTTAGTTTCCCTTGTGACCAAACCCTACGACATAAAAATGGTGGAATACCTGGATATGGTCGGGAAAATCCACACCGACAAGGCAGGCTCAAAGGAGATTCAGGTGCCTTTAGTGCAGATGAACGCTCTGCTCGGTTTCGTGGCCGACGCCTTGACCGCGACCATCCTGGGTCTGGGTTTGCCTCGGGGAAAGGAAAGCGACACCCTTCGGGCCTTTCAAAAACTCCTGCGGCTGCAAAATGATTTTATCAACAGGCACTACCAAAAGTGTCTGGTCGAGGTTTCCGTGGGTTCAAATTGAAAACCTGTTGTCAGGGGCTGGACTTGGTTGGCTGAGTGGCTTTCCATTCTTGGAAGAACTCTGGCGTGCTGGTGGGTCCCGCCGGCGCCAGGGCCCAATACCCCGGCAACTGCAAGCCAGTCATTTGTATCCGCTTTTTTGTCACCGGGTTCATGACATCCACCGTCGGATCGACATGCTGCGCCAGGAATGGGACCTGTTCCATGCCGAAGAACAAACCCGGTTCCACCTTTTTCTTTTCGAAAAGGGCCGACCCCGGGTCGGCAGGGACCCAGCCGACGCCGGGGGCGAAAAACTCTGTTTTCACCCCCATGAAGTTGAACGCCACATTGTTCCTTTTTAAAGGTTCTTTTCCGGGAAGCATCCAGCGACCCCAAAGCGAGCGGGACGGGATTTTGTTCGCTCGCAGGATCGCCACATAAACATTGGAAATTCCCCCCCCATCAGAGCGCATGGAGGAAACCACCGCGGTTGATCGCCGGTCCATCGTGGGCGACACATCAAAATCCATTTTGTAATGCAGGTGGAGAAAGACTCTGCGGGCGAAATCGATTTCCGTCTCCGCGGGTTTCATTCTACATTCGTTGTTGTCGAGCCATTCTTGAAAAGTTTTCTCCTTGAACTTGATGTCGCCCCACTCGGAAAGGTAAAGGGCCTTTTCCGCTTCTTTCAAAGGTGGGACAGGCTTCGCCGGTTGGGCTCCCTCGGACAAGGGCGCCAGCTTTCTCATGAATAAATTGGCCTTGTACTTGACCCGGATTTCAAACATTTCCTTGTTGGCCTGGGCCTGAGTCGGCAGGCGCAAAGTATAAATTGTTCTTTGCAAGGGGCTAAAATCGCGCACGGCAACCGGCTTGGCGTTGCTGCCAACAATGAGGGCCGTGGTTTCGACCTCGGTTTGAATACCCGGGCCCAAATCGGGAGCCTTGGGCAGAAAAATTGCCCACTCACGAATATCCAACCCCTTGAGCGTCACGCGGAAAAACAAGTCGCCCTGGTAGGGCCCTTTGTTTTCGGTTTCCAGCATCCACTGGGTTTTCGCTGGCGGGGTCTGGGCCAATAGCAACGCGCACAATAGCGGAATCATAATTTCTTCCTCGTTTATCGGTCTATTGTCGCAAGGTGAACGCCGTGAAGCCAGTTGGCTTTTAAAAATTGTCCAAAAGATCGGGAGGGCTAACGCGTGATTTGTTCTTCGTTGGGATCGCTGCGCAAAAAGCGCGGCCAATCAATCTGCCAGGCTGTAGCCTGGCGGTCCCGGGGAGAAAAAAAACAAACCCCTTCTCCTGTTTGGAGAAGGGGCCTGAAGGTAATTCTCGCAGAGACTAATTCCCGTTGGTTTTGGAGTTCTTGACCCAGGGGAAAGGGGTGACTACTTCAACGGGCTTCTTGCTGATTTTCTCTCCCAGGATGTTTTCAAAAATGGTGCCATAGATTTTTTCAATCGGCGCCATGACATGGCCTGCCAAGAGAGTGTCCACTCTGCCCTGGTTGCCTAGCACCAGGCGGTTGCCCCTGCGGTCGACCATCAGCCTGGCGCCGGGAGCGCCTGCTTCCGCCGCTTGCTGCGCTTTGAACTGCTTTTCTTCCAGGCGGACATCGGGTCCATCGATCGGGGGAGGAGGAAGCTTGGGCGCCAGCGGCCTTCCCGTCGGGTCGCGGAAGGACAGGGCGGAATCACCTTCGTCCGGGCTGGGCGGGTCGAAGGTAGTGGCTTCCACCACCAGGCCGGTTTCGGCGCGCAGTTTCTCAGCGTGGGCTTTGCGGAAAAAAGTTTTGAACGCCGCGCCATCTCCCTTGCTTAATTCAATCCCTTTCTTGGCGGTATCCACCACCCAGCGGGCTTCCCGCAGGAAAGTGGCAGAATCGACCGGGCCGGCCACCACATGCAAGACCCGGCCATCCGGGGCGCAGAAATAGGCGGCGACATTGCCCCCCTGTTTTTGCCCGCCGACCACCCGGAAGGTGGCCACTTTTTGAAACGACGAGGCGAAATGCTCGTTGATGAATTTCCCCACTTGCTCATTACCTAATGCGTTCACACGGAGCGCTTCAGCGTTGTTTCAGGTAAAGCGGGGGTCTTCAAAGTTGCCTGATACATGGAGGACGAAAACCAGCTTCTCCTCCTTTTTTGCGACCTTGGCCGCTTCCTTTGGCGTGTCGTAAAAGTTGATCGTGGTGCCATGCCCGCTGCAACCTTCCGCTTGGGCTGGCTGGTAATTCCCCAGCAGGATGGCGCCCGCCAGGATGGCAATAAACGGTTTCATGATCTCTCTCCCATAATCCGCGACAATTGAATCCTGAAGATAAGACGAAAAGAGCGGGAAAAAGTTTGGGGCCGCCCCCTGCATGCGTGGATAATCCTTGGTTGAGCCAGGCAAGCAAGGAAAAAGAGGTTGGGTTAAGCAGGAGAAAACGGCAATCCCTGGGGAGATTTCCATGGAATCCTTTGACGCGGTGGTAATCGGCCTGGGCGCCATGGGGTCGTCCGCTTCCATGTTTCTATCACGCAGGGGCCTCAAAGTCCTTGGTTTAGAGCAATTTACTCAAGGACATGAACTGGGCAGTTCGCACGGCTCCAGCCGGGCCATCCGCCTTGCCTATTATGAGCACCCTTCTTATGTCGGCCTGTTGCAACGGGCATACCCGCTCTGGCGGGAACTGGAATCGCGGACAGGTGAAATGCTTCTCGACCAGTGCGGCTGCTTGACTCTGGGGCCGCCAACCCATCCGGTGCTAGAGGGAATTCGGGAAAGCGCCCGGCGGCATGGGCTTGAAATTGAAAACCTGAAGGCTGAAGAGATCCAGCGGCGGTTTCCTTTTCTCTACCCGGGAGAAGGATACGAGGCCGTTTATGAAACTGCCGGGGGCTACCTGCGGGCGGGAAAGGCGGTGCGTTGTTTTCAAGATCAGGCGCTCGAGGCCGGCGCGGATTTTCGCTTCCAATGCCCGGCGCTTTCCTGGAAGCGGTCCGGTTCGCTGGTGGAGGTGGAAACCGCCCAGGGGAAGATTCACACCCCGCGGCTGGTGATCACTGCCGGGCCCTGGGCTCGCCGCTTGCTCGGGCCCCCAGGCCAAACCTTGACCGTGATGCGCCAGACCCTGCATTGGTTTACTCCCGAGTTTCCCGAGCGCTTCCACCCCAGCCGCGCCCCAGTGTTCATGTCCGCAGAGGGGGAGGATTTCTTTTACGGCTTTCCCTCCGTTGACCCCGAAGGGGTCAAGGTGGCCAGGCATTATGGCGCCGAGGAATTGCTTTCTCCCGACGGGGTTGATCGTGAGAATCGCCAGGCTGATGTTCAACCGGTGCGGAATTTTTTCCGCGCTCGCATTCCCTCTCTTGCCGACCGCCCCTGCACCAAGAGCAACATCTGCCTGTACACGCTGAGCCCAGACCGGCACTTTCTGCTTGGCGCCATGCCTGGGGAAGAAGGGGTTTTCCTGGCGGCGGGTTTTTCCGGTCACGGGTTCAAGTTCGCCTCAGTGGTCGGCGAGATTCTCCACCACCTCGTCCTGGGCAATTCCACCGGCCATGACCTTGATTTTCTGCATCCGGGCCGTTTCCTCCATGACAAACCCGCCGGGCGGCCGTAGTATGCTTCTGACCGTTTCAACCACATTCAAATAAGGAGCGAGGCATGAGGAAATTGATTTGTCTGGCGGCGGCGCTGGCGCTGCTGCAAACCGTGGTGCTGGCCGCGGCGGAGGAAAAAAGCGCCTTCGCGAATGCCACCATCGACCTGGGCATCGTGGTAACCGACATTAACAAGGCGGCCAAGTTCTACACCGAGGCGGTGGGGTTCAAGGAAGTGAAGGGATTTGGGGTTCCTGGTCCTTTCGCCGCAGATGCCGGATTGACCGAAAGCAAACCGCTCGAAATTCGCGTCTTTGTCCTGGGCGATGGCCCCGGCGCCACCAAGATCAAGCTCATGCAGGTGGAAGGGACCAAGCCGCGGAAATCCGATAACGAGTACATTCACTCGCAGACCGGGTTCCGCTACCTGACCATTTTCGTGAACGACACGACGGCGGCGGTTGACCGCTTGAAAAACGCCGGGGTCAAGCCGATCGCCAAGACACCTTTGCAGATCCCCGAGGAGATCGCGCCCAACACTTTCCTGACTATTGTCCGCGACCCGGATGGGAACTTCGTGGAGCTGGTCGGGCCGAAAAAGTAACCGCCGAACTTTACTCCAGGGCGTGTTCTTGGAGTTCTTCCAGGCTGGCGAATTCTAAAGTGGAAATGTGCGTGGCCTTCAAGTTTACCTTGGGGGCCATGCCTGCGTCATAGGCTTCCCTCCAGCGCGGCGCGCACAGGCACCAGCAGTCGCCCGGCTTCAGTCCGGAGAAACCCCATTCTGGCACCGGAGTGGAGAGGTCGTTGCCCCGCGATTGGCTAAAGGCGAGAAAAGCGGCGGTCGCTTTAATACAGACGGTGTGCACGCCGAAATCCCCGGGTCCGGTATCGCAACGGCCGTTGCGGTAGAACCCGGTCTTGGGAGACATGCAGCAGGTTTCCAGTTCTTCACCCAAAACATTCTTGGCCACGGCCATCGGTTGCCCTTTCGTTTCCGTTATAATGTTTTATCTTCCAGCTTGGCCGCTGGCAAATCAAGGGGCATTCCGCCCGCAGTGGCCTTACTTTGTTGTGGAAAGGGATCAAAGATGTGGAAAATGGCGCTGGCGTTGACCCTCTTGGCCATGGTGCAAGCGGATGGGGCGCCCAAGATTCTGGGGCAGTGGAACTTTTCCCGCATTGGAAAAAAGGCCGATGGCCTGGCCTTGCAATCGGTGGAGGAACTGGGCAAGGCGCTGGGTAAAAAACCCCAGGAGGCGCTCGACTTTCTGCAAAACAAAGTGAAAACAGGCGCAATTGACCTGGAGAAACAGACCTTATTGCTTCTGCAAGCAGGGGAAAGACGCTCGGGCGGGTATAAAGTGGCGCTGGATGGAATCGAGAAAAAAGACAACGCCCTGGTGGTGAAATGGCATGTGCAGGGCCCGCCGCCGGGGGCCATTGTCACCAAGGTGATCACCTACCCGGCCTTGATTGTCTTGGTGGAAAAGTTCGAGGGAAAAATAGAGTTCACCCTGCAGCCGGGGAAAAAGTCGCCCTAAAGTTTTTGTCGCTTTTTTGGCAAAAGCGGCTGCAATCGTTGGCCGACTGCCCGGGCCGCACTGCAGTGCGGCTTCTTTTTTTACCATGCTTGAACATGGCGTGCCCAGGTTTACGCCAGAGCCACGGGCCGAACGGGGGAGCCGGTGGCGCCCACCAGCTTCAAGGGCAAACAAATGAACAGGAACTCCGTGACGCCGTCCTTGGCCAGCTCATCCAGCTTCAAGTTCTCAATGATGTAGATCCCCCGCCGGGCCAGCAGTTCCAAATGGCAAGGGAGCGGCCCAAGTTCCGGGTCCACCAGGCCATTGGGCTCCCACGACATATTGTCGGCGCCGACGGCGAAGACACCCAACTCGGCCGCCCACAGCGCCGCGTCGCGAGTCATCCCAGCCGATTCCAGAAACCGCGCCTCGTTGTTCCAATGCTGATCGTTCCCCACCCGCACCAGGAGAACATCCCCCTTGGCAGGTTTCAATTTCCTGGCCTGGGCAATGGCATCCAGTTCCTTGCTGTTGACCAAGTCGCGTGGGGGCAAATCCTTCACTCCGCGAAAGGAGGGGACATCAAACAGCCAGCCCCGGCGCACGATCATTGGTATCGTCTCCACCCCGCCATAAGTGAACCCGCTGCCGGTTTCCACCTGGTGGGTGACTTTCACTCCGCCGCAAAGGTGCAGGGAGTCAGCCTGGTGGCTCCAGGCGTCGATGTGCGTGCCGGTATGCTCCTTCATGAACAGTGCGCCGGAGGCCGAGGAGCGCGGGCCTTTTTGCGGCTGGTAATTATCTTCATGGCGGTTGTGCAGCAGATATTGATAGCCTGGCTTGTGAGACGGATGCACGGGCATGTCGGCCCGGCGAGGCTGCTCGAGGTCGTAGACTTTTTTCCCCAGCGCCGGTTGCCACCACGGTTGCATGACTTCTCCTTGGTTGAATCTTTGACAGCCGCTTGGTGAATAATGATAAGATAATAGGCGCGCCAGGGCCGAGGCGCCACGGAATACCCGCCGGGCCGGATCCTTCAGGTAACACCACATGAGAGAAGTCGTCCGTTATCTTTGTCTGACCACCGTGGGGCTTGCCTGCGCTTCAACGACCTTGGCTGAGGATTTATCTAAAGACATTCAATCCCTACTGCAATCGCGCTGTTTGGAATGCCATGGGCAGGATAAACAGCGGGGCGGCCTGCGTCTTGACCGCAAGGATCTGGCGTTGAAAGGGGGCGACGCCCCCGAAAAAGCCATTGTTCCCGGAAAACCAGGCGAGAGCCTGCTGTTGCAAATGGTGACGGCCGGACGGGATGGCAAAATCATGCCCCTCAAGGGGCCCAGGCTGACGGCGGAGGAGGTGGAGAAGGTCAAAAGTTGGATAGCGGCCGGCGCCCCCTGGCCACAGACCAAAGCTGCTGCGGTCAAGCACGCGCACTGGGCGTTCAATTATCCCTCGCGCCCGAGGTTTCCCCAGGTGAAAAATCAGGCCTGGGTGAAGAATGCCATAGACTATTTCATCGCGGCCAAGTTAGAGCAAGCCGGGCTTGCTCCTCTGCCGCAAGCCGACAAGTCTGCCTTGCTCCGCAGGGTTAGCCTCGATTTAACCGGCCTGCCTCCGACCCCCGCGGAATACGACGCCTTCCTCATTGACCTTTCCCCCTTGGCCTATGAAACCCAGGTCGATCGGCTGCTGGCTTCGCCCCGCTTTGGCGAACGCTGGGCCAGGCATTGGCTTGACCTCGGTCGCTACGCCGACAGCCGCGGCTTCGGCTCCGACCCCTTGCGCCTGAATGCCTGGCCCTGGCGCGACTGGGTCATTGACGCCTTTAACCGCAACCTTCCTTTCGACCAGTTCACCATTGAACAACTGGCCGGCGACTTGCTGCCCAGCCCAACCGAGGACCAGATCCTGGCCACCGGGTTTCACCGCAACACCATGACCAACACCGAGGGCGGCACCGACGATGAGGAGTTTCGCGTTGCAGCCATCAAGGACCGCGCCGATTCCACCGCGCAAATCTGGATGGGCCTGACCCTCGGCTGCGCCAAGTGCCATAGCCACAAGTTCGACCCCATCAGCCAGAAGGAGTACTATTCCTTTTACGCTTTATTCAATCAATCGATGGACAGCGACAAAGGGGATGAGTTTCCCACGCGTGCGATTGCTCCCGGTTGGCAGCGTGCGGCGCTGGAGCAAGCCAGCGAGAAAATCGCCGCGGTGAAGCAGCAGATCGCTCAGGCGGATGTGCGGGAAGACCTGGCCAAGTGGGAGACGGGGCTGGGATTGAATCTCCCCCCGCGACCGCTGGAAACTGCGCCGTCGGCAGAACCAGGCGGGCTGCTCGTTTCCCTTCCAAGTGGCACGGATTGGAGCGCCCTGGAGGCAACCACCAAGTCCGGAGCCAAGCTTGCCAGTCAGCCCGCCAGCATCAAGATCATCCCTGGCGCCATGGGCAAACCGCTCCCTTTTCCCACCGGCCACATTGTCCGCGTCGACCTTCCTGGCAAGGGTAAAATCCTTTCCCTCGCCGAGGTGCAAGTCTTCTCCCAGGGGAAAAACATCGCTCCTTTGGGGAAGGCGGGTCAGTCGAGTGCTGATTTCGATGGCTCCGCCAATCTGGCCATTGATGGCAACACCAATGGCGATTACTTTGTCGCCAAGTCCACCACACACAGCAAAACCGAAAACAACCCCTGGTGGGAAGTGGCGTTGAAGGAACCCTTGCCAATTGAAAAAATCGTCCTGTGGAATCGCACCGACGGTGGCATCTACACCCGTCTGCAGGGCTTCAAGCTTTCCATTCTCGACAGTAAAAGAAATGTCATCTGGTCGCGGGAGGGAATTGCCGCGCCCCAGGTATCGCAAGATTTTGCACCCGTCAGCGCCGTTGAGATTCGCGATCGGGCCATGTACAGCAAGGACGGCTCGGCGGTGTTTCTTTTCCCCGCCGGGGTAAAGGATCTGAAGCCGCCTTTTCGACTGCGCATCTTCGATGAAAAAAATAAGGAACTGGATGCGGCGGCCTTCCACTTCCGCCTGGCGGCGGGGAACTGGGCCGCCTTTCAGCCACTCCCCCCCGAGGTGCAAAAAATCCTTCTGCTGAAACCCGCTGCCCGCTCGCAGGAACAAGTGGCGAAACTGGCATCGCATTTACAGACCAATTCCCCCAGGCTGCAGCCGTTGCGCGAGGAGTTGGGTCGGCTGGAAAAAGCCAGGCCAACCATTACCCCTGTCGCCATCATGGCCGAGCTGGCAAAAGACAAGGCGCGGAAAACGCAGGTGCTGGTCAAAGGAAATTTTCTAACCCCCGGGGTGGAGGTTGCTCCCGGGTTGCCGGCCCTTTTTAACTCCGGCCCCTTTACGCAAGCGCCCAACCGCCTCGACCTAGCCCACTGGATCGTCAGCAAAGACAACCCGCTTACCGCACGCGTGGAAGTCAATCGAATCTGGAGTTTGATCTTCGGCCGCGGACTGGTCGAAACCGAGGAAGACTTTGGAACCATGGGCCAGCCTCCCAGCCATGCGGAACTGCTCGACTGGCTGGCGCTTGAATTCATGCACTCCGGCTGGGATAGGAAACGGTTTCTGCAGTTGGTAATGACGAGCAGCGTCTATCGGCAATCGGCCCGGACCACTCTCTTGGCGCTGGAGAAAGATTCCAGGAACATTTTACTGAGCAGGTCTCCCCGCCCCCGCCTCGATGCCGAGCAGGTCCGCGATCAGGCGCTGGCCCTAGGCGGTCTACTCAGCTCGAAAATGTTCGGCCCATCGGTCTATCCGCCACAGCCGCCCAATTTGTGGCAAGCCGCCTTCAATGGCGAACGCTCCTGGGCCACCAGCCAGGGCGAGGACAAAGTCCGCCGCGGGCTCTACACCTTTTGGCGGCGAACCGTTCCCTACCCCTCCATGCAAACTTTCGACGCACCCAGCCGGGAGTTCTGCACCATTCGCAGGGTGAACACCAATACGCCCCTGCAGGCTTTCGTTACTTTGAATGACCCCGTCTTTGTCGAGGCGGCGCAAGGCATGGCCTTGCGCGTGCTCACCGAGGGAGGCGCCACGCCCGAGGCCCAAATGGCCTACGCCTGGAAACTGGCCACAGGCGCGGCTCTTGGCCGGCTGCAGGAACAATACCTGCGGGAACTCCTGGAGTTTTCCCGAGTCAAGTTCCAAGATACCGCCGCTGCCCAGAAAATGGCCCCTCTGCCAGCCGGCCTGCCAGCCCTGCAACAAGCCGAACTCGCCGCCTGGACTGTGGTTTGCAATATTCTTCTCAACCTTGACCAGGTGCTAACCCGGAGCTGACCATGGATCCCCGGCTGGAAAAAATTCAAACGCGCACCCGCAGGCACTTCCTGCGCGAATGCACGCTCGGCGCGGGCCTGGGCGGTTTGGCCCTGGCGGAACTGAACTCCTCTCGCGCCGCCTCGCCTTTCGCCGTCAAGCCCCCGATGGCAAAGCCCAAGGCCAAGGCTGTCATTTACCTGCACATGTCGGGCTCGCCGCCCCAGCAGGATCTCTTCGATTACAAACCCAAGCTGGTGGAACACCATTTGCAACCCTGCCCGGAGGAACTCCTCAAGGGCGAACGATTCGCTTTTATCAAGGGTCGCCCGATGCTGCTCGGCTCGCCTCACGCTTTTGCCCGCCATGGCAAGGCCGGCACCTGGATGAGCAGCCTGCTTCCCAACTTGCATCATGCCGCCGACCTTATCACGGTTGTCCGCTCCATGGTCACCAAGGAATTCAATCACGCCCCGGCGGAGCTGTTTGTTCACACGGGGGAAAACCGGCCGGGCTATCCTGCCCTCGGTTCGTGGGTCACCTACGGTCTCGGGTCGCCCAGCAAGGATCTTCCGGGGTTCCTCGTGCTGGTCTCCGGCGGCACCGACCCCACTGCGGGCAAAAGCGTCTGGTCGAGCGGCTTCCTTCCTTCCGTGTACCAAGGTGTGCAGTGCCGTTCCGGCGTTGAGCCGATCTTCTTTGTCTCCGACCCACCGGGACTCGACCGGGAGACCCGCCGCAAGGGACTCGATGCCTTGAAAGCTTTGAACGAGCAAGAGCTAAAATCGCTGGGCGACCCGGAAACCCTCACGCGCATTGAGCAGTATGAACTTGCCTTCCGCATGCAAACTGCTGTGCCAGATGCCATGGACATCAGCCGCGAACCCAAAAAAATTCTCGAAGAGTATGGCGCCACACCGGGCAGCACTTCTTTTGCCAACAATTGCCTTCTGGCCAGGCGCATGGTCGAGCGGGGCGTGCGCTATGTGCAACTTTTCGACTGGGGCTGGGACACGCATGGCACCGGCCCAGGCGACGACATCGTCACGGCGCTGCCCAACAAATGCAAACAGGTCGACCGGCCGATGACCGCCCTTTTATTGGATTTGCAACGGCGCGGGATGCTCGAGGAAACCCTGGTGGTTTGGGGCGGCGAGTTCGGCCGCACCTCCATGAACGAGGCGCGCGGCGGCAGCAAGTTCCTCGGCAGAGACCACCATCCACATTGCTTCACCATCTGGATGGCCGGCGGCGGCATCAAGGCTGGGTTTAACTACGGCGCCACCGATGAACTTGGCTACCATGTCAGCGAAAACAAGGTGGGGGTTCACGACCTGCAGGCGACCATCCTGCACTTGCTTGGGCTTGATCCCTTTACTTTCTCGCATCCCCTTCAGGGGTTGAACGCCCGCCTGATTGGCCCCGCTGACGGACCCAAGGTGATTGATAAAATCCTGGCGTAATCCCTTCCCAGTGGGGAAGTGTCATGGTTAAGGCATTGTTCTCTTTCGGCGGGTTTGCCCTCGGGGTCTTCCTGGCAAATTCCTTCCTCCACCATGTCGTGCCGTGGCTGTTGATTCTCCTGGGCCTGGCCAGCGGCGCCTTTGCGTTATTGATTGGCATGGCGGTGGAGGCGCGCGCCATCAACCGGCAAGTCGTTTTTGGCTTTCTTGGCATCCTGCTTGGCGGGCCGCTGGGCGGCGGTCTTACTTGGATCGCTGCCTCGTTTTACGACTCGTTCTCTGGCGGGGATCTTTATTGGCCTGCCGGTTGGCGCCCTGCTTGGCTGCGCTCTTGGTCTCGGCCTAGGCTGGAAGGCAAAGAATAATTAGGGACCTAGAAGGTCTGGGTGAAAGCCTGACCTATAAAACCTCTTGCCAGACCAGAGAACAGTTGCTTATTTCCCCTGGGGCTTTTCCTGCTGGTAGCCTTCCCAGAAGGGATCGTTGCTGACTTTCCAGATTTTGCCGTTCTTCATGTAGAGCTTTTCCGTTTCCGCCTTGGTGAAAGGCCTGGCGCCGACACGGCCGAAGACCGCCAGTTGGTTGCCACTCTCATCGACGGCGCGGTCGCGGTCGATCCCCTTGCTGACGCACAAGGCTTCTCCGCCGTGCGGAATCTTGTAGGTGGCAATGAGGGTAGGCGCCGACTTGGGGCTGAAGCCGCCGCTGCCCGGGGTGTCCGGCGAAGTGAGTTGAATCACCCGCAGGCCGTTTTTTCCATCCGCCAGGTAAGCAAACTGGCTGGTGTAAGTGATCCCCAGCTTGATGTCGTTGGCATCGGAAATCAGTCCATCGGCGTTGTAAATTTGCTCGATCTTCGGTTTCTCGGGGTTTTGCACATCGAGAATGATGAGGCCGGATTTTCCCGCTGCTAAATAAGCGTTGGTTCTGGCCACATAGATGCTCCGCACATCCGGGATGTTGATCTGGCTGACCAGCTTGGGCCTGGCAAGGTCGGTCACATCGAGAACCTTGACTCCCTCCTGGTCGGCCACAAAACCATAGCGAAGCTGCACCTGAACCGAACGGGGTTTCTTCAAAGTGGTGTTGGGAATTACGGAAGTGATGACTGGTTTGTTGGCGTCTTCGAGGGAAATGACCACCAGGCCGGCGTCGCAAGTGACATAGACGAAGTTGCCGACCGTGATGACATGGTTGGCGCCAACCAGGATATTTCCCGGGTTAAAGGTCCAGGCGCGCTTGATGAAGTTGTTAAGCGGATCGCCATCGAGGAGTGTGCCTGCGCCGACCGCGACCAGGCCTTCATACTTGTCGGTAAAGAAGATGAGGCCATAAATGCCCGCGACGCGGCCTTCCTGGTTTTCCGGGAAGTGAATGCGCGTGGGATCTGGGGCGATGGTAGTGGGCGACGCCACGCAGGTGGCGTACTTGCTGCGGATGTAAAACTTTTGCCCGATGGGAGAAACGGGTGAAGTGAATATCCTTTCAGAAAAGCCCTTGTGGTCGATCATGGAGGTGTCGAAGATGCGGAAACCGCCTTCGCCACAGGCCGCGTAAAGATACTCGCCCCGTTGCTGGACGGAGAGGATTTCCGGCTTCATGAACGGACGAAATAGCGGATCGCTAATATCCTTTCCAGGGTGCTCGTGGGCGTACTTGAGCTGGCCCTTGCGGCGCTCCATATGTTCGCGGTAGAAGTCAGGAAAGGCAAACTTGTGCAGGTAGCTGCCGATCACTGCTTGCGGCTCATCCCGTTCCGTGACGACGACGCCCCACAAGCCGTGGCCACCCGCGCCCACCCAGGCGTATCGGCCAATGAAATTCAAATAATTGGTGCCTTGCATGGCAAGCTGGGTGATGAGGGCGTTGTTGTCATCATCTTTTGACAAGTGGCAATCAGCGCATTGCTTGGTGGCCCGGGAACTGAAAGTGTGTGGGACATTGGTGGAAAAGGCGATGCCGCTGTAGCCCTCGCCGGATATCGTCTGCTGCTGGACATAGATCGATTCGCGGTTCTGATTGTAAGAAGTGACATGGATGGCGCAGGAAGAGCGCGAAGGGTTGATTTTGTTGCCGGTGCTGGTGCCGTCGCGGGCCAGCATGAACACATCGTCGCGCAGCGTTTGAAAATTGTAATCTGTGTAGTTGCGGGTGACATCCCCCTCGCTGTGCAGTTGCGGCATCTTCATGTTGGCCTTCTGTGGCAAGTGACAGCCATAACAACTGGCGTTCCATGAAGAATGGCAGGTGATGCACGACATGTTCTTGTTGGAATGGGCGCAGCCGCTGTCATCTTTTCCCGTGATCTGCCCCCAGACAATCTTGTCTCCATCGCGGCGCACCGTCTTGGCGATGGCCGATTTGGCGTTGTAATGCGGGCTTTGCGGGTCCAGGGTGTCCGCGGTCTGTACGATTTCCCATATCAGATCCTTCTCCACCAGGCTGCGTTGGAAGATCTTGTTTCCCCTGCGCTCGAAGCGTGGTTTTCCCGAGGGGGTTCTTAAAGAGGTGAGGTCGCGGCCATAGAGCGGGTTGTTCACATCCTCCGGTTTGACATCGGGATTGGAAGAGTAGGAGGCCACGCCCGAGGTGCGCAGGCGCGCCCGCTGCGTGTAATTGCCATGGCAATCGACGCAGGCGACTTCAATGGCGGCGCGCACTTCCATCTGCAGGCGCCCGTTGCCGTGATTGTCCTGCAAATAATGGCAGTCGACGCAGTGCAGGCCTTTTTCCACATGGATATCGACGAGGTGCATGGGAATGCCAGCGCGCTGGTGCGCCATTTCCATCTTGACCTTGGCGGGATCTGCGGGCTCCTGCCCCGGTTTCACTGGTTCCTTGTAGGGGCTGCGCAAGTCAGCGACGAGGTCGACGCCCTTCTTCATGTTGGCGGAAGAAAGGTCCTTGACGATGTCGCCGTTGTAATCAAGGATGTTGCCCTTGTGGTCGCGGCGGAAAACAGCCCGGAAGGCCCAGCCGTGGCTGTGGAAATCACCAAACTGTGAATGCTTGGTCTGAGTGTTCAAATCGCTGAGGTTGGCGAGAAACTCGGGGTCGGACCAGTTGCCCCTGGCCGACGATTCTTCCGGGTTGGCCATGCGGGCGCGAATGAACTGCTCCGCGGTTGGGTACTTTTGCTGTTTGGGATACATCAGCTCGGCATCGCTTTCCAAATCCCACCACATATAGCCGATATTGGTATTCATGACCGTGGTGCCTGGGTGGACATGGCAAGTCATGCATTGGCTGATGGGGATGGAATTGCCACTGGCGAAACGGTGTTGAATGGGATGCCCGGGCTCGTTTTTGGGAATAGTGGGATCTGGCTTGATGCCATTGACGGCGCTCTTGGCGGCCAGTCCGCGGTTGCCAAACTTGGCATAGGGCCCGGAATGAACAGGCGAGCGATCATTGGCGTAAATCATATGGCAGCCGGTGCAGCCGGAGGAGCGAAAGTCGCCCGGTTGTTCATTGGTGCCCAAGAAATTCAAAGTTGGGTCGAAAAGGCGAGTCTTGGCCAAGCCGATGAAAACGGGATCGACGCGGTTCTCGGTGCCCAGACCGCGGTTGCTGAGCCGTGAAAGGAAGGGCCTGCCCGGGTCCTCGAAAATATTGGGGATGCCGACTTCCTGGCGGATCTTGCCGCCGCGCTCGAAGATCCGCAGGATGTTGCCCGGCTGTGTGATTTCGTAGCGGAGCAGCGGATCGAGAAAGGGAATCACACCGCGGGTCTTCTCGAATTCCGTAGGCGGCGGATTGCTCTGGATGCGCAAGGGCTCGCCGTGCATGGAATAAAGTTCCCCATGGCGGGGAATCTTGTAGGGAACCGAGCCGTTGTTGTACAGCGCCGACCCCCAGAGCATGCAGCCGTGGGTCATCATGCTTTTCCTGACCTGGTTGACAATGTTGCCATGGCAGTTGACTGTGCCGCAACTGATGTGGCTGACGCGTGAGTCGCCCGGGTTGACGAAGCGGATGTAATCGGGCGATTCCTGGTTCAACAAGGTGTAGGAGCGAATGGGATTGGCGGAGTTTCTCCAGGCGCCGGGCTTCTTGGCGGGCGGCGCGGCAGGACAGGATCGCGAGGCATAGGGGGGCCGATCCGGATAGCCGGTCTGCCCATCCGAGCGCTGGACATTGGCATTGCCTCCATGGCAGTCGGTGCAGCCCAAACGCACGGTCGCTTTGCCATGGGGATCGCAGGCGTTTTCATGGCAGGCAACGCAAGAGGCCGACTTGGCCAGAATCTCTTCATCACCTTGCTTGTTGAGATCCAAGCCTTGCAATTCAGGCGGCAAAGGGAAAGGAATGTTCTGAGGCGGAGCGGCAGTTTTGCCTTCCGGCCCGGCGGCTCGGGTTCGTTCGCCCAGGATTCCCAACCCCAGGAAAAGGAAAAGCCCAATGGCCAGGATGGCCAAGCCACCCAAGATTTTTTCCTGACGGGTCCGGACTTTCATGGGGTTTACCTTTTGGCGCAGGCGGTTGCGAGTCAAGCTTAATAGAAGCAGGAGGAATATACCTTTTTCCCATGAATTGGGTCAACTCGGGAAGTTGGCATGGGAAGAAGACCTGGAAAGATGGGAAGCCCGGGCGGTTAATAGGTCAAAGTCATTTCCAAAAACCCAGCCACCAGCGGATCGACTGTGCCACCCGCGAACGGGTTGTTATAAAGCGATTTGAAACCCGATCCCGGGATCAAAGTCGAAAGCCCCATGGTGATGATGGCGTTGTTGCTGAGCAGCGGCCTGTATTCAAACCCGGTGCTCAAGTCGGTGCCGATGAAGGTATCCACCCCCCCTGCGTAAATGTACTGTTCCAGCACATTGGTGGATTCAAACCAGAGGAAGTTGCAGTTATTGATCATTTTCAACTTGGGTGTGAGATCGAAATCGACGCCCATGTTGTAAAGCAACAGGCCCGGGTTGACATAATTCGCCTGGCCCTGAATCCTGCTGGAGCGCAGATCGGGAATGAGGCTGAAGTTGTTGACCAGGTTGACGCCAAAAAGCTTGATGGCCTGGCGCTGCCAGTAGGAGAATTGCCCGCCGGCAAAATTGGAGTTTTCCAAAATGGTGTCGAAGCCGGTGGCGTGGCTGTTGGTGATGTCGCGATCGCCCGACGACCAGAAAAAGGAAGTGCGGAAGCGGACATAATCGCGGTCGTAGGAGAGTTCGACGGCGGCGAGCGCGGCGCTGATATCCTGGGCCTGCCCTGCCAGGGGATTCAGCGTGTCGTGCCCCATGACATAGTACATCTGGTGGTTGAGGTTGTAGCGGCCGATGTGGCCGTCGCCGGCCCAGCCAAGATAGACGGTGTCAAGGGTGTGCGGAGTGAAGACACCCACGGGGTCGGGGCGGACGAGGAAGCTGTTTTTATCGAAGAGGAAAGTCGGATCGTCGTGGTAATAAGTGGCGCTGACCTGTGCAGTGTAGCCGGGAAAAAGGAAATCCTGGCGGTAGTAGTTGCCAAAGAAAAGGTCGATGCGGCGGTCCTCAAAAGTATTGAGGAAGCTGTTGGTGTCTTTTTCCAATTGGCGGAAGTAGGCAAGGTTGAACTGATCGCGGTTGGCGTTGCGGGTGCCGAACAAGCGCACGGCGCGGTTGATGTCGTTGAAGAGGAAGCCGCGGAAATCGTTGTTAAAGGGCTGCGATCCGGCCCGGACGGAGACAAAATCGTAATAAGGGCTTAGGTCGGCGAGCTTGGTTTCCAAAAACCACTCTTCGAGCGCCATGTAGGTCCGCTCGCGCTGCGTGCCCCGGGTGACATTGGGATTGACGACGGCCAACTCCCCGACATTGAGGGTGTTGACATTGAAAATGGGAGTGAGGCGGACCCGCCAATCGGTCGGCTTGTAAGCGGCGTTGCCATGACTCAAATCGAAAGTCAGCTTCAAATAAGTGAGGTTGACGAGGAAGTTGGGCAGTCCGAAAAAGGGTTCTTCATGGGACCTGGCTGTGCTTTCAAAAGGCGTAGTGCCAATGGGTGATTGAAAGGGCGCGGTGATCTGCGTCACGGAGCCGGTCATGTTGAGGAAAATATGCTGCCCCAGGATGGGGTAGTCGCCCTTGAGAACATTCTGGTTATAGGGGTCCCACCAGTGCCCGATTTGCCCCATGTAATCCATCAAGTGGGGATGTCCCAGGCCATAGCGGTCGAGCGCGGGAAAGCCGAGGCGCCAGCGGTCGGGCGCGGGCACATAGTCGTTGTCACCCATGATGTCTGAAAGGACTGAAGACTTGCCGGTGAAACCCAGAGGAGGCAGAACCGGCGGCGCGACAAATTCTTCCAGGGTGGGTGGTTTGTCGGGAAGTTTGGGAGTAGTCAGGGGGCGGTCCAAGGGCTTGGTACTGTCCGGTGGCTTGACCTGGCTGGCTGGCTCCTGAAAAAGAACCGGGATAATGTCGTCGAGTGGAACAATATTTTCCAGAGCGGGAATAGGGGTGGGAATACTTTTTTCCTGGGCGAGGGAAGCTCCGCCCGTCCAGGTAAAGGCTGCCAGCGCCAAGTTCCAAAACAAGGGACGCAACCGCATGCGGATTGCTCCAAAATCAAGTGTGCGAAAAATCCCGCGGCCCTCCCCATGGAGAACGGCCTCGGTGGTCTCAGGTATGGTTATCGGAGGGAATCTGCGGGAGCATCATAAAAGATTCTGGATTTGCCTTTTTTTCCAGGAATGCCTGTTGCAAGGGTTTTGCTGGCTTGTGAAAGTAGCCTAACTTGAGCCGGGAGACAACAAGTAGTTCCCCAGCTTTCCTGGACAAGGGTGGAAGGTTGCACAAATTCTTTTAGCCAGCCATTTTTCCTAAAAAACTGTAACGCTTATGCCGATTCTAACAAGTGTGAAGGGCATGCCCTGCCCCAAAGTTCCTTTATTTCCGGGAGAATTGGTTATGGGATTCTTGAACCGCTTGTTCAGGGAAACCAAGAAGCACAAGATGGGGGAAATCCGCCCGGGGTTGGAAAAGCTCGAGGAAAGGTCGGTGCCAGCCACCGCTTTTCTCATGGGCAGCGATTTAATCGTGACAGGAACCGACGGCCCCGACAGGATCTTCATTCAACTCGATCAAGCGCTCAACCAGATTGTTGTGCGGGATGGAAACCGCGAAGCCGGCCGGTTCGACTCCAGCAGCGTGGCGGGAATTTTTCTCGATGGAGGCAAGGGCAACGACGCACTGGTTGTCTCTTCCCTGATAAGCCAGGCCGCAACCATTAACGGCAATGACGGCGGCGACCGCATCTACGCGGGAAGCGGCCCTTCCATGCTCCTCGGCGGAGAAGGCGCCAACCGCATCGCGGGCGGCAGCGCCAACGACATCCTCATTGGCGGCGGGGGGTACAATGTCCTCGGCAGCAGCGGCGGCAACAATACCCTGACCGGCGGGCCGGGGGCCAATCGCTTCTTCGGCTTTGCCGACCGCGATATTATCACCAATTTCAACCCGGCCAGGGATGTCAACTATTTCAACGCGCAAACGCCCCCTGACCTGACCTCCACACTCGGCCTGCCGCCCAGCCCCAATATCACCATCACGGCTGAAGAGGTGGGGATATTGTTGAGGCGCGCGGTGGCCGCCACCGCCAGCAACGACGGCATCGCCGTCATCGTCGATCGCAGCGGCCGCATCCTCGGCGTCGCCGTCGAAAATGGCGTCAACCCCGCGCTCCTGGCAGACGCCAACCTGGCAACCTTTGCCATCGATGGCGCTGTCGCCAAGGCCCGCACTGGCGGACTCTTTGGCAACAATCAGGCCCCTTTGACTTCGCGCACCATCCAATACATCAGTCAGTCGACACTGAGCGAAAGGGAAGTCAACTCGTATCCGTTCATCACCGATGAGAACTCGACTTTGCGCGGGCCGGGTTATGTCGGGCCGGTGGGGATTGGCAACCATTTTCCCCCCAATATTCCCTTCACACCGCAGGTCGATCTTTTCCAAATCGAGCAGACCAACCGCGACAGCACTTACCACCCGGGGCCGGACAGGATCAAGGGCACGACAGACGACATCCTCCTGCCGCAGCGCTTCAACTTCAACCCGGCTTTCATTCCCGCATCTATTCCCGTGCAGCAGTACCTGGTCGCCCCGGATTCCTATGGCTTTGTTTCGGGCATGGCGCCCAATGCCCAAAGCCGTGGAATCGGCACCTTGCCCGGCGGCATCCCCATCGTCAAGAATGGGGTCATCGTCGGGGGCATTGGCATCTTTTACCCGGGCGCCACCGGATTCGCCACCGAGGAGAATTCTTCCCTTTCTACCACCTACAATCCCAACTTGCTCGACCGCTCTTTCGAAGCGGAGTATGTGGCCTATGCCTCGCTGGGAGGCACTGCCGGGTTCCCCGTGGGCGAAATCAATGGGGTTCCCTTGCCTACTGGGTTTGCCCTTCCCTCGGGAAGAATCGACCTGGTGGGAATCACCCTGCCCATTTTTGGACCTCCGGCCGCCAATGGCACGCAATCCCTGGTTGCCTTCGGGCAGATGCTGGGTGTTGGCGATCCTAATGCCTTCTCTTTTGCTCCGCTGTTACAACCCAATGGCAACAACCAGATTGTTTACACCGGCACGCCGGCTACGCCAGGCTTCACGCCAGTCAACCCGCTGGCGGCCACGCCATTGCTCAATGGCACCTTTGTTCCGGAAGGTTATTTGGTGACTCCACACGCGGGTACGACTCTCAGCGCCGCCCAGGTTAATCAAATGCTGGTTCAAGGCGTGCAGCAATCCATTCAAACCCGTTCGGCCATCCGCTTGCCGCTCAATCAGTTCGCCAAAATGACCATTGGCGTTACCGATGAAGTGACGGGGGAAGTGCTGGGCCTTTTCCGCATGCCGGACGGCACCTACTTTTCCATCGATGTGGCGGTGACCAAGGCCCGCAACTTGGCATACTACAACTCGGCGCAATTGCAGCCGGTGGACCAGGTTGCAGGGTTGCCCCAGGGAGTTGGCTTTACCAATCGCACGGTCCGTTTCCTGGCGCTGCCTAGATTTCCAGAAGGTATCGATGGCAGCCCCCCTGGGCCGTTCTCGCAACTCAACGATGGCGGCATCAATCCAACCAATGCCAGGTACCTGGGCGCGCCGCTGCCAGCCAGCGCTTATCAAAGCGTCGATGGCTTCTCCTCTTTCCATCCGCAAAGTAATTTCCGCCAGGTTGGAAACATCGCCAACCAGAGCGGCATTATTTACTTCTCGGGAAGCTCCGGGGTTTATGTCAACCAGATTCTGGTGGGCGGGGTGGGAATAAGCGGCGACGGCGTCGATCAGGACGATGTCGTTACTTTCATGGCGCAACAAGGGTTCAACACGCCGGAATCCCTGCGGTCGGATATGTACTTTGTTCGCGGGGTCAGGCTGCCGTTCCAGAAGTTCAACCGCCAACCAATTCTGCCACCGCCAGCGTAGAATATTAAACACTCTCTCTCACCCCCGGCTCTAAATGGCCGCGGGGAGAGAGCGTGTAAAATCAGGAGCAGATGAGGAAATAAATTCCCAAGAGACAAGAGAACCTGACACTTTTTTGCGCCTGACCAGGCGCCAATTCAAGAACCTCAGCCGGTGGCCTGGCCGCAGCACCCGCCTGCCTGGCTGCTGGGCTGGGAAGACTTCTGAAAAGCCTTGACCGCCTTGTTGAAGGGCGCCGTCTTGACCGCCTTGCCCAGATGATTGAAATAATAAACCTTGGGCTCTTCCCAGCCGTGCTTATAAATGTCGTAGTTTTGGTCAAACAGGAAAACTTCCCACCAGGAGTAATCACTCACCTTGACTCGCGGAATAAGTTTTTTGGCTGCTTCGAGGGAACCGGCCACATGAAAGGGCCAGCGGTCGAAGACCTTCCCCGAAATTTCACAATGGGTGATCACCCAAACCTGGGTTTCTTTTTTTACTTTAGCGGCCATGTCAAATACTCCCAAGGGCATCTCACCTTCCCTGGCTTGCCAATGGCTCCCGGGAAGTTGAGGTAAATAACCCTTTTCCATTTTATGAACCTGAGCCTTTTTGCCGATTATTCCTTCTGTACCGATTGCAATGCCCTTCAGGAAATGGGATTGTCCCATGAGTTTCTTTCGTTCCTCGGCGCTGGTTTTCCCCTTGTTTATGGGCTTTTTGGCCTTGGCGCCGGGCTGCACCCCATTGACCGATTACTATGCCAACGGCTTCAAAGTCGGGCCGCAGTATTCCCGCCCGCCCGCTCCGGTGGCAGACGACTGGATCGACAATTCCGACAAACGCATTCTCAAGGATCCCGACGAACACCGCAAATGGTGGACGGTTTTTAACGATACGAACCTTGATAACTTGATTTGCTCGGCCAGTAATCAGAATTTGAAGGTGCGCGAGGCGGGCTACCGCGTTCTGGCATCGCGTGCGGAACTGGCCATTGCCATTGGCCGCATCATGCCGCAGCAACAATTCGTGCAGGGCAGTTTTTCGCAAAACGCCTTGAGTATTGAAGTGGCGAACCGCCAATTCATTCCCCAAAACTTTTACCCGCAATTCAATTACGGCCTGGGCATCGCCTGGGAACTGGACTTCTGGGGCAAGTACCGCCGCACCGTGGAATCAGCCGCTAATAACCTCGATGCCAACATCGAGGAATTCGACGATTTCATGGTGCTTCTTTTGGCAGATGTCGTTGAGGCCTACACCCGCATGCGCTATTTCGAGCGGGTAGTGGACCTGCTGAAAGAGAATATCGAATTCCAGAAGATTTCGCTAACCATTGCGACGGCGCGCTTCAAAGGCGGCCTGGCCAGCGAACTGGATGTCGACCAGGGCCAAAGCGATCTGAGTTTCACGGAATCGCAAGTGCCGTTATTTCAGCGCTTGGCACGGCTGGAGAACAACCGGTTATGTCTGTTACTGGGTATTTCTCCTGAAGATCTTGAAAAGAAAATCGGTCCGGGGAAAATCCCGGTGGCGCCCAAAACCGTGGCCGTGGGGATCCCCGCTGAACTGATCACCCGCCGACCGGATGTCCGCAAGGTGGAACGGGAGGCTGCCGCCGAGTGCGCCCGCATTGGCGTGGCTACCGCCGATCTCTATCCACATATCTCACTCGATGGCGCCATTGGCGCCAACTCCATGACCTGGAACAACTTGTTCAACCCCAAGGCGATGTATGGTTCGATCGCCCCCGGGTTCCGCTGGAATGTTTTGAACTATGGCCGGCTGATCAACCATGTGCGCTTGCAGGACGCCAAGTTCCAGGCCGCTGTCGCCAGGTATCAAAACACCGTGGTCACAGCTGGAAAGGAAGTCGAGGACGGCCTGGCGGAGTTTCTCCGGGCCCAGGAACAAACTGCCGAGATGGAAAAGTCGGTGACGGCCATCCGCAAGGCTGGCGATTTGGTCATCGTGCAATACCGGGCCGGCACCACCGATTTCAACCGCGTCTCCCTGGTGCAGGAGAAAAGAGTTTCCAGGGAATTGGAACTGGCCCAGGCGCAATTCTACATTGCCGAGGGCCTGGTGAAAACCTACAAGGCCCTGGGCGGCGGCTGGCAAATCCGCCTCGATGGTTGCTCCCTGGCAGAATCCATCAAGCTTGATCCGCCGAAAAAAGAACTGCCCAAACCCGAAGGGGCCAAGGAGAGCCCATGATGCTTGCCGCCCGCTGCTGCCTGGCCGTCCTTGGCGGAACTCTGACCCTGATTGGCATGTCGCCCGGCGGAGAATACCCCGTATGCTGCCCCGACAATTACAAAACCAAAGCGATGCCGGCGACGGCGCCCTGTTTTATTCCCAACGGCAAGGACTGTTACCAGATCAAAACTTTTCCAAAAACCTATCCCAATTTCCGCCCCCGCGAGTGCGATGAATACCAGGCCAAACCGCTACCCAAGGCCATGCCCCATTCCCAGGGGAAATGCGCCAGTGACGGCGGCGAGCCGCCGGGCTTCCTCGGTTTAAGAAAACGGCCCATGGGTGGATTGGTCTTCTGGAAACCGTAACAGAGCCCCTCGGAAAATACCTCAAGGATGTGGCGGGGTCTTCCGTCCGGTCACAACCAGAGCGCCTTGTTGCTTGCCCTAATTTTCCCGATCGGTGGTGAGCTGGCGGATGATGGAAGCCACCGCGCCCTGGCGTTTGTTGACGGTGGTTCGCAACACATTGCAGGATTGGAAAGCCGAAGCCAGCGCCCTTTTGCGGGCCTTTTCCACCACCTGGTCGAAAATATCTTGGCTGGAATTGAACAGCTTGCCGGAGATAAAAACTTTTTCCGGGTTGAACAAGTTGATAATGGCGGCAATCCCCAGCCCCAGGTATTCGGTGACCCGCAGGATCTCTTGGTGGGCATTTAGCTCGCCGGTGGCAATCATCGAGTTGATTTCATCGATGGAAAGCCTGCGCCCGACGCGTTGAGAAACGGCGGCAGCAAGCGCGGCATCGGTGGCTTCGGTTTCCAAACATCCCTTATTGCCGCAACCGCAGGTCTTGCCGTTGATATCCACTGTGATATGGCCGATTTCCCCGGCCAGGCCGCTGTAGCCTTGCAGTTGCACTCCCTTGTGAACCACGCCCAACCCAAGGCCGTATTCGAGATCGACCACCACGAAATCCTTGATCCCGCGGGCTCCGCCGTATACACCTTCGGCCAGGCAAAGCCCATCCATGGCGCGCGTCAAGGCGCAATCTAACCCGGTTTCATCCTTCAAGTCGTCGGCCAATTTTTGCCCGTCCAACTGGTGCAGGTTGGGGGAAACCAGAATGCGGTTGTCGCGCTTGTCGATAAGCCCCGGCACGGTGACTCCCAGTCCGAGAAACTTGGTGTGGTGCTTGGGCTTGACCTCTTTCACCTTGGCGCTGATCATTTGCACGAGGTCTTCATATTTTTTCGGAGTGGGGAAAATAGTGTTGTCTTTCAAGACCGAGCCATCCAACCCAGCCGCAACCACCTCGCAATAGTCCACATCCACCACCACCCCAACCACGGCAACCTTGGCGCTGGCCAGGCGGATGACTTTGCCCGGCCGGCCCAATTGCACCCGAAGCGGCTCTCCTTCTTCCACCAACCGGGCCTCCAACAGGTCAATAATCGTACGCGTGACAGTCGGCCCGCTGATGCCTGTCTGACGGGCGATGTCCGCCCGTGAGAGCGGGCCATAGCGCTGCAAAGTGGCCAGGACCTCGCAAGTATTCAAATGCCTGAGAAGGGAAGCGCGATTAGGACTTTTAATAGTCTTCATAGTAACAACTCCACCGGCCGAGAGGCCTTCATTTTGAAGGGAACCAGAGACATGGCCACCCCGTATTTTTTTAACCATCGAGTCAAAAAATCATCAGAACGAGAAACCGAGCATCGCCCAGAAATGATCAATGGTTAATTAATACTACTGCGGATAGAAGTTGGCCAGAACTTTTTTCATAAATGAGAAAAAAATAGGAGGTTTCCTAGGTTGACCGTTTGGGATATTATCCAGGGTAGATGCTGAACCCACACCCGAATTTTGAGCCTATTGAATGAAAGCTGTGAAGAATCTCCTCCTCTGGCTGACGGTGTTTTGGCTCTGGAATCTTCCAGAGCCCCGTTTTGCCGCCGACCCCCCTTCCTCTCAAGCTGCCTTCTTTGAAAAAGAAGTCCGCCCCATTCTTCAAACCCATTGCCTCTCCTGCCATGGAAATGAAAAAAAAATCAAAGGAGGGTTGAACCTGACTTCCCGAGAGGGCCTAATTAAAGGGGGAAACACAGGCCCGGCGCTTTCGCTGGGAAAACCGGGTGAGAGCTTGATATTGGAAGCGATCAGGCATGGTGAAAAAAACAAGATGCCGCCCAAGGGGAAGCTGCCCCAGTCGCAGATCGAGGTGTTAGAAAAGTGGATTCATATGTCCGCACCCTACGGGACCGTAGCCTTAAATCATGGTGGGCCGCCAAAGGTAGACGACCAGGCCCGGAAGTTCTGGGCCTTTAAGCCGGTAGCCAGCCCTGCGCTTCCCAAAATAAAAGCCGCTGCCAAGAACCCGGTTGATTTCTTTATCTTTGAAAAATTGGAAAAGGCCGGCCTTCCTCCCACGCCCATGGCCGAGAAAACCACCCTGCTGCGGCGGCTTCATTACGCTGTCACGGGATTGCCACCCTCCCCCCAAGAAGTTCATTCTTTTCTCATGGACTCGGCCGCCGATGCCTGGGAAAAACGCGTTGACCTGCTGCTGGCCTCGCGCACCTACGGCGAGCATTGGGGCCGGCATTGGCTGGATCTCGTGCGCTTCGCCGAGACTAACTCCTTCGAACGCGATGGCTTAAAACCCAACGCCTGGAAATTCCGCGATTATGTCATCAAGTCCCTCAACCAAGACAAACCTTACGACCAGTTCCTAAAAGAACAACTGGCTGGCGACGAACTTGAGCCAGTAACCCGCGACAGCATGGTGGCCACCGGTTATTACCGCCTGGGGCTTTGGGACGATGAGCCGGCCGACCCGATGCTGCATTACTACGATCAACTCGACGATATCGTTTCCACCACCGGGCAAACTTTCCTGGGGTTAACCACCGGCTGCGCACGCTGCCATGACCACAAGATTGATCCCTTCTCCCAAAAAGATTACTACCGCTTGATGGCTTTCTTTCATGGCATCAACAATTACGGCAACGGGCAGGCCTCGCAGCGCGTGGTGGATGGCGATATCCAGGATTTGAAGGGCGTGCTTCCCGGCGGCAGGCAATCGTCGGATAAAAAGATTAGGGAACTGGAGGAAAAATCCCGCGAGTTTGAATCCCGCCTTGGCAAGCTCAACCGGCGCATTGGTCAGATCGAAGGGGAACTGCAGGAGAAACTCCCCGGCGGGGCCCGCGACGATTTCAAACAGGAAATACACAAGGAACCGCTCTTTCTGAAATTCGCCGGCACGCTGGTGACCAAGGAAACGCGGGATGAATGGCTGAAGCTGCGCAAGGAACGGGAAGAACTGAACCGCGGTCGCCCGGTAATCCGGGAAACGGCCCTGGCGGTTATTGAACAAGGATCAAAGGCTCGCGAGACCTTCGTTCTAATTCGCGGACTCCATGCGGCCAAAGGAGATAAGGTCGAACCCGGGTTCCCCTCGGTTTTAACCCCGGCCGGCGCCTTGCCGCCTGTCATTCCCGACGCGCATCCCAAAGCCCCGTCCTCTGGCAGGCGAAAGATCCTTGCCGATTGGATCGCCTCACCCGCCAACCCCCTCACAGCGCGGGTCATGGCCAATCGGGTTTGGCAGTACCATTTTGGCCGCGGCATTGTCCGCTCCTCTTCCAATTTCGGGTACATGGGGTCGCCTCCAACCCATCCGGAACTGCTCGACTTTCTCGCAAGTGAATTGATGAAGAACGGCTGGAAACTCAAGTCGCTGCACCGGCTGATCTTGACTTCCAACGCTTTTAAAATGGCTTCCGCCCCTTCTTTGCAAGCCCAGCAGAAAGACCCGGAAAACGACTTCCTCAGCCATTTCGACTTGCGCCGGTTGTCGGCGGAGGAGTTGCGCGATTCCATCCTGGCCGTTTCGGGGAACTTGAATTTGAAAAAGGTGGATGGTCCTGGAGTCTATCCGCTCATCCCCAGGGAAGTTCTCGCGGGGCAGTCGCAGCCGGGCAGCGGTTGGGGCAAATCCACGCCGGAGGAAGCCGCATCGCGCAGCGTCTTCGTCCATGTCAAACGCTCGTTGATCCTGCCCTTGCTGTCCATTTTCGATCTACCCGACCCGGATGCCGCTTGCCCGGTTCGTTTCAACACCACCCAGCCATCCCAGGCACTGGCGCTGGTGAATGGCGATTTCGCCAACGAACAGGCGCGCACCTTTGCCTTTTCGGTTTTGAAGGAAGCGGGGGAGGACCCTTCGCGGCAAGTGGCGGCGGCCTTGCGCAGAGTGCTTCAGCGGGAGCCCTCGGCGGTGGAAATCAGCCGGGGGGTGAAATTCCTGCAACATTCCAAAGAGCAGGACCAGGTCCCGGCGGGCGAGGCGCTCCGTCGCTTTTGCCTCTTGGCCCTTAACCTCAACGAGTTTACTTTCCTGAATTAATTGACCAGCGAGGCCGATGATGCGGAATTTTTGCGGTAGAACCAGGCGGGAGTTTATCTGGCAGACCGGCGCTGGCTTCACAGGCGTGGCGCTGGCCGGGATGCTTGAACAAGAGTTCTTCCAGGCGCGGGCCGCCGATCTTGCCAGCCCACTCGCTCCCAAGAAGCCTCACCACGATCCCAAGGCGACTTCCGTCATTTTCCTTTACATGTATGGCGGCCCAAGCCACATCGACACTTTCGACTACAAGCCAGCGATGAACGGCATGGATGGCAAAACCATCACGGTGAAAACTTTTGGCCGCGGCGGACACAAAAACCAGGGCCGCATTGTTGAGCCCAAGTGGAAATTCAAACAGCATGGGCAGTGCGGCAAATGGGTCAGCAGCCTTTTTCCCAACTTGGCCAACCATGTCGATGACATCGCCTTTCTGCATTCCATGACCGCCGACTCACCCATCCATGGCTCTGCCATGATTCAAATGAATACGGGGAAAGTCCAGACCGGCTCGCCTTGCATCGGCTCGTGGGTCAACTACGGACTGGGCACCATGAACGCCAACCTGCCTGGCTTTGTCGTCATGCTCGATCCGCGCGGCGGGCCGATCAGCGGTGCGAAAAACTGGGCCAGCGGCTACATGCCAGCGCAATACGAGGGCACCCTTTTCCGCTCCCAGGGAACTCCCATTCTCGACCTGGCCCCGCGAAGCGAATTGGCCGGCCCGCCACAGAGAAACCTGCTCGACGCCCTGGGCGCCTTTAACCAGGACCACGCCGCGAAAAACCCCGCCTGGTCGGCGCTGCAAGCCCGCGTGGCCTCGTATGAACTTGCTTACCGCATGCAGTCCTCCGCCCCGGAAGCCACCCACATCGACAACGAGCCGGAAAGCGTGAAGAAGCTGTATGGCCTCGACAATCCCAAATGCTCGGCCTTCGCTCGGCAGTGCATTCTGGCCCGCAGGCTGGTGGAACGGGGTGTCCGTTTCGTGCAACTCTATTCCGGCGGAGCCCATAACGACGACAACTGGGACGCGCATGGCGACCTGGAGATGAATCACAACCTGCACGCGGGGGAAACCGACCAGCCCATCGCCGGGCTGCTGACCGATCTCAAGCGCAGGGGTTTGCTGGGGAAAACTTTGGTGGTCTGGGGCGGGGAGTTCGGCCGCCAGCCGACGGCGGAATACGCCAAGGGCACCGGGCGCGATCACAATGCCTACGGCTTCACCATGTGGATGGCGGGCGGCGGGGTCAAGGGCGGCGTTTCCGTGGGAACCACGGATGAAATCGGCTCCCGCGCCGTGGAGAAGCCCTTTCATGTCAAACATTTGCACGCCACCATGCTCGACCGCCTGGGGCTGGACCCCAACCGCCTGAGTTATTTCTACGGCGGGTTGGACCAGAAACTGGTGGGCGTTGAAGGCGCCGAAGTGATCAAGGAAGTCCTGGCATAAAAGGTTTGAACCCCTGAGCAATAAATGGGGAACAGTCGGCTGTTTCTTTAAAACAAGCTCTGGCCTTTGCTAAAAAGCAAAACTTACAAGGCCAGGACTCTTTTCATTCGCGCCGCGATGTCCGCCAGTTCCTTCTCGCCTCCGCCGGCGACTTCCGAAGTGGCCCAGCCGTCGTAGCCAATCTCACCCAACGCTTTCAAAACTTCCGGCCAATCCTCGTCACCTTCCCCGATCGGGCACCACGACTTGGCCTTGCTGTAGCCTTTGAAGTCGAATTTGACCATTCGTTTGCCGAGTCGGCGGATCCACTCGGCGCTGGAGACCCCGTACTTGATCATGTTGGAACAATCGAAATAGGCGGCGACATAAGGGCTTTTGAACTCGTCGATATAGGATATCAACTGCTCCGGCTTGGTGATGAAATTGTTCCACACGGTTTCGATGCAAATCTTTACGCCGGCCTTTTCCGCCGCGGGAAGGGCTTTCTTCACTTCCGCCACAGACCGTTCATAACACTGTTCATAGGTCACCTGGTCATTGACCACGCCTGGAACCAGAAGGACGGTGTCGGATCCAAAGAACTTGGCGTCGTCAATGGCGCCGAGCAGGGCCTTCAGGCCTTTTTCGCGCACCGCCGCCTCCGGATGTGACAGGGTGTCCTGCCAATGGACGGAGTCGATTACGCCATGGATTTTAACCCCAGTGGCCTCGGCGGCTTTCTTGGCTTCAAGGCGATTCAAGGGACTTGGGCTGTTGACCTCGACCCCTTCAAAGCCGAGTTTTTTCGCAAGTTGCAGTTTTTCCAAGGGCGTGTTGCCCGGCCGGATCATGCCGTACTTAACCGCCAGACGCAGGTTCGGTTTTTTCTCTTGGGCCAGGGCAAAAGATCCCAAGGCCATCGACCCCAGGGTCAGGGAAAATTCTCTCCGGTTCATGATTCACCTCCGTGAAATAAATGTGTCGCTTCAAGATTAAAGCGGGTTGGACCCACCTGCCATTAAAATCCTGGAGAAAACTACGGACTTGGGAGCGAAGCCCGGGTGGAAAAACCCCGAATCCATAATAAGAAAAGGGAAGCTGCGATAGGTGCGAGTAATTCCATGCTGTCGGCCAGGCCGTACATGGGGAAAATGCGCATTCCCCAGAGAAAAAAGTGGTCCTTGAGTTCCCTATCGGTTATTAATTAATCAAATGTGCGGATGCCTACTATGCTAAAGTCTTTTTCTCTTACCGGGCTGATCGCTGCCCCCCATACCCCTTTTCACGAGGATGGGTCGCTCAACCTTGACATGGTGCCTTTGCAAGCCGATCACCTGGTTTCCCAGGGGGTTCAAGGCGTGTTCGTCGCCGGCACCACGGGGGAAAGCCAATCGATGGCCCTGGAGGAACGGCTGGCGCTGGTGGAAGCCTGGAGCCGGGCCATTAAGGCGCGCCTGGCCCTTGTGGTCCATGTTGGTTCCAACAGCAACGGCGATGCCTCGTACCTGGCCAAGCACGCCCGCGATTGCGGGGCCCAGGCCATTGCCGCCTGTTCCCCAAGCTTTTTCAAACCTCTGGGCCCCGACATTCTGGTGGAATTCCACAAACCCATTGCCGACGCTGTTCCCGGCTTGCCTTTTTACCACTACCACATTCCGAGTTTTACCGGGAGCAATGGTCAGATTGGGGCCTTCCTCCGCAGCGCTTCCGAGAAAATTCCCAACCTGGCGGGAGTGAAATTTTCCCACACCGACCTTGCCGACCTGCTCGATTGCATGACTTTGGAAGGTGGCAAATTCGACATTCTTTTTGGCTGCGATGAGATGCTACTCGGGGCGCTGGCGCTGGGAATCAAGGGCGCGGTTGGCAGCACCTATAACATCGCTCCCAAGATTTACCAGGACATGATCGAGGCTTTCAACCGCGGCGACCTGGCCCAGGCCAGGGCTTTGCAATTGCGCAGTGTTCGCCTGGTGCAATTGATGAACGAATTTGGCGGCCTGGCTGGGGGAAAAGCCTTGATGGGGCAATTGGGAATCGAATGCGGCCCCGTGCGCGCTCCTCTGGTTCCCCTGGCCCGTGAACAGGTGCAAGCTCTCAGGGAAAAATTTCTGCTGCAGAAACCGCTCGCTTCTTTCGAAAATGGAAAAGCCCCGGCGGTGGTTCAATCGCGTTGAAGAATCATGGCCACTGCGTTCCCCCCGCCCAGGCAGAGTGAAGCCAGCCCTGTTCGCACCTTTCGGCTCTCCATGGCATAAAGCAAGGTCACCAGCACACGGGCCCCCGAGGCCCCAATCGGGTGGCCTAGCGCGATCGACCCGCCATGGACATTTACCTTTTCCTCATCGAGCCCGAGTTCCCTTGAGCAAGCGAGCATTTGCGCCGCAAAGGCCTCGTTCAGTTCAAACAAGTCAATGTCAGAGATGCTCAGGCGAGCCTTTTCCAGGACTTTCCTGACAGCGTAAATCGGGGCGAGGAAAATATCCTTGGGCGCTGTGCCGGCGGTGGCGTGCGCCACGATGCGCCCCAGCGGTTTCACCCCCAGTTTATCCGCGGCGGCTTTGCTGCCGACCACCACCGCCGCCGCCCCATCCGACAACGGCGAGGCGTTTCCCGCAGTCACGCTCCCTCCTTTCAAGAAGGTGGAAGAAAGTTTCGCCAGGGCATCTTTATTGCTGTCGCGGCGGATATTTTCGTCACTCTGCATCACGGGATATTTTCCTCCCGGGGAAACCGCGATCACTTCCTGAGCGAACAGCCCCTTATCCCAGGCCTGGGCCGCGCGCTGATGGCTGCGGATGGCGAAGGCGTCTTGGTCGGCGCGGGAGATGCCCCGCTCCTTCCCAGTTTCATCCGCCAGCGCGCCCATGTGACAATGGTTGAAAGCGCACCAAAGGCCATCGCGGATCATGGCGTCGGCGGCTTCCTGGTTGCCATACTTCCACCCTGTCCGGGTGTTTTCCAAAAGGAACGGTGCCCGGCTCATCGATTCCATCCCGCCAGCGATCACCAGGGAAGATTCTCCGGCGCGGATGGAAAGATCAGCGAGCATGGCGGCTTTCAATCCCGAGCCGCAAACTTGGTTCACTGTCCAGGCGGTGATGGAGCCAGGAAGGCCGGCGCCTAGCGCTGCTTGTCGGGCTGGGTTTTGGCCCACACCGGCCTGCAGAACCTCGCCGAATATCACTTCGTCCACCTCATGCGGATTGGCGCCGCAGCGGACCAGGACCTCTTTGGTCACCAGGGCCCCGAGTTGCGGCGCGGTCAATGACGACAGCCCGCCTAAAAACTTGCCGTTACCCGTTCGCGCACCTGCTAGAATAAATGACTCGACCATGTGATTCCCCCAAGTAGAATGGCCTGACAATCGTTGGGTTTGCATTGACTCGCAAGGGACGCCTCGCGGAGGGCTGTTTTTTCCATGTTGCTCGTGACCGACAGGTTAAGCAAATTCTACGGCAAATTCCGCGCCTTGCACAACCTTACCATGAGTATCGCCCCGGGCGAGGTATTCGGGCTGTTAGGCCCCAATGGCTCAGGCAAATCCACCGCCTTGCGCCTCATCCTCGGGTTTCTCAGGCCCTCCTTGGGCTGTTCAACCATATCCGGCCACAATTCCTGGAGCGATGGCGTCCGAGCCAGAGCCAAAACCGCCTACCTACCGGGGGAACTGCGCCTGTACGAGAACATGACCGGCAGGCAATTGATTCAATTTCTCGGCGGACTGCGCGGCAGACCCCTGCGCGCCGACCTCGAGGAAAAAGCCCGGCTCTTCGAAATTAACATCGACATTCCCATGGCCACCATGTCTAGCGGCATGAAAAGGAAGGTGGCTCTCCTTCTGGTGCTTGACCCCGCCAGCGAACTCGTCATCATGGACGAGCCGACCAACGCCCTCGACCCGACCATGCGCGAAGCGCTGCTGGAGGAAGTGCGGCAGGCGAAGCAGCGCGGCCAGGCAGTCTTCTTCTCTTCACATGTCCTGACCGAGGTTGAAGCGGTTTGCGACCGTGTGGGCATTTTGAAGGAAGGCCAGCTTGCCCATTTGCAGTGCATGAAGGAGTTGCGCGCTGGGCGCAGGGTGCATATGCGCCTCGGCTCGGACGGCCACTTGCCCACCTTGGAAGGTCTCTCTCTGGTGCGCAGAGACCACTGCCATGTGCATTTTGAGCATGTGGGAGAGTTGGAGCCACTCATGAGCTGGCTGGCGAAACTGCAGGTGGAGGAGCTGGCCATGGCGCCGTTGGGACTCGACGGCATCTACCGAAAAATCCACGGAGAAACGGCGTGATTCGCGTTTTAGTCTGGAAATTGCTCCGCGATCTCAGGCTGATCCTGGGAGTCACCTGCATTCTCTTGGCCGCTTTCCAGGTTCTCTGGGCCCTGGTCATGCGGCGAATCATTGGCGAACTGGCGCCGTTCTTCCACGGCATGGCCGGCGTTTCCGGCATCGAGATTGCCGACATGGAAAAATTCATCTTCGGTGGGCCGGGGAAAATGGTCCGCAGCATCCTGGGAGGCGAAGCGATCGACCTCAACACGGCCATGGACATGCTCTCGGTTGGTTTCATCCACCCGCTGGTGCAGACGCTCTTGTGCGTTTGGGCGGTGGGGCGCGCCGCCGGCGCCTTGGCGGGCGAGATCGACCGCGGCACCATGGAACTCCTGTTGTCGCAACCGGTTAGCCGCGGCACTTTGGTCTTTGCACACTTCCTGGTCGATTGCATCACCATACCGATGATCTGCCTCAGCATCTGGCTTGGTTCCCTTTTCGGCTATCTGATGATCAACCCCCTGGAATTAAAAGGGATCGATGCCCTGCCCAAGATGAAACCGGTCAGCCTGGAAGTCAGCGTCGCAGGGTTTAAATTTAAAGTGAACGATCCTTTGCCCAAGGCGGTGGTGAAACCGATTACGCCAGGCACCGGCAGGCTGGAGATTCGGCCCTTGGCTTTTGCCAAAGGCTTGCTGGCCACGGCGGGAATTCTCTTCTCTATCATCGGCCTGACAATGGTCCTTTCTTCCCTGGGGCGATTCCGCTTTCGCGTGCTGGGCTACGCCGTGTTCATTCTCTTGATCATGTTTCTCGCCAATGTCATCGGGCAGATCTGGGAGCCACTCGAGTGGGTTCGGCCATTCACGATCTTCTATTATTATCAGCCGCAGTTGCTGATCCTCGACCGTGGCTGGACCATGGGGTTGAAGGAGTGGAACGGGGGAAAGGATTGGCTGGCTGTGCCGTTTTTACCGGTGCTGTTTGGCACCGGCGCTTTGGGGTACCTCGCTGCCTGGGCCATCTTTAAACAGCGCGACATCCCAGCCCCTATCTAAAAGGTTGGCAGGAGCGGTTGGGCCTGGCTTATTCAACCCAGCAGTTTTCGGTAGAGGCCTTCCTGGGCGGCCAATGCTTCTTGATACTGCTTGTGCGACTCCATGTCAGGCGTGACCCCAGGCCCGGTTTCCACCGGCGGGGGATTCGACGGGTCGAGCAATCCCAACGCCTCCAGCGCCAGCCAGGCCAGGCCGCGGCTGGTGGCCTCTGGTTCCAGACATGGCGTAATTTCTTTCCCCAAAACATTGGCGATGATCTTCACCCAGGCGGGGGATTGCAGAAAGCCGCCACTGGCCAGAATCTGGCGCCCAGGGCGCACCAGCGGCTCCAACCGTTTGTAGATCAGAGCCAGGCGGAATGCCACCGCCTCCAAACCCGCTTGAAGAAGGTCGAGAGAGGAAGTTCCCAAACGCAAACCGGCCACGGCCGCTGTGGCGTCGTCGCGCCAGCCAGGCGCCCTTTCCCCGGAAAGGAACGGGAGGAACGACAAGCCATGCTGGCCCGGACCGGCTGAAAGCAGATGTTTCTCGCATTCCTCCCTGGGGGGAAGCTGAAGAATCCGGTTCAACCATTCGTGAACATTGCCACCTTCGGTCAGGGCGCCGCCCAGCAAGGGGCGCTTTCCATCAACGCGGTAGTTCCACAGCCCCAGCGGCACGGCGTGAGGGATAACCGCTGGAACCATGCGCATGGCGGCGGTGGTGCCGATGGTCAGCGCCACGGCGCTGTCATGGAAACAGCCGCTGCCAATGTTCGCCGCCGCGCCGTCGGAGATGGGCAGGAACCACCCGGCATTTGCCAGCGCCGGCCAGCGCTCTTCCCACATGGGTTGCAGGGTGCGCAAAGCGGGAGAGAAGTCGGCGAGTGGAGCAAGCTGCTCGTCGTAAATCCCCAGCTCGCTCAGCCATTCCCTGTCCCATTCCAAGAGTTGCCGATGAAGCAGCCCAGTCCATGACGCCAGCGAAAGGCTGACTGCGGGGTTGCCCAGCAGCCGCTGCGTTATCAGCGAACCGAAGCTCCACCAGTGCCGTACTTTCTTGAAGCCTTCGAGATTGGTTTCTTTTCTCCAAGATAAAAGAGCCGGGTGGTAGCTGCTGTGGATCATGCAGCCGGTGCGCTGGTGGGAGGCGCCGTCCTTGTGGAGCATTCGTAAAGCCCGGGCCTGGGGGGAACAGCGGGTATCGGCGTAGGTGAAAACGGGGGTGAGCGGAGTGAATTTTTCATCCAGCCCCACCAGGCTGGATGCGAAAGTGTCGAAGGCCACCCCAACAACCTCTTTGGCCTTGCTGCCCAGATTGTTTACGCAGGCATCGATGACCGAGGTGAGTGAGGCAAAGAGCAGCTCGGGATCAAACCAGGCCGCGCCGGATAGGTCGGTCTGCAAGGAAACCTGGGTTCGCGAGGAGAAGTGGTTGGAATCGATGAGTTTGCAGGCGCTGTCATAAACCAGGGCGCGCATCGACGAGGTGCCGACATCAATGGTCAAAAGAAAAGGAGGCCGGGCGCTTGCAAGCGGGATTCCAGGCATGGATCAGCCCTTGCGTAAAAGCAGGCGATAAAGGACGGCCATGCGCACAGCAAGCCCGTTGGTGACTTGTTTGAGAATGGCGCTGTTCGGTCCGTCAGCAACTTCGGGCGTCAGTTCGATGCCGCGGTTGATCGGCCCCGGCGCCAACAGCAGCATATCCGGCCGGCTGCGCTTTACCCGTTCCTGCGTCATGCCAAACAGGCGGAAATATTCCTGGATGGAAGGAAACAACCCGCTGCGCTGCCTTTCAAACTGAATGCGCAAAACATTGACGACATCGCAGCGCGGCAAAACACGGTCGAGATCGCAATCGATTTCCACTCCCAGTTGTTTGACTTCTTTGGGCACCAGCGTTGGCGGGCCGCAGACAATCACTTTCGCGCCCAGCGTGATCAAAGCGTGGATGTTACTGCGGGCCACCCGGCTGTGAGCGATGTCCCCCACCAGCGCCACTGTCAGCCCCGCGACTTTCCCCTTCACCTGCCTGATGGTGAAGACATCGAGCAGCCCCTGGGTCGGGTGTTCATGAGCGCCATCGCCGGCGTTGAGGATCGGCACATTGATGTGCTTGGCCAGCAGATGCGGCGTGCCGGGTGTGGAATGGCGCACGACCACGGCATCGACCCCAAGCGCGATCAGGTTCTTCGCAGTGTCGATGAAGCTTTCGCCCTTGCTAAGGGAGGACCCGCTGGGGGAAAAGTCGATGGTCTCGGCGCCAAGTCGGCGCGCCGCCAGGCCGAAGCTGATCCGCGTGCGGGTCGATGGCTCGAAAAACAGGTTGGCCACCACCTTGCCCTTGAGGTCGGTCCGACGCTTTTCCGCATCAAGCGAGGCCGGGATGAACTCCTCCGTTTGGTCGAGAATAGAGTTCAACTCGCGGGCGCTCAATCCTTCCAAACCGAGCAAATGGCTGCAAGTCTGCGTAGTTTCTGCCACGGCGGTCACGGCTGGCTCCTTTCCACTTTTTCAAACACCACGATGTGCTGCCAGGGAAGAATGCCAATCGTTTCCTTGTATTTCAAGGGGTGGTCTTTCATCTCATGAAGGAGCTGTTTCACCGTCATCTTGTGCACCAGCTTGATGGGAACCTCGGGGTCCTCCCCGCGAAACTCGACGAAGACAAGTTTTCCCCCGGGCTTCAGCGACTTGATCATCCCTTGCGTCATCTCCAGCGGGAAGGCGAATTCATGGTAGACATCGACCAGGATAATCAGATCAACGCCCGAGTTGGGCAACTTGGGATCGGTCTCGGTTCCCAATACCGGTTCGACATTGGCGGCCTTCAACTCCGCCGCCCGCTTGCGCAGGATCTCCAGCATTTCCTTTTGAATGTCGTTGGCGAAAACTTTTCCCTTGGGAAGCAGTTTGGCCATGCGAAAGGTCAGGTAGCCCGAACCCGCGCCAACATCGGCCACGACCATTTCGGGTTTCAGCTTGAGCGCTTTGACCAGCTTGGAGGTCTGTTCTTCTTTTTCGCGTTCGGGCCGTTCCAGCCAGGCGGCAGCCTGGTAGCCCATGACCAGGGCTATTTCCCGCCCTTTGAAGAACTTGCCCGTGCCGTTCGGGTCGTGTACTTTTTTGAACTCGTAAGGAGAAGGCGCCCCTTTGGGCTCTTGCGAAAAAACGCAACAGGCGGACAGTACAAGGGTCAGGCCAGGAATCAGGGTCAACCGCATGGGAACTCCTTCTCACCAGTGTAAAGAAGCCTCGGGTGGCGTCAACCGGCGGTTGATGTTGTTAAGGATTGGTTTAACGCGAATGAATCTCTTCCTTGGCTCGGTTCTCTCTCTCATGGAGGATTACCCGGCATTGTATTCCACTCGCCGGGCCAGTGCTTGAACTTTCGCTGGGTTGGCCGCGCAGGGAGCGCGGCCAACCAATCTGCCAGGCTGGAGCCTGGCGTTCCCAGGGAGAAGCAAAAAGGGGCCGAGGCCGTTCCGTACCAATCGCCGGCTTTCTTGATTGCAAACCCGGCAGGTGGAAAGGTACTATTAGATGTCGTATCCCCCTGTATTTCAACCTGCCATGATTTCAACCTTCCATGCGCATTATTCTGGTTACGCTTGCCTTGCTGACGGGACCCGCGGTGCTTGCCGCCGAGGTGGATTACATCCTGCAGGTAAAGCCCATTTTTGAATCGCGCTGTGCTTCTTGCCACGGGGTCCTGGCTCAGAAGGCCAAACTTCGCCTCGATCATGGTGAATTCATTCGCAAGGGAAGCAGCAACGGCCCGGTCATCGTGCCGGGGAAAAACGGCAAGTCGCTCTTGATTCAAGCCGTGCTGGGCCAGGACAGAGAGCGCATGCCACCGACCAAGGAAGGCGCGCCGCTTACTCCCGCGCAGGTGCAAATATTAAAGCAATGGATTGACGAAGGGGCCCGCACCCCGGCTAATGAACCGTTGCCCGCGGATCCCACCCGCCACTGGGCTTTTCAAAAACCTCTGCGGCCGCCCTTGCCCGCCGCGAAACTCTCCGCCAACCCCATCGACCGCTTCCTTGGCCCCGCCATGGAATCTCGAGGTCTGACACCGGCCCCTAGAGCCGAAAAAACCACACTCCTTCGCCGGGTTTACCTCGACCTGGTTGGCGTGCCTCCCGAGCCGGAAGATTTGCGCCGATTCCTCGCTGATGCCAGCCCCGATGCCTACGAAAAACTGGTCGACCGACTGCTGCAAGATCCCCGGCATGGTGAGCGCTGGGCCAGGCATTGGATGGACATCTGGCGCTACAGCGATTGGTACGGGCGAAGGAATGTCCCCGATGTTTGGAACAGCGCCCCGCAAGTTTGGCGCTGGCGCGACTGGATTGTGCAATCTCTCAACCGCGACCTGGGCTACGACCAAATGGTGCGGGAAATGCTGGCTGCGGATGAATTCAAACCGGGGGACGACAAAGCGTCGGTGGCCACCGGCTTCCTCGTGCGCAACTGGTACGCCCTGAATCCCAATGATTGGATGCGCAACATTGTCGAGCACACGGGCAAGGCGTTTTTAGGCCTGACCTTTAACTGCGCACACTGCCATGATCACAAGTACGACCCGATTCGTCAGGAAGATTACTTTGGCTTCCGGGCCTTTTTCGAGCCGATCTATGTGCGCCAGGATCGGATGGCGGGCGAGGCCGACTCCGGGCCTTTTCAAGATTACGACTACAGCGTGTTGAGAAAAATCCAGCGGCTGGGAATGGTGCGCGTTTTCGACAAAACTCCGGAGGCGCCGACTTGGTTCTACACCGGCGGCGACGAGCGGAACCGGGTGAAGGAGCGGGGTTCGATCCCGCCGCATGTGCCCGCCATGTTCAAGCAGCCGCCCCCGCGGATCGACCCGGTGGAACTTCCTGGTGAAGTGATCAGTCGAGCGCTCAAATCGGACATCCGCGCCACAATTCTGGCAGATGCCCAGGCCGCCCTTACAGTGGCAGAAAAGGAATTGGCCCAGGCGCCGCCCCTTTCCCCATTGGAGGAAAAGGAGGCCGCCAAAGAAAAAGAGTTGCCCCGGCTGCGGGCCGAAGTGGCGCGCCAGAAGGTGGAAGCGGCGCGAGCAGCACTGGCGGATCTGTCCGCCCGCCTGGTCGCGGAGGAAGCCGCCTATGCCAAGCCGCAGCCAACTAACCTGGGCGAGTTAAAGCGGCAAGCCGCCAGGCTCGAAAAGCTGGCCCTGGCTGCCAAAGCACAAACGGAATTGCAACAGGGCGAGGTCGCTCTGGGGGAAGCCAAAAAACTGCCCGAGGCCAAGCTCAAACCGGCCGTGGATGCTGCCAACAAGCGGGTCACCCAGGCCAAGGCTGAATTGCAAAAGGTGCAAGCCGCTTTGAAGGATCCCGCGCAGGCTGAAAAATACTCCCCCGTCAGCCGCGTCTACCCCGCAAAAAGTTCCGGCCGCAGAAAGGCCTTGGCCGAGTGGATCACCAGCCGAGAGAACCCCCTGCCCGCTCGCGTGGCTGTCAACCACATCTGGAATTGGCATTTCCACGCCCCGCTCGTGGCCAGCATCCATGATTTCGGCATGAACGGGAAGTTGCCCACGCATCCCGAACTTCTTGATTGGCTGGCGGTCGAATTCATGGACAGCGGCTGGAACATGAAAGCTCTGCACCGCCTGATCGTCACCAGCAACGCCTACCAGCGCGGCTCCACTTCCGGCGATATCTCCAAAGACCAGGAAAACCTCTTCCTCGCCCGCATGAACACCGGCCGCATGGAAGCCGAGGTCCTTCGCGACAGTTTGTTGCACTGCGCCGGCAAGCTCAATTACACCATGGGCGGGCAGGAGCTGGAAAACACCGAGGCGTTGAAAACCTTCCGCCGCAGCCTTTACTACAGTTGCTTTCCCGAGGGCGGGGGCAAAGGCGTTCTTGGGGAATTGTTCGACGGCCCCGACCCCCTCGATTGCTACCGCAGGTCTGTCAGCATCGTGCCCCAGCAGGCCCTGGCCTTGACCAACAGCGAGCTGATCCATCAACTAAGCAGCGAATTGGCGGTGAAACTCCTGTCGGAGTCGCGTCAGACCGGCGCCGGCTTTATCCAACTGGCTTACGAACGCATTCTCTCCCGGCCGCCATCCAAGGCGGAGGTGGAAGCTTGCGCCTCTTTTCTCGGCAGGCCGGGCGATGACAAAACTCGCGCCGCGCTGGTCCGTGTGCTTTTCAACCACAACGATTTTCTTTCCATCCGGTGAGCGCATGAACCTTCCCTCAATTCAAGCTGGGCGAAGAACTTTTCTGGCCGATTGCGGCATGGGCTTTACCGGCTTGGCCCTCGGCGCCATGCTGGCCGAGGACGGCGTGGCTCGCGAACCTCTCGGGCCCACAGGCCAGACGCACCACCTTCCCCGGGCCCGTTCGGTTGTTTGGATTTTTCTTTCTGGCGGGTACAGCCATTTGGAAACCTTTGATCCCAAGCCGGCGCTGAACCAATTCGCAGGCAAAACTTTCGACAAAACCCCCTTCGAAAATCCGGTCAATTCTCCCTTGCACAAAAAGCGTTTTCGCTCTGTCCCCGCTGAAGAAATTAACATCCGCGATGTCTACCCCACCATCTACCCGATGCAGGTGGGCTGGAAAAAACATGGCCAAAGTGGCATTGAAATCACCGACTGGTGGCCCCACCTGGCGCGGCAGGTCGACGACCTCTGCTTCCTGCGCAACATTTGGACCACCGACAACGATCACGCTGCCGAGAACCAGATCCACACCGGCAGGCACAAACTCGACGAGCCCCAGCCGAGCATTGGCGCCTGGGCCCATTACGGCCTGGGAACCCTCAATGCCAACTTGCCGAAGTTTGCCGTCATCGGCGGACCCAGCCGTCCCGACACCCGCCAATCGATCGATTCCCTTTACCTCGGGCCGCAGCACGCGGGCGTTCCTTTAATTATCGATGCGAAAAACCCGCTCCCTTTTGGCACGCGACCGGCGTCTCAAACTCAGGCCGAGCAGATTCGCGAGTATCAGCTCATTCACAGGCTCAACACTCTGGCCGCCGTCGAGTACCCCGACGACAAAGAGTTGCTCGCCCGCATCCGCTCCTATGAAATGGCTTTTCGCATGCAGGAATCGGTGCCCGAAGCGATGAACTTCACCAGGGAAACCCTGCGCACCACACGCCTGTATGGCATGGACAACCCGGCCACCCGGGTGGCGGGAGAAAACCTGCTGGCCGCCCGCAGGCTGGTCGAGCGCGGCGTGCGCTTTGTCCAGGTCTTTCCTTCCACCTACGGGGTTTGGGATTCCCATCAGAAACTCAAAGATAATCACACCCGCCTGTGCGCCACGGTCGATCTCCCCGTCGCCGGGTTCCTTATGGACATGAAGCAACGCGGGCTGATGGACGATGCGGTGGTTGTCTTCTGCACGGAATTCGGCCGCACTCCCGGTTTGGAACTTCGTGGCGGTGGCAAGGATGGCCGCGACCATCACCCCAACGGCTTCACCATCTGGATGGCGGGCGCCGGCTTGAAAAAAGGCCATGTCCATGGCGCCACCGACGAACTGGGTTACAACGCCCTGGGTGACGGACATTATGTCACCGACATTCACGCCACCGTGCTGCACTTGCTGGGGCTCGATTTAAGAAAGCTGGAAGTCCCGGGGAGAAAACGCATCGACATGGACCATGGCAAAGTCATTCAGGAAGTGCTGGCGTGAGGTCGAAATTCCTGGCCAAACTGGCGCCAGCAAGGCCCATTACCCATCCTGTTTCTTCCTGGCGACGAGGCGGGAGGATTTTTCCCTGAAGGATTTGTCGCACTGGAAAGCGTTTTTGTTTTCCGGGTCGAGATCGTGCAAGTTTGCCTGGCAAAAAGCGCAGCCGATTATTTGCAAGTGAAAACGGATGTAGTCGAGCCGGGATTCCTCCAGCCCCTGGTAAAGAAACGAAGCGAGTTCCTCCCGGCTCGGGCAGGTGAGCCGTTCCCGCCGCCAGATGGCCCCGGTGGAGTGGTCCCCCTGGTCGCGCTTTTGAATCAAGGCAGCGATCCGGGCTTGCAAGGGGGGTGACTCCCGCAGCACCTTTTCCACCTGCGCCATTTTTACCTCATGCAACATATCGTCGAGGTAGGCATCCAAAGTGCGGTCGGATAGTGTCATGCCTCACCCCCTTCCTCATCCTGCAACTCTGGAAACAATTCCGGCGGCAAGTGGCGCGCTGCCAGGAACTCCCGCAGCGCTTTCACCCCCTGGAAGCGGATGTTGGCCGCCTGCTGATTGCTGATGTTCAATATCCCCGCAGCTTCCAAATTGGACAGGCCCAGCACCCATACCAGTTCCAGAGCTTTGACCTTGAGATAGTCTCCCTCGGCGGCCAGGCTGGAAAGGTAATCCCGCAGGGTGGCTGCCAGAGCCTGGTTTTCCCACTGCCTTTTTTCCGCCAGGTGAAACCAGGTCGTCAGTCCCAGAGCGGAGTCAGCGCGCAGCTCTAACAAATCCGGGCCCGACGAGGGCGAACCCAGGTCCTGCAACGGACGGCGACCTTGCTTGCGCAGGTGATCGATTATTTTGTTGCTACAGATGGTAAAGAGGTAGTTCTGAATGTTCTTCTTTTCATCAAAGCGGTCCAGCGATGAGAAGAACCCAAGAAACGCTTCCTGCACCAGATCCTGGCAGGTGGCATGATCCTTGATTTTCTGCCTGGCGAAAGCCATCAGCCTTCCTTCAAATTGAAGCAACAGTTCGTTCCAGGCGGCGGTATCGCCCTGGCGGATTTTGCGCACCAGGTTGGAATCGGGAGAAGGCATTTGTTCAGCCGTGAAAGGAAACGCCTGGCGCGGGACACCCTCCGGGCTCAACGGCGTGGCATTAACCATACTCCCCAATTTCCGGCATTTCCAGATGCCCTTGGGATTTTCTCCCCTTCTGAGTATGAATGCCTGTGGGAAATCCAACAGGTGTTGAGAAAGTGTATGAACGATAAAACCAAACTTTTGCTCTTCTGGGTCCTGGCCCTTTCCAGCCTGGCTGCCGACCAGGCCAGCAAGTTTACCGTCTTTCATTGGCTGGCCAATCCGGAAACGCGCCATGTGCACACCCTGTTTCAAAAGGGAGAGCAAGGCGGGTTTCACCTGGTGGCGCAGTTCCAATACGATGTGGAAACCGGTCAATTAAAAAAAGATGCCTCAGGCAACCCGATCCCCTATGTCAACCAGGGCGCGCTGTTTGGCATGGGTGGTAAGCATCAGGGTCTGGCCAATGGGATTTTCGCGGTGGTGAGTTGTGGCGCTGCCATGGGCATAATTTATTGGAGCATGCAAAAAGGGTCCCTGGCGCATACGCCGTTAATGGTGGCGCTGGCCTTTATTCTGGGTGGCACTACGGGGAATTTTTTTGACCGCATCGCTTTTTCTGGCGTGCGCGACTTCCTTCATTGGAACCTGTGGTTCGATTGGCCGGTGTTTAACCTGGCTGATTGCTGGCTGGTGGGGGGCGCGATATTGCTGATGACTTTGATGTTCTTCGCGCCGAAGGAAGAAAAGCCTCAGGCGGTGTAAGCCGGGGACAGGTGTTGCCAGAGTTAGACAACCCCGTCTTTTTCCCCTCTCCACGCTACGAAACAGGTTGGATCCGGGCTCGGCCCCGAGCACCCTCTGGGGTGCAAGCGTGATTTGTTCTTCGCTGGGATCGCCAGGCTCCAGCGCGGCCAATCAATCTGCCAGGCTGGAGCCTGGCGGTCCCAGGGGAAAGAAAAAAGGCGATTCCATCAGGCCCTCGGATGCCTTGACGGAATCGGAGATTAATCCAGGCCGGCGAAGTCGCTCGGTTTCATGCCCTTCTTATGGCCATTAAAGCTGAAGCGCGTAGGTTCGTACTTGCCCACCAAGTCCACCTTGGACTTTTCCGGAACCTTCGCTCCCATATCCAGGCACCAGTATGAGGCGTTGACCACCAGCCGACGCAAGCCTTCGCTTTCAAAATCCTGCGAGGCTCCCATGGTCGTGTTAAACGATTTGCCCTTCTTGCCCCCGGGTAGCTGGTAGCTCTTCACCCAGGCAACCGGCATCATGGGGTCGTTCTTTTTTCCTTCCACCGGTTTATCGGTCGATTTCATGCCATTCAGGACTTGTCCCAGGATCAGCGGCTGGCTGTCGTCGGGTAAAGGCAGCCGCACGCCATAGACATCGGTCGGGCCCCAGATGTCGCCATCCTGGATGCCTTTGACAATGGGATGCGACTCCTTCATGGGCGCGAGAACACCGCGGCAGCTTTCCTTCCCATGGGAGCCATGGTGGTTGATCCACATTTCCCCCAGCACCAGGCGGCCGAAGCCGCCTTCCCATTCCTTGCTCTCGCCGCGATACCCGTTGCCATAGCGGGCAAAGGGGTGCTCCTTGCTGAACAGGAAAGCGTGAGTGGCGGTGCGCAAGCCGATCACCGGTTTGCCCGCCAGAAGGTAATCCTCAATCGGTTTCATTTGTTCCGGCGGGAGTTTTCGCATGCGTGTGCCGATGATCATCAGGTCGGCCTTGGCCAGATTTTCCAAGCCTGGAATGTTGTCGTTTTGATTGGGGTTGATCAGGCCGGTCTTGAGATCGATGGCGAAAAGGACGGTGCAAGTGAAGCCATGGTGTTTGGCCAGGATTTTCCCCAACTGGGGAAGCGCTTCTTCCGAGCGGTACTCTTCGTCGCCGCTGACCAGCACGATGTGCTTTCCCAAACCCGGTCCAGCAGCACCCTGATAAACGACCAGAGAATCAGCGGCCTTTTTGGGTTCTTCAGCAAAAGAAACTTGGCAACTCAAGGAAACCAGGGCTGCAAGGAGCATGAGGTAAACGCGGTGTGAGAACATAACGGCTCTTTCCAAAGGGGAGGAGTGGGTAAAATAGCAGTGAACCCTGTTCCGCAGGTGAACTTATACAGGAAACTGGGTTGCAGGTAGAGGGAAATCTCCACGGTTCCGGGTTGGATTGTGCCGTCCCAATCGTCCAAGCTCGTGGGTCATTACACTTGCGGGTCAGGGGCATGGAGTGCGACAATAAAGCAAATAGGCATTGAAGGGCAACCTCCATGAAACAGAAAAGTTGGCGCTGGATCGCGGGCCTGGGTTTATTGCTGGCCGCGGGCCTGACCATTGGTCAGCAGCAGAAGGTTGATATTCAACCCGTTGATGGCGGGCCGGGCGCCATTCCGGTGGACCCAGGGGATGGGTCGGCGGTAAGTCTGCCGCGCGACAACAAGATGAAAAGCCGTGTCGAGGCGGCGCAAGACTACATTAAATCGCGGGATTGGGCCGAGGCCTGCAATGTTCTGCAAAAACTGGTGGAGATTAAGGAAGATGTCTTTGCCGAGATCCCTCGCAAGGGGCCGGATGGCAAGGATGCGGTTGCCATCGTCAGCGTGCGAACTGAAGCCAATCGCCTGATCGCATCGCTGCCCCCCAAGGGGCTGGAATTTTACAAGCTAACCTTTAATCCGCCCGCGGCCGCCTGGTTGAAAGAAGCGCGGGCCACTGGCGACCCCAACCTGCTGGCGCAAATCGTGCGGCAGTACCTGCACACCGAAGCAGGGGGCGAGGCGGCGGCGCTGCTGGGAACTTACCACTTGGACCGCGGCAACTTCATGGCCGCATCGCTCTGCTTCGAGCGGCTTTTGGAACGAGATGGATCGAACAATCTTTCTCCCCGGGCGCTCTTCAAAGCTGCTTTCGCCTTTTTCCAAGCAGGCGACATGGTCCGCGGACAGAAAATCTGGCAAATGCTCACCGCCAAGGGTTTGAAAGAAATCAACCTCGGGGGCGAATCTTTCCCCCTGGAAGAACTGCGCGTCCTGGCCACCAAGGTCACCAGGGCGCATGACGCCGGAGTGCATGACTGGTTGCTGTTTGGCGGCAATCCCAGGCGCAATGCCGAGGCGCCCGGCGGCACGGCTTTCATGGAGCCTCGCTGGAAAACCCCTACGCTACGCACTGATGAAACCCGCACCTGGCTGCGCATGGCGGAAAACTACTTGGTGCAGCAGCGGGCCCAGGCCATGATTCCCGCCTTCTTCCCCCTGGCCGTCACCATCAATCGCAATGAGCAAAAACTTCCCCTGTTGGTTTACCGCAGCTACTGGGGCCTTCACGCCGTGCAATTGAAGACCGGGAAGCTCGAATGGGAGGCGCGTTCGGAATGGTCGGCGGACACGGTTTCGCGCGAACCCAGAAAAGCCCCCGTCTTCCAGGGTTGGTTGACTCAGTATGTGCAGAACAACTTGCGCCCGGCCATTCTCTTTGAGAATTCCACCCTCGGCTCGCTTTCCTCCGACGGGAAATTCGTTTTTGCCGTTGAGGACCTGGCCATCCCGCCGCCCCCCAACCTGAACAATTACAACGCCCGGCCCAACACTTCCTCCTACGGCGTGGCCAGCAAGGATGTCCTGGACGCCATTCTCCATAGCAAGCTGCAGGCCTACGACCTGGTGACAGGGAAGTTGAAATGGGAAGCGGGCGGGCGCGGTGAAAAAGGCGACCTCCTGGACGCCTACTTTCTTGGCCCGCCTTTACCTGTCAGCGGCAAACTCCATGTGCTCACGGAAAAACAGCAGGAACTCCGACTGGCAACTCTCGATCCGGCCAGTGGAAAACTCCTGGCCATGCAAACCCTTGTCACCACCCGCGACAAACTGGAACAAGACATCGGCCGTCGCACCCAGGCGGCGCACCTGGCCTATGGCGAAGGCATTCTGGTCTGCCCAACCAATGCCGGCGCCCTTCTCGGCGTCGACCTGCTTACAGGCAGCCTGGTTTGGGCTTATATGTATCGGGATAAGGCCGATGGCGGGGACACTACCTGGGACCCGAACAAGAACCCGGGGCAGATGCGTGGCGGTATCCGCCGCATCGACGGCCGCGTTGCCAATCCCAACCTCAACAATCAATGGAAGGTGACAGCGCCAGTGATCCATGAGGGGCGGGTGATTTTCACCGCGCCCGATGCCCGCGCCATTCATTGCGTCAACCTGCGGGACGGCATGAAGGTATGGACACAAGCGCGGCAGGAAGAAGATCTCTTTTTTGCCGGCGTGCATTCAGGCAAGGCGCTGGTGGTGGGGCGAAAAATGTGCCGAGCCATCGACCTGGCCAACGGTCAGACGGCGTGGACGGTGGATACCGGGGTGCCATCGGGCATGGGTGTGGCTTTCGACAATATTTATTATTTGCCTTTGAAAGAGGCCTCGGGCTCGAAGGAGCCGGAGATATGCGCCATCGACATTTCTCGCGGGCAGATCCTGGCCCACACCCGTTCGCGCAAGAAAGAGGTGCCAGGAAACCTGCTGTTTTATGAAGGGGAAGTGTTGTCTCAATCGACGACCGAACTGGCGGCGTTTCCGCAACTGGCAGTAAAGCTCAGCCAGATCGACAAGCTCATTCAAGCCAATCCGCGCGATCCCATGGGCCTGACGGAGCGGGGGGAGTTGCGCCTGGACAAGGGCGACCTGCGCGGCGCCATTACTGATTTGAAAGACGCCCTGGCGCAAAAACCGCCCGCCGCTGTGGTGGAAAAAGCCCGGCAGAAACTGTTCGAGGCCTTCACCGATTACTTCCAGCGCGATTTCAATCAGGCGGAGCCCTTCCTCAAGGAATACGAGGAGCTTTGCCGGGTGGAAATCCGCCCCGATGCCACGGAGAAGGATAAACAGGAGCAAGAAGCGGAGGGCAAACGCCGCCGCGCCAATTACCTTTGCCTGATCGCCAAGGGGAAAGAGGCGCAGGGCCGGTTGGTGGAGGCGTTTGAGAAATATCAGGAATTCGCTGCCATAGCCCCCGGCGATGAGTTGATTTCAGTGATCGATGAACCGTCGGTGCGCGCGGCGGGAGAGGTCTGGTCGCAAGGGCGCATTGCCGCCATGGTGGCCAACACGTCTGCGGAAAACAAAAAGCCCTTGGAAGACCGCATCCGCCTGCAATGGGAAGAGTTGGAGAAAAAGGGCGCTCCCCTGGCGGGGTTGAAAAAGTTCGTCGCCACCTGCGGCTCGCTGTTTCAAATTGGTCAAGAGGCTCGCCTCAGGCTGGCGGAAAAACTTCTCGACGATTCCGATCCCAACTCCTTGCTCTTATCGGAACAGCATGTGCAAACGGTGGTGGGTGAGAACCCCGCCATGGCGGCGCGCGGTTTTGAAATCCTGGCCCGCCTCTACACCCGCAAGGGTTTGCTCGACGATGCCGCCTGGTGTTACCGCAAGCTCGGCCACGACTACCCCGACGCCGTAGTGCGCGACGGGCGCAAAGGCGCAGACTTCTTCAACGACCTCGCCGCCGACAAGCGGTTCCTCCCCTTCCTGAGCCTGAGCCCAGTTTCGGTGGCGAAAAAAATCCGCGTGACTGAAGAGCGTGGCAACTTCCACCAGCAGACCCAAACCTACCGGTTTGAATCACCCCCTGGGGAATTGCCCTATTTCCAGCGTCATCGCCTGGCGCTGCGCTTCGACTACCACGCCCTGCGCCTGACCGACACCCTCACCGGCGATGAAACTTGGTCGAAAAACCTCACACGCACCCTGTTCCAAAATCTGGTCTATGGCAACGGGCAATCGCACCTCGTCCGCTTCCCCTTGCAAGCTCAGGGGCACCTGGTGCTGCTGCCGATCGGCCACCTGGTCTTTGCCATCGACCCCGTTAGCAAGCGCGTTCTCTGGGAAAAGAACTTGTACAACCCCTTGGGTGGCCTCCCAGGGCAGGCGGGCATCGGCTCGCCTCCGGGGTACAACCAGTTGAATGTTGATCCAGACGGGACCATGCGCGTGCTTTACCCCGACGGCTGGGGCCAGCGCATTGGCCTGACCAACCCGCTGACCGCGGGCGTGGCGGCGCTGCAAACTCGCGACGGACTCGTCGCCGTCGACCCTGTCACAGGAAAAATCCTCTGGACCCGCTCCGACATCAACTCCCGGGCCATTCTCTTTCCCCAGGGAAAGCACATTTTCGTGGTGGAAATGAGCCCCGAAAACAACCCCACCGCCACGCGCGCATTGCGGGCCTACGATGGCGTCAGCGTCCGTATTCCTGATTTCTCGCAACAGTTTGCCAAGCGCTTGCGCATCCTTGGCGGAGCCTTGCTCCTGACCGATACCGAAGTCAATGGCGCCGTCACTTTGCGCCTCTACGATGTCCTCTCGGGCAAAGACACCTGGAAGGAATCTTTCCCCGCGGGGTCCATGGTGTTGAAGACCGAGGAAGAACCCGAACTCGTCGGCGCGGTGGACCCAGAGGGCAAAGTCCGCGCCTGGCGGCTGCCCGAGGGGAAACTGGCGCTCAACACTCGGGTGGAAACCCGCCACTTGGTCAAGGGGGCGACAGCGCACCTGCTTGCCGATCCCGGCCATTTCTATCTCGGGTTCAACGGCCCGGTGAACGCCAACATCATGCCTTGGGGCGGAGTGCAGTCGAACCTGATGCCTGGCAATGGCATGCGCGCCTTGCCATTAAACGGCGAGTTTTACGCCTTCGATCGCGAATCGGGAAAGATGACCTGGCACAATCCCCTGGTCAATCAGATGATTGTCCTCGATTCCTTCAGGGAAATGCCGGTGCTCATTTTCACCGCCAGGTTCCACAAAATGATGGCCAACGGGCCGGTGCGCAATGTCGTTCAGGTTGTTGCCGCCAAGAGCTTCGACAAACGAACCGGCAAGCTTTTGTACGACAACGAGAACATCCCCAATGGCATCCAGTTTCACGCGCTGAATTACGACCAGCGTGGCGGCAGGATCGATTTCGTTAACTACCAGTTAAAGATTATCCACCACCTGGAGGCTGACACGGGAAAACCCGCCACAGGGGGGGAATGAGGTTGGCATTGCCCGCCGGATTCGTCTAATGAATTTAGGTTTCCTTGGATCGGGAGACGGTAAATGAGAAAACTGCTTGTTCCCCTGGCGCTGGGCGCCCTTGTGGCTTTGGCCCCTTGGTCTCCTCCTTCCCGGGGGGAAGAAATTCCCAAGGAATACCAGGAAACCCTGAAGAAGGGTTTGTCATGGATGGCCCGAAACCAAAGCAAGGATGGCCACTGGGAGGCGGTGGGCGGGCAATACCCCATCACCATGACCGCCCTGGGCGGCATGGTCATGCTCATGGAAGGCAGTACGATTCGCGAGGGGAAGTATCGGGATAACATCCGTCGCGCTGTCGATTTTCTTATGTCCCGCTGCCAGGCGAATGGCATGATCGGCAACCCAAATATTCCGGGCGAAGCGGGCCGCTATATGTATGGTCACGGGTTCGGCATGCTCTTTCTCTCGTGCGTTTACGGAGAGGAAGAGGAAGGGGACCGTCGCAGGAAGCTGGAGGAGATCCTGGTGCGGGCTGGGAAGTTTTCCCGCGACGCGCAAACTCGGCGCTTCTCCACCAAAGATAACAAGACTGCCTTGGGCGGCTGGGGCTATGTCAGCGCCAAGGAAGGGAACAATTTTGACGAAGGCTCGGTGACGATTACGCAAGTGCAGGGTCTGCGCGCGGCGCGCAATGCCGGCATTGCCGTCCCTCCCGAATCGATCAAGGAAGCGCTGGCTTATCTGGATGAATCAACCAACGCGCAGGGCGGAGTGATCTACAGTCTGGGCGGCGGCGGGGGAGGCGACGGCCGACCCGCGCTTACCGCCGCGGCCATTGCCTGCGGGTTCAGCGCCGGCGATTACAATTCCCCACTCATCAAGAAATGGTTTCGCTTCTGCCAAAATAACATCGGCGGACTGGGCAACCAGCGCTTCGGCCATGATGAATACACTCACTACTACTATGCCCAGGCCATGTACTCCCTGGGCGAGGACGGCTGGGCCAGGCTCTTTCCCGAGACCAAGGAAGCCGACCGCCTCTCCTGGTCGAAGTATCGCAAGTTCACTTTCGATTACCTGGTGCGCACCCAAGGCGCGGACGGGTCGTGGACCGGCGGACATGTCGGGCCGGTTTTTATCACCGCTGTCCACCTGACGATGTTGCAATTGGATAGCGGCGTGTTGCCAATCTATCAACGCTAGGGTATCTTCTTTTCCATCATTTGTTAAACACAGGAATCCGCCGGTATGACTGAACCGAAACCAACGCTTTCCACCTCGGAACTAAAACGCGACTCGCATGCGGACCTGAAGCCGCTGGATCCAGGCGATCTCGAAGCCGCCAAGAAAATACGCGATGCCTTTGATCGCATCCGCCATGAACTGGCCAAAGTGATCGTCGGCCAGAACGAGGTCATCGAAGAGCTTCTCATCGCCCTCTTTAGCCGCGGCCACTGCATGCTGGAAGGCGTGCCGGGGCTGGCCAAAACCCTGATGATTAGCACCCTGGCGCGAACCTTGTCCCTGACCTTTTCACGAATCCAGTTCACTCCCGACCTGATGCCTTCCGACATTACCGGGACGGAAGTCATCCAGGAGAACCGCGACACCGGACACCGCGAGTTCAAGTTTCTGGCTGGCCCGCTCTTTGCCAATGTCATCCTGGCGGATGAAATCAATCGCACCCCTCCCAAGACCCAGGCCGCGCTGCTGGAAGCCATGCAGGAAAGGCAGGTCACCATTGGCCGGGCCAGGCACCAACTCGATCACCCGTTTTTCGTCCTGGCCACGCAGAACCCCATCGAACAAGAAGGAACCTATCCTCTGCCGGAAGCCCAGCAGGACCGCTTCATGTTCAAAGTGTTTGTCAAGTACCCGAATTTCAACGAGGAGTTCGACATCGCGGCGCGGACGACGGCGGTGCAGCACGATGATGTCCGGCCGGTTCTGGACGGGAAGCAAATTCTGGAGCTGCAAACGCTGGTGCGCCGCGTGCCCGTCAGCGACCATGCCATTCGCTACGCGCTGGCCCTGGTGCGGCAGACTCGTGTGGGCGAGCCGGGAGTGCCGAAGTTCATTCAGGAGTGGTTGTCGTGGGGCGCTGGCCCCAGGGCGGTGCAGAACCTGCTGCTGGGCGCCAAGGCGCGGGCCTTGCTGCACGGCCGCTTGCATGTCGCGGTTGAGGATATCAGCGCCCTGGCCCCGCCTGTGCTGCGCCACCGCATTCTCACCAACTTCACCGCTGCCAGCGAGGGCATCACCCCCGACAAGGTCATCCAGAAAATCCTTGCGGAAACTCCCTCGCACGAAAGCGAACTGTCCCGCGATGAGCGGTTCCAGAAAATTTTCTCCTCCTGATATGAACCAGGTGTAAGGCATCGTGAGCGCAGCTTCTCAGGACGATCCCCGGCGTTTTCTCCATCCAGCCACCCTGGCCAAGATTGGCAGGCTGGAGCTGCGCGCCCGCCAGGTCGTTGAGGGGTTCATCTCCGGCTTGCACAAAAGCCCGATTTTTGGACACAGCATCGAGTTCCTGCAGCACAGGGAATACTCGCATGGCGACGACATCCGACATCTCGACTGGAAAGTCTGGTCGCGCACCGATCGCTTTTTCATCAAACAGTTCGAGGAGGAGACCAACCTGCGGGCCACCCTGGTGGTGGATGTCAGCGAGTCGATGAGGTACGGCAACGGGGCGATGAACAAGTACGAATACGCTTGCACGGCGGCGGCGTGTTTGGCTTACCTGCTGCTGCGCCAGCACGATGCCGTAGGCCTGACTGCCTTTGACTCCGCGGTGCGCGCCACCTTGCCCCCGCGTTCGCAGATGTCGCACCTGGATGCCCTTGTGGCCGGCATGAACCACAACCGCCCGGCCAAGAAAACCGGCTTCATAAACACCTTGAGAAAAGTCGCCGAGTCGATCAGTCAGCGCGGCCTTATCCTGGTCTTCTCCGATTTCCTGGTCGATCGTTCCGATTTGTTTAAAGGCCTGGAAATGCTGCGACACAGAAGGCAAGACATTCTCGCCTTCCACATTCTCGACACCGACGAAATTTCCTTCCCTTTTGCCGGCAGCACCAAGTTCGAAGGGATGGAAGAGCAGCCTCACTTGTTGTGCGACCCGCGGGCGCTACGCGATGGCTACATCGAGGCGCTGGAAAAATATCTGGTCGAGGTGCGCAGGGGTTGCACACGGATCGGCATCGACTACCACCTGGTTACCACAGGCGACTACCTCGACGCTGTACTTACCAAGTTTCTCAATATGCGACTCGATGATCGCGGCAACAAACCCAGCGCGGGGCCCGTGCGATGAACTCCAAGATTCAAGGCGGTGGTTGAGCGGATGGAAGTTTTTCTTAATCCCTGGTACATGGTGGCGGGAGGCGCCCTGGTTAGCGCGCCCATCCTTATCCACCTCATCAACCGCATCCGCTACAAGCGCATCGATTGGGCCGCCATGGAGTTCCTCCTCGAGGCCATGAAGCGCAATCGGCGCAAGCTCATTCTCGAACAGATGCTGCTGCTTTTGCTGCGCATTTTTCTCGTTTTGCTGACTGGGTTTTTGGTGGCGCGTTTTGTCGGCAGCGCCCTGGGCCGCGGCGCTGGCCAGGCTGGCTTTCACTTCCTCCTCTTCGATGATTCGCTCAGCATGACCGACCGCTGGGCGGGCAAGGCCGGCGAGGAAACTACTTTCAAAACCGCCCAGGCCGAGATTCAGAAAATGGCCAGGAAAATCGCCCAGTCCCCGGGCGCCCATCACCTGCGCCTAGCCCTATTGTCCGATCCGGCCAACCCGGTCTTTGAAGGAAGATTGAATGAACAGGCGCTTGAGGATCTGGGCCGCAGGCTGGAGCCTTTGAAGCCCGGCTTCCTCCACCGTGATTTTTCCTCCGCTCTCGAGCGGGCCGCAGATTATTTCTCCTCCATCCAGGTCGGGCAGAAAAACTTGCACCTGGCCGGCGACTTCCGCGATTACGATTGGACCACGGGGCCCAACAAGGAGAAATTGCGCCAGGGCCTCGACCGTTTGCTGGAAGCAGGGGTGAACCTCGGGTTGATGGACGCTGCGCATCCCTTCCGTGGGGAAAACCGCCAGGTGGTCATTCACCACGACAACCTGGCCATCAGCGATTTTCGCGCCGAGACGCGCCTGGCTGCCGAGGGCGTGCCCATTGAGTTCACCGTGGGGATTCATAATCATGGCGCCGCCGACAAGAAAACTTTCCTGCATGCCAAAATCGATGGGCAAGAAGACTTCAGCGCTTCGCAGCCGCTGGACAGCCTGCCGGCGGGGCAGCGGACCGAGAAAAAGTTCTCGCTGATCCTGACGCGTAAGAACAAGACTGGCGCCGCCGGGCTCAAAGCCTCCGATAAAGGCGAAGAGCGCGACCGCAAGCTGCGCCAAGATCGCGAGTTTGCTCGTGTGCGGGTGGAGATCACCGAGGACGAGCGCACCGGCCTGCTGGCGGACAACGCCAGGGAAATTGTGGTGGAACTGCGCTCTCGTGTTCCCGTCCTTGTGGTGGATGGCGCCGGAGCGGAAGGCCGCCTGCCTGGTGGCGATTCCTTCCATGTGGAGTATGCCCTGGCTGCCGCGCGGGCTTACGAGGTCGAGCACCGTACCCTTGACGAGCTGGAAAAAGCCGACCTCGATATTTACCCAACCATTTACTTGCTCAATCTTCCCGAGATCAAATCCGAGAAGGCCATTGCCCGCTTGCGTTCCTTTGTTGAACGGGGCGGCGGGCTGGTCTGGTTTCCTGGCGACCGCAGCAAGCCCGCCTTCTATAACTCACTCTTCGAGAAAGAAGCTGGCCTCTTTCCCCTGCTGCTGGCTGACCGCCCCACCGACGCCCTGAGCGAAGCCCAACGCGCCGACATGAAACAGAAAGATGAACAGCCGAAGATTCTCTTTCCCGACCCCAATCACTCGGCCATTGTCGGCCTGTCAAAAAACCTTGGCGCCATGCGCTACCTGCTGATCGACCGGTACTTTCAGGCGCGGCCGCGCTTCACCTGGGATCCCACGGGAAAAGAAGCCGAGGAAATCGTTCTCCTGGCCAATCGAAAATGGAATGACGACAAACAGCGTGAGTCGTACAAGGAACGGGCGCGAGAATTCCTGGCCAAGCTGCCCTACGACGAGCCCTTGAAAGAGAAATTTCAAAAAGCGCTGAGGCGGCACGAGCGGGCCGTCAAGGAAAGTCTGGCCGCCGATTCGCAATACCGCGCCGGCCTGGCCCTGGAGGCGTTGCTCAACGACCCCGGCGACCCGGCCAACAAGGAGCCGAGCCTGAAGGAACTTTGGGCCTTGGCGGAAATGCGCACACTGGCCAGGCAAATCGATGAGTTTCGTAAGAGCATTTTGTTTGGCGATCCGCTGGTAGTGGGGAGGCGGCTGGGGCAAGGCCGGGTGGCGGCGGTTTTGACGCCGGCGGGAACCCGACCGACCGCGCCGGGCGCAGCCGAAAGCTGGAACGAATGGGGCGCTGGCAGTCCGGTATCCTGGAGTTACCCAGTGTTCCTCATGGATCTGCAACGCTACTTGTCGAGCGAGGGGGGTGGGCGCAACCTGTTGGTCGGTGAAGAAGTGCGTTTGACCCTCGACCCGGCGCGCTATCAGCCTCGGGTCTCCGGCAGCTACCAGTTGCTGGAGGTGAGCGGAGCGCAGGGGGGTGCGCCGGCCGTGCCACCGGTGAAAATGGCCGAACAACCCCTGTCGCAAAAAGAAGGCGGTTTGGAATTTACCTTCACGCAGTCAATGAAACCCGGCGCCTGGCTGTTTGAGTTTCATCCCAACGAGGCCACGGGGGGAGCAACCCCGTCGGCTGAAATTCACGCCTACTCCTTCAATATCGACTCAGCCAGAGAGAGCGATCTGCGCCGGGCTGCCAACGAAAAGCTGGAAGCCAACCGCTTTGCCTCGGATCCGCGCGCGGGAAAGGTGCACTTGTGGGCCCCCGGGGATAACTACGATTCACTTAAGAACCGCATGCCCGACGCTTCCGAATCTCCCTGGCTGTACCTGATCTTCATGCTGGCGCTAATCGCGGAACAGGCGCTGGCGGTGCATTTGAGCTTTCACTTGCGCGGTAAAGAAGGGCCGGTTGCCGTGCCTGGGAGGGTGAGCGCATGAACGACGAAGCAGCCGTCCATTACACGGAATTTGTGTTTCGCCGACTCGCCGACCCGCTGCGCCTGTTCGGTCGCGAGTTTTCTCCCAATGTTTGGCTGATGCTTCTCGCCGCCGCCCTACTTCTTGGCTTCCTTTACATCGGCTGGATGTACCTGAAGGATGCCCGCTCGATCGGGCCGTGGTGGTCGTCGCTCTTGGGCTTGGCCCGGGCGCTGGTATACGGTGTGCTGGCCTTTGCCTTCTTGCTTCCCGCCGAGCAGACTTGGGAGAAAAGTTCGTCGCATTCCCGCGTAGTCGCCGCCTTTGATGTCTCGCACAGCATGAGCAAAACCGTCGACGACATTCCCACGGAAGCTGTCCCTTTATCCAAACTTCCCACTCGGCAAGACAAAGTTGTGGCCTTCCTCGCCGGGGGTAAAGGCGAGTTTCTGGAAACTTTGGAAAAGACTAACCCGCTGTACGCCTATCGCTTTGGCCGCTTGGTCGATGGCGAGTTTCTGGAAATCCGCGAGGGAGCTGCGTTCACTCAAGATGAAAGGCAGCGGTTGAAAGAGCCCCTGGAAAAAGGGAAGCAGGCAGAAAAAACGCTGAAGCTGTCACTCGAGGAATGGCAGGCTTGGTTGAACCCTGACAAGCCCTTGGCTGGAGCCAGCAGTCTGCGCCTGAGCGAGTTTCAAAAATCCTCCAAGACCAGGCTCGATAATGGCGACTTCAACGGCACGAATCTGGTCGACTCTCTCGCCGTCATCGTTCAAAAAGAAATGAACCACATGGTCCAGGGGATCTTGGTGTTCAGCGAAGGCCGCTCGACGGAAGGATCGCTTCAGGCGCTGAAAGATCTGGAGGAAAGGGCCGCTGCCGCGCGTATTCCCCTGTTTGTGGTGGGCGTGGGGGATGACCGGCCGAAGATCAAGACGGAAATCGCGGACTTGCGCGTGCCGGGCACGGTTCACCCGGACGACCGTTTTCGCGTGGTTGCCGAGGTAGTTGGCGAGGGGCTGCCGGAGAAGGAATTCCAAACCTGGCTGGATGTCACGCGAGTGAGAAAGCTGGCCGGTGGGAAGGAAGAGGCGCTGGAGATCGCGCTGGAGGAAGCTGGCGTCAAAGGTGCGAAAGACCGTGCTCGGCTGGTGCTGGGGAACAAGGTTTCGCTGCAGTCGCCTCTGGCCAAGTTTGACAAAGGCAACCCGCCGCGAGCGGAAGTGGAGTTCCAAATCGACGCTATAGTGCTGGCCAAGGCCGCCGGCCGCGAAGGCGACCTGGCGGGTAAAAAGTGGGTCATGTCCGAAACGGGTGACAGCGAGATCCGTTTCACCGCGCGGGTGGCCAAGGATCGCGCCGAGATCTCGGCGGACAAGGAGCATAAGCGCGGTCCGGTGGAAATGCGCGTCCTGGACAAGCCCTTGCGCATCCTCTTGCTCGCCAGCGGGCCCACCCGTGATTACCAGTTCGTGCGCACCCTCCTGGTGCGTGAAATGGAAAAGAAACGGGCCGAACTCGCCATCCTGCTGCAGAACCCTCCGGGCAAAATTGAGCGCCGCATCGGTATTGTCCAGGATGTGCCTCCCGAGCGCATGTTGACGCGCTTTCCCGACCTCTTCGATTCCACCACCGTCGACCCCAACGAAAAGATTTACGACCTGGCTTCTTACGATGTCATCCTGGCCTTCGACCCGGATTGGAAACAGGTAAGCGAACCTAGCATGGGCCTATTGAAGACCTGGGTGGAAAAGGGCGGCGGCCTGGTGGTGGTGGCGGGTCCGCTGCATACTTTGGAATTGGCCCGCCCGGGGCTGGAACGCGAGAAACTTAAACCTATCCTCGACCTTTACCCTGTGGTGTTGAAGGACATCCGCATTGAAGAAATGGACCGCAAGGCGGACACGCCTTGGCCGTTGCGTTTCGACGCTGCCACTCCCGAGATGGAATTTTTGCGCCTCGACGAGAATGACAACATCCCTTTCTTGAAGGACTGGACCGACTTTTTCAATGTGGAAGGGAAGGATGGCCAGCCGCCGCGCGGGTTCTACAACTTCTACCCTGTTGATCAGGCGCGCACCGGAGCGCAGGTGGTGGCGCGATTTGCCGACCCGGTGGCCAAAACCCGCGATGGCAAGGAGCAGCCGTTTGTCGTGATCAGCGATCCCTCGAGCGGCAAGCGCGTGGTCTGGGTGGGCAGCGGGGAAACCTGGCGGCTCAGGCAATATCGCGAGAGTTACTTCGAGCGCTTCTGGATGAAGCTGGCTCGCTACGCCGCGGCCAGCGCCTCCGGCGGGGAAAACAAGCGCATCTCGCCCTACCTGGGCGGGCCTTACCTGGCCAACCGCTTCATTGAGTTTGAAGCCCGCATCGACGACCGCGGAGGCAAGCCGCTGGGGAACACAGGCCGGCCGCCAAAAATCCGCGTCCTTCCCCCTGCTGGCGTGCCCGAATCCGAAGTGCCCAGGGAAGTGATCATGACCCCGCGGCCAGCCAGCGAGGGAATATTCCGCGCCCGTTTCCTGCTGAAATCCCCGGGACGCTATGAAATCATCTTTGAGGTTCCCGAGACTGGCGACCGTTTGTCCGGAAATTACCTGGTGGTGGAACAGCCCGACCCAGAGAGGGAAAACACCCGGCCTGACTTTGCCTTTCTGCACCGCCTGGCCAGCCCGGCCGAGATGGTCTTCCCGCGCATGACTGATGCCGACCGCGAAAAGGTTCGCGCCGCTTTGGTTTCTCCGCCCCCAGTGAGCGAAGGCCCCGCCAGCAAACCGGCGGAAGAACAGGCGCGCCTCTTCTTCGACTTGCGAAACGCTCACCTCATTCCCCTGTGCATGAAAGCCGACACGAAAATGATCAGCAATCGCGGGCCCATTCGCGACTGGTGGGATGAGGGCTTCACCATGTGGACCGGTTCGGACGGTAAACCGGTGAAGATGTCCTGGCTGCTGGTCATCGTGGTTGGTTTGCTTTCCTTCGAGTGGCTGACTAGAAAACTGCTGCGCATTGCTTAAAAGCGCAAAGGGATTAAGCATGGCCGATTGGCAAGACAACCTGGCGGACAACCTGAAAGGGCCCTTGGATGGGCTGCGCGGGGGCATCCGAAAGTATGTGGCCTGGGAGGCGGGGCTAACCCTTCTCCTATTCGCCGCCGTTTGGTTCTGGGCCGATTTGATCCTGGATTATGGCAGCTACAGGTTGCTTGGGTTCGACTGGGTGCAATCTTTGCCCGGCTGGTTTCGCGGCGGGTTGCTGCTGTTCCTCATTGGCGGCGTGCTGACACTGATCATTTCTCGTGCGGCCCTGCGGCTCAACCGCGACTTTTCCAACGATTCTTTAGCCCTCCTTCTCGAAAGGAGGTTTCCGGAAAAACTGCAGGACCGACTGATCACTGCCGTGCAGTTGACCGGTGATAAAATTCAACAACTGGGCTCCTCACCGGCCATGCTGAGGGAAGTTCTCCGGGAAACTTCCTCGCGCATGGAAGGGCTGCCAGTCGATGAAGTGTTTGACTGGTCGCGGCTTTCCCGCCTGGCCCGCCAGTCAGCGGTGGCGACGGTGGGGGCCTACCTGGTGGCGCTATTGGCTTTTTTCGCTGGCGCCGGGCTGCCCGCAGCCGAGGGAGAAACCCAACAGGGCGGCCTCCGCGCCCTGAACGAAGTCCTGCTGACATGGGCTGACCGCGATTTATTCTTGAAGGATGTCATCTGGCCGCGCACCGCCTTTTTGCACCTCATTGGTTTTCCCGATTCCGGCCAGGCCCGGGTCGGCCGCGATGCCCCTCCCTTTCCGTTGAAGATCCGTGGCATTCGCTTCCTCGTGGCGGGGCCGCCCTCTAAAAGGGCCGTCGATCTCTTCACCTCCCACCTGAAAGATCAAGGCATCGATCCCGGTTTACCAGGGGTGCGCTTTGCCCGAGTTCCCCAGGAAGGCTGGCGGCCGCTCAGTGTTTTCGACCTGGCCGACCTTTTGACCAGCGCCCCGGAATTGGCAAAACTTCCCTCGGGGTGCAAAGCGCAAATCCCGGGTGAACCCCTGAGTGTGGACGAAGTGGACTTGTTCCTACAGGGACCGCAGACTCGGATGGGTAAGGCCCCCGGCGCCTTGGCCGAGTGGGCCAAAACTCTGGAAGAACTGCGAGAACGAGGGAAGCAACCGCTTTACCGCCGCAGTTTTCGCTACCTTTCTGTCCCGGAAACCGTGATCGTCCGCTACTGGGGCGCCAGCACCAGCAACCTGGTCACGCTGCAGCGCGGGGCGGAAAACGAATTCTCCACGCAACTGGCCGACCTCAGAGAATCGGTGGAATTCACGGCGGAAGCGGCCGACTATCGCACCCGCGCCCGGAAGATTATCCTCGTTCCTCCGCCGATGCTGACACGCATGATGGCTGAAGAACTGCATCCCGCTTACCTTTACCACCGGCCGCTGGCGGGCGAGTCCGCTGCCGCTCTCAAGGGCAAACGCCAAAGCTTTGAAGCGCAAGATATGCTGCAGCCTGGATCGGACATGAGTCGTTTATCGATGCCCGAGGGCAGCTCGGCCAAGATTCGATCTGAATCCGACATGGACATCGCCGTCGTGCGCGCCGTGACCAAGACCGGAGCCAAGTTCCCGAAAGTGAACCCCAAACTTCTCGACAAGCGCTCTTTCACTTTCGAAGTGGAGAACCTCCGCGAGGAAATGAACTTTTACCTTGAATACGAGGATGAGGAAGGAGTGATGGGTAGGCGCGGCGTGTCCTTCAAGCCCAATGGCGACGACCCGCCCACGGCTGATCTGGAACCCGATGCACCCCGCAGAACCAAAGACGGTCTGATGGTCACAGCCCTGGCCCGCATTCCCTTCCGCGGCCATGCCACCGATGGCCACGGCCTGGGTGAAGTGCGCTACGCCGTCCAGGTGAAAAAAGCCGAGACCGAGACGATCGATGTGGCGGTTCTGTTCCAGATTTCCGCCATCGCCCAGATAGTCCCGCTGCCGGGAGCCCACTGGCGAACCACGGCATTCCTCGGCGCGGTGCTGCCCAGCAAGAAGCCGGAAAAACCGGCTGTCGAAACCCGCCACTTTCCTCTGGCAGGGTTCCACAAGTTGTTGCAGTCGACCCCAGGCGAGTTCCAGCCCTTGTCAACCATCCTGCAAAACTTGGAGAAGCCTCTGAAACTGTCGCAGCGGCGGCCCGTGGTTCGGGCCTACCAGGTCCTACCCGACACTTTTGATCGCCAGGATGACGAGCCGTCCAGCGATTTTCCGGTTTGGAAACTTGCCCTTGCCCTGCCCTTTTCTGCCAACACGCATCAGCCGCGTTACAAAATGGAACTCTGGCTCGAGGCGCTTGACCATGACATCGAAACCGGACCAAGCCTGTCCACCAGCAAAGACCGCTTCCTTTTTATGATCGTGGGGGAACAGGAACTGCTGGCGGAAATCGGCCGAGAGGAAGAGAAGCTGAAAGTCGCGCTGGAGCAGGTCAAGGGGCAGTTGCTGGAAGCCGAGGCCCGCCTGGGGCTTTCTTCCCTGGATCTGGCTCAGGGATCGGTCAAGGTTGAGCAACTAGGTCCGCTGGTGGCCCGTTGCGAGGAATTGACCCGTTCGCTGGAAACCCGGTTGACTTCCACCCAGGAGGTGCAGGAAGCCTACAGTAGAATCCTCAAGGAATTGCGGTTGAACAGGGTCGATTCCGAACGGATCAAGCGGGTGCAGGAAACGATTTTCGAGCCGCTGCGCCTGATCACCGCGGTGGAATTTCCTGCCACCGGCAGGGAAGTCATCCGCTTTCAAGAGGCGCTGGAGAACATGGGGCTGGCGCTGCCGGCCCGCGTTCAGGCCTCGTCCACGGCGCTGCAAGCCACCCGCGGCCAATACCGCAAATTGATCCAGGCCATTGATGAAGTTCTGGCCGCCATGGGCACCCTGACCGACATCAACAAACTGGTGGCCATCCTCAGAGCCATCGAGGATGAAGAGCGCAAGCAGTTCGACTTGCTGCAAAAGATCCACGAAGAGCTGGTGAAGAAAACGCTGGAAGACGCGCTCAATCCGAAGAAATAAGTCGGGGGGCGGGAACAACCGGCGGGAGATTAGGGAACCTGCCCCAGGTCGCCGCCCGAGCGCGTTCCCAAGGCCCGCCAGCTATTCAAGTCAATTGAATTCTGAATGCTCCGCACCGACCCGTCCATGAACACCGCGTTGACCACGCCCGAGTGGTAACTTCGAGCCGTCACCGCGGCGTAAGTGATGCGGTTGTTGGCGTTCCCTTCACGCATGGAATTGAAGTCGATGTCGTGGACCGTGCCGGCATTGGTGTAGGGGACATTGGTGTTGGGTGGAAAAGTGGTAGTGAAGCCGGTTTGGTGAACTCGGGCATCAACCCATTCAGTATGGCCTGTTTCAAGAGTAAAATTCCCGGGGTAACCGGCTACTTGGGCCACGGTGGTAGGAATGGCTGAGTTAATTGCGGAGGGGTTGCCTCCGTCGCGCAGGTAAGAGGTGTAGCTTTTCACCTCAGCGAAGCCAATTGTCTGGCTGGTGCCATCGATGAATTCATTGATGCGGACTTTTTGCCCGACGGCGAAAGCGCCATCACCACCTTTGCCATCAAAGGAAGCTGGGTTGGGATCGAAAACCATCCAGGAACCCATGCTGGCAGCGTAGTTCAAAGGGTAATGGGTCAGGGTGGGGCTGATGCGCGGCGCAATTTTCGGATCGCTTGGGCAAAGAAAAATGGATATCCGCTGCTTGCACACATTGGGTTGTAGGTCGTAGGCGGTATTCCAATCAATGGCTCGCTGCAGGTTTTCCTGTTCGACAAAGGGGAGCAGGCGGGCGAGAACCGACCAGGACTTGGCGGTGCGGGTGGAAGGGGCGGTGGCAATGGGGTAAGCCCCGGCCACGGGAAAGTACTCAAAGGTGGCTTGGTGATTGTGCAAGGCCAACCCAATCTGGCGCAGGTTGTTGGAGCAAGACATGCGGGCGGCGGCCTCGCGGACTTTTTGCACCGCTGGCAATAGCAAACCGATAAGGATGGCAATGATGGCGATGACTACTAATAGCTCAATAAGGGTGAAGGCTTTGCGGGAAATCATGCGGACACCTTTTTAAATGAGACTGAGTCTCAAAATCATCATGACCCAATTCTAGGCCACCCTTCACCGCCGTCAAGTGCTTTTTTTTTGCCACCACAATTTGCCCAAACGCAGCCCCGCCCCTTCAGGGCGGGAACAGGATCTATCTCATTAGTTACCCTTACTGGCCGACTGGTTCCACGCTTCAATGATTGCTGCATTGTCGAAATCGCCAAACCCTGCCTTCACCAGTTGATCCAGGATCTTCCGATGAAGATCGGAAAGGGGGAGGGCAATTCCCGACCGGGCCCCGGCTTCAAGGATCAGGTGCACATCCTTCAAATGCTGTTTCAAACGAGCCTGGGGAGTAAATTCCCTGCGGATCATTTTGAATCCCTTGGTCGGCATGGCTGCGGAAGCCGCGGGGCTGGCCATGAGCACTTCCAACGCCAGCTCCTGCTGGATTCCCAGACCGCGCGCCAAGGTGAGCGCCTCTGCCAACACGGCCCGGTGCAAACCCAGAGCCAGGTTGTGCACCAGCTTCATCTTGCTCCCCGCGCCCCAGGCCCCCAACAGGAAATGACTTTTTGCCAGGGTGTCGAACACCGGTTTCATGCGCAGATAATCGCCCTCGCGAGAGCCAACCAGGAGAATCGCTTCGCCCTTTCGCGCTAATTCGCTCGAGCCCGCCACGGTGGCGTCGAGGTAAGCGACATTCATCAGGGCCAATTTTTCTCCGCGAGCCTGAGCCCCTTGCGGGTCACCCGTGGTGGTGTCAATAATCGCCAAGGGAGGTTTCAATTCGGCGGCCATTTCCTGAAGAACCTGATCGACCACCGTTCCATCGGGAAGGGAAAGGATCAAGACTTGGGCTTGGCGGACCACTTCAGACCAATGGGATTGGGGTTGGCCGCCATGGGTTGCAAACTCGCGCAACCTGGCGGCGGAAAGGTCGAAGCCCGACAAGGAATAACCGGATTCTAACAGCCGCTCGGCCAGCGCGTCGCCCAGCAACCCCAACCCAATGCACCCGATAGCCGGCTTCATGTTAATTCCCGGGTTTTGGAGGTGTCTGGTGCGAAGAGGATAATAAGCATTCCCAGGGCGAAGACCAGGCTGGTGACCTGGCCGATGCGGGCGTAGTTGCCCCCAAACCATGCTACCAACGCCATCGACCCGAGGGCGAAGAATCCGGCTGCGATGCGGCCAAAATTAAACGACACGCCAATCCCCAGGGCCCGCGCCGCCGTGGGAAACAACTCCGGCAGATAAAGAGGCAGCCAGCCGAAATAGGTTACCCCGGCCAACCCCATGAGAAATACAAAAGTCCCGAACCAGGGATGAGACGGCTCGAGAAACAGGAAGATCGATTCGCTGATGGCCAGCGATATTAAGCTGATGAGAAAATAAGTCAGCCTTCGTCCGATCAGGCTGGCGATCCAACCGCCGAGCAGGCTGCCTGCAATGGCGCCGGTGGAACGCGTCACCTGAGTCCAGGCTTTGACGGAAGGATCGGGGGCTTTTTTTTCGCTGAGGCCTTTTTTCTCCGCCGCCTGGTCTGCCCATGGAATCAGCCAGGAAGCGCTCACCGCCGTGCCAACCGTGGGCACCGCTCCCAGAGCAATCCCCAAAAGAGTGCAAGTCAGTAGCGGCTGCCGCCAAACAGATACCTGTTGGCCGCTGCCTTTCCCCTTCTCCCCTCTGCAAGCCAGCCAGGCAGGTGACTCGGGCGCCAGAGCCAGGATGAATACACCGAGCAGGGCGGGTGAGGCGGCCACGAGCAAAATCCAGCGCCACGAATCTGGCGTCACGGGGAATTTCCAGGCGATCAGGCCGAGGAGAACGAAGCCGAAATTCGCCGCCGCGCCCAGCCACCCCGCCAGCCAGGGCTTGGATACATTGGGCAAGGCCTCGCTGACAAGCGCCACGGCGTTGGGCCAGGCGCCCCCCACGCCCAGGCAGGCGATGAATCGCGCCACTGCGATCCAAATAGGGTCGCTCAACCACCAGAGAACTCCCGTTCCGAGGGAATAAACCATCACGCTCCAGCCGAGGGCCCGCTTTCTTCCCAGTCGGTCCCCCAAAGCGCCGAACACCCAGCCGCCCAGCGCCGCCCCAAAAAGAAAGGCGCAGACATACCAGGAGAACCACATCGCCACCTGTTTTTCCTTCAGGTCCTTGTCAGCAATACTGCTGAAAAGGTCCAGAAGCGCGGTACGGCTGATCAGTGGGAAGAGCGAGATTTGCATTCCCGCCCCCATCCAGGCCAGGAAGCCAGAGAGGAAGACCAGGATTCGCTTGCTGCCGGGCAGCCCGGCGCCTGAAGGATTCATGCCTTTTCCTTCAAGGGCTTGCTGAGGGCTTTTTCGAGAAGTTTTCCCTTGAGTTCCTCATCCAAAGGATCGAGTGAGGCGAAGCGAGCCAGGTCTTTTACCTCTTCAACCGTCCCCAGGCCGGCCAGCACGCAGTCGATGTCCGGGTTGCTTAGAGCGAAGCGGATCGCCGCTTCTTGGAGTTCCATTCCCTTGGGCAGCAAGGAGCGCAAGCGTCCGCCGCGGAAGGTGTCCTTGCGGAAAAGATCGAGGGGGAAATAGGGCGTGGTCATGGTGTGCTGGCTGGGTTTCAGCATGGCCAGAGCCCCCCCCGCCAGAACCCTGATGGCAAAGACCCGCACTCCCAGCTTCTTGGCCTGGGGAATCTGTTCCCCATAATCAAATTCCACCACACCGGGGGGAACGCTCATTCCCGCGCTGGGGTTAAGCAGGTGGTACGGAATCTGGATGGCGTTAATCTTTCCCGTGGTCAATACTCGCAAATTGCACTCGGGGTCGCCGGTCGCGGTCAGGGCCAAATTGCGGGCCAGCCCTTCTTGTTTCAATTGGCACATGGCCTGCAGCACACCGTCCGGGCGCAGAATATCCTCAACAGCCAGCGATGAGGGAATGTCTCCTTCACTTTTCGTGATGGCGTTATGCAAGTAGAGGAGTTCACAATTGGGGAGCTTCAAGCGGCCGAGGCTGGCCAAAAGCGAATCGCGGATTATGGGATAAGGGTTGGCGGAGACCGGGGAATTGAGGCGGAACTTGGTCGCCACCTGAACCTTGGGAAAGCTGAGCGCTTGAAGGGCGCGGCCAATGGCGGTTTCCGATTTTCCGCTGCCATACCCGGCGGCGGTATCGATCCACTCGAACCCGTTTTCAACTGCCGCGCGAATCACTTCCACCTGCCGGGCCGTGTCCTCGCCCGTCATCAGCCCTGCAATTGGCCCGGCGCCTAAACCCATTTTGTTGTGGAATTCCACGCTCTGCTCCGGAAGGAAAACGGGAGCTTAGCATGGCAGGGTAGAAAAGACCAATTTTTTGGCGAGGGGCCGTTATAGCCTTCTTGTTGGCAGGGCCCTTGCCTGGAACGGTGGCATTCTGGTCCTGGACCTAAAACGATTAGGAAAATCCTCAAGGCCGCTCACTTTCTGGCCTTGAATCCTCTAAAAAAGCCATGGCGATTCTCCCGCGTAAAAAAAACGGATGCAGCATGAAACCTCGCTTTTTCCTCACCACCGCCATTGATTACCCCAACAGCAGGCCGCACATCGGCACGGCCTTCGAGAAAATCGGCGCCGATGTCCAGGCCCGCTACCGCCGCATGCACGGCTTTGAAGTTTTTTTCCTCATGGGCAATGATGAAAACACGATCAAAGTGGCCCGGCGGGCGCAAGAACTCGGCCAGCAGCCGCAAGAATACTGCGACGACATGGCCAGGCAGTTTAAAGAAGTCTGGCGCGCACTGGACATCAGCTTCGATGACTTCATTCAGACCAGCGAGCCCAGGCACCACAAGGGCTGCAAGGATTTCATTCAGAAAGTGTTCGACGCCGGACATATTTACCAGCAGCAGTACGAGGGCTGGTATTGCGAGGGCTGCGAAGCTTTCAAAACCGAGAAGGAACTGGACGAGAACAAGCACTGTCCCAGCCACAAAGCTCCGGCCATCCGGCGGTCGGAGCCCTGCTATTACTTTGCCCTGTCAAAGTTTCGCGAGAAGCTTCTGGAGTTTTACGAAGCCAATCCGGATTTCATCCAGCCGGAAAGCCGCCGCAATGAGATCGTCAGCCTGGTGCAGACGGAATTGCGCGATGTCAACATCACCCGCTCTGGCCAGGCCTGGGGCATCCCGGTTCCCTTTGACCAGGGGTACACCATTTATGTCTGGTTCGACGCGCTATTGAACTACATAACTGCGATCGGCTACGGCAGCGACAATGAGCGCTTCCGCCAGTGGTGGCCGGCGGCGCTGCATGTCATTGGCAAGGACATCACGCGTTTCCATTGCGCGCTCTGGCCGGCCATGTGCTTCGCTGCCGACATCGAACCGCCCAAGAGAGTGTTTGGCCATGGCTTTGTCTATGTCAAGAATGAAGAAACTGGCGATGTGCAAAAAATCAGCAAGTCACTGGGGAATGTGGTCGAGCCGATGGACATCATCACCCGTTTCAGTGCGGAAGCCTTCCGCTACTACTTCCTGCGGGAATGCCCCTTCCCCGGCGACGGGGAATTCAGCCTCCAGCGGTTCGTCGATCTTTACAATTCCGACCTGGCCAACAACCTGGGAAACCTCTACAGCCGGGTGGTCGGCCTGATTGGGAAAAATTACGAAGGCGACCTGGGCGAAGTGGGAACCAGCGGCATCGGTTCCCTTTATGAATCCGGATCCCTGGAGGCCACGGTGAAGGAAATTGCCCTGCATGTGGAATCCTGCCAGTACAACTTGGCACTGCAGAAACTGTGGATGAAGGTGCTCGACCCTGCCAATCAGTACGCCGAGCGGACCGCGCCGTGGTCGCTGGTAAAGGCCGACCGGGAAAAAGCGAAGGTGGTGTTGGCGCACCTGGTGGAGGCATTGCGAGCGGGGTCGATCCTGCTGAAGCCGTTTTTACCCAAGCTGGCCGCTACCATTTATCAAAGTTTCAATTTCACCAAGCCGTGGGAGGAGATCGTCTACGCCGATGCCATCGGAGGCGGGCCGGGGACGCCCCATTTGAAAATTCTGGCGCAATTGGAAGGCGGCAAGGTCAAACCGCTTCTTCCAAGAGTCCAGAAATGATGTTACAAAAAGGAGTTGTGGCAATTCCACACTTGAGCTGAGAAAGACAACTTTTTCCTAATTCTGGCGAACCTTTTCCGGTCAGGGGGCGTAGACAAGAATGGAGCAGGCCAGGAACGATTCCGCAAAGGCTGAAAGAACCGATGAGGAATTGATCCGCCTATTCCGCGCGGGTAATACCAGCGCTTTTGAAAGCCTGGTCTACCGGTACGAGGGTGAACTTTACGGATACCTTGCCCGGTATCTGCGTGACAAAACCTTGGCGGAGGATGTTTTCCAAAACACCTTCCTGGTGGTTTTTCAAAAGGCTTCTCAATTTGAGGAAGGCAAGCCTTTCCGTCCCTGGCTTTACGCCATCGCCACTAACCAGGCCATTGATGCCACGCGCAAAGTGAAGCGTCGGGCCATGACCAGCCTGGATCAGGACCGCGGCGGAGAGGACGGGAAGGAGACCAGCCTTTTAGAAAACCAGGTGGGGCCTGGAATCACTCCTCAGGCCCAAAGCGAGGTTGAAGAGGAAAGGGCGCGGGTGCGTAATACGGTCGACAAGCTTCCCGATTTCCTCCGCCAAGTTGTCCTGCTGGCGTATTTTCAGGAGATGAAATACCAGGACATTGCCGAGGTTCTCGGCATTCCCCTGGGAACGGTGAAATCGAGGCTGCACACAGCCATGGCCAAACTTCAAGAGGCTTGGGGCCTCTCGAAAGAACTTGCTGGAGGTTAACAGTGGACGACCAGACCCTTCGTTACGCCATGAACCTCCTGAGCCCTTCGGAAGCGGGAGTGATGGAATCACGCCTCGCCAGCGACATCGCCCTTCGCCATGAACTCGATCAAATTCAACAACTGCTGAAACCGCTGTCGCTCGACCGAGAGGCTCCCTTGCCTTCCTCGGGCCTGGGAAGAAAAACCATCCAGCGGGCCAAGGCCACCCTGACCCGCACGATACCCATGGCGCCGCGCCTGCGCAACCAAAGCGCCTGGGGCAGCTCTAGCTCCCTCAAGCGCAGGGACTTGCTCTTGGCGGCCAGCTTGCTGATCCTGGTCGGTGGAATTCTCACTCCCTGGCTGCATACGGCTCGCGCCGAGGCTGAAAAGAAAGCCTGCGCCCTGAACCTTGCGCATTACGGGAAGTCTTTGCAGCATTACTCGGCGCTGCAACCCAGTGGGGAATTTCCCAAGGTGCAAGCCGAAGGGCCGCACAGCTTCGCCGGCGCCTTTGTCTCGACCCTGCGCCAGCGTGGCTTGCTGGGAGAAAAACATTCCGTCACTTGCCCGGGCAACACCCGCACACCCGCCAGCGGTTTGCAGGCTGATCAACTCGCCGCTTTGTATCAACAGGAAGACAAGGATGCCTATCATCTGCACACGCGTGAAGCGGCGGGGGATTACGCCTACACCCTGGGCTATGTGGAAAATGGCGAGTTGAAAGGGCTGACCAAGGATTCCGGCGACCTCCGCCCGATCATGGCAGACAAGGCCGGAGTCAACCCGGGGAAGAATTCCATGAACCATGGCGGGAAAGGACAGAACACGCTCTTCATCGGCGGGCATGTGAGCTGGCTGTCCGCGAGGAAATACGAGGGCGACGACATTTTTCTCAACCAGGATGGCCAGGTGCGGGCGGGGAAGCATCCGCATGACCATGTCCTTGGCCCCAGCCACTCCCGGCCCTTTTCCAACATCCGCAACGATGATTAGTGGGTTTAACTTCCCTACCAGACTGCAGCGTCAGCGACGCATATTTTTTCCGTGTGAGAAAAACTCCTTCCCTTGCTTTTACGCTGTTGATAGACTCTCCTAATCGGCTCCCTGCTTTATCCATCCTCTGGAATGTTGAAACCCCGATCATGGCGCGATTATCATCCTCCCTTGCCTTGGCATTCCTATTGTTGATGGCCCTCCCCTTGCCGGGAGCGGATACCCCCGCCAGGCCGGTGGTTCCCGCCTTTGAGCGGTTTGCCAAAGATCCCATCGCCGCGGGTGGTCTGGGATTGGTTTTGCTGGGGGAACTCAATTGCACCAGTTGTCATGCCGCCGAGGGTGTCACCCAGGGGCTTCTCACGCCGAAACTGGCGCCGGTGCTGGACAAGGTCGGCAGCCGGGTTCAGCCGGAATACTTGCAGGCGTTTCTGGAAAACCCGCATGAAAAAAAACCAGGATCGACCATGCCCGAACTGTTTGCCGGGCTTTCTCCCCAGGAGAAAAAAGAGGCCGTCCTGGCGCTGACGCATTACCTGGCCAGCCAGGGCGGTCCGCCAGTGAACTCGCCTATTGAAGTGAAGCAGATTGCCACGGGGCGCACCCTCTTTGCGCAATCAGGCTGCCTGGCCTGCCACAATCCGCGCGACGCTGCGGGGAAAGAGTCGCAAAAAATTCCCGGGTCGGTTCCTCTGGGCCCGTTGGAAAACAAATACACTTTCACCTCGCTCTCCTCCTTTTTGGAAAACCCCCACCAGGTCCGGCCGTCAGGGCGGATGCCAGCCGTGTTGAAAGACAACAAGGAAACCAAGGCAGTGGCTTCCTATTTGTTGCAGGGCGCCAAAGGTGCGCTGCAGGCCAAAGCCTTGAAATTCAAATCCTTTGAAGGTACCTGGGACAAACTTCCAGACTTTGCCAAGTTGAAGCCTGTAAACCAGGGGTTCTCCCCCGGGTTTGATGTTGAGGCCGCCAGCCGGGAAAACAACAGCGCACTGCGCTTTGAAGGCTGGTTCAAGCTTCCCGCCGCCGGGACTTACACCTTTCACCTCGGCAGCGACGACGGCTCAAAGTTGTGGATCGATGGCAAGTTGGTGATCGACAACGATGGCGTTCACCCGCACCAATCGGTGACGAAAAGCGTCGAGCTGTTCAAGGGCGAACACCAGGTGGTGGTCGGCGTATTCAACGGTGGAGGCGAGTTTTCCTTGAATGTGGAAATCGAAGGAAAGCGCATGGACCGCCAGGCGCTGAGCGGGCTTTGCCAACCGGGCGAGAAGTCCGCGGAAGCCAGCGCCGAGCCGATAAAAGAAAAGGAAAAAGCGGTGGAAGGGTATCGCCCCGATGCGCAACTGGCGGAAAAAGGCAAGGCGTTGTTCGCTTCGGCGGGTTGCGCGAATTGTCATTCGTTAACCAACGGGAACAAGAAAGTGGTCGGCACAGTGAAGGGGCCGGCGCTGCTGAAAATGCGGCCGGGCCAGGGCTGTCTGGCGGAAAAACCTTTGGGCAAAGCGCCCGATTTCTCCCTCGATGATCAACAACGAAAGTCGATCGCCTCAGCATTGCAAAAGCTTGCGTCCAATCCGGCTATGCCCAGCGCCTCGCAGCAAGTGAACCACACTTTCTTGTCGCTCAATTGTTACGCCTGTCATCAGCGGGACAAAGTGGGGGGGGCGGAAGAGTCTCGTTTATCGTTCTTCCTTTCCAACCAGCCGGAAATGGGGGATGAGGGTAGGGTGCCTCCGCACCTCACCGGGGTTGGGGCGAAATTGAACGAGGCCTGGCTGAAGCAAGTGCTGGACCAGGGAACGAAGGCCCGGCCTTACATGTTCACGCGCATGCCGAAATATGGCTCTGGCAATGTCAACCATCTGGTGAAGGGACTGGCTCAGTCCGACCCGCTGCCGGCCGTGGATCCCATTACTTTTGCCGACCCTGCCTCCAAGGTCCGCAGTTCCGCCCGCTTTTTGGTCGGGTCGAAAGCGCTGGGTTGCATCAAGTGCCACACATTCAACAATCAAAAAGCAGAAGGCATCCAGGCGATGGACCTGACCACCATGCCTCAACGGTTGAAGCATGACTGGTTCCAACGCTACATGCTCGACCCGCAGGTTTTCCGCGCTGGCACGCGCATGCCCGCCCCCTGGCCCATGGGCAAAACCTTCTTCAACGATGTCTTGGAAGGCAGCACCTTAAAGCAGATTGAAGGGATCTATGTTTACCTGAGCGCGGGTAGCAAGGCCTCGGCGCCCGAGGGATTGACCCGCGATGCGATCCCGTTGGTGCCGGGAAAAGAACCAATCATTTACCGCAACTTCATCGAGGGCGCCGGGGCGAGGGCCATTGGCGTCGGTTACCCGGAAAAGGTAAACCTGGCCTTCGATGCCAATCACCTTAGGCTGGCCCTGATCTGGCAGGGTGGCTTTATTGATGCGGGGAAACATTGGCGCGATCGTGGAGTCGGCTTCCAGGCGCCGCTGGGAGACAATGTTGTCTCGCTGCCTGCCGGGCCGAATTTGGCCGTGCTGGCCGGTCTGAAGGATGCCTGGCCGAACCCAGTTCGAGAGCAAGCCGGGCAGTTTCTCGGTTACGAAATTGACGCCTTGGGCCGTCCCGCCTTTCAATACCGTGTCGGCGATGTCGCCGTCAACGATTCCTTAATTCCCTCCACCAATAAAGAAGGGGGATTCACCCGGACTTTATCCTTGAGCTGCGTGAAACCGCCGTCGGCGTTTTACCTGCGGGCCGCAGTTGGGAACAAAATCGAGGAACTCAAAGACGGCTGGTTCTCGGTCGATGGGGAAATCAAGGTGCGGGTGCAGGGCGCGCTGGTGCGTGAAATGAATGGCAAAAAGGAACTTCTAGCCCCTGTTTTATTTGAAAAAGGGCAGGCAAAACTCGTGCAGGAATTTTCCTGGTGATTGGCCTTTATACGGGATGAAACATGATTCGCAACGCATGCATGGTTGGTTTGGCGCTGGTGGCTTTTGCCGGGGTGTCCCGTGCCGCAGACCCTCTTCCCAAGGAAGAGGATTACTACAAGATCGTGAAGTTCGAGTTCCCCAAGGATGTGGTGCTGGAACCGGGCGGGATGGCGCTGACTCCCGATGGCAAGCTGATGGTAAGTTCTCGTCGCGGCGAGATCTGGACAGTTGAAAACCCCTTTGCCGCTGACCTGGCCAAGGACGCCAAGTGGACGCGCTATGCCCATGGCTTGCACGAGGTGCTCGGCCTGGCCTTGAAAGATGACTGGGTCTACGCCACGCAGCGCGGCGAGCTTTCACGGTTGAAAGACAGCAAAGGCGCCGGCAAGGCCGACAAAATCGAAACCGTCAATGATGCCTGGGAAATCACCGGTGACTACCACGAGTACGCCTTCGGCAGCCACTTCGACAAAGAAGGGAATATTTGGATCGTTCTTTGCCTGACCGGTTCCTTCAACAGTAATTGCAAATACCGCGGCTGGTGCGTGCGCGTCACCCCCGAGGGGAAACTCATTCCCACCTGCAGCGGCATTCGCTCGCCGGGAGGCATCGGATTCAACTCCGCAGGCGACTGTTTCTACACCGATAACCAGGGGCCATGGAACGGCACCAGCAGTCTGAAACACTTGCTACCCGGTTCCTTTCAAGGACATCCCGATGGCAACCGCTGGTTCGAGGAAGCCAAGGAGAGCAGCATCCTTGGGAAACGGCCCGAAACTCCAAAAAGCAATTCCCGCATGATGGTTGAGGCCGCGCGCATTCCGCAATTGATGCCCCCGGCGATTTACTTCCCTTACAAAAAAATGGGCCAGTCCGCCAGCGGCATCGATTTCGACTCCTCCGGAGGCAAGTTCGGGCCTTTCCAAAATCAGCTCTTTGTCGCCGACCAGACAAACAGCACAGTCATGCGCGTCTGTTTGGAAAAAGTGAATGGCCGTTACCAGGGCGCTTGCATCCCTTTTAGAAAGGGATTCGGCTCCGGCAATGTGCCAATTCTTTTCTCCAAGTCGGGACATTTGTTTGTGGGAGGAACCAACCGCGGCTGGGGCTCGCATGGCAACAAACCCTTTGCCCTGGAGCGCCTCGACTGGACTGGCAAAGTTCCTTTTGAAGTTCACGAAATGAAAGCCAGGTCAGACGGCTTCGATCTCACTTTCACTCAGACGGTGGATCCGAAGACCGCGGCCGACTTGGCTTCCTACAAGATTTCCACTTACTGTTACATTTACCAGGCCGCCTATGGCAGCCCGGAGGTGGACTTCACTTATCCCAATGTTGTTTCGGCCACGGTTGGCGCGGATAAGAAATCAGTGCGGCTGGTGATTGATAAACCTGTTGCTGGGCACATTCATGAATTGGTGTCGGCGGGGGTGCGATCCGAGGCCGGATTGCCGCTGCTTCACCCGGAAGCCTATTACACTTTGAATTACTTGCCGAGTAACAATCCCTAACCGGGATGTCTTCTCTTTCCGGAGGCCCAACGGGCCCGTCTTTTCCCCTGGGAACGCCAGGCTCAAGCCTGGCAAAAGAAAAAGCCGCGCTCTCTGCGCGGCGATCCCAGCGAAGAACAAACCTCTCACCGAGGCCGCAAAGGTGTTCAAGCTTGCATCGTCGTGCAAGGCCCCAAGGGGCCAAGCACCCTCAAGGGTGCAAGCTTGGGCGACGGGTTTAAACTGCTTTCACTTTGGTCCCCTCACCCTCAATCCCTCTCCCCCACTGCTTCGCAGCGTGGAGAGGGAGGAAAAAGTCGGACTCGTTTTTTTCCCCTTGCGGGAAGTGCAGAATTGAATCACCGACCAGGGGGCTATTCCTTGGTGCGCTCGAGCTTGGGCAGCATCTCGCGAAAACCGGATTCGAAATCGTGGATCTTTTCCACCCGGCGGGCATGGCGGCCTCTTTCGAATGGGGTCTCCATCCAGATTTGCACCATGCGCTCGATCAATTGCTCGCCAAGAAAATCAGCAGAAAGGCACAGGACATTGGCGTCATTGTGGCGGCGGCTCATTTCGGCGGTAATGCTGTCGTGGCAGGGGGCGGCGCGAATGCCAATGACTTTGTTGGCAGCAATGCACATGCCGATGCCCGTGCCGCAAATCAGGATGCCTCGTTCGGCCCCGGAGGAGGCCACAACAGTGGCCACTTCAAAAGCGTAGTCGGGGTAGTCCACGCACTCTTGATTATGCGGGCCGAAATCCTGGATCTCGTAACCCATGCCCGTGAGCTGAGTAATAACCCGTCTTTTGGCCTGAAAGCCACGGTGGTCGCTGGCGATGGCAATCAACATATTTCGGCTTCCCTGAGTGGTGTAATAAGCGCTCATGGATTCAGCCTCTCCTTGCTATGCCAAGACCGGGTCGGCCATGGCCACTAATTTCGTTCAATTCCCTTTTCCCTAGTGCTAGATGAACAACAAGGAGATGAATGGAATCAGGGAATATAGGCCTCCACACCCAATGGCAGGAAACTCGCCCCTTTGGCCCTGTTTAGGGAAAGGGAACATCAAACTCCCCGCCAATAAAGTCAATCTAAATGGAAGTTCTTGAGAATGCAAGTGTTTGGGAGACGAAATGTAAGATTGCCGGCGGCATAACCGTTGCCCGGGCCCCAGGTTCCCAGCCCATGGCCTTTGGCTTAGGCCAGGGCCGCCTTTTCTTGGGTTAGGCTAGCCCGGCGAATGGGCTTAACGATCCAGCCTCCGCCCAAGACTTGGTCGCCCTGGTAAAAGACCGCTGCCTGGCCCGGCGTGACCGCTGGCTGTGCCTCGGCAAAATAGGCTTCAACTCTGCCGTCGGAGAACCGTCTAACCTCACCCTTGGCTGCCTGGTGCCGATAGCGGATTTGAATCTGACAGGTAATATTTTCCTCTTGTGGAAAAGCTGCCAGCCAGTTGACTTTTTCTGCCAGTAAGCCCTGCGCCAAAAGCCCTTGGCGTTCGCCAACTACCACCTGGTTTTCCCCCGGAAGAATGTTGAGGACATAGCGCCTTTCTCCGGCGGAAAAACCCAAGCCTTTTCTTTGCCCGATGGTGAACTTTTCGATTCCATCATGGCTTGCCAGCACGGCGCCTTGTTCATCGACAATGTTCCCCGGGGCGGATTTGCCGGGGAACCTCTGCTTGACCATGCGGGCGTGGTCGCCATCGGGAACAAAGCAGATTTCCACGCTATCGGGTTTACTGGCGACAGCCAGCCCGGCCTCGGCCGCAATCTTGCGCACCTGTTCCTTCTTCATTCCACCCAGGGGGAAAAGGGTTTTATCCAAGACTTCCTTGTTCAACCCATGCAGCACATACGATTGATCCTTGTCGGGGTCGACGGCTCGAAGCAAGCGGGGTTCCCCGTCGGCATGTTCAATGCGAGCGTAATGTCCGGTGGCAATGTAATCAACGCCGAGCATTTGCCCATGGGACCAAAGCTGGCCGAACTTCAGCCAATTGTTGCAAACCACGCAGGGGTTTGGGGTCCGGCCGGCCAGGTACTCCAGGGCGAAATAATCCATGATTTTGGAAAACTCGGCTTCAAAATCGAGGGCGTGGAAGGGGATGTCGAAGCGGTCGGCAACCCGCCGGGCATCGTTGGCATCCAAGGCGCTGCAGCACCCTTTTTTCCTTTCCGGCCGGTCGCCATGCCCAGGATGCACCCCCGTGCGCATGAAAACTCCCAACACCTCGAAACCTTGTTCGAGAAGAAGTTTGGCGCAAACAGAACTATCCACCCCGCCCGACATGGCGAGGAGAACTTTCTTACCCAAGGGGTTCCCTCCATCAATGACAGCAACTCTATCTTATTACTGGGAGGGGTTCATTCAAAGGACCATGGCCGGGCAGATTTCCCCGGGCGGGCAACGGGTAGGGCGCTTGCGTGGTCGCCAACGGCGGTTTCTCTGGCCTCGGGGGCATTCCCACTATGGGTCCGGGGCAAGGAATTCATAAACTCCACAATGAACGGGTCGAAGAGTTAAAGGAAGAGCGGTTTCATGCGGATCGCGCTGGCATCGTCGGAAGTGGTCGGTTTTGCCAAGACAGGCGGCCTGGCCGATGTGGTGGGTTCCCTGCCCCCGGCTTTGGAAAAACTGGGGCACCAGGCGGCGGTTTTCCTCCCCCTTTACAATAGTGTTCGGCAGAAAGTGGCTTTGCAGGCCACGCCGCACCGTCTGCGCGTGCTCGTTGGCGACGAGTGGGTTGAAGGCGGGATCCAGCAGGCGAAAATCCCAGGTTCTCAGGTTCCCGTTTACCTCATTGAAAACCCAGCCTTGTTTGAACGGGACAATGCCGCATTCGGCCGCGGCATCTACCAGTTTGCTTCATCCGACGGTTGGAAAAAAGATTACCCCGACAATTCCGCCCGCTACCTTTTCTTTTGCAGGGCGGTGTTACAGGCGCTGCCCTTGCTCAACTTCTGGCCCGAGGTGCTGCACTGCAACGATTGGCAAACCGGCCTGATTCCCGTGCTCTTAAAAAAACAGTTTGCCAGCGCGGACAACCAGGAATTGGCGGAAAAGTACCGGCGCATCCGCACCCTGATGACTATTCACAACATCGCCTACCAGGGAAATTTCTGGAAGGAAGACATGAATATGTGCCGCCTCGACTGGCGGCTGTTCAACCCGTCGGGTGTGGAATTCAACGATTGCCTGAGCTTCCTCAAGGCGGGTATGGTTTTTGCCGATCGCCTCAACACCGTCAGCCCGACCTACGCCAAAGAAATCCAAACGCCTTACTTTGGCTGCGGCCTGCAGGGCGTATTGCTAGAACGCAGCGCAGACCTGAGCGGAATTGTCAATGGCATCGATTACCAATCGTGGAATCCGGCGACCGACCCGGAGTTGCCTGCGCATTTCGACGCTTTGCTAATTGACCCGGGCAAGGCCGCCTGCAAGGAGGCGCTGCAAAAGGAATTTCATTTGCCAGTCGATCCTCGAGCTCCGCTGGCCGGGATGGTGGCGCGCCTGGTGGAGCAAAAAGGTCTGGAATTAATCGCCGAGGCGGGAGGCCGATTGCTGGCCACCGGCATGCAGTTTGTTGTGCTGGGTGAAGGCGATTCGCGTTACCATTTGGCGTTGGAAAACCTGCGCCGAGAGTTTCCCTCCCAGGTGGCGCTGCAGTTTGGTTTTAACGAGGGGCTGGCGCACCGGATCGAGGCCGGCGCCGACCTGTTTCTCATGCCCAGCCTTTATGAACCAAGCGGCTTGAACCAGCTTTACAGCATGCGTTATGGAGCCTTGCCCCTGGTGCGCGGTACCGGTGGCCTCGCCGACACAGTCACCGATACCAAGGAAAAAACCCTGGCCAATGGCACTGCCACCGGTTTTCGTTTCCAGGCTTACAGCCCCGAGGCCCTGGTGGAGACCTTGCAACGGGCCTTGAGCCTTTACCGCAACCACCCTGCAACTTGGCGGCAGGTCCAGATCAACGCCATGAAGCAGGATTGGTCCTGGGAAAGAAGCGCCCGCGAGTATCAGGATCTTTATTTACAGATGGCCAATTCCCTACATTAACCCTCGGGTCCGAACGGGGTCCGCTTTCTGTCGAGGGTGGAAGAACAGCAATGCCAGAGCTAAGAAAAGACCCGATTGTGGGCCGTTGGGTGATCGTGGCCACGGAAAGGGCCAACCGCCCGGTGGGCCACCGCGTGGAGCCGATGGCTCCCGCTGGACTGTGCCCCTTTTGCGAAGGGAGCGAGGAAAAAACGCCGCACGAAATCATCTCCTACCGCAGCCGGGATTCCCACCCCGACCTGCCCGGTTGGCGGGTTCGCGTTGTGCCAAACAAATACCCCGCTCTGCAGGTTGAAGGAGAATTGAACAAGCGGGGGGAGGGGGTTTACGACCGCATGAACGGGATTGGCGCTCATGAGGTGATTCTGGAAACGCCGTGCCATGAAGTCAGCATGGCCAATTTGCCGGAAGACAACATTCGGGAAGTGTTGTGGATCTACCGCGACCGGCTGGTGGATTTGAAAAAAGACCCGCGGCTAGTTTATGGCATGATTTTCAAGAATGTCGGGGAGGCGGCCGGGGCTTCGCTGGAACACACGCACAGCCAGTTGATCGTCACGCCAATTGTGCCGGTCAATGTTCAGGAGGAGATGAATGGGGCGGAGGAGTTTCACCGCTACCGTGGCCGTTGCATCTTTTGTGATATTTTGCACCAGGAGATGGAAACGGGAAAAAGGATTGTTCTCGATTCGCCTCACTTCTTGGCCATTGCCCCTTACGCCAGCAGGTTTCCTTATGAAACCTGGATCCTTCCCAAACAGCACAACAGCCATTATGAAAATGCGTCGATGAATGAACTTGATGACCTGGCCAGGGTACTGAAGACGGTGTTGAAAAAACTGGAGATCTGCTTGGAAAAGCCAGCGTACAACTACATGATTCACACGGGGCCGCTCAATTCACCCCACTTGCCCCACTATCATTGGCATATCGAAATCATTCCCCGACTGACTCGCACGGCGGGCTTTGAATGGGGCACCGGTTTCTACATCAACCATGTCCCGCCGGAACAAGCCGCCAGCCAACTGGCGCAGACCCCGACGGCTTAAATTGCCCCGGCTGTTTTCTTCTCCCCCGGCATCGCCGCGCTGGAGCCTGGCATTCTTCCCCCTCTCCACGCTGCAAAGCAGTGGGGGAGAAGGGGGGTGAAGGGGCCAAAATAAAGAATCCCCCCCCGCCCTTAACTCACGAAGACGCCGCCGGTGTCGCTTTCCGCCCCGCTAAAGAACTGGAACAAGAGATCGAGTTGCGGGAAGTTAAAGGCTTTTACATGTGGCCCGCCGCCTGGC
>SHZZ01000039.1 GCA_009692005.1 Gemmataceae bacterium | reverse complement strand
CTGGGTTTTATTGAGCAGCCATTCGCTGAAGGCGCGGGTAATTTTTTCCCGGGTCAGGAGGCCAAGGGTCAGGCCGAGGCCGGCGAAGAGGAGGTTGCGTTCGGGCGAGGGCGGATGCGCGGGGACAGGCATGGCATGGGTCTCCAAATAGAAATGATGGCGCGACCAATTTAATGTCTAAAATATGGAAGTGCAAAGGCAATTTCGGGAGGCCGCGGACGGTTCGGAAGGCGCGGCGGGATTTGTTCTTTTGGACCCTTCTCCACCACTGCTTCGCAGCGTGGAGAGGGGGGATAGGGACGGGCCCGGCAAATCATCCGAGGCCCGTGGGGCCAAGCCCAGAGCACCCTCAAGGGTGCAGGTGACCGACGGGTGTATTAAAAAAACCGGCCGCTGACCCTCAAGGTTCGCAAGGCGCTGTTAGTGTTTAATTGCTTTTGCGCTTTTCATTTCGGCCCAGTTGCAGCAGGGATGAATCACGGGATTTTAACTGGCTCGGTTTGCCCATGAGATATTCATCGATTTCCCTGGCCGCTTCTCGCCCTTCTGCAATGGCCCATACGACCAGCGACTGCCCGCGTCGAGAATCCCCAGCGGCGAAAACTTCCGGCCGGGAAGCCTGGTAGCTTCCCCTGGGCGTGGCAATATTTCCCCGGGTGTCCAGGTCGATCCCCAACAGCGCCGGAAGGCGTTGTTCCGCCCCAGAAAAACCAATGGCAATCAGCACCAGGTCGCAAGGGAAGACCAGGTCGGTGCCGCGGATTTCCTCAAACTGCCTTTCACCGGTTTCATCGTAGTATTGATTGACGCGCACGGCGTGCAATTCCTTGGTATTGCCAGCCTTGTCGCCTACGAAGCGGGTGGTTTTGATTTGCCAGTCGCGCCTTCCGCCTTCTTCATGAGCGGGAGAAAAGCGCAGGATTTTTGGCCAAAGAGGCCAGGGAGTTTCCGGGTTCAAGTTTTCCGGTGGGCGCGGATTGTAGTCGATTTGCAGAATCGACTTGGCCAATTGCCTGTGGCTGGTGCCGAGGCAGTCAGCGGCAGTGTCGCCCCCGCCGATGATGATCACATTCTTCCCGGTTGCGGTGAGTTCCTTGCCTTCAACTTTTTCCCCAAGGCACCTGCGGTTTTGCTGAGTTAAAAAGGGCATGGCCAGTTCGATGCCGGCCAAATCCCTGCCAGGGATATCAAGCTCGCGGGCACGGCCGGATCCAATGGCAAGGAGGAAGGCATCGAATTTCTTGGTCAGTTCGTGGGCGTCGATATTGCGGCCGACTTCAGCGTTAGTCTGGAAGCGGACCCCTTCGCCTTCCAGTTGCTGGATGCGGCGGTCGATGTAGTACTTTCCCATTTTAAAATCGGGGATGCCGTACATGAGAAGCCCGCCGAGGCGGTCGTCTCGTTCGAAAACGGTAACGGCATGGCCAGCGCGGCGAAGTTGCTGAGCGGCGGCCAGGCCGGCGGGCCCGCTGCCAATAACGGCGACTTTCTTTCCAGATTCCCTGGTCGGGGGGACGGATTTGATCCAGCCCATTTCCCAGCCTTTATCTACAATGGCGAGTTCAATATTCTTTATTATAACGGGAGGCGTGTTGATGGTGAGAACACAGGAAGCTTCGCAGGGGGCGGGGCAGGTCTTGCCAGTGAATTCCGGGAAATTGTTGGTGCTGTGCAGTTCCGCCAGGGCTTCCGCCCAGCGGTTGCGGTGAACCATGTCATTCCAGTCGGGAATCAAATTTCCCAAAGGGCAGCCGGTGTGGCAAAAGGGCACGCCGCAATCCATGCAGCGAGAAGCCTGCGCCCGGATGCTCTCCTCGGGGAAAGGCTGATAAACTTCGTTGTAGTCTTTGATGCGCTGGAAGACCGGCCTTGGGGTCGGCTTCTGCTGTTCAATGTTCAAAAATCCGCGTGGGTCAGCCATAATCTCAACCGTAATTTCCAATCTTCCTGGTGCGTTTGCCTGGTATTGCCTTGAAGGGCGCGAGGTTTAGCCGTTGACGAGTTCCCATTGCCTTTGCGCCACCCGCTTTTGTTCCAAAACCCGCCGGTAGTCTTTTGGAAACACTTTCTTGAAATGGGAAAGCGCGGTGGAGAAGTCGTTGACAATGCCGTTGGCCACAGTGGACCCGGTGTAAAGCACATGCCGGTTTACCAAGTTGCTGATGGTGGCGATGTCCTTGTAATCGACTATGGGAACCAGATCGACCATCTCGAGGTTGCAATTTTCGCGGAAGTCCCCCTCCACATCGTAAACAAAGGCCAGGCCGCCGCTCATGCCAGCAGCAAAATTGCGTCCGGTTTTCCCCAGGACCACCACCACCCCGCCTGTCATGTACTCGCAGCCATGGTCGCCTACCCCTTCTACCACGGTTTTGGCGCCGCTGTTGCGCACAGCAAACCTCTCCCCGGCCATGCCGCGGAAAAAGGCTTCTCCCCCGGTGGCGCCATACAAGGCCACATTGCCAATGAGGATATTGTCCTCGGGGATGAAGCGGGCCTCGGCTGGAGGCGCCACCACGATTTTCCCGCCGGAAAGGCCCTTGCCAATGTAGTCGTTGGCGTCGCCACGGACACGCAGCGTCAATCCCTTGGTGACAAAGGCGCCAAAGCTCTGCCCAGCGCTGCCGTTGAATTGCAAATCAATGCAATCTTCGGGAAGCCCGGGTTCCCCATGTTTGGCCGTCACGAAGTAACTCAGCAGCGTTCCCACAGTGCGGTTGCTGTTGAAGATCGGCATCTCATGCTGAACGCGCTCACCTCGCTCAATGGCTGGATTGCAAATCTTGATCAATTCCCAGTCAATCTGCTCGGCGATGCGATCAGGTTGCTTCTCGATGCAGCGGATGGGCATGCCGGTCGCCGCCTTGGGAATTTCCAGCATGGCGGAAAGGTCCACATGCTTGCCCTTCCAGTGATCAACTGTTCTTTGCTTGAGCAAATCCATGCGGCCGACAATCTCATCGAGGCTGCGGTATCCCATGGCGCTCAGGTTTTCGCGAACCTCTTCAGCCACGAAAAACAGGTAGTTGATCACCTGCTCGGGCGTGCCCTGGAATTGGGCGCGCAAGTAGGGGTCCTGAGTGGCGATTCCCACTGGGCAAGTGTTCAAGTGGCACTTGCGCATCATGATGCAGCCCATGGCGATGAGGGGAGCGGTTGAGAAGCCGTATTCCTCAGCGCCAAGGCAGGCGGCGATGACGACATCGCGGCCGGTTTTAATCTGGCCATCGGTTTGCAAGCGAACGCGTCCGCGCAGTCCGTTGCGGACTAAAGTTTGCTGGGTTTCCGCCAGGCCAAGTTCCCAGGGAATGCCTGCGTGGCGGATGCTGGAAAGGGGTGAAGCGCCGGTCCCGCCGGAATCGCCGCTGATCAGGACGCGGTCGGCGAAACCTTTGGCCACTCCGGCGGCGATGGTGCCGACCCCGACCTCGGCGACCAGCTTGACACTAACTTCCGCATGAGGATTGGCATTCTTGAGATCGAAAATCAGTTGGGCCAAGTCCTCAATGCTGTAAATGTCGTGGTGAGGCGGAGGGGAAATCAAGCCCACGCCCGGTGTGCTGTAGCGAGTTTTGGCGATGAAATTATCGACCTTGTGGCCTGGCAACTGGCCGCCTTCCCCTGGCTTGGCGCCTTGGGCGATTTTGATTTGCAGGTCCAAAGCGTTGACCAGGTAGTTGGAAGTGACGCCAAACCTGCCGCTCGCCACTTGCTTGATGGCGCTGTTTCGGGAATCGCCATTGGCATCTTTTTTGAAGCGGGCGGGGTCTTCGCCCCCTTCGCCCGTGTTGCTGCGCCCGCCGATCCGGTTCATGGCTATAGCCAGGGTTTCGTGGGCTTCCTTGCTAATGGAGCCGAAACTCATGGCGCCAGTGCAAAACCGCTTGACGATGTCCTTGGCCGATTCCACTAATTCCAAGGGGATGGGCCGGTTGGCTTTCTTGATTTCAAGCAAGCCGCGGATAGTGCAGAGATTGGCCTGATCCTCGTTGCACAGGTCGGAGAATTCCTTGTAGGTGGAATACTCTTTTTGATTGACGGCGTGCTGAAGGGACTGAATGGTTTCCGGGTTCCACATGTGGTATTCCCCGCGCCGTCGCCACATGTATTCGCCACCGGGATCAAGTTCATTTCCCTCGCTGCCGCTTTCCTGGGGAAATCCGAGTGCGTGTCGCTGCAGGCTTTCTTTGGCAATGAGGTCGAGGCCGATGCCTGAAATCCGGCTGGGTGTTCCGGTAAAGAATTCCTCGGTGACCTCTTGGCCCAGGCCGATGGCTTCAAAGATTTGCGCGGCCCGGTAGCTGAGCAGCGTGCTGATGCCCATTTTGCTGAAAATCTTCATCATGCCCTGGTCGATCGACTTGATGTAATTCTTGATGGCGGAGCCGAGGCTCAGGGGCGCGCCATTGTTGTCGACCATCATGTTTTCGCGGTTCAAGCCCTCAAAGGTTTCGAAGACCAAATAGGGAAGTACGGCGCTGGCGCCGTAGCCAACCAGCAGTGCGAAATGCATGACTTCCCGGGCTTCGCCAGTTTCTACCAGGATGCCGCATTTTCCGCGCAGGCCTTTTTTCAAAAGATCATGGTGCACGCCGGCTGTGGCCAACAGGGAAGGAATGGGAACCTGATCCTGGTCCACGCCCCGGTCGGACAAAATCACAATCGAAACACCCTTTTTTACCGCCTTGACCGCTTCCTCGCGGATGCGATCCATCGCCTTCTTTAAGCCCGCTTCGCCTTCCGACCGCTTGAATAGGGTCTTGATGGTTTGGCTTTCAAACCCTGGCAGAGTGCAACGGCGGATGCGCTCCAGTTCCGGCCCGGTGATGGTTGGGGTTTCCAGGCGCAACAAGCGGGCGTGCAACGGGGATTCATCCAGCAAGTTGACTTCACTGCCCACCAGCGTTTCCGTCGACATAACCACTTCTTCGCGGAGGGCATCAATGGGGGGATTCGTGACCTGCGCGAACAACTGCTTGAAATAATGGAAGAGCAACTGGCTGCGGTTGCTTAACACCGCCAAGGGGATATCGGTGCCCATGCTGGACACCGGTTCTTTGCCGTCCTTGGCCATGGGCAACAGGATGCGGTTGATGTCTTCCTGAGTGAATCCGAAGGCCTGCTGCCTTTGAATCAATGGGGTGAAATCGCGAACCTGGTCATCGGTGGGCGCTTCCGGCAGACTGTCGATAGTTAAGTGGTTTTGTTCCAGCCATTCCAGATAAGGGGCTTGCTTGGCGAGGGTGTCCTTGACCGCGTGGTCGGGAATGATCTTTCCAGCGGCAGTATCCACCAGGAAAATTCGCCCAGGTTGCAAGCGGCCCTTTTCAACGATGCGGTCGATGGGAATGGGCAACACGCCCGATTCACTCGCTAAAACAACAGTGCCATCAGAATAAATTACATAGCGGCTGGGGCGTAAGCCGTTGCGATCCAGCATTCCGCCGACCAAAGTGCCGTCCGAAAAGCAAAGGCTGGCCGGACCATCCCAGGGCTCCATCAGGCAACTGTGGTATTGGTAATAAGCCCGCTTGCGGGGATCCATTTCGGGCTGGCCTTCATAGGCTTCGGGCACCATCATGGTGATGGCATGGGGAAGCGCCCTGCCTGCCTGAATTAGCAACTCCAGTCCTTGGTCCAAAATTGCCGAATCGCTAAGGCCCTTGTCCGGCAAGGGGACGACTTTGTCGATGTCCTTACCGAACTTTGGGGATTTCATCATTGAAGAGCGGGCTTTGAGCCAGTGGATGTTCCCCTGCAAGGTGTTAATCTCACCGTTGTGGGCCAAGAACCGGAAGGGTTGCGCCAGGCTCCACTGGGGGAAAGTGTTGGTGCTGTATCGGCTGTGGATGACTGCCAAAGCGGATTCCATCAGAGGCTGGCCAAGGTCTTTGAAATACTTGGGAAGCTGATCTGGTTTGAGCATGCCTTTGTAGACAACGGTTCGGGTGCTGCAACTGGCAAAATAAAGCGGAGCCTTTTCCCCGGGTTTGGTTTGCGTCTCCACCCAGGTCTCGGTCCGTCGGCGGGCCAGGTAAAGAAGCGTTTCCAAATCGCCTTTCCCTGGGTTTTTATCCAAGGCGATAAAGGCCTGGCGCATCAACGGTTCTTGCGACCGGGCCAGCCAACCAATGGAATCGGAATCGACGGGAACATCGCGCCAGGCCAGGATTTTCAAACCATAGTGTTCAAGATTGTTTTCAAAGACCTTTTCACACTGGAGGCGCAGCGGTTCCTCCTTGGTGAGGAAGGCAAATGCCACCCCGTAATGCTTTTCCTTGGGTAACTTTATTCCTTGGGCCGAGAGGATTTCCCGGAAATACCTATCGGGAATTTGAATGAGAATGCCGGCGCCATCTCCGGTGTCTTGGTCGCAGCCGCACGCTCCCCTGTGCTGGAGATTGAAAAGGATCTGCAGGCCGTTCTGAATAATGGAGTGGGATTTTTGCCCATGAATATTGGCAATAAAACCAACTCCGCAGGCATCTTTTTCCAAGCTGGGATGGTAAAGTCCTTGCGGGATGGGAGGTAAAGGGGAAATCCGAGTTTGGGATGCCATTTTTTCCATTTGCCTTGGTTAACTCAGCCTAAAGAATCATCTAACTTATCAATTATGTTAGCAAATCAAATAATTAAGGAAATTCAGTAGCCATTTGATTTGCAGGATTTTTTTTTTCGGCCTGCCGGGGTGGGATATCGGGAAGGAGATTTTGCCAAACTGCTCTTGGCCAAGTCCCCTTTGAAATGGTAAATACCTAAAATTACCATAATAAATTGAGAAGAAACCCAACCCGGTTGGATTGGGCTTTAGCTCCAAAGCTTAGGAGGCAAGGAATCAATGGCGGCAACCATCAAGCAGGATGTCAAGGACCTTGGGCTGGCAGGCGCGGGGAAAAAAAGAATTCTGTGGGCCGATACCGATATGCCGGTTTTGGCCCGCGTCCGCGAACGATTCGCCAAGGAAAAACCCTTGGCGGGGTTGCGCATGTCAGCGTGCCTGCATGTGACGGCGGAAACTGCCAACCTGGCGCGAACCCTGCAAGCGGGCGGCGCAGACTTGGTGTTGATTGCCTCCAACCCCTTGAGCACTCAGGATGATGTCGCCGCTAGTTTGGTCAAGGATTTTGGCATTTCCGTTTATGCCATCCGGGAAGAAGACAATGACACTTATTACAAGCATATCGTTGCTGCATTGGCCCATGAGCCCAATGTGACCATGGATGATGGCGCCGACCTGGTGTCGGCCTTGATTTTCATGGCACTGGGCCGTTTAAACGAGCTTCACGCCCAGGTGAAAAGTTGGGCGGAAAAAATGAGCCCAGCGGAACGCCTGAAAATCATCAACCAAATCGTCGGCAGCATGGAAGAAACCACGACCGGCGTCAACCGGCTGAAAGCCATGGAACGCGATGGCGTTCTGCAATTTCCGGTTATTTCCGTCAATGACGCCCTGACCAAGCACCTCTTCGATAACCGGTATGGAACCGGACAAAGTACGGTCGATGGCATCATCCGGGCGACCAATAACTTGCTGGCGGGTAGGAGGTTTGTGGTTTGCGGTTACGGCTGGTGCGGCAAAGGTGTGGCATCGCGGGCTCGGGGCATGGGGAGCCAAGTGATCGTAACCGAGGTGGATCCCATTCGCGCCTTGGAGGCTGCCATGGATGGATTCCAGGTTTGTCCGATGAATGAGGCAGCAGCGATTGGCGATATATTCGTCACCGTGACCGGCAATGCTCATATCATCCGGACCGAGCATTTTCAGAAAATGAAAGATGGCGCCATGATTTGTAATAGCGGCCATTTTGATGTGGAACTGGAATTGCCCGGGCTGAAGCAACTTTCGCAAACCGTGACCCCGGAAGTCCGGACCAATGTCGATGAATATTTATTGAAAACTGGCAGGCGCATTTATGTTTTGGGCCAAGGGCGATTGGTCAATTTGGCTGCTGCCGAGGGGCACCCGCCAAGCGTGATGGACATGAGCTTTGCCACCCAGGCCCTGGCGACCGAGTTTTGCATTAAAAACCGCGGGAAATTGCCGAATAAAGTGGTTAATGTCCCAGTTGAAGTGGAAAATTTTGTTGCCACCCACAAGCTTGCCTCCATGGGAATTTCCATCGATTCGTTGACGGAAAGCCAAAAGAAATACATGTCTGGTTGGGAACACGGCACTTAAAGGCTGGATTCCAAGGCCTATAATGGGAAAAACCCTCCTGGTTTGCCAGGAGGGGTGTGCCCGTTTTTGCCCTTTCCGGAATCGGCAACACCAGAAATTGCTGGAAAGGTAAAATACTTTGGGTTATCCTGTATCTAGGTAAAGAGGATGACTCGGTTTTGGGAGTGTTTCCGTGAATCGTTTAATCGGAGTGATCCCCAACTTGTTTACCTTGGGAAATGCCATTTGCGGGTTTTCCGCAATTGTCATTGCTGCCAAGCTGGATCTGTCCAACGGGGATAGCGCGGGCCAAGCCTTGTTGCTTAAGTGGTCAGCGGGAATGATTTTTCTGGCCATGGTTTTCGATGTCTTGGATGGCTATGTTGCTCGTCTGATCAAGGTTACCAGTGATTTTGGCGGACAACTGGACAGCTTGTGTGATGCCATTTCCTTCGGCGCAGCCCCGGCCTTTCTCATTTTGAATTTCGGGCGGGATTGGGAACACCCCTTGGTGCGAAACGCTTTTGCTTGCGTAGCTGCGTTTTACATGGCCTGCGCAATTGTAAGGCTGGCCAAGTACAATTTGGACATTGCCATTCCCGAACCCGGGGTTTTCAAAAAATTCAAAGGCCTGCCGTCCCCTGGCGCTGGGGGGTGCATTGCTTCCCTGGCCTTGGTCCGCTCTCTGGGAGCGACGGAAGTTCCCGGAATGGAAATGCTAACCGCACGGAATTTTGTCAGCTTTTGGGGTTTGGGCGGCTCCTTCCTGGTGGCGCTGCTCATGGTTTCACCCTTCCCTTACGGACATTTAACCAAGCATATCTTGCGAAAGAAAATAATTGTTGGCTGGGCCATTGCCCTGCCTTTGGTGGCGCCGGTCTTGTTTTATTATCCGGAATTAATTTTCTTCACCCTGTTTTGGATTTATGCGTTGAACGCGCCGGTCCGCCAGGTGACTTACATGGTATTTCGGCGGCGGTTCGCGGAAGCGCAACCTCCCCAACTGGATGATTTTTCTCATCGCTAGTTCCTAAAATTATCCTGGTTCCTTTTCCCTAGGACCCGACCTTTTCACCAATGTTTACGGGTATTGTTGAACAAACGGGTGAAGTCGTTTCCAATTGCCCTGATGGCTCGGGGCGGGGGTTGGTGATTACCTGCCCGGGTTTCTTTCAACAATCAAAAATTGGCGCCAGCCTGGCCATCAATGGCGTTTGCCTTACCTTGGTGAAAAAGAGCCCTCGGAATGCCACCTTTGCCCTTGGCCCTGAGACCTTGAATAAAACCAATCTTGGGGTGTTAACGCCGGGGTGCCAGGTCAATTTGGAAAAACCGATGTCTCCGGCTTCGGATTTCAGCGGGCATTTTGTTCAAGGCCATGTGGATGGGGTGGGAAATATTGTCGCGGTCAACGATGATAATGGCTGGCGCAATTTACGAATTTCATTCCCGCGGGGGTTGGCGCCCTTGCTGGTTTTGAAAGGATCGATTGCCGTGGATGGGGTTAGCCTGACAATCGTTCAAGTTAAAAGGAATTGGTTTGAAGTGGCCCTAATTCCTCATACTTTGGCAGTAACTACATTGAAAAGCATGAAGGAAGGAGACCCGGTTAATTTGGAAGGGGATATCTTGGGGAAATATGTATTGCGGGCAGCAAAAATCTATTTTCCAAAATCCCGCTAACCGGATTCCCAATGGAATCGACTAACACTCCACCCAGGCAAACCCTGTCCTATTTGACCGGTTTACTGGCTTCTCGCAGGATTCGTCCCAACAGCAAATTGGGGCAAAACCTCTTAATTGACCTCAACCTGATGGATTTGGTTGTAAGTTCCGCTCAACTAAATTCCGACGACATGGTTCTTGAAGTAGGTTGCGGCACGGGCAGCTTGACCTCCCGTTTGGTGGGCCAGGCAGGTTTTGTCCTTGGAGTGGAAATTGATTTTTCCATGGCGGACCTGGCTCAGGAAGTCGTGGGAAGCCGGGAGAATTTTTCCCTGATCCAATGCGATGTCTTGGCTGGAAAAAACAAAATACGCGACGAGGTGCTTGTCCAACTGGAGCAACAAAAAACAAAGCATCAATTGAAACAAATCAAGTTAGTGGCCAATTTGCCCTTCGCGGTCGCTACACCGGTGATTGCCAATCTGCTAATCAACCCCTTGCCCATTCACTTGATGGTGGTGATGGTGCAATGGGAAATCGGGCAGAAAATGGCGTCCCTTCCTGGGGGTCCTGATTTTGGCGCCTTATCCATTTTGGTTCAAAGCCTGGCCCAGGTTGAAATACTAAGGAAAATTCCTGCCACGGCATTTTGGCCCAAGCCCAAGGTGGATTCCGCCATTGTTCGCATAACGCCCCACAACCAGCCACTTACTGTAGAAGGCGCTACCCGGGAATTAACCCCCAAGAATTTACGAGGGTTTCTTCGGAACCTTTATTCCCATCGCAGGAAAAACTTGCGCGGGGGCTTACTGGCCATGCAAGGAAGAAACTGGACAAAAAAGGAAGTGGATGAGAAGTTGTTGAAAATTGGCATACCCGGGGAAATCCGGGCGGAAACCCTCGATGTTGCAACACATTTGAAATTGTGGGCCCAGTTTGACGATGGGGATGAATTGGGTAATTCTTGAATTTTTTAAAAAAATCGGTTTTCAAAATCTGCAAAGAAGCAGCCTACAATGGCCGACTGCTCGCCAAAAATGGGACGAGCTAGGTTTGAAAAGTTTTCAGAAGTTATTCCTGCCCGGTTCGTAATTCCCTGATTCGCAGGTGAATTCTTTGAAGAATGGAATTGGTTTCCGTTTCGTTCTTTGCCAGCGCCGCTTCTTTTAACTTACCAGCATCCCGGTTCAATTCAGACGATGCGGTCAGGACGGTGGCGCGCGGGATGGTTGGGGTTTCTCCCGTGCGGGAAATCTGCCGGGCTGTTTGTTCCAGGCTTCCCGCAGCGGTTGCCAATTCCTCCCAATTATTCACGAAAAAGGCTTCGGTGGCGAAAGTCGCTTGGGCACGGGCTCGGGAAAGCAATTCAGGGTAGGGCGGCGGAGGAAGGGATTCCGGCAGCGGTTGAATGGCGTCTGTGCGCTCATGAGTGGATTGGCAGCCAGACGCGGCCAAAAAAACTAGCAACAGTAAAGGTAACAGTTTGCGCATTTATTCTTCAATCCCCCGGTGAAGGTATTTTACCACCTGCCATTGGGGCCGTAAGTCTCGGTATAGGTTTTTGGGCCAAAATTTTGGTTTCCTTCCGGCAAGGCAATCAAATCCCGGCTGCGCCGCTTTTGGTCCTCAATTGTCAGGTTGGGATTATCGAATTGTTCGGGGTGCTGCTTATGGTAGCGGGGGCCTTCAATACCCCGGCAACCGCTGTACAGAAAAAGGCCAAAAAACAAAAACAAACGCAGCTTTCTCATCAGCGGGCTACCCCCTGGATCCAAGTCCAAATCCCGCAAAGCGGGTTAGTCATAATAATCGTCAAAACCGAAAAAAAACTTGAATGCCAGGGGTGAAGGTCAGGAACATTCCCTAAAATGGAGTTGGAAAACAAAGTGAACATGGTGAGATAGCATCAGGGCCTCCCACCGAAGTTTCAATAATGCGCCGGTTTGTCGGCCATTCCAGGAATAAGCATGGCCGAGCGGAAAATTCCGGATCCGGATGACTTTTTTGCCGAAACGCGAATGTCATTTGGCGACCATATCGAGGATTTGCGAAAGCACCTTTTTTTAGCATTCAAGGGTTTCTTGATTGCCTTTATTCCCAGTTTCTTTGTTGGCTGGCATGTGGTGGAGTTCATCACTGCGCCGGTGAAAAGCGAGTTAAAGAAGTTTTACGAACGCAGAGTGAAATCGATCAATGAGGATTTGAAAAACGGCTCGGAAGATTTGGCCAAATTAAACAAGCCGACCGATTACACGCGCATGCTTTTTTCTCGGGCTCAAATGGAGGCCCTGTTTAAGGGCGAGTCGACCGAGAAAATCAACAAAATGTCCGTGCCAGAACTGGACAAGGAAGCCTCAAACCCGAACCAGCTATCCCTGTGGGTGGCCCACGCGGAACCCTTGAAAGAATCGGCATTACTTTCCGAAGCCCAAAGGCGAGTTGGCGATTTCGACACCATGAGCACCCTCAGCATCCAGGAAGGGTTCATGGTCTATTTCAAAGTCTGCCTGGTAAGCGGGATCGTAATGGGAAGCCCCTGGATTTTCTGGCAAATTTGGTCCTTTGTCGCTGTGGGGCTTTACCCGAATGAAAAGCGCCTGGTTCATTATTATCTTCCGTTCAGTCTCGGCCTTTTCTTGGTTGGCGTGGTTATTTGTGAATTCTTGGTGATCCCCAAGGCAATCGAGGCGCTTTTGTGGTTTAACGAATGGCTTGGATTGAAGCCTGACCTGCGCTTGAACGAATGGTTGAGTTTCGCGATTTTCATGCCCTTGGTGTTTGGCATTTCCTTCCAAACCCCTTTGGTAATGCTTTTTCTGGAGCGTCTGGGCGTGATGGATGTAAAATCTTTTCAGGGCAAAAGAAAATACGCCTGGTTTGGCATGGCCGTTTTTGCCGCGGTGGTCACTCCGTCAACCGACGCCTTCAGCATGTTCTTTCTTTGGTTCCCCATGAGTTTGTTGTTTGAACTGGGAATTATTCTTTGCAAATTGTCCCCTTCTCGACCTGACTACGGTGTAGAACTTCCTGATCCGGAAGAAATGGTTGGAGTATGAGTCTTAGTGATCGGGTTTCGCCCGGCTTGGCGCCTGGGGAAAAACCAGCAACGGTTTATTTTGTCGGCGCCGGTCCGGGAAACCCAGGATTAATAACTGTGCGCGGGGCGCAAATCCTATCGCAGGCCGGCCTGGTCATTTATGACCGGCTGGTATCGCACCAAATTCTCGAGTTATGCCCAGAAACAGTTGAAAAGATTTGCGCCGAGTCGCTTCCCGGCTGCCACCCGGAAAGAATTCCGGCCCTGACCGTGCTGCTTATGGAAAAAGCTCGCGCCGGAATCAATGTTGTCCGTTTAAAAGGAGGCGACCCATTGCTATTTGGCAGGGGCGCCGAAGAAATCGAACCCCTGGCCGCGGAGGGCATTCCCTTTGAAGTGGTTCCGGGAATAACTGCTGCGCTTGGCGCCAGCGCCTTTGCCGGAATCTTACTCACCGACCGAACCCTTGCCAGCGCTGTGGCCTTTGTAACCGGCCATGAAAAACCCGGTAAGGAAGATTCCCTCTTGGACTGGGGCAACTTGGCTCGCTTTCCGGGAACCTTGGTTTTTTACATGGGTATTGCCCGGGTTGCTTATTTAACCTCAAACCTGATTGCGAAGGGCATGCCGCCCGACACTCCTTGTGCCGTGGTTTCCTGGGCCACAATGGGGAAACAAAAAGTATGCCGGTGTTCCCTTGAAGACCTTCCGCCCGCGGTGGAAAAAAACCAAATCAATCCGCCCGCGGTCATTATCGTGGGAAAAACCGCGGCTGCCCCGAGCCTATTGGATTGGCGGCAGCATCTTCCCCTCAAGGGCGCTGCTATTTTATTAGCCAGGCCCCAGGGGCAGAACCGGGAATCCAGTGAACAATTGTCGTCTTTAGGAGCGGATGTCTTTTCGGTTCCTTCCATGAATATCGGGCCCCCTAAGTCATGGGAAAATGTTGACCAGGCTATTTTGCGCCTCGAGGCCTTTGATTGGATCGTGTTTACCAGCGTGAATGGGGTCAGGCGGTTTTTTACCCGGGTACTGGAATTGGGTTTCGATTTGCGAAAAATGGGAAGTTGCAAAATCGCTGCCATTGGCCCGGCCACCGCCAAAGCTTTGGCCAGTTATTCCCTGAAAGCGGACCAGGTTCCCGCCACCTATAGTTCTGAAGGACTTGCGGAATCCCTGGCTCCGCATGTGCAGGGGAAAAAAATATTGCTGGTACGCGCCGAACAAGGCAGGGCCGTCCTAAAAGATGCTTTGGATCCCTTGGCTAATTTGACCCAGGTGGCGGTATATTGCCAGCAACCGCCTCGAAGGGGCGATCTGGAATTCCTTCGTTCTCACCTGGAAAATGGACTAATTCATTACTTGTTGGTCACCAGTTCCAACATTGCAAAAAACCTGGTGGATTTGGCAGGAGAGAGTTTGCTCAAAGCCGTGGAAATTGGAAAAACCAAAGTGGTTTCCATTAGTCCGATTACTTCTACCGCCTTAAGAGAGTTGGGCGTGAACCCGGCTCTGGAGGCGAAGGTATTTACTATGAATGGCTTAATTGATCAGGTGATTGCTGATTGGGCAAAACGGGTTTCAAGCTAAATCGCGGAAGGCATCCCATGCCAAAAGCAATACCAGCACCGAACAAACCAAAGCGAAAACATCAACCAAAAGATTGGAACGGCCAAAGGGAATTTGAATGGCCAAGTCGAGAATGAAAAGTAGGGAAACAATCCCGGCTGCCCCCATGGCGCTCCAACATAATCCTTTTTCCATGGAGAGCCCTTTCCGCGCCAGTTCTCTCAAAATCCGCAATGCAAAACCGCCGACAATGGGTTCATCCGCTACCGGGTTTCCCGCCTACAAGAATTTATCCTATTAAAAGGGATGAGGTTCTAAAGGTCCACTGCTTAACGGGAAATTGTTTGCAGGAAGCGAAGGGATTTTACGGTCCTTTGGAGTTTTTCAATTAATAAACTGTTGTGTAATTTATTGGGGTTTTACTGGATTCAACGATTATGCCAGTCAACCGGTCTACCAGGCGCTTTAAATCATCGAGTTCGTCTTCAGCCAGTTTCTGAACCAGTTCCTGAACAAATAGCACCCGATTGTTTTGGTGGCTTTCAAACGCTTTTTGCCCCGCAGATGTCAGCACCACATCAATCTTGCGTTTATCCATGGTGTTGATTTTGCAGTTAATGTAAGGGTTCTCGCGGTTTTCCAGGGCCCGGATGATGCGAGACATTTGCGCCGGCAATACCCCCAGGAGTTTTTGAATGTCGCCAACATTCATGGAATTACGGTGGCGCAAATAACAAAGGGTCAGGAATTCCATTTCCTTTAGGCCTTTCTTCTGCCTTCGAAAACGAGGCTGAGAAAGTGCAATGGCATTATTGAGTTCAACAATTTGCTGGGCCAAATGATCGAACTGACTGGTTTCTGCCGGTAAGGCCATGGTGTTGCTCAAAATTAGCTCCTGGTGCCAACCAATCGAATTTAAGCTAGCTTGGGTCGACATGTCAATCAGGATAAAACAGGAAGCATGGTTAAAATAGTAAAACCAATAAGATTGTTCGGATTGAATCGAATTTATGGCCTGCCACTACCATCCCTACCTTTTTCTCCCTAAACCGTTGTTACATTTAAGGTTCCTGCTCTGCTTTCTGCTCTTCCAAACCCAAGTTAACCTTGTTTCAAACTTCACAATTTTGCTAACTTCCTCTCTTTCAGGGAAGGACTTTAGGCCATGGATGGTCTCCAATGAAGAATTTCCTCAGGGCGCTTCGCTACGCTTGGCCTTATCGGGTTCGGCTTTGCGTATCATTTTTCTTTGCCTTGCTTGCTGCCGTGCTTTGGGGCCTGAATTTCACATCAATTTACCCAGTTTTGAAATTGCTTCACACGGATAAGAGCCCGCATCAATGGATTGATGAATGTATTTCCCAAACCCAAAAGGAAATCGAAGAGATTGAGGTCGTTTCGGAAGCGTTGACCCAAAAATTCCGCGGCCTGGAGCGCAAGCCCATCACCAACTTCATTGAGCAGCAAAAACGGGAAAACACAAACTCTCTGGTCAAGGTGGAAAGCAAACTGGTTTCCGCGCGAAGGCAATTGAATTGGTACCTGGTGGGAAAGAAATACATTTACGCGCTTTTACCGCCCGACAGTTTCAAGACTTTGGTCTATGTCCTGGGTCTGGTCATGATTGGTGTGTTAATCAAATGTGTGTTTGAGTTTTTCCAGGAATCGCTGGTGGGCAGCGTGGTCAACCTGACTCTGTTCGACTTTCGGAACAAGTTTTACCGGAATGTAGTGCATTTGGATGTGGATCAATTCGGGGAACAAGGGACCAGCGAATTGATGGCTCGATTCACCAATGAAATGGAGGCTGTGGGAACGGGGATCAAGACTTTGTTTGGGAAGGTAGTGGCGGAACCGTTGCGTGCATTGAGTTGTGTGATTTTCGCAGCCTGCATCAGCTGGCAACTAACCCTGGTGTTTTTTATTCTGGTGCCTGTAGCAGCCTTCATCCTTGGGAAAATCGGCCGCATGATGAAACTTGCCACTCGAAAACTCCTGGAGCGTATGTCGAGTATTTACAAAATTCTCCAGGAAACCTTTCAGGGAATTAAGGTTGTCAAAAGCTACACGATGGAGCCTTATGAAAGGCGGAAATTCCGCGCTGCCACTTTGGATTACTACAAACGGTCGATGATCGTGGTAAATATTGACGCTGCCGCCAGCCCCATTATTGAGGTGCTTGGCATGGCCGCTGTTGCTGCCGCCTTGCTGGCCGGGTCTTACCTGGTCTTAAACAAAGAAACCATGTTGTTTGGCATGCGGATGAGCCACCAGCCGTTGGAACCAGAATCGCTTCTGCAACTTTATGTTTTGCTGGCGGCCGTTGCCGATCCCGTGAGGAAATTGTCGAGTGTTTTTACGAAAATTCAGTCAGGATGCGCTGCTGCAGACCGGATTTTTCATTTCATGGATAAACAACCGCGAGTGACGCCGAACACGGAAGGACCCCGATTAGTTCGGTCGGAGTATGGCCTCAATTTGGAGTCCTCCAGGAATCCTCGGGTGACCCAAGATGAAAATGTCGTGGGAAAACCCAAAACACCTTTGATCGAGTTCCGCGGAGTTTGCTTTAGTTATGACCCGGGACGGCCAATTTTGACCAACATCAACCTGTCCATTTATGAAGGCGAAACGGTGGCATTCCTGGGCCATAACGGTTCGGGCAAAAGCACGCTCCTGGGTTTAATTCCCAGGTTTTATGATCCAGATCATGGAACAGTGCTGATTCAAGGCGAAGACTTGCGCAAAATCAACTTGCGTAGCATCCGCCAGCGGCTGGGTATCGTAACGCAAGAAACCGTTCTTTTTGACGACACGATTTTTAACAACATTGCTTACGGAACCCGTGGGGCATCGAGAGAAAAAGTGGAAGCGGCGGCGGTCCATGCCCATGCTCAGGATTTTATTTCCCGCTTTCCCAAAGGGTATGAAACTCTGGTTGGAGAAGGGGGCAGCAAATTGTCCGGTGGACAAAAGCAAAGAATTGCACTTGCCCGGGCCATCCTTCGCGATCCCAGCATCTTGATCCTGGATGAGTTTACCAGCCAGTCCGACCCGGAAAGTGAAGCGTTGATCCACCAAGTTATGCGCGAGTTTCTCAAAGGAAGGACTTCCTTTGTCATCACCCATCGCCTGAACACTCTGGAAATCGCTGATCGCATTGTCGTTCTGGATGGAGGGGGCATTGTTGCCGTGGGAACCCAGCAGGAATTACTCAAAACCAGTCCCCACTACCAGAGATTGTTCGAGATGCATGGTCGAAAAATATCCGCCTGAACCTTGGGAAAGTTGCATGGATGGAGCCTTCCTGCTGCCGGGTGCGGTAAAAAAAATCCGGAAGATGGACATCTTCTTGCTGGCCGCGGCGCTCTTGGGGTTTTACTTTCTTTTTTTTCATCACTTGAGCACGCGGGATTTTTGGAGCAGCCATGAAGCCCGAGCCGCCATGGATGCCAATAGTTTGCTCCAAGACGGCGGGATTTTTCCCAAAATCCTCGATGGGCGGGAAGAACTTCAGAAACCACCTTTGTATTATTGGTTTGTTGCCGCCATTTCCTGGCTTCGCGGGGGAGAAACCGACGCACTTTCCGTTCGGCTTCCCTCGGCATTGGCAGCTTCCGCCACGGTAATCTTGATTGGTTACCTTGGATTCAGGTTTCACGGCGGGCTGACAGGGATTTGTTCCGGGCTGATTTTGGCCACTGCAATTCATTTTACTTGGCTGGGGCGCATCGGCCGCATGGACATGACCCTGACTTTTTTTATCACTTGCTCCCTGGCTTGTGCCTTTTTGGCTAAACAAAACCGCCAGGGTAAAGGAGGTTGGGTTGTCGGGACTTATGTTTTCCTTCTCCTGGGAGTTTTCCTGAAGGGGTTGATTGCCCTCGCCCTTGCGGTTCCCGTTCTCCTGGGATTATGCCTGGTGGTTGGGGAAGAATGCTCTCAGTCGACTTGGCGCGATAGGTTGTGGAAAACAGGGGTGAAAACTCTTCGCTTGCCACTTGGCTTGGCGGTTGTGGTTTTCCTTTCTTGTTTGTTCTTTCTTTGGCTGGAATGGGAAAGCCAAGGAGTCTTTTTTCAGGAATTCCTGGGCTACCATCATTGGAACCGGGCCTTGGGAAATGGCGCCTTGCGTTCCCACCCTTGGGGATTTTATTTTTACCAGTTTCCTTTGGATTTTCTGCCCTGGTCTCCTTTGCTTTGCTTTGCCCTTTATCAAAGTTTGAAAAGGGGGCTGAGTTCGTGCGGCCCAATGGAACGCTTTGGACTGGTTTGGCTTTGCGCAATGTTCACGGTCCTTTCGTTGGTCAGTTATAAAAGGGCCGATTACCTATTGCCCGCCTACCCGGGCGCTGCCCTTTTTCTTGGAGGCTGGATAGGCGCCAAGCAAAATCAATGGCGATTTCTTTCCAGGTCGGAAAACGGTTGGAAATTGGCTGTTGTGGCCACCTTGCTGGTATTCAGTATTTCCTGGTGGGGGTTCGTAGATCGCTATCTGCCCCTGTTGGAGCCTCACCGGGAAATGAAATCCCCCGCCAGGAGAATTCGGGAAATCACCACGGAGAAAATCTGGTTTTTCAATTCGGAAATGCACGCCCTGGCGTTTCATTGCGGCGCGCCTGTGGGTTCGGTCGCCGGGTGGGATGCCTTGGCGGAAAACGCACGATTGGGAAGTATCCGTTACCTGATCGTGCCCGGAAAGGATTATAATCACCTGCAAGAAAAATTGCCTGGATGCCTTGTTCGTGAAAGGTATTCCCGTCTAGAAAACGAGACAAAAGGTTTTAGCCGTCCCTTTGTATTTGTGGAATTGATCCCTGACAACCATGTTGAATCTGTTCATGCAATCACAACGGGAAAATGACCAATCTTTGGCTCCAGTTTCTAAATTGCCACTCAGTGCGATATTTCTGGTTTTACCCGGTGAAAATGCCACCCTGCCGCAGACGCTGAAGCGTTGGGCCGACCTTCTTTCCAAGCGTTTTTCCGACTTTGAAATGATCGGGGTAAGAGTGGACCCCAAAGCCACTTGCAAACCGGAGGAATCAATACCAGGGCCACCTGAAGGAAGTGGTTATGCCATCCGATGGATCCCGGGCGTTTATTCTGGCCCTGGTTCTGCTCTGCGAAAAGCCTTCGAGATTTGCCAGCATGGTTTGCTTTTTTACACCACCGGCCATCCTGGGATGGTTCAAGAAAAGACTTTCGACCGTTTGCGAAAAACCATGGATAAAGCCCACTTGGCCGGGTTGTGCAGAGTCATGCGGAATTACTCGTTTTGGATGCGGATGGTTCACTTGGGCGCAGGGTTATTCAAGAGAGTTTTGCTAAGCTTTCCCATGGGGAAAATACTGGGCCCCCAGCGGCTTCGGGAAAGGTTTCCTGCATGGGTTGCCGATTGGGTTTTTGGCTTGAAATTTCACGATCCGTTGTTGCCCTTCCGGTTTTTACGCCGGGAGATTTTGAGCAACATTCCCATCCAGTCGGAAGGGAATTTCTGCCACTTGGAAATTCCTGCCAAGGCCAATTTTGCCGGTCTTTTCCTGGCCGAAGAGGAATGGCAGGCAGACGACCGGGAATTAACCCGGTTCAATTGCCAACCAGACCCGTGGTTTTTCGGGGATTTTTCCCTGGTGGCGCGAAAACCGTCTTTTCGAACTGACAACCCTCTTCCCATTGAACCTGGCTTGGGAAAATAATCCCCAATAGGTTTTCCACGCTGCCTTGACTAAGATCTCCCAGGTTTTAGGATTGAGTTATTGCCGAAGTGGCGGAACTGGCAGACGCGCTAGCTTCAGGAGCTAGTTCTCGTAAGGGAGTGGAGGTTCGAGTCCTCTCTTCGGCACTGATCAAGATTTCTTTTCCGGGGCAATGCAATCCAGCACCCCGATTAATTTTTTTCTTATTTCCGCCGCATGATGGAGGCTAGGGAATTCCTGTGTGAAGGCCCGGGCCTTGTCCCAATCCATCGCGGCCAGGGTGCGGCGAACTGAGTTCAATCTCGGTACCGCTACACTCAGGGAATCCACGCCGAATGCCGCCAGGAAAACCGTACCCACGGGATCAGCCGCCATTTCCCCGCATACCGTGATTGGCTTGCCTGATTTCTTGGCTGATTGAATAGCCTGGGCCACAATGCGCAAAAATCCCGGGTGGCAATGGTCGCAGAGCCCGGCGCAGGATTCATCATTGCGGTCGAGCCCGGTGACGGAGGAGAATAAATCATTGGTACCCAAGGCGAAAAAATTTGCCTGTGCCGACCAGAATCCCATCAAGGTAACGGCGGCGGCGGTTTCCACCATGAGCCCCAGGGGTATGTCGGGATTGAATTCCCTGGTTTCCACTCCCAATGATTCGCGGGCTTCCTTATAGCTTTTCAGAACAAATTCCAAGATCTCCGTGGATCCCACCAGGGGAATCATGATTTTTGGCTGCCCATGTATCCCCGCGCGCATGAGGGCCCGGAGCTGTTCTAAAAATAATTTTTGCAATGGCGGGGACTCGAGCACCATGCGCCAATCGTAGGCTTTTGCCGCCGCTCCACCGATATCGGAGAAGGAAGCCAGTTTGTCCGGCCGCAGATCGAAAGTGCGGATGGTTGTGGGCTTGCCTTGCATATTTCGCAGCAGTTTCCAATACAGGGCGTGTTGTTCCTCTTCGGTGGGAACCATCCTTCTTGCCAGGAGCATGAATTCGCTGCGAAACAGTCCAACCCCGTCAGCGCCCAGGTGCAAAGCCGTGGGAACTTCCCAGAGCAAATTGATATTCACATAAACCTTCGGGGCATTTGTCGAAATTTTCAAACCCTTGGGCAGCGGTTCCAGGACCAGAATTTCCGGCATGGAGGAAAGCACCTGCGCGTCGAGGGGTTCAATCACAACCCGGGAACGGGGGCCGTCAATCATCAAGGTCCGCCCGGGATAAAGGCAATCCTGAAATCCTTCCCCCAGTTGCACCATGGGAATACCCAAGGCCCGGGCCAGAATAGCGGCATGGCACTCGGGCCCGCCCTTTTCGACAATCACTCCGCCAAGGTTTTCCGGGCTGACGGAAAAAAGTTCCATCACTGAAGCTTCCTTGCAAACCAGGACCACCCTGTTTTCCCCGGTCGGGTTCTTTTTTTCCGGCCGCAAATGCCACAAGACTCGGAGAAAGACATCCTTGATGTCGAAAACCCGCTCTTGAAAGAACGGCGCCTGAATTCGGTGAAAAGCAGCGACATAACGGTCCAGAGTCTCAATCAAGGCTAATTCCGCAGACAAGCCGCCCTGGAGTTTTTCGTCCAAATCCCGCTCAATAGTGCGATCTTGCAGGATCATCAACTGAGCGTCAAGAATGGCGCCATGGTCCTGGCCCACCATCTCGCCGATTTTTTTCCCCATGGAAATCAAGTCGATCCGCGACCGATCCATGGCCTTTTTTAACCGTTCCCATTCCTGAACTTTTCCCAGCGAGACCTTCGGTGCGGTTTGCCTCCATTCCTCAAGGCGGTCCAAAGCGAAAGAACTGCCTACCCCCACCCCCATGCTCAAAAGTCGGGCCGGATATTCCCGGTTTTCCGCCAGGGCTGGGCCACCATTACCGTGGGTTGCCGCCATTAACTGCGCCAGCAGCCTGGCATCGCCGGCGATGGTGGCGACCTGGCTGCCCACTGCAACAAGCGTTCGAATTTCATCCCCAGAAAAAATTCGCGGGTCAATTGTTTGAACCACCAAGACACCGATCAGCGACCCAGCCTTGATCAAAGGCACGCCAAGAAAAGTATGGAAAGGGTCTTCTCCCGATTCGGGAAAATACTTGAACCTCGGATGGGAAAAGGCGTTTTCCACCATGACCGGCCGAATCGTTTCCGCTACAAGTCCAACCAGGCCCTCTTGTATTTTTAAACGGATTTTTCCAATGGAATCTTTTCGCAACCCCACCGTGGCGCCAAGCACTAATTCGTTTCTGGCAGATTCAAGAAAGTACACTGAACAAACATCGGTTTTAAAGCGCGTGGAAACCAACTCCACGATGTTGCCCAGGGTGTCTCCTGGATCGTGGCTGTGGGAAACCAGCTTGCTGGTTTCTTCCAAAGTTAAAAGCAACGAGTTTGCAGGTTCTGTGGTTTGGCTGCTCATGGCATCCTTGGCTGGTCCATCGAGAATTCTGATCCCCGTTTTTTCTGAAGAAATACATAAATTTCGGCAAACCTAAGGGAGAGGCAGTTTGCCTTGCCCACTTATTTCCCAGGGCATTTTCTCCGAAAATGCATGGCATTGCAACACCCGGATTGCCTTCCCGGGTTAGTTCAATGGTTTTTTCTTCCGCAGCGCCTCACTGGCCCGCAGCAGCGCTTCTTTTTCCCCGGCGGTCAAGCTATCCCTGCCCGACCGAGAGATTTTTTCAAGAATTATGTCAACCTGGGAACCCTGATAAGTGTCTTGGTTTTCCAGAGTCATTGGCAAGGGTGGTGGTTCTTCAAAGTAGATTTTTAATTTCGGTTGATTTCTCTTTTTCCACCAGCTCGTTAAATCCCAGCGCGTGAAATGAATGTCCAACTTGTGATACAAAAAAGCAAAAAGGGCCCCCGCCAGATGAACATCCACCGCCACCCCTTGGTGGTTTTGCGTGAGTAAACTAAACGCGTCCATGGCCACGAACAAAATGGCTAGTGCCCAGATGGGCATCGGAATCACAAAGAAAAGCAATACTGTCCGGGAGGGGAACCAACAGGCATAAAGGATCAAAACTGCGGTGACTCCGCCAGAAGCTCCAAGGCAGGGGGTCAGGCTGCTATGAATATTCAATGACACGCCGAGTACAAACACCAGCCCTCCAGCAAGGACTGAAAAACAATAAAATAAGAGGAACTCAAGACTCCCAAGGCAATTCTCAATCTCCTTGCCAAAAAACCACAAAACCAAAAGGTTGACAACAATGTGAAAGGGATTGCTGACAGAATGGAGGAAACCGTAAGTGAATACCCGCCAAATTTCCCCTTCCCAAACCAACTTGGGAATTAGAATCAACCAATCGGCGACCTGGCCCCTTTCGGAAAAGGCCGGGTTTCCTTCTCGCGTCAGCAGTTGCAGGATAAACAAGGCAATATTGCTAAATATCAGGATCTTGCAGATGGATACTCCACCTATCCCAAACTCCAGGAAGGGTGTTGGCGGGGTCTTGTAATAATCTCGGTCGTAAATCCCCATCGCCTAAATGTATTCCCCAGGTTATGCTTTCAACCCTTTACTCTTATTAGAATAACCTGGAGCCTGGGGGAAAATCCATAGGGTATTTTTTCAACAAATCGGGAAGAGGCTCCATGCGGGACATCCGAAAAATTCGTCAAGGCCTTTGCGGCGTCATAGCTGAAAACAGCCTTGGCCTTGTATTGGAAAAAATTCACGAGGCTGCAAAATGGGGCGCCAGCCTGGTAGAAGTGCGCGCGGATTTCCTTCAAGCCACTGTCGGCTTGGAAACCATCCTGGCTAATTCGCCTTTGCCGACCATCGCCACCGCCCGCCGAAAAGCGGATGGCGGAATGTGGAAATCCTCCGAGGAGGATCGAATTCAATTACTGATTTCCTTGGGAAAATCCTCGGCCAGCGCCATTGATGTGGAAGCGGACATTTTTCAACAAATTCCACGGGACCTTCCCTGTGCCCGCATAGTCAGTTTCCACGACTTTTCACACACCCCAGGGGAATTGAAAAACCTGCATTGCTCCCTGGAAGAGCTTAATCCGGACTTTGTCAAAATCGCCTGCATGGCGAATTCCTTTGCCGACAATGGCCGGATGCTGGACCTTTACGCATTGGCAAAAATCCCCTTGCTCGGTTTTTGCCTTGGAGGGCGGGGGTTTTCCACCCGATTGCTTGCTTTGAAAATGGGCAGCCCCTGGCTTTATTCAACCAGCCCCAAGGCAGTGATCAACGCTCCAGGTATCCCCAGCTTGGAGGAATTAGCCCAAATTTATGGTCCCCGGGGCCCGGCGGTTTCTGGGAAAATTTTTGGCGTCGTTGGCGATCCCATTAGCCACAGCATGAGCCCCTTAATTCACAACTGTGGTTTCCGGGATTTGGGAATCGATGCCTGCTATCTTCCCTTTCAGGTTGGCAGGGATGAATTTGCCAACGCTCTCGCGGTCCTCGAGAAAATACCTGTGATGGGTTATAGTGTGACAATTCCGCATAAGGAAAATGCCGCGCGCCTGGCTGCGACTTCTTCCCCCCTGGTTAAAAAATTGGGGTCGGCTAACACTCTTTTGCGCAGGGAAAAGGGTTTTCACGCGGAAAATACTGATGCCATAGCCATTGTCCGTTCCCTGGAAACCCAGGGCGGCGGTTCCGTTGGCGGGAGAAAAGTTTTGGTCCTTGGTGCGGGTGGTGTGGGCCGAGCAGCGGTTTTCTCGCTCAAAGAGGCTGGCTACCAGGTAATTCTTGCCAACCGGTCGGAGGAAAAGGCGGCCCGCCTAGCCAAGGAGGCTGGAGTGCAAACCCTTCCCTGGCAGGATCGAGCGGGTTTTAAGGAAGGCATCCTGGTTAATTGCACCTCCCTGGGGATGAAACCGGATCTGGAAAGCACCGCCTGGGAAAAAGCGTGGTTCACGAAAAAACACCTGGCCTTCGATGCCGTCTACAATCCCGTGCAAACCCGGTTTCTGCGGGAGGCGGGGGAGGCGGGGGTTCCGGCCATTACCGGGGTGGAAATGTTTGTGCAACAAGCGGGAATTCAGTTTAAGTTGTTTACCGGGCAGGACCCGCCTTTGGAAATGATGAGGCAAGTGGTCCTGGAGAAATTGCAAACAGGCGGGTAGAAATGGCGGGTTGCGGGTGAGTAAAAAGGAACGGATATTTCTTCTTGGCCCGCGCGGGTCAGGGAAAACCACAGTAGGCCGGGTGCTGGCCGAAAACCTGGGGTGGAACTTCCTCGATGCCGACGAGTATTTGGAAAAAACCACGGGGAAGACCATTGCTGGGATTTTCGCGGTGGAGGGGGAAAAGTGCTTCCGGGATCTGGAATCCAAAATCCTTACGGAACTGGCGGCCATGGCGCGGGTGGTGATTGGAACCGGGGGGGGCGTGGTCCTTTGTGAAAACAACCGGAAAGTTATTCAGGAAAGCGGTTATGCGGTTTGGCTTAAAACCAGCCTGGCTAACCTGGTTAGCCGTCTCTTGCAGGATGAAAAGTCCGGAAAAAAAAGGCCCAACCTTGTGGAACCGGCTTCGGATAATCCTCTGGCACGGTTGCAGCAAGAAGCGTTGGCGGTCGTCCCGGCCCGCGAACCGTTTTACCGTCAGTGCGCCGATTTTGAATGCCCGACCGATGACATACGCCCCGAGGAAACTGCCAGGATGATTCAGGAAAATTTTACCCGGGTTGCTCGCTAGCAGGAATCAATGTCCTTACCTATTGCCATTTGGTTAATCCTGGTATTCATCATGGGTTGTTGCGTGGGCAGCTTTATCAATGTTTGCGTCTACCGGCTGCCGTTGGAAAAAAGTGTGTTTTGGCCCGGTTCCCATTGTGGCAAATGCTTCAGTTCCATCCGCTGGCTCGACAATATTCCCTTGCTCAGTTACTGGATCCTTGGGGGAAAATGCCGGAGCTGTCAGGCCAGTTTTTCCCTTCGCTACTTTTTGGTAGAACTTTTTGTTGGAATCGTTTTTACCTGTTTATTTTATGTTGACCTTTTGGGAAATCATTTTGGCCTGGCCTTCCTCTCTAACAAATCCTGGCATATTTCCAATGGCCTCATCCCCTGGGAAGGTTGGGCCTTTTTCCTTTCACATGCCCTGCTGGCTTCCTTCCTGATTACCGCCTCGCTCACTGACATCGATTGCATGGAAATCCCCTTGGGAATAACTGTGTGGGGAACGGTGTTAGGCCTCATTTATTCGTCCCTGTTTCCTTGGCCGTTTCCCGAGGAGAATTTCCAATTAGTCATCAAGGAAGGGGTGGAAAACAAATGGCCCTTCGCCCCGGTGTTGCCTTTTGGAGGGTTCCCCTGGCCTTTTTGGGCTCCCCTTGCCACCGATGGATTTCGTGAAGGCGCTTTCTTCTATGGCTTTCTTCAAGGTTTGGCGGGCGCCCTGGCAGGCACTTTTCTCCTGCGCATTGTCCGGTTTTGCTACGGGGTGGGTCGGGGTATTGAAGTCATGGGCCTTGGCGACGCCGACTTGATGATGATGGTCGGGGCTTTTCTCGGCTGGCAAATTGTGGTGGTCGCTTTTTTTCTTTCTGTCCTGCCGGCTTTTTTCATGGGTATGGCCCAGCTTCTGTTCCGCGGGAGCCAGGCGTTTCCCTTCGGGCCGTCGTTGGCCATTTCCAGCGTGGGCACGCTTTATGCCTGGCCTTGGATCGCGCCGAAGGTTCAGCCGTTTTTTTTCGATGCGGAAATTCTGACCCTGATGGGCCTCATGGTATTAGTCGGGCTAGGAACCCTGGGAATAGCGTTCCGTTTTCTCCTGGGTAAAGGAAGCGCGGAAGCCCCTCCTGGCCAGGGAAATTCATAGGTTAAACCCTAAACAATAGCCTTGGAAAACCCGGTGTTCTTTGCTCCGTTCACGATGGCTTCCGCTGGCAACCTGGATCACCCTGCTGGTGGCGCTGTTTTTTATCTATAAACCAGATCTAATAATTAGAAAAAATGACAATGGCAAACTCCCCACGGGACCAAGGGATTTGGTTGTCCCTGTGTCGACCGGCCAAGCCATCGAGCGCGGCCTTGATTCCTTCCTGAATACCACCGGCTCTCTGGTTCCTTTGGAAACCATCCTGGTTTTTCCCAAAGTTGAAGCACGGGTGAAGAGCGTGTTTTACGAGGTCGGCGCCGAGGTCTTTCCAGGCGACTACCTCCTGGAATCCGAAGAAACGGATTTTCGTTTAGGCATCCAGGAAGCTCGCATGGCCTTGCAACTCGACTTGTCCCGTCTGGGGATGGCGGAAACTCCCAAGGGACCCGTGGATCTGGAAAAGCTTCCCAACCTAGTGCGCGCTGGCCTGCTTGAGAAAAACGCCTTGGCCAAAATGGAAAGGGTAAGGCGGTTAGGAGGAGCTGCTTCAATTGAAGACCGGGACCAGGCCGATACGGAAGCGAAGGTAGCGCGGGCCAACCTGGAAAATTCCCTTTTGGAGGCCAAAGCAGCCTTGGCCGGAGTCAACTACCGCGAAGCGCAACTGGCAATTGCCGAGCAGCGCTTGCGCGATTCCAAAATTGTGGCGCCGGAATCGCGGGCGCCAGGGGGCGTGGATTTTCGCCCCTTCCTGGAAAAAATCCCCGGCCGCCTTCCTTTCGTGGTTCTTTCCCGAAATGTTCGCGAGGGGGAATTACTCCGCTTCAGTCATGCGGAACCGGTTTTTCGCCTCGGCATCACCCAGTTGTTGAAACTGCAATTTTCCTTGCCGGAAAGGGAATTTTCCCGCATTGCTCTGGGAATGAAGGGCGAAATATCCGTTGAACCTTACCCGGGGAAAGTTTTTCCAGGGGTCATTGCTCGCATTAGCCCGGCGGCCGATCCCGCCACGCGCACTTTTCAAGTGGAATTGGCGGTAGGCAACAGCCGTGGGGAATTGCGCCCCGGGTTTTTTGCCCGCGTCCAAATTGCCACCGGGAAAAAAGAGAAGGCCCTGATGGTCCCCCAAGAAGCTGTTTACCACTTCGCCGGAAGCGCCAAGGTATTTGTTATCTTTCAAGGAAAAGCAAAGTCGGTGGAAGTGAAAACCGGTCAGAGAATCGTCCTGACCATCGGACGATTGGAAACCTGGGTCGAAGTGAGCGGGGATCTAAAAGCTGACGATACCCTGGCGCTGTCCGGTCAGCAATACCTGGCGGATGGCACCCCAGTGCGGGAAAAAATGTCCAATGGAATCACCCCTCAATCCTTGCCTGGAAATAACCCCTGACCATGGCCATCTGGGATGTGTGTATTCGCAGGCCTGTTTTTACCACCATGCTGGTGGCGGTGCCGGTCGTGCTCGGGCTTTTTTCCTACTTCAGGCTTGGTGTCGATCTTTTTCCCGATGTCGATATTCCCATCGTCATTGTAACCACCACCATGCGCGGCGCCGGGGTGGAAGAAATGGAAACCAGCATTACTCGCCTGATTGAAGAAACCGTCAACACGGTTTCAGGGATTGATGAGTTGCGTTCCACCACCAGGGAAGGGATTTCTCAGGTCGTGATTCAGTTCAAGGTGGAAAAGAACGGCCCCATGGCAGCGCAGGAAATCGATGCCAAGGTGCAAACTCTATTAAATCAGCTCCCCTTAAATTGCGATCCTCCCATCATCGACCGTTTTGACATCAGCGCCTCGCCGGTTTTATCCCTGGCAATTTCTGGCCGCAGGGATATTCGGGAGGTGACGCACCTGGCCAAGAAAAACATCAAGGAGCAATTGGAAAACCTGTCCGGTGTTGGCACGGTAACCCTGGTGGGCGGCCGGGTGCGCGCCATTCAGGTCATCCTCGATCCCGACAAAATGCAAAAGTATCCCGGGCTGACCATTGCCGGTGTGCGCAAGGTGTTAAGCGGAGAGAATCAGGAAATGGCCGGCGGTCGGGTGGAGCAAGGGCAAACACAACTCACGCTGCGAACCCTGGGAAGAGTTGCCAACCCTGAGGCGATTTCCCGCTTGATTGTCGATAACCGCAATGGCGCCGCCATCCGCATTGGAGATATTGCCCGGGTGGAGGATTCCTTCGAGGAGCCGCAGAATCTCAGCCGTATTTGGAATAAGGACGAAGCGGACCCTCTGTATCAGGATACGGGGCAGAATGCGGTGACCCTATTCGTGCAAAAACAAACGGGGGTCAACACCGTTCAAGTCGTGGACCGGGTCCTGGCGCGAATCCAGGAAATCCAGCCCGCCCTGCCGCCGGATATTCGCCTGCAGGTGATTCGCGATCAGTCGCGTTTTATCCGCGGCGCCATTGATGAAATCAAACGCCACGGCCTGATGGCCGTTCTCCTGGTCAGCATGACCATCCTTTTATTTATTCGCGACATGCGCACCACGGCGATCGCGGCGCTTTCCATTCCCGCTTCCATCGTGGGCACTTTCGCCCTGATGGATTTTCTCGGCCTGACTCTCAATAACATGACCATCCTGGGATTGATCCTGGCGGTGGGCATCGTTATCGACGACGCCGTCGTGGTCCATGAAAACATCTACCGGTTCATGGAGGAAAAAAAGATCCCAGCCAGCCAGGCCGCCGGGCTGGCCACGCGGGAAATCTCCCTTGCCGTCATTGCCACCACTTTATCCCTGCTGGTTATTTTTCTTCCCATCGTCTTCATGGGCGGCCAGGTAGGCCGGTTTTTCAACAGTTTTGGCATGGTGATTGCCTTTGCCATACTCATGAGCCTTTTTGTTTCTCTCACCCTGACCCCAATGCTTTGTTCCCGCTTCTTGCGCGTGGAGGAAAATTCCAAGGGGAGTAAATCAGGCTGGATCTGGCGGTTTGTGGAAAACAGCTACATTCACCTCTTAAAGTTTTCTCTGAATTGCCGTTGGCTGGTCGTGGTTGTGTCCGTGGGTCTGGTGGCCTTGACACCCTGGCTCATGGGGGTCGTGGGCATGGAATTTGTCCCTCGCGACGATCAAGGGGAATTCCAGGTGGCCATTCTTTTGCCCGAAGGCTACTCCCTCGAGAGGTCGGAAGCGGAATGTCTTCTCCTGGAAAAAGAGATCAGGAAATTCCCCAGCGTTGTGCAAACCTACACGGTGGTCGGCGACACCACCAGCAGATTGGGCAAGGGGCAGGGGGATATTTCCACTGCCAATATTTATGTCCGCCTGACAGACCTTAAACAAAGAAAATTCTCCCAGTTTGATGTCATGAAGCAAGTGCGCGGGCTGGTGGGTGAGTTTCCGGAATTCCGCGCTTCCGTTCAGGATGTCTCTGCTTTTCAGGAGACTGGGTTTCGCCAGGTCATGATCGACCTGAATATTCGCGGGCCCGAAATTGAAAAGCTCAAGGAAATTTCCCTGGAAATGACCGAGTGGATGAAAACGCATCCTTTCTTCGTCGATATCGACACCAGTTTGACATTTAGAAAACCCGAACTGCGGATTATCCCCGACCGTGATCGCCTTTCCGACCTCGGCGTTTCCCTGGAAAACCTCAGCGCCACCGTCAATATCCTCGTGGGCGGCGAACCGGTTGGAAAATACAAGGAAGAGGATGAGCAATACGACATTTGGCTAAGGGCGGAAAAAGGGCATCGCCTGGACGCGGAATCGATTTCCCGCCTGCCCCTGCCCAGCGCCAAGGAAGGGGTCAGCAGCGTGGAAATTGGCAATGTCGCCTCCTTTGCTCAGGCGCTGGGGCCGGCAGTGATTGAGCGATTTTCCCGCCAACGCCAGGTGGTGATTTCGGCCAATTTGGAAGGCATGGCCACCGGTCCAGCAGTCGATCTTATCAAGGAGAAATTGTCCTCTTTGGAATTGCCGCCCACTTACCAATGGGAATTTATTGGTCAGGCGAAACTTCTGGCCGACCAGATTTCCAGTTTCATCATTGCTTTCAATCTCAGCTTCCTTTTCATGTACATGGTTTTGGCCGCACAGTTCGAAAGTTTCGTTCACCCGGTGAGCATTCTACTTTCACTGCCTTTGACCATTCCCTTTGCGCTGCTCTCCTTGTTGATCATTGGCAGCCCCTTGGATATTTACGCCATGTTCGGCCTCTTCATGCTGTTCGGCATTGTCAAGAAGAACGGAATTTTACAAATCGACTACACGAATCAAATTCGCCGGCAAGGAGTGGACCGCACCCAGGCCATCTTGGAGGCGAACCGGACCCGTTTCCGACCTATTTTGATGACTACCGTCATGCTCATTGCCGCCATGGTTCCCATGGCCTTGGGCCAGGGCCACGGCGCCGCCTCCCGCGCTGGCCTGGCCAAAATTATCATGGGTGGCCAAGCCCTTTCTTTACTGTTGACTTTGCTCCTGACTCCCGTGGCCTATTCCCTCCTCGATGATTTTGGGATCTGGTGTCGGCGCCGTTTTCATAAATCAATGACATCAACGGAAACCGGCCCCTAGAGCAGACATGGCAGAACGCAATATTGTTTTGGTTGATTACGGCATGGGCAACTTGCGCAGCGTGCAAAAAGCCCTGGAGAAAACGGGCTTTCCCGCCTCCATCTCCGCCGACCCCCAGCAATTAAGCGAGGCCACCCATGTCATCCTTCCAGGGGTTGGCGCCTTTCGCGATGCCATCGAAAAAATCACCCAGACGGGGTTGCATGAAGCCCTGAAAGATCACTGGGCCAAGGATAAGCCTTTCTTGGGTATTTGCCTCGGTTTGCAACTGCTATTTGAATGGAGCCATGAAGGGGGAAAGTTCCCTGGCCTGGGTTTCTTCAAGGGCGAAGTGGTGCATTTTACCCCCCAGGCTGAAATGAAAATTCCCCACATGGGCTGGAACGATTTGCAAGTGACGAAAAACATTCCCCTATTGGATGGCTGTCCTTCCGGTTCATCAGTGTACTTCGTGCATTCTTATTTTGCAGTGCCGGAAGATCCCGCGCTGGTGGCGGCGTGGTGCGATTATGGCGGGCCGTTTGCCGCAGTGGTCGGCGATAACCGCCGCATGGCAACGCAGTTTCACCCGGAAAAAAGCCAGCGGACCGGCTTGGAGATGTTGCAGCGCTTTGCCCAAATCCCCTGGTAATTGCGAAAGGTCTGCCGTGCTGGTAATTCCCGCCATTGATTTGCGTGATGGAAAATGCGTGCGCCTCCGACAGGGCGATTACGCTCAAGAGACGGTCTATTCTTCCCAGCCCTGGGAAATGGCTTTGCATTGGCAAAAACTTGGCGCCAGGTATCTTCACTTGGTTGATTTGGATGGGGCAAAAACCGGGCAGGTGGAGAACGGGACCGCCATTAAGGGCATTTTGGAAAAAGTTTCCATCCCTTGTGAGTTGGGCGGGGGAATCCGTTCCGAGGAAACCATTCAAAAGGTATTGGACTGGGGCATCGACCGCGTCATAGTTGGCACCAAGGGGTTGCACGACACTGAATGGCTGGGGCGCATGGCGGGAAAATTCCCCAGGCGGATCGCCCTGGGGATTGATGCCCGCGGGGGAAAGGTCGCTGTTCAAGGCTGGCTGGAGGAATCTCTGGTCACGGTGGATGAACTGGTGAAAAAAGTTAACCACCTGCCTTTGGCTGCAATTATTTTTACCGATATTTCTAAGGACGGCATGCTGGCAGGACCCAATGTGGAAGCCACTCGCCTGGTGCAGCAAGCCACGGCCATTCCAGTTATTGCCTCGGGAGGGGTGACAACGGTCGGGGATATTGCACAGTTGCGCCAGGCATCCATCCAGGCATGCATCGTGGGCAAAGCCCTTTATGACGGGAAGCTCACTTTGGAGGATGCCCTCGCCGCCGCCGGTGAAATTGATTAAGCGGGACTACCGAAGAGTGCGGAAAGATGGGGCCGTCCGCACATCCGAGGCCTCAACTGCCCCGGCTTTTTCATTCCCGGGAACGCAAGGCTCCAGCCTGGCAGATTGATTGGCCGCGCTCACAGCGCGGCGATCTCAGCACGGTTAGGTGCAGGGCCGGGTTCGCCTTTCTCGGCGCTGCAATCATTCACGAGTGATCTGGGATACGCCAAGCCCAAACGAGATAGCAATTACAACGGCACTAACTCCACTGGTCAGCTTGGCCAGGCCGATCCCATACCCGCCGACCTGCTGATAATAGACTTCCATAATGGAGTTGCCACCTTCCGAACGCAGGGCCGTGAGTTTCACCCCGTGCATGTAGATAATATCCGCTGCACTGAACAGCATGATGCCCGCCACCAGGCCGAGGAGGATCGTCGTCGCGCCAGCCACCTTATTTACGATGGAAAACACCCAACGAACTGTGGCGCGGTGCGGCCCCCTTGAAGGAGCAGGTGGGACAGGGGGTGGGGTTGCGGACTCTGGGAATAGCCCTTTTATCCGAGAAGCGGGAAACCAGGGGCCGTCCTTGGCCTGCCCGATTTGTATCTCGGAAGTGAGCTTGCCTTGCCGAGCGAGCTGGTGAAGCTGGTCATCGGAGTAGGGGCCTAGTGGGGCCTTCTCGTCACGGGCGATATACCATTGGTTCGGCATGGGCTGTACCTTTCTGGCTAACGATGCGGCT
>SHZZ01000038.1 GCA_009692005.1 Gemmataceae bacterium | reverse complement strand
TGTTAAATGGCACGATGCAATTGCAGTATCAGGGCCATGAGCTAAAGTGGAAGGAGTTGCCGGAGCGTCCGGTGCGAATGAGGGCGGTGGAACCGCGGCAGGTGGGGAAGTCGAAGCCAGCGTGGAAGCCGAGGGCAGACCACCCCTGGAGTTAGCGGCGCCCGGTGGTGTAGGGGCCATTTCTATCTGTGGAAGGATGGGGACATTTCTACCTGTGGAAGGATGGGGACATTTCTACCTGTGGAAGACAGCTTGGAACTTGCTGAATGGACAGCCGACGGAAGTTGAAATAAACTTCAGGTGAAACGGTGGCAAGCAAAAGGAGCAAGGATGAGTTGTTTCCAAAAGTTAGCGGCGTTGATCGTGGCCGGAGTTTTTCTCACTCCGGTTTATGCTGACACAGCGCCCCGTTGGAATATCCTCTTTGTTTTTGCCGACGACTGGGGCCGCTATGCCAGTTGTTACAAGGGACTCGATGGGCGCCCCACGATCAATGATGTCATCCATACCCCCGCGGTGGACCGGGTGGCCCGCGAGGGAATAGTTTTCAAAAATGCTTTTGTCAACGCGCCCTCCTGCACCCCTTGCCGAAGTTCACTTCTTTCAGGTCGACATTTTTTTAACACCGGCCGCGGCGCCATCCTGCAAGGCGCGATTTGGGACGCCTCCATTCCAACTTTTCCCCTGCTTCTCAAGGACTTGGGCTACCAGATCGGCAAAAGCTACAAAGTCTGGAGCCCTGGTTCTCCCGCCGATGCCCCATTCGGCGGGCAGCAGTTCGCCCATGAAAAGGCCGGTCGCGCACCGAATAATTTTTCCGAAGAGATGGCTACCCGAATGGATAAAGGGATGTCCTTGGAAAAAGCCAAAGAAGAGATACTGGCTCAAGTGGCCGGCAATTTTTCTGATTTCAAAGCCGCTTCCAAGACCGGGCAGCCGTGGCACTACTTTTTGGGGATCACCACGACCCACCGCACCTGGATCAAAGGATCGGGCAAAAAACTGTGGAACATCAACCCCGATGATCTCAAGGGCAAGCTCCCCAAGTTTCTTCCCGATGTTGAGGAAGTGCGCCAGGATGTCGCTGATTATCTCGGCGAATGCCAGGCGGTGGATGCTTATGTCGCCGTGCTGCTGAAAAAACTGGAGGAGTCCGGCGAATTGACGAATACCTTGATCGTCTTATCGGGCGACCATGGCATGCCAGGGGTCCCTCATGGAAAATGCAATTTGTACAGTCATGGCGTGGCGGTTCCCCTGGTGGTCCGCGTTCCCGGTGGAAAAGGGAGCCGGGTTTTAAATGACTTTGTTTTCCTTCCTGACCTGGCTCCGACATTCGTGGAAGTGGCAGGCGGGAAATTTCCAGGCAAGATTGATGGCAATTCCATTTTCCCTCTTTTGCAATCCGGAAAAAGCGGCCAGATTGATCCAAGTCGAACCTGGGTAATCTCGGGCCGAGAGCGCCATGTTGGTTTTGCCCGCGACAACAATCTTCCTTACCCCGTGCGCTCGATCCGCAACCGCGATTTTGTTTACATCCGCAACTTTGAACCTGATCGCTGGCCGATGGGCAACCCGGAAGGAGCCGATAAGAACAGCAAACAGGATTTCGCCAGTTTGCAAAATGTCACTTACACTGCCTTTGCTGATATGGATGCCAGCCCCACAAAGGCCTGGCTTGTGACCCACGCGAATGACCCAAAATGGAAATGGCATTACGAACTTGCGTTTGCCAAGCGTCCGGCGGAAGAACTGTTCGATTTAAGCAATGACCCCGATCAGGTCAACAATGTCGCCAAGGAAAGTAAATATACCCAGGTCAAACAGGAACTATCGCAACAGTTGCTGGCGAAGTTGAAAGAAGCGGGCGATCCGCGCTTGGTTAAAACCCCCGTGCCTTTTGAAAAGCCCCCCTTCACGGACATCGACCCCTTCCGGTTGAACAAAGGCAAGGCCGGCAAGAAAAAGGCAGGGGAATAATTACTTGCCTGCCTTTTCGCCTGTTGCAGGGGGGAGGGGCCCGTGCTTTTTCAGTTCCTTTTCCAGCCCCGCGATGATTTGCTTTTCCTCTTCGGGGTTTCCCGCCCGGAAAGTGGCGGCAACTTTCCCCTGCCGGAAGTACAGCGCCAGCAGAGTGTCTTTTTCACCAATTAAATAGGCCGGCGGACCAGACTCCTCTTCGAATCTACCCACTGGCGTTTGCCTGAGCTTATTTTCCTCGGCCCAAGTGAAAATCGGCTTGTCACTGCCTGGGTCTTTTTCCAGGAAGGTAACCCAACCATGGAATTGCGGTCGGCTTTTCGGTTGCCTTTCCATCCAGGAGGCGATTTCCCCTTGCGTCTTGCCGGGCTGGCGGGCGAAAAGAATTACTCCTTCCTTTCCCCCATGTTCGCAAACATAACAGTGGAGTTTACCCCGTTCATCCCCGGCAATTACCAGCATGGTGTAGGGGGGAAGATTTTTGCCCACCTGCGGAGCGCCCAGCGCAACCGTGGCGGCGAAAAATAGAACCAGGAAATTCAAAGCGCGCATGAATGTAATTTTCCATTTGCCAAGGCGGGGTTGAAAGAATTATAAAGGGCCGGGGGTGCCGTGGACGAGGAAAATCCTTGGCTATTCCTCCCGGTTTGCCTTGCCTTTCTCTTTTCTCCCCTTTTTACCCCGTCTATTAAAACGATCTTGCCAACCCCTACCCCTATCGGGCATAGGAGGACACTCCAGGTTTTGTAACCTCATTTCAGGGAAGGGAATTGGGTTTCCAATGGCAGAAAGGGATGTCAACCCGCTGCGGTTTCCCACCGGGACAGAATTCCTGGCAGTGGAGGCTTTGGATTTCGCCCGAGAATTGATCCGGGAGGAGTCTGCCGCGCTTGAACTGGTCGCTTCTCGCCTGGGAGATTCCTTTCTCAACAGTATTCAAAAAATTTGGGCCATGACGGAAAAAGGGGTGGGAAGGCTGGCGATCACCGGCACGGGAAAAAGCGCCGATGTCGGTTACAAAATGGTTGGCACACTTAACTCCACCGGAACGCGCTCGTATTTTCTCGATGCTGTTCGCGCCGTCCATGGCGACCTGGGAATGGTTCATCCCCAGGACCTGGCGCTGGTACTTTCCCATAGTGGAGAAAGTGAAGAAATCTTGAGGCTTCTTGGCCCGCTGCGCCAGGAATGTGCCGGAATTATCGGCCTCACGGGCAACCGACAAAGCACCCTGGCCAAACGCGCCGATGTAACGATTGCTTATGGCCCCTTGGAAGAAGTTTGTCCATTGGGGCTGGCGCCCAGCGCCAGCAGCACCGCCATGATCGCCGTCGGCGATGCCATGGCCTTTTGCCTCAGCCAGGCCAGATCTTTCAGCCCCGAGGAGTTTGCCCGTTTCCACCCGGCGGGAAGCCTGGGCAAGAAACTGATGTCGGTGGAAAGTGTCATGCGCCATGGGCAAGAATTGCGCATATCCCCCGATTGGCAAACGGTGCGGGAAGTTTTTTCTTGCGTTGGCCAGCAGGGACGGAGAACAGGCGCCGTCATGCTCACTGCGGATTCCGGGATTTTGAGCGGCCTCTTCACCGATAGCGACCTGGCAAGGCTGATTGAAAAACGGATGGATGAGGCGCTCGACCGGCCGATTGCAGAAGTCATGACCCGCAAACCTCTCACGGTCACCCTCGGATCGAAGTTGGAGCAGGCCCTTGACCTCATGCGAACGAGGAAACTCAGCGAGGTCCCCGTGGTGGATGGGGGCCAGCGCCCTGCTGGGCTTTTAGACATCACCGATTTAATTGGCTTTGCCCCCGGGCTGTCGCAGGGGGCCCGCGTCGCATGAATACTGTTGAGCAGCCAACTATCCAGAAAAAATCCCTCAAGCAGCGATGCCAGAGCATCCGTTTGTTTGTCATGGATGTGGATGGGGTCCTCACCGGGGGCGGGATTATTCACAACGGCAGCGGGGTTGAGTGGAAAGTCTTTAATGTCCGCGATGGCATGGCGATTAAGGCGTTAGGCGAAGCGGGCATTCGCACCGCCATTATCACCGGCAGAGAATCTTCCGTGGTTGAGCTGCGAGCCAAAGAACTCGGGGTCAGCCTGGTGGTGCAAGGATCGAAGGACAAAATGAAGTCCCTGCAAGGGATTTGGACCGCCACGGGTGAGAACGCGCCGTCAACCTGCTTTATGGGGGATGACCTGGCGGACCTGGGGCCAATCCAGGCCTGCGGGCTGGGTGTAGCCCCGGGCGATGGCAGTTGGGAAGTTCGCCAGGCGGCACATTATGTCACGCAAGCGCCGGCTGGCCGCTGTGGCGTTCGTGAAATCGCTGAATTGATTTTGCAAGTGCAAGGGAAATGGGCCCTGGTAGGCGTCTAAGGAAATTTGGTTAAACGATTCAAGGAGTCAGGCAGCAGTGTGGACCCCAAAAAGGATTTTGCTCCTGGGATTTGGCTTCAGCCTTTTCCTGGCCATGTACCTGGGCTACGGCTGGGTGCTGGGCGGGATTGATGGCATGCCCCCCTTGCCCGCCGGCTTTTACGCGCGCGCCAAGGAAGACCTTCCGCCCTTGCCAGCCCGAACCACCAGCCGCGTGGTTTACCGCTTGCAGCAGGCCTTTGGCCAAGAATGCCCGGAAATCAACCGCAAGATCAAAATTGAAATCAACTCGCGCAGAATGGTTTTTGCCGCCGACCTGTTTCAAGTCGAGCCCGATGGGCGCGTCCGCCTCGCCCCGCTAAGCGTGGCTCTTTTCAACAAGGATAAATCCGAAAGTCGGCAGCAGGAAATCAACACCATTCGGGGCGAGGTCGCTTTCTTGAAGTTCGACAGGCCCATAGCTCACCTGACCGACATCGGCAGCCGCAAGGTGGTGGGCGCGGAAATCAGCGGCAAAATCGAGGTGGTCAACAACCGCAAAACTTCCGCTCGCGACGACGACATTTTTATTTTCATTCCCAACGGGCCGCTCTTTTATCAGGAAAACAAAAGCCTCGTCTGGTCGGCCGACGCCTTGCACTTGACCGACAACTCCAGCAAGCCCAAGCCGACGGAAATCCACGGCGTCGGTTTCGAAATGGAACTCCTTTCGGAAACTCCTGGCGCTACTCCGGCCCAGGCCAAAAAGGCCAAGGGCGATCCTATTTCCGGCGTCCGCAGAATCAAACTCCTCTCGCAAGTGGACATGCATCTTTACATCGATGGCAACTCGAATTTTTTGGGGAACCCGGGGCATAAAAAAGATTCTCCACCTCAGAGCACAGAATCCACTGGAGCCAAGGATAAGTCCCACATAACCATCAAAACCCAGGGAACCTTTGACTACTTCCTTCAAAAGGGAATGGATCTGGCAGTTTTTGACGCTGGTCTCAAACCCGGGGCGCCCGTGCGAGAAGTAACGGTCAACCGCTACCACGACACCAAAGGCGCGGTCGACCAACTGGTGTGCGAGAAACTGACGCTAGAGTTGCGCAGGAAGGATGGCGCCGACCCTGCCTCAGGAGTTGCACGCGAGGAAAAAAGCCTGGAAACAGGCATGGACATCCAAACCGCCAGGGCCACCGGGAAAGAGGTGGTGCTCACTTCCGAGGCGGATCACCTGGAAGCGCATGGCAACGATTTTTATTACGATGCCCGGACTCAATCCGCCACTTTGAAAGGCTCGCCGGAAATTTGGGCCATCAAGGAAGGCAATGTACTTCACTGCCCGCAAATGACCCTGACAGAGGAGAAGGCCGACCCCAAGGTTGCGGGGTCCACTTCGTTTCAAAAAGCGCAGGCCACTGGACCCGGTTGGATAGAGATGCATGAACGAGAAAAAACCGGTCAGGGAAAACCGGTCAAGGCATTCTGGACCGACCAACTTCTTTCCACGCGGGAGGGGCCGCATGAATTGCTCGTTTTGAAAGGCAAAGCCAGGTTTCTGAACCCGAAAGAGGAACAGGAATTGAGTGCGGATACCTTGAAAGTCTGGCTGGCGCCGCCCAAGCCGGAACCCAAGCCAAAGGCCAAGCCAGAGGCCAGCTCGCTGAAAAAAGAGGCCGCGCCAGCACAGGGCGGAAAAAAAATCCACCGCGTGGAAGGCATTGGAAATGTTGCCTCCATTTCCCGCGACTTGATCATCAAGGAGAGCGGCCGCCTGACTGTCTGGTTTCGCGACCCGCCGCCAGGCGAGGCCAACCCGCCCGCGCCAAGCGCTGATCCCAAGCAGAATGGCAAACTGCCGGGCAGCCCCATGCCCAAGGAAAAAATCCTGGGGCCTGTTTTAGGGCTCGACTTGGGTCAACCTCTCAAGGGAGATGGCAAAGAGAAAAGGGATCCACCGTTAGAACTGACCGCCCGTTCCATCGAGGCCTGGATCATTCAATTCCCGGGGAAAAACCGCTTCGAGAAGGTCTGGACCGAGGGCTCGGTGCATGTCAAGCAAGACCCGTCCAAAGTGGGGGAAAAAGGCGTCGATGTCAAAGGCGACACCCTGCAAATGACCTATGGGCCCGAGGGAAATTTCCTGGTTGTCACTGGCGACCTGGCTCAGTTGCGCATGGACCGCATGCTAATTGTTGGCCCCGAAGTCAACATTGACCAGGCGACCAACAAGGCCTGGGTCAATGGTGTCGGCGCCATGCAAATGGAAAGCACCACGAACTTCCAGGGAAACAAGTTGAACAAGGCAGTTCCCCTTGAGGTGCACTGGAACAAGTCGATGTTCTTCAATGGGAAATTCGCCGAGTTTCATGGCGGCATTCAGGCCGAACAGGAAAACTCCCGCCTGGCCTGCCAATCCTTGCAGGTCTTCTTCGACAAGGAAGTCTCCCTCAGGGCGGGGAATAAAGTCGGCCAGCCGGCACGGGTTTTAAATCTCGTCTGCGACCGCAATGTCCGCGTGGAGGAGATCATTCGTTTGGAAGACCGACTGGTGAAATACCACCGCATCCAGGCGATCACACTATCCATGAACCGACTCGACCGCGATGACGAAGACGGCAAGCAGGCCAAAGAAGGGAACGAAGTCCGAGCATCGGGACCTGGGGAAGTCCGCATCTTGCAACTGGGGGGCGGCGATGCCCTCTTTGCTCCCGTTAGCCCGGAAACCCCTCCCAAGCCAACCGCCATCACTACCAGCAATTCCAAGGATAAAACCACTGAGGTGATGAAGCTCACCCATGTTACCTTTTTGCGCAGCATGTATGGCAACAGCCTGAGCAACACAGCAACATTTTTAGAAAATGTGCGCGTTTTAAATTTCCCCTGTGAAAACCCAAATATTGAAATCGACCTCGACGCCGTACTCGACAATTTGCCCAAGGGCGGGATGTACCTGCGTTGCGACCGCCTGGATGTTCTAACCACGCAAGCCAAGGGAAAAGCCCAACAAGAGATGCGGGCCAAGGGTCGTGTGGTAGTGCAGGCTCAGGAATTCTGGGGCCGCGCCGAGCAAGTTTCCTACGAGGAGGCCAAGGACTTGGTGATTTTCAACGGGGGAGAAAATGGCACAGCCACTTTATACAAGCGGGTCCGCCAGGGACTGCCACCCGAAGAAATAAAAGGCAGAAAGATCACTTACAACCGCGCTACTGGCCAGTTCCGCATTGATGAAGGCCGCTGGCTGAACGGCGGCGGGAATTAATCTCAGCTTCACCCTTGACCAGCAGCCTTGACCTCTTCATTTCCAGCCCGGTTCAACCTAGGGCATCTCGATAACTTCAACCCGTTTGATCTTTACCGTGGAGCCCGGATCGTGCTGTTGGATGGCAAAATGCCCTTCTGTGAAATCCGCGAACTTCCCCGTCAGCATCGTGTCCACCGTCATTTTGCCATTCACCTTGATGACAATGTGGTTGCCCTTGGCAATGACCTCTTGAACAAAAAAAGTGTCGGGTTCCACCAGACGGTCCAAAACCTTGACCACATTGTAAAGGCTGCCGGTCTTTACAGGGTCGCCACCAGTGCTGTTGATTTGCGCTTCCAAACCCGGGGGAAATGCCTTGGCAAACTTCGTCCGGAAATACTGGCCGCTGTTACCTTTGTTGCTGATCGAGGCTTCCATCCGGTAGCGAAAATTCTTGTAATCGCCCCGTTCGCTGAACAGGTGGCCCGCAGTGCCCGTGCCCACAATCACGCCATCCTTGACTTCCCACTTGGCCTTGTCCGCAGGGTGAGTTTTCCACCCAGTCAAGTCTTTGCCATTAAATAAGGAAACCCACTTTTCTTCCTCGGCGGAAACGCCCGGAAGAAAACACGCCAAGGCCAAACCCATGACAGCAGGTATCAACAGGGATAATCGCATGGATATTTCTCCAGCTATGCGGTGAAGGAAACTCAGGGCATTCTGCAAGGAATTTATGGGGGATCGAGGAACAAAGCCAAGAAAATCCTTGAATTCTCACCTGGCGGACAGGTCGCCATTCGCTTTTTTCCCGAATGGCCAAAAGCGCCATAGCAGCGCTGAGAGGAGAAAAACCCCGCCAACAATCGTGGAAAGAGTAGGGACTTCCCTTTCGGGGGCAATCAGGTAGGCCCAGATGGGATTGAATACCGGTTCCAAAAGGGTAAGGATTCCAGCCTCTTGCGGGCTGATGACTTTTAAACTTTTTGCCGCCAGCAGGTAAGGCACCCCCATTTGAAACACTCCCCAAACAAACAAAATCAACAACTGTTTGGAACTGGGCATGGGCCATTGCCAAATGAAGGGAACAAGAATGAGCCCTGCAACCAGGTGATTGCAAAATGTGATCCACGGTGGCGCGACATCCCGCATGTGGCGAATGCCGATGATGACTCCCGCGTAGGCCAGGCCGCTGCCCAGGGCAATGGCAATAATGGGCCCTTCGCCAGCGTTCCAACCCCCCGCCACCATGATGACAATGCCCAAGAGCCCGGGTGCCAGGGCCTGGATAGCCTTGGTGTCTGGCTTTTCCTTGAGAAAATAAATGGAAAAGACAATAAACCAGATCAGCGCCGTGTATTGCAGCAAAATGGCGTTGGCGGCGCTGCCGAGCGCCAGCGCCGTCACAAACAGAATGTTCATTGCAGCGAAACTCATTACCGTCGGGACCATGGGCGGGCGAAAAGTGAAATCTCCACGACGCAGCCAGACAGTCATTCCCAAAGCGGCAAATAGGGCCCGGAAGCAAGCCATTTGCGTGGGATGAATTGTTTCCAACTCACCTTCACTTTTGGTGGACTGCAAAAGCCGGGTGAAAAACCCGCTCGTGCTCCAGAGCAAGGAAGCCGCGATTAAGTAAATCCTGGCCCGGGTTAATTGGCCCGGCAGGATGCCTGGGTTTTCTTGACTCATGATTGGCCTTTGTCCATGGGCTTGTCCAAAACTTCATACCCCGCAGGTAGCAAGCCCATCTTTTTGTAAACTTCCTTGGCATTGTAATTATGCTGTTCCACATAAAGCCGCAGGCTAGCCACATCGCCTGCCAAGAGCGCCTCTTCCTCCACCTTGTGAAATAATCCGCGAAACACGCCCTTCTTCCTCCATCCAGGTTTCACATACACGCTTTGAATCCACCAGATCCAGCCATTGCGCCAATCGCTCCACTCCAGGGTGATCATCAGTTGACCCACAACCTCTTCCTCCGCCAAGGCGATAAAGTATCGCCCCTTCCACGGGTCTTTCAAGCAATTAAGCACTCCCTGGGCTACTACGGCAAGGTCGAGCTTTTTCCTTTCCGATTCCATGGCCAGTTGTACATTGAATTCCGTAATCATGGGTGCGTCGGCCTGGCTGGCAGGCCGGATTTTTACAGTCGTGGTTGCCTCGGGTTCAATCACTTTGTATCCTCTAGTTTCCTTGGGATCCCATCTGGAAAGGGGAAAAGGCGCATGGACCTAAAGAAATTTATCCGAGATGTTCCTGACTTCCCCAAACCCGGGATCCTGTTCAAGGATATAACACCCTTGTTGGGAAATCCCCAGGCATTTCGCTTTTCCATTGAGCAATTGGCTCGGCAATTCCGTGGCCAATCTATCGATGCAATTGCTGCCGCCGAGGCCCGCGGGTTCCTTTTCGCCGCCCCCTTGGCGCTGGAACTCGACAAACCCCTGGTGCCACTGCGCAAACCCGGAAAACTTCCATATACCACCCTTGCCTTCAACTACGATCTGGAATACGGCCAGGCGGAATTGCAAATGCATGTGGATGCCATTCAGCCCGGAGCCAAAGTCCTCTTGGTGGATGATGTGCTGGCCACCGGGGGCACCATGCGCGCGGCTTGCCGACTCGTGGGACGCGCCGGGGGTCAAGTGGCGGGGTGCGCTTTCCTGATGGAATTAAGTTTCCTGGCAGGGCGCGAGTCGCTGGCCCCAGTAAAATGTTTCAGTGTGTTAAATTATTAGGTTGAATACGCCATGCTGGATTTCAAGAAATCGGGTGGACTGGTCCCGGCGGTTGCCCAGGATGCCGTCAGCGGCGCGGTTTTGATGCTGGCCTGGATGAATCAGGAAGCCTACGAGGAGACGGTGCGCACGGGACGGGCGGTTTATTTCAGCCGCAGTAGAAACAAACTTTGGCGTAAAGGCGAAGAGAGCGGCAACTTCCAAGTGGTGAAGGAAGTCTTCATTGATTGTGACGCCGACACCGTTCTTTTGAAAGTGGAACAAAAGGGCGGCGCCGCTTGCCATGAAGGGTATCAGTCCTGTTTTTTCCGCAAAGTAACGGGTGGAGAAACTCAAGTGATCGGCGAAAGAATCTTTGATCCAGCCAAGGTGTACAAGAAATGAGCCAGGAGAAAGTGCTGCGGCTGGGGATTCCCGCCGGCAGTTTGCAAGACGCCACCGGTGAGCTCTTCCGCAAGGCCGGCTACAAATTGGTTTTCCAATCACGAAGCTACTATCCCACCATCGACGATCCGGAAATTCACTGCACCCTGATCCGCGCCCAGGAGATGCCTCGTTATGTTCAAGATGGATCCCTCGATTGCGGCCTCACAGGCTTCGATTGGATTCAGGAAAACAACGCCACGGTGACGGAACTGGCGGAATTGATTTTCAGCAAAGTAAGCAGGCGCCCGGTGCGCTGGGTGCTGGCGGTGCCGGAAAGCTCCTCCATCAAGTCGGTGGCCGACCTCAATGGGAAAAGGATTGCCACCGAGGTGGTGAATATCACGCAACGCTGGCTGGCCTCGCATGGGGTGCAGGCGAATGTGGAATTCTCCTGGGGCGCGACGGAAGTGAAACCTCCCCGTTTTGCCGATGCCATTGTCGATGTGACGGAAACAGGCAGTTCCCTTCGCGCCAACCAGTTGCGCATCGTGGCAGAACTCATGCAAAGCACGACGCGGTTCATCGCTTGCCCCGCCTCCATGGAAGACCCGTGGAAGCGCGCCAAAATGGCCGACATGGTTCTCATGCTGAAAGGGGCGCTGGCTTCTGAAGGAAAAGTCGGCCTGATGATGAATGTCCCCAAGGCCGCCCTGGAAAAAGTTTTGCAAGTGCTGCCGGCTTTGCAGAAACCGACAATTTCTTCGCTTTCCGATCCCTCTTGGGTGGCGGTCAACACCATTCTCGATGAAAGTATTGTCCGACATATCATTCCGCAACTCAGCCAGGCTGGCGCCCGTGGAATCGTCGAATACCCTTTGAACAAAATTATCGACTGAGTGCGGCCCGAAGAACAAAGGGATGGGTGAGTGGGAGTTGCTTTAAGCAATCCTCCCCATCAAGCCACTCGACCCCAGGGGCGAAAACGATTATTATGGGCCGTGTGTATTAAAATCAGGCGGGTTCCTTTGGGCTAAAGTGGAATGCTCCAGTCAATCGACCGGGAAAAAATTCGGGCTTTGGAAATCCGGGCGAGAAAAGCTCTTTCCGGCAGCGGCCAAGGGCGAGCTGGGGGAATTCTCCGCGGCATGGGGTTGGAATTTTCCGGCCTAAGGGAATATCAACCAGGCGACGATATCCGCCACCTGGATTGGAAAGCCAGCGCCCGCCTGGCCAAACCCCTGTGCAGGGAGTTTCTCCATGACCGGGAAACCACCTTGCTGATTCTCTTCGATGGCAGCTCGGGAATGGATTTCGGCCCGCAAGTTTCCAAGCGGGAAATGGCCGCCGAAATCGCCCTGATTCTTGGACTGGCAGCCATCCTGCGGGGAAACCGTTTGGCTTTCGCCCTGGTCAATGAGGGAGTCAGGCAATTCATTCCTCCCACCCGCGACGAGGAAAAACTCCGCTGGATGGCGGCTGAAATGCTGGAACAGAAACCTGAGAAGAAAGCCATTTGGCCTTCCCCATGGGATTTCCTCACCCACGGCCCTATCAAGAGATCCCTGGCCATCTTCCTTTCCGATTTTTGGAGCCCTGTCCCGGGTCGCGCCGGCCAGGCGGCCCTTTTCCATGACTTGCATTTCTTCCGGGTCCTTTCGAATGCGGAAATTTCCCCTCCGGGAAAACTCGACGCCTGGGTCAACCAGCCCGGCGAAAATAAGCCATTCCTATTGCCGTGGTCTTCGAATTCGTTTCACCAGGAGTATTTGCGCCGCTTTGCTGCCCACCGAGAAAAGTTGATTTCTCACTGCGCCCAAAGTGGAATCGGGTTTCTCGACCTTTGCCAAGGTGGCGACCCCATGGAAATAATGGCCCGCTATTTTCGCCAGTCGCCCAGGGTGGCAAAGGCCAAGACATGATTCGCGTTTTGGTCCTGTGCCTGGTTGGAATGCAAGCCTCGACGGAAGAGACTGTTGCCATTCCCCCACTTACCCCGGTGCCAGAGGGTTTTCATGCCATGCTGGAAGCTCGCCTGGCGGGGGAAAATCCAACCACCCTGGATTTGTGGCTGCGCTTGCAAGGGCCGGGATTAAAACCCGGCATCACTTTGGAAATTGCCAATCCCAATCCTGCCTTGTGGAAATTCACAACCAATCCAGGGGAGGAAATCAGGCGGGATCAGGGACTGGTTAAATCTCATCGTCATTACCGCCTGGTTTTTCTCAAGCCGGAATCAGCGCAAACTCCAGCGCTTCGGGCTTTGTTAAAAACCGAATCCGGGGCCACTCTCCCCTTGCTTTGGCGAAATTGGCTGGCGCCCGATACGATCTCCCTGCCCTTGCTGGATTACCCAAGCCAGAATACACCCAACCCCTGGGTGATCCCCGGGGCTGGTTTTTGGATTCTAATTCTACTTGCCGCAAGTTGTGTTTTGATCATTCGCAACCCTGGAGGCGATCGGCGGAAGCAACAAGCCTGGCATAGAAAATTGCATTCTTCCATTGAGGAATTGAAAAAATCCCCTTGGCCAGAACGGGGGCGCTTGGGAAAAGAAGTCAGCCTGCTGGTTCGAGACCAGTTGGAAAAGGAAGTCGGATGCAATTTGTCAGCCTTGTCTTCAGAAGAAATCCGTGGAAAAATCCAAGTCACAAGCTCAACCGCAAAAAAGGAATCGCTGCTGGCTATTTTGGAATGGAGTGAGAAGGCGCAATTCATGGGTGAGGAAATCGCTCTGGACCCAGCTCCTGAATTTAAATCAATACTTAAGTGATTGTTAGTTAAAGAGTTGCGACAAATAACCCCTGCTAAAAATGGTTGGATAGAACAGGTTGTAATAATGGTAAGGATTTAAATATAGATAAGTTAAACAATTTGGTATGTTTGGGAATTATAGGAACAAAACCCCGCCGATATTCCAACTGATCGGGATTCCTACTCCCAGCCTGATCCCGTGTTCGATTTTTCCTTCCCGCATTTTGATTGGAGAATAAATGAATCCGCAAAACCCCAACCTTTCGAATAAGTCCATTTGGGTGGCTGTTGCAATTACCGTTGGCATCTGGGGATGCTCGCAAAACCAGGGCGTTTCCCCGGCAGAGAAAATCAAAATCCTTGAATCCCGTTGTTTGCAACTTGAGCAGGATAGCCTTGCCATCTCCGAAATGCGGGAACAACTGGCGAAAACCGTGGCCTTGCTGGAGAAAAAACTGGAAAACCATGTTCAGGTGGTGCAGGAACGGAATGAATTACGCTCCCTGAGCGATTTACGCACAGGGGAACGCGACGCGGCGCAACTGCGCGGCGACATGTTGAAAAAAGGCTTGCAGGATTTATTGGAACAGGATGATGCCATGACCAGCACGGCGCGCCAACCGGTGACGCGGGTGAGCACTGGGCTGCCAATTCCAGGGAAACTTTAATACGGGGTGCGCGAGTTAAGGGCCGGGTTTTCCCGGCCCGTTTTTATTTGTCGAAATACTCGATGACGGCATTGCGCTTGAGTTCGGTGACAATTCGTTTCATTTCGAATTGCGCCGCCTCATTCCTCAGCCGGTCGCGGATTTGCTTCTGCACTTTTTCATCAAACGGCCTCACGCCGGCGTGTTCTCTTTTCACCAGTTGAATAATGTGGAAACCGGTGGACATTTCTACCAGCGGGCCCAATTCCCCATCCTTCATGGAAAACAAATAGTCCTCAACCTGCCGGGGTTTGATCTCGCCCTTCTTGCGGCCGATGCCCTCGGCATTGCGGAATTTCCCGTCGCCATGGCAGAATTCCAGCGACAATTGCGTAAAGTCCCCGCCTTTTTTCGCACGAGTCAAAATCGTCTCCGCCAGTTTTCGCGTCTCCTCCTTCGATACCTCCGGCTTATAACTGATAAAGATGTCGCGCCATTCAACACTGTCCGGCACCTGGAAGTCGTCTTGGTGAGTTTGATAATACTCGCGAATTTGCACATGGCCGATGCGGTCAAGATTGGGAATGATGCGCGATTGCATGTACTGCAAGGCCATGAAATTCCGTTCCGATTGCCGCCGAAGAAGGGCCAGGGAAACACCTTGTGATTCCAGCAGCTTCGTGAATTCCTCTTCGCTTTCCGCTTTGTTCCGTTCCCTTAACAAACGCATGTAGCGGTCGAATTCCTTGCTGGCCATTTCCTGAAGTTTGTCGAGAAATTTCCTGGCCTGGGGGTTGCGCGACAGCTTGGTCACAGCGTCCTGGATGACGACTTCGCGTTCCACGAGTTGATTAACGGCATGTTTCCAGCGCGCCGCTTCGTTCCCGCCATCCGCCAGTCCCTGGGAAATGGAGAGAAGGACTTCTTCTTCAAGAAGGGCATCGCCGTTCACGGTGGCAACAATGGCGCCGCCCTGCTGTTTGACGCCCCGGGTAACGATTTTTTCGGGAGGCAGGTTTTGTCCGTCGACGGCTTCTTCCATTTGCCCGCGGGGAATGGAGGATTCCGTCAGGGGATTGGCGCCCGCCGGGTAGTTAGCCCCGGGGGACAAACACCCCAGGGTGAAAAAGGAAGCGATCAAGATTACGCCAACCCACCCGCCGTGCCGCATGGATAACTCCGGAAAAGCGGTTAATTCCAACGATTTCAGGTCGGCCCTTATAGCCCTTTTTCCTCGGGGAACAAGACAGGAAATAAACCAGCCAGTCAATTGGGGCAAAAAGGGCAAAAAGCCAAAAAGATTTTACTCCCTAAACCAGGGCAAAGGGTGGGTGCAGACGGAACCCTCCAGCCAGCGATTCCTGGAATTCTTTGGGATGTTTTTTTCATCGGCAAGGATTTTGAAACGAATGGCTGGCAGACATTACTGGCGCTTTACCGTGAACCGTTTCGTAATGGGAAACTTTCCTTGTAACTTGCTGCCTTTCTTTAAAGAAGCCTTTTTATTCACTAGACGAGGCAACCAAGTGTGGCATATATTACCACACATTGATTTTTTGCCCGGGTGACGACCGAATTTCCTTTCCAAGGTTTTCAAAATGAGTGATCTAGCCAACAGGGATAATACAGCCGGAGCCGTTGCTCCCAATGCCATGCGCCTGCTGTTGGCGGGCTTCATGGCAATCCTTGCAGCGGGAATTGGGTTTTCCATCCGCGGAGGCATTCTCGATAACTGGGGCAGTGAATTCGGTTTCTCAGGGGAGGAACTGGGTAAAATCGGCGGCGGAGGCATGACCGGCTTCTGCTTCGGCATTATCTTCGGCGGCATCATCGTCGATAGGGTCGGGTACGGCAGATTGGTCATTGCAGCTTTCCTTCTTCACCTGGTTTCCGCGGTCATCACTTTCGCGCCCTACCCCGGAATGTCCAAGGACATGGTTTTCAATTGCCTCTTTTGGGGGTCTTTCATTTTCGCCATGGCCAACGGAACCTTGGAAGCAGTCGCCAATCCGCTGGTGGCAACTTTGTTTCCCAACAACCGCATGCATTACCTCAACATCCTGCACGCCTCGTGGCCGGCCGGGCTGGTTCTGGGCAGCGCCATGGGCTGGGTCCTCGACGACATTTTCAAAATCGACTGGAAGATTCAGCTTGGCTTGTTCCTGATACCAACTCTTTTTTACGGCGTGCTTTTCCTGGGCCAAAAGTTTCCCAAGTCCGAAGCTTCCCAAAGGGGTTTGACCCTGGGAGAGATGTTCCGCGATGTTGGTGTCATCGGGGCAGTTTTGATCGGGTTTTTCCTGTGGATGTTCTTCGGGGACAACCTGGGGCCAACCCTGAAATCCCTGACGGACAATGATATCTTCAGCGGACAAATCTGGGGTTACCTCTCCATCGCGGTAGGCGTTGGCATCTGGCTGTTTTTCAGCGGACTGAGTGCGTTTGCGATGGGGTCGGTTCTTTTGTTTATTTTGTTTATCACCCATGCTCTGGTGGGGGCGGTCGAACTTGGCACCGACGGTTGGATTCAAAACATCACCGGCAACATACTATCCTCGGAACAGGGGAAAATCCTCTTTGTGTTCACCTCCATGACAATGTTCGCCTTGAGGTTTTGCGCACACTTCATTGAAACTCGACTGGGAATAAAGCCCATTGCCTTGCTAATGATTTGTGCTGCCTTGGCTTGCCTTGGCTTGCGCATGACCAGTTCCATCACCACATTCGGGGGCGCCCTGGTGGCGCTCACCGTCTATGGCATTGGCAAAACTTTCTTTTGGCCCACCATGCTGGCGGTAGCCTCGGATCGGTTCCCCCGCACCGGGGCGGTGGCCATGTCGATCATGGGCGGGCTGGGCATGTTCAGCGCCGGGTTGTTGGGCTCCCCCGGACTCGGTTATGCCAAGGACCGCTTTGCGGGTGAAGCATTGAAAGCCAACCCCGCCATCTTTGAGCAATACAAGGCGGAAAAACCCAGCAGCTTCTTGTTCTTGGATAAAGTTCCCGGTATCGATGCCAAGAAACTTGGGGACATCAACAAGAAAAAGGAAGAAAAAAAACCTCTCACGACCGAGGAAACTCAAGTTCTCAACGCCAGCATCGAAGGCGACCGCAAGACCCTGATTGCAGATTCTTTTATTCCCCTGACCATGGCGGTCATCTACCTGCTGTTGCTGGTTTACTTCAGCATGATTGGCGGGTACAAACCGGTGCATATTGATGGCGATGGGACCAAGGGAATGCGATCAAATACCTGAAATTCCCGGCGACCCTAAAGAGATTTTGGCAGTGACCAGCGGCCGAAGGACCTTTGCTTTCCTGGGAACAGGCACCTCGGTTGGAGTTCCCATGATTGGGTGTTCCTGCCAGGTTTGCCTCTCCTCCAACCCGAAGAATCAACGCTACCGCTGTGCTGCCCTTTTGCAGACACCTCGTGGCAACATCCTCATCGACACCCCGCCTGAGATCCGTCTGCAGCTCATCAGAGAAAAAGTGCAATCGATCGAAGCAGTGCTCTTCACACACTACCACGCCGACCATTTGCATGGGCTGGATGACTTGCGGCCCTTGCAAATTCATGGCGGGGGGCCGGTGCCCTTGTACTGCAACGACGAAGTGGAAGCGCGGATCCGGCAAGCCTTTTCCTACGCCTTTCCCAGCCCGGAGGTTTCTCCATCCAAAAGAGGCTACCTTCCGCTATTAAACATCAACCACATTGATACTGATCCATTTTCCGTTTTGGGGGAAGAAATCATTCCCATTCCCTTGATCCATGGGGAATTCAAGGTGCTGGGTTTCCGACTGAAAGGCCTGGCATACTGCACCGATGTCAATTTCATCCCCCCTTCCAGCATGGAACTCTTGCGCGGCCTGGACATCCTGGTGCTGGACGCCCTGAGGGAAAGGCCTCACCCGGCGCACTTTTCGCTCAAGCAAGCCCTGGAAGTAATTGCGGAATTAAAACCGGCCAAGGCTTACCTCACCCATATGAGCCACGACATCGACCATGAGGAGGTTCAGGCGCGGTTGCCCGCAGGGGTGGAACTGGCTTATGATGGGCTGGCGCTGCCCTTTTAAATTGGGGGATGGATCGTTGAATCCGGATTTGAGGAACAGACTGGAGCAATCCAGGCAGGGAGAAACCCTTAAAAGGTGGGAAGGTCTTTCCGAGGGGGATAAGAAGGGGCTGGAAAACCAGTTGCTGGGAATTGACTTTGCCCAGGCCTTCGGCCTTTTCCTAGGGCAAGGAAACGCGGCCGGGGCGCCCCCGCTGAACGCACTCAAAGCGCCAACAATTCAAACCGGTCCAGCCCAAGAAAAATTCTTGAACATGGGCGTGAAAGCCCTGCGGACAGGGGAAGTCGCGGTAATGGTAGTTGCTGGCGGCCAGGCCACCCGCCTGGGAACCACCAAGCCCAAGGGAATTTGGCCGATCACTCCGGTCCGCAACCACAGCTTGTTTCATTTGCATGCGGAGAAAGTTCTGGCCTTGTCGCAACGGCATGGCAAAGCGATTCCCTTATTGATAATGACCAGTCCGTCGACGCACGACGAAAGCCTGGCCCACTTTGAAGAAAATCATTTCTTCGGCCTGGCGCCAGGGCAAGCGCGTTTTTTTCAGCAGGGCATCATGCCCGCCATGGATTTGAACACCGGCCAGCTTCTGTTTGAGCAACCTCATCGGGTATTCACCGCGCCAGATGGGCACGGGGGTTCTCTGGCGGCATTGAAAGCCAGCGGGCTGGCCCAGGAATTATGGCGCCAGGGAATCCGCCACCTGTTTTATTTCCAGGTGGACAATCCCCTGGTGCGGATTGCTGATCCGGTTTTCCTCGGCCAGCACCTCGATGCCAACGCTGAGATTTCCTGCAAAGTTATTGAAAAGACCAGGCCGGGAGAAAAGATCGGCATCTTTGCCGAGGTGGCGGGGAAGTGCCACCTGATCGAATATTCCGACCTGCCAGGGGACTTGGCCGAAAAAAGAACTCCCGATGGGAAACTTTTGGTCCGCGCCGGCAACCCTGCCATCCACTTGTTCAACCTGGAATTTTTGCTCCAGATACTGGAACAGGGCAGCGCCCTGCCCTTCCATGTGGCCAGGAAAAAGGTCAGCCATGTCAATCTTCAAGGGGAATGGATTGTTCCCCAAAGCGAGAACGCTCTCAAGTTCGAGCGGTTCATTTTTGATTTGTTCCTCAGCGCCAGCAGGTGGTTGCTGGTGGAAACGGCGCGCGAAGAGGAGTTCGCGCCATTGAAAAACGCCGAGGGGGAAGATTCCCCTGAAACGGCCCGCGCCGCCCAAAACCGCCTGTTCCACACCTGGCTGACCCGGGCCGGGGCAAAGGTCGCCAACTTCGACCCCAGCCGAGGGTCTCCCGATTTGGAAATCTGCCCCTTCTTCGCCCTGGATGAGAAGGAACTTGCCGATCACCTGCCCAAAGGGATTTCCCTGACTGCCCCGGCGCTTATCGATAAAAAGACCGTGCGGTAAATGTTTCAAGGAGGATTAAATGCTGCACGCGATGATCATGGCTGGAGGAGGGGGAACCCGCTTCTGGCCCAAGAGCCGGAAAAAGAAACCGAAGCAATTCCTGCAACTGGGTAGCGAGCGCTCCCTGATTCAACAAGCCTACGACCGGCTGGAAGGGTGCGTAACGCCGGACAACATGTGGGTAATCACGGCGGAAGCCTACCGGGAAGAAACGCGGGCGCATCTGCCGGAGATTTCTCAGGACCGGGTCATCGGCGAGCCTGTGGGTCGCGACACGGCGCCTTGCGTGGCCTTGGGCGCCGCCCTTATTCACGCGAAAGACCCCGACGCCATCATGCTGGTTACCCCGGCAGATCATGTGATCGAGCCGGTGCAGGAATTTCGCCGGGCGGTCCACGCCGCGCACCAGATCTGCCTCGACCAGCCCAAGAGCTTCCTCACCTTTGGCATCAAGCCTGCTTACCCGGCGGTTGGGTACGGGTACATTCAAAAGGGCCCCGAGTCGGCGCAACGCCAGGGGTTAACCGCCTTCAAAGTTTCCGCCTTTAAGGAAAAGCCAAGCGCAGCCGTGGCCCAGGAATTTTTCTCCTCGGGAGAATACTACTGGAACAGCGGCATTTTCGTGTGGAAGGCATCCGCCGTTTTGGAATCGCTGGCAGCGCACAAGCCGGAATTGCACCAAAGGGCGCTGGCCATCGCCGAGGCCTGGCCAACCCCCCAGAGGGAAGAAGTGCTGCAAAAAGAATTCCCTCTCATGGAAAAAATCAGCGTCGATTACGCCATCATGGAGAAAGCTCAGGATGTCCTGGTGTTGCAAACCCCTTATCAATGGGATGATGTTGGAAGCTGGCTGGCCCTGGAGCGGCTGCAAGCGCAGGATGCCGAGGACAACACCGTCGCCGCCAGGCACCTGGGCATAAAGACCAGCGGGTCGATCGTAGTTTCCGACAACCCGAAAAAACTCATCGTCACCATCGGAGTAAAAGACTTGTTAATTGTGCAAGACGGCGACGCCTTGTTAGTGGCGGACAAGCGCGACGAGTCAGCTCTGAAGAAAATGGTTGAAATGCTGAAGGACAAAGGCTTGGGAGAATTTTTGTGAGCATGCCGGGGCGCTGGATAGGCGTCGATTTCGGAACCGTGCGAGTTGGCTTGGCCTCGGAGGACCCGGGCACCGGGATTGCCTTCCCTTTGCAGACTTACACTCGCGCTGCACCTGCCAAGGATGCTGGCTTTTTTCAAGAGCTTGCCAAAAGGGAACAGGTGGCCGGCTGGGTGGTGGGCTTGCCGGTGCGTGGCGATGGCAGCGAGGGGGAAAAAGCCAAGGAAGCGCGTGAGTTCGGCCAATGGCTGGGGAAAACCACCGGGGTGGAAGTGCGCTTTTTTGACGAGCGCTATACCACGGTGGAAGCAGAAGAGACCTTAAAAGCGGTTGGGATGTCGCCCAAGAAGCGCAAGGAAAAGCGGGATCAAATCGCCGCTCAGATCATTTTGCAATCGTTTTTGGAATCGGGCGGGGCAGGCCTGGACGACATTCCCCCCGGCCCGCTGTCGACTTGATTCCTCACTTTAGCAACGGCTCCTGCCAGGCTTTTTTCAACTGGTCAAGTTGGGCCCAGATTTTCCACTCTCCGTTTACTCCCGCCAGGCGCAGCCGTTTCTCCCGTCGCACCTCGCCGATTTCCCACAGGGGAAGCCCGGCCAGTTTCCCGGTCAATTGCGAACTCTTATCCGACTCAACTTCCAGAACATAGCAAGCGGGCGACTCGCCAAAAAAGAGAACGGGGTCGGGCATTTCCCCGGCTTGAATCAAGCCGGTAATGTCGGCTCCCAACTCGCCCGAAAACGCCATCTCCGCCAGCGTGACCGCGATCCCCCCTTCACTGACATCATGGCAGGAGCGGACCAACCCCAAGCGGATCGCCTGGTGCAAGGATCGATGAATGGCAATGGCTTCCTTCGGATCGGGCCTGGGCACCCGGCTTCCCTTCATTCCATGAAGGCGCGAATACTGCGACCCGCCGAGATGCTTTTGCGGCCTGCCCAACAAAAACAGCCGGTTCCCCGCTTGCTTCAGATCCATGGTCACGCACTCGCGAATATCCTCCACCAGCGCCATGGCGCTAATGAGGAGAGTTGGCGGAATTACAATATTTTTTCCGCTGGAGTGGAACTCATTCTTCAGGCTGTCTTTGCCGCTGATAAAGGGAGTGCGGTAAGCGAGGGCAAACTCCTTGCAAGCCTCGGCAGCCAGGACCAGGGAACCGAGAACCTCTGGCCTATCGGTGTTGCCCCAACAGAAGTTGTCCAGGATGGCCAGCCGTTCCGGGTTTCCACCCACGGCCACGACATTGCGCACAGCTTCATCGATGGAGCAAGCGGCCATGGCGTAGGGGTCAAGGTCGCCGTAGTCCGGCAGCAGGCCGCAACCGACGGCGAATCCCTTGAAGGAATCGAGGCACGGGTTGACCACCGAGGCATCGGACGGGCCGTCATCCTTCACGCCCACCAGGGGCTTGATGACACTGCCGCCCTGAACCTCATGATCGTATTGGCGAATGATCCATTCCTTGCTGCGTATGTTTGGGGCGGCGAGAAGTTTTCTCAGGGTTTCGCCCAGGTCCTCTTGTAAAGGAAGAATGGGAGAAGCAGAAGCTTCCGCCGGGGGTGACCAGGAGGCGGAGCGAATCTGGTTGGGCCGGCCATTGTGGAGGAATTCCAGGTCAAGATTCGCAACCTGGTTTCCCTGGAAGAACAATTGCAAGCGGCCGGTTTTTTCAAAGACGCCAAGGACCGCCGCTTCCGCCCCTTCGCCGGCGCAGACTTCATGCAGGCGCGCCCATTTCTCTTCCGTCACGGCCAAGATCATCCGCTCCTGCGATTCGGAAATCCAGATTTCCGTGTACGACAGGCCATCGTATTTCAACGGGGCCTTATCCAGATCGACCCTGGCGCCCAGGTGTTCGCCCATCTCGCCCACGGCGGAGCTAAAGCCCCCGGCGCCGCAATCGGTGATGGCGTTGTACAGCCCTTCGTCGCGGGCTTTAAGAATGGCGTCGACAACTTTCTTTTCTTCAATGGCGTTGCCGATCTGCACCGCTCCGCCACTGATCTTTTCCGATTCGGTGTGGAGTTCGGCGGAAGAAAAAGTGGCGCCATGAATGCCATCGCGTCCAGTGCGCCCGCCGACCACGACGATCAAGTCGCCTGCCAGGGGCTTTTTGAAAGCCTTATCAACAGGAATCAATCCCGCTGTGCCGCAGAAAACCAGGGGGTTGCCAAGATAGCGTTCATGGAAAGAAACCGCGCCATTGATGGTGGGAATGCCGATGCGATTGCCATAATCGCGGACGCCGGACACCACGCCGGTCATGATCTTCACCGGGTGAAGAATCCCCTCGGGGAGAGACTCAGGCGGTGTATCGAGTGGGGCGAAACAAAAAACATCGGTATTGCAAACAGGCTTGGCGCCCAGTCCCGTGCCCAGCGGATCGCGGATCACCCCGCCTATTCCCGTGTTGGCCCCGGCGTAGGGTTCAATCGCCGAGGGACGATTGTGCGTTTCCACTTTAAAACAAAGATGGTGCCGTTCATCGAAACGAATCACCCCGGCGTTATCCTCAAAAACGCTGACGCACCAGTCATCCTTCCCCATGCTCTGGCGCAAACTGCGGGTGGCTTCAAAGATGGTTTCCTTGAGCAGGTTGCCGTATTGTTTGCCCTGGAAGTCGATGCGGCCTTTCAAAGTCTTGTGGGAACAATGTTCCGACCAGGTCTGGGCAATGGTTTCCAATTCGACATCGGCGGGATTCCGCCCGAGTTTCTGGTAATGCCCCTGGATGGTCCTCATTTCCTCAAGATTCAAGGAAAGAGTCATGTCACGGCTCAACTGATTCAGATCATTGTCAGCAAGCTCAAGGAGTTTCACTTCCAACTTGTGAAAGGTGTAGGGCTTGCCCCGCGAGAGATGGTCTTCCCTTACCGGTCCTTCAACTACCATTTCAATCGCTTCGTTGGCCAGCACCTTGCGAAATAGAAGAGTTTTATCCTCTTGAGAACAAGGCGGGCCAAAATACCTGCGGAAACTGCGGACCGCATCCAAGGGAATTCCCAAATCCTTGGCAGCGGCAAGAATACTGAGGGCGGCAGGGTCCATCACACCAGGATTCAACAGAACCGTGCCCAGGCACGGGGCTCCATTTTCTTGAATCGCCGAACCCGAAGCCGACACTCTCCCCGTTTCCACCACCGGGTCGGTCAGCAATTGATCGGATAACTTTTTCGCTTCATCCTGGTTGATGTTGCCTTCAATAAGAAACCCGCGGGTGGAAGAGGTCACCGGGTCGATGGCGCCCTGGCCCGGGCGGAACAGGTGAAAATCACGGTTCACCCGACCTTTTTCCAAATCGATTCCGCGAGCCTTGATTTCGATTTCCCAGATCATGCGCCTTATCCATTCATTGAAAAGTTGACAACTGCATTATAGGAATCCATGGCCCAGGCGCGCTTCCTTCATTCGCCACTCCCCTGCCCCGCAAGCCATCCATCACTAGGATTTCCCCATGGCATTTTTCAAGGAGACAGGATGAAAGCATTGCAAGCAGTGATCGTGGAACCGTTAAAAACCGGCGTCAGGGAGGTTGACCTTCCCGATCCGGGACCCGATCAGGTTCTGGTAAGCGCCAAGGTTTCCGCCATCAGCGCCGGGACAGAACTGGCGGTTTACACCGGGGCGCATCAATGGCTGCTGGATCCGAAGCTGCCCGACTGGAAATTCCCCTTCCGGCCAGGATATTCGGCAGCGGGGGTGATCGTGAAAATTGGGAAAGACATCCGCGGGGTTGAAGAAGGAGACCGGGTATGCTTTCCTGGCAACCACGCCTCGGCGGAACTCTTGAGCTTGAGCCACGAAAGAGGCAAGTGGTGGAAAATCCCCAATAATCTGGATTTTGAAAAAGCCGCGCTGGCCTGCATTTCCCGCTATGGCATGGGCGCGGCCATTAGGGCCGGCCTCACCCTGGGCAGGTCGGCGGCGGTGTTGGGCCTGGGAATTATCGGCCAGTTCGCCCTGAGGTCCCTGATTGCCGCTGGAGCCAACCCCGTGGTTGGCATCGACGCGGTTCCCATGAGAAGGAAAGCAGCGCTGGCCGCCGGCGCCAGTTTCGCCATCGATCCCGCTGCCGGGCCGATCAAGGAACAATTGCGGAACTTGGTTCCCACCGGGGCGGAAATTGTCGCCGATGCCACCGGCGTTCCCCAGGCCATACCCGAAGCCATGTCCCTCGCTTGCGATGGCGGGCAGGTGATCGTGGTGGGCAGCCCGCGGGGAAAAGCCCAGGATGTTAATTTCTACGACGATCTCCACCGCAGATACATTGAAGTGTCCGGGGCGCATGGCAACATGCTCTTTGAACCGGCGCACACTCGCCTCAGTGGAAACTGGGATATTCACAAGGCGCAAAAATGGCTAATCGCTTCTCTGGCTGCGGGCAGGCTTTCCCTCAACGGCCTGATCACACACCGCATCAAGCCAGAAGGGCTTGGCGCCGCTTACGAGGGCTTGTTGAAAAACAAGGATGAATATCTCGGCGTGGTGGTTCACTGGTAACTTGAAAGGGAATGCGCCTTGGATACTTGGCAGGAAGCAGTTTTGTGCCTCGGGGCGGCGCTGGCCGCAGGGTTTATCAATTCCATTGCCGGCGGAGGAACTTTGCTTTCCTTCCCCGCCTTGCAATGGAGTTTGGGAAGCTTGGTTGCGGCCAATACCACCAGCACGGTGGCGCTGCTGCCTGGTTCGCTGGCCGGCGCCTGGGGGGCAAAAAAATATCTCGCCGGCACTCGCACCTGGCTGTGCCTACTCATTCCCGCCAGCATTTTGGGCGGGGCCCTCGGAGCGGCGCTGGTCCTGGAATTCCAATCCCAGTTCGCCCTGCTGGTTCCCTGGCTGTTGGTGTTAGCCTCGACTTTATTCCTTTTGCAACCCTGGTTAAAAGACCCGGCGCCGCCAGGCACCCCGGACTCCCTCCCCGGGAAAAAGGGGCTCGTAGGTCTTTTCTTCTTCCAATTCATTGTCGCTATTTATGGCGGGTATTTCGGCGCGGGCATTGGCATCCTCATGATGGCCTCCCTTTCCTACATGGGCATTCACGAAATCCACCGCGTCAACGCCTTGAAGAACATCCTGGCTTTCGCGACCAACACCACGGCGGCGCTGGTTTTTGCCGCCACTGCGAACATTCATTGGCCGGTGGCCGGAAGTATGGCCATTTTTTCAGTAATCGGCGGAATCCTGGGTGTGAAGTTGAGTTTGAAAATCCCCCGCCCGGCCCTGCGGATTTTCATTATCTTGGTCGGTTACATCCTCGCCGCTTATTTTTTCTGGAAACCGTCCTGACCCGGCTGGAACTTTTGCAATCTCTGGCTGGCTTTCAAGTAAAGAGGATGCCGCGGCTGACCGCTTTTCGTCCGCCCCATGCAGTAGATCTCTTTTCCCAAAAACGGAATAACTTCCTTGTCCCGCTCGGCAAAGGAACCGTGAATTCCCCAACAAGCCACAACCCGGTTGGCTTTCTTCCCCCACAAGGCGATCCAGGTGTCATTCTTCGGCCCAACAGGGTCAGCTTGTTGTTGCATCACTGCCGGGGATGCCGCCCTGAAGGCGAATAAATTCACCAGGCATAGCCCGCCATGACCCCACTTCCTGGCAAAGGCCAGGCAACGGCGAAGTGTTGGGTCATCGTTTACTTCATCGGCCGTTGAGGGATTGAGTCCAATAAACAAGGCAAAGGAGGGATTGCTTTTATCCCATTGCCGCCACAGGGAATAACGGTACTTCCTGCAGGGTGAGAAAACCGTTTCCCGTTTCATACTCTTCCTTTCGAAAACCTAGAATCGGAATTTAAACGCAAACTGGCGACTAGAAAACAGGTTTCCTCTTGGCCAAAACCGGCAGGGCTGTTAGAACAATATTCTATCGCCAATGTTGCCCCTTTTCGGGAAAGGAAAATGTCATGCTACTCGGTGCGAGGAAGACTTTTGCGGTTTTTGGGTTTATAGCCGCGTTCTCCATGACCCTGGCCCAAGCTCAGGAAACCAAAGGAAAAAAAGTGAAGACCAACTCTGGACTGGAATACGAAATCCTCAAGGAAGGCAAAGGCGACGAGGCCAAAGCTGGTAAAAGGGTCACTGTGCATTACACCGGCTGGCTCAAAAGTAACGGGAAGAAATTCGATAGCAGCGTCGACCGCGGCGAGCCCTTCTCCTTTGGCCTGGGCTTCGGCATGGTCATTCGCGGTTGGGATGAAGGGGTGGCGGGGATGAAGATCGGGGAAAAAAGGAAACTGACCATTCCGGCCGAGCTGGGCTATGGGGCCAAGGGAGCCGGTGGTGTTATTCCTCCCAACGCTATTTTAGAATTCGATGTCGAACTTTTGGAAATAAAGTAACTGTTGATAATTCCGCCAGGGGCCATGAACCCTGGCGGGTACCCTTCTTTTCACATCCCCAGTCCTGAGCAAGTGGGAAATGTTTCCTTTTCGTAATAACAAGGGAAGCCAAGCCAATTCCCTTGGTCAAGGTTCTCGCCCCCTTGAAAGGGCACAAAACTAACAGCACTTTTGCCCTATTTGAATTAATTATCCACCCAGATGAATTCCCCTTCACTTTCGGTTACCATTGGCGGGCATGCCATACCTCCCTCCCTTGGAGATCCCATGACCCCATTGCAAAACAAGGTTTCCCGAAGGTCTCTGATTGCCGCCATGGCCACGGTGCTGGTGGTCCCGCGCCATGTGCTGGGCGGCGCTGGTCAGGTTCCTCCAAGTGAAAGGGTCCGTGTGGCCTCGATCGGCGTAGGGGGCATGGGGGGTGGGGATGTTGGAACCATCAGCCGCCTGGGCGCCGAGATGATCGCACTCTGCGATGTCGATGCCACTCGCGCCGCCGGTTCCTTCAACAATTTTTCCAAGGCGCGCAAATACCAGGACTTCCGCGTCATGCTGGAAAAAGAAGCGAAGAACATCGACGCCGTCACCGTCAGCACCCCCGACCACACTCATGCCGTGGCGAGCATGGCCGCTATTCGCCTGGGCAAGCATGTTTATTGCCAGAAGCCGATGACACAAACCCTGTATGAATGCCGTGAGGTGACCAAAGCCGCCGCCAAGGCCAAAGTCATCACCTCCATGGGAAACCAAGGGCACGCATCGGAAGGTTCACGGCTGACCAATGAGTGGATCCGCGGCGGCGCGATTGGGGCAGTGCGCGAGGTGCATGCCTGGTCGGACCGGGCCGGGCGATTGTGGAAACAGGGTATCGGCCGACCCAAGGAGTTGCCAACGATTCCAAACTCCTTGAACTGGGATCTGTGGCTTGGGCCCAGGAAGGAACGGCCCTACCACCCGGCCTATGCGCCACACAATTGGCGCGGGTGGTGGGATTTTGGCACCGGCGCCTTGGGCGACATGGGCTGCCATATCATCGACCACCCGATCTGGGCGTTGGAACTCGGGGCGCCTGCCTCCGTGGAAGCGCGCACCACCCTGGACGGCAGCTCAATCGAAGGCAAACCCAATTTTGATACTTACCCCATCGCTTCAGTAATCTATTTCGACTTCCCTGCTGGCCGCAACCGGCCGCCGGTTAAGCTTACCTGGTACGATGGCGGCTTGATGCCTCCGGCGCCCAGGGAAATGCCCAGGGGCCAAAAGTTGCCTGACAACGGCGTGCTGTATGTCGGCTCCAAGGGAGTGCTTTACCATTCCTCCCATGGCGGCATGCCAAGGATCCTTCCTGAATCCTTGCAAGAAGAGGCGAGGAAAATCCCTAAAACCATGGAACGCTCTCCCGGGCATTATGAGGAATGGGTGCAAGGTTGCAAAAGCGGGAAGAAACCCGCCGCTGGCTTCGACTATTCAGGCCCCATGACGGAAACCATGCTCTTGGGTGTGCTGGCGTTGCGTTTCCCCGGCACTCGGCTCGAGTGGGACAGCGAGGCCTTGAAAGTGACCAATCACGAAGGAGCGGCAGAATTCGTGCGAGTCGAAGCCAGGAAAGGGTGGGAGCTATGAACCGATTAATTTTCCTGGCCGCATGGGCCCTCTTTTTACTTCCCCAGGCCAAGGCCGAAGACAACACTCTGACAGGAATGGAAAAAGACGAGGGCTGGGTTCTTCTCTTCGATGGCAAAACCGCCAAGGGCTGGATCAGTCCCAAGGGAAAGGCCATTGCCAATACCCATGTGCAACAGGGGGCGCTCAACCCGCACCCCTGCGAATACATGCTGACCACGGAAAAGACCTTCGACAACTTTCTCCTCTCTTTGGATTATCGCATCAGTGGCAAATGCAACAGCGGCGTCTTTTTCCGGACCTTTCCGCTACAGCCACGCCCCGGCCGTGATGTCGGATTCAACGGGCTGGAACTCGCCATCGATGACACCAAGGGTACGGGCTTTCATGACACCGGGGCCATTTACGACCTGGTGCGCCCGGCAAAAAGCGCCGCCCTACCCGCCGGAATGTGGAATCATCTTCTGCTAAGGTGCGACCGCAACTTGGTGGAAGTGGAGCTGAACGGGGAAAAGGTGACTCGAATGGACCTCGACCAGTGGCCCAAAAAAAACCTGCGCCCCGATGGCACCAGCCACAAGTTCGATGTGGTTTACAAAGACCACCCGCGCCATGGGCATATCGGCTTGCAAGACCATGGCAGCGACTGCTGGTTTAAGAATATCAAGATCAAGCCGCTGCCTTGAATTCATTGGGTTACAGGTGTTTTGAAATTCTTAAAACTCCATGAAATCTCGGTAAATCCAGTTGCCATCGACCGTCCCCTTGGGGACGATTAATGAATAAGCCCGACTCCTGCACCCTTTTAGGCGCCAAATGATGTTCAAACAGCGAACCCTTTCCCAGGCAATTTTCACCGGGCTGCTCCTTTCCTCCGGCGCGGTCACCTTGCCTTTGTTGGCCGAGGAACGGGATCTGAAGGAATATAAGACCGTCGATCAGGCGGTCAAGTTGAAAGGGGTTGCAGGCGCAGGGTCCAGCCAGTCGGGAAAAATCGGCATTCGCTTCGATTGGAAGCAGGCCGACGGGCCGGTGATCGCCGAGGTGGAAAGCAAGTCGCCCGGGGAAAAGGCCGGCCTTCGCAAAGGCGACCTAGTGGAACAAATCAACGGGGTGAAGATTGCTTCCAGGGAAGTTCTTTCCCAGGTTCAAGGGGGGATCGAACAGGGGCAAAGCCTGAAAATACAAATCAAGCGCGAGGGCAAAGGACAGGAAGTGAAAGTGGAAGCCGGCGCCTGGAGCAACCCCTACACCACCCGGCCGCAGGTGCGCTTGGGGTTGTTTTTTCAGGCGGGAAAAGAAGAAGGCACGCTGGTGATTCGCGGCGTGGCGCCGGGCGGTCCTGGGGAAAAAGCCGGAGTGAAGAACGGCGATCAGATTGTCGCGGTCGATGGAAAAAAACTCACCCTGACACCCGGCGCATCACTGCCCCTTGATGACAAAAAGCCCGGCGATCTCATCAAGCTTTCCCTGCTCCGCGAGGGGAAGGCTGTCACCGCGGAAATCAAGGCGGAACTCGATCAGGGGGATGAGAAGGGCGGGCGCGGCTGGAATGATCGGGAAAGACGGTTGTTCAAAAAACCAGCGTACAACCTGGCCATCCTTACCGTGGAATTTGCCGACCAGGCCATGAATGAAAAAATCAAGGCGGCCGACTGGGAGAAACAGCTTTTTAGCGCCAGCGCCTACGCGGAAAAGAACGCCACCGGCCAAAAAGTGTATGGCAGCATGAATGATTATTACCTGGAACAATCGTGCGGAAAAATGAAAGTCGAAGGAAAGACTTTTCCCCCGGTGAAACTGGAAAAGAAACGGATGGAGTACGCATCCGCCACGCAGCGCGGCGGCTTTCTCGACAAGATCATGGAAAAGTGGACCGCCCGGGATGGGGACAAGGTGATGGAGGAATTTGACGGGGTGTTCCTCCTCTACGCCGGCGGACGGGCGCCGGTCTCCCGTGGGAACATCCTCTGGCCGCACCGCGCCATGCTCACCCACAAGGGAAAGCGGTTCTCCTATTTTGTCTGCCCCGAGGGGGGAGAGCGCATGGCCAACATCAGTGTCATGACGCATGAGTTCGGCCACATGCTGGGGCTGCCCGACCTTTATGCCCGCCCGGAAGTGCCCGACATGGAAGGGCTTGGCCTCTGGTGCACCATGGCCAACGGGCATGGCAACGAGGGGCGACCAGTGCATTTTTCCGCCTGGTGCAAGGAGCAGCTCGGTTGGATCAATCCGGTGGTCATCTCCCCCGATGTGCCGCAGAAACTCATCCTTTCACCGATTGAAAGCAGTTTCAAGGAGTGTTTCAAAATCCCTGTGCGCGCCGACGGAACCGAATATTTCCTCCTGGAGAACCGGGCGAAAAAAGGTTTCGACAAGAATCTGCCGGCCGATGGACTGCTGATCTGGCGCGTGGTCGACGGCAAGCCGAGCCTGGAAGAATCGCACGGCATCGCCGGGCCTTCAGGTCCTTCCCGCTACTTGAATGTGGTCCCCTTCCCCAGCAAGGCCAACGCCGATTTCACCCCCAGGACCATTCCTTCAAGCAATCCCATCAAGCAGGGCGGCCAGGCGGTGCACATCACGCACATTGAACGCTTGCCGGACGGCCGCGTGATTTTCCAGGTTGGTTACGAATACTATTGAGCAACTTGCATGTCCTGTCGAGCCGCCAAGCCGCGATGCATCAGCACCGTGTGGCCCCGCGTCTCCGCCCCTTCCACATCGAAACCCACCTCGGACATTATCTCAACCATTTCAATCGACTGTTGCGTCACCAGGAAAAAGCTGCCATCGGCCTTGATCAGTTCCCTGGCGCGTTCGATGAAAAGCCTGGCCAGAGCGTGGTTGGCAAAGTAGGGCGGTTTGGCCAGGGCGATGTCAAAGGAGCGTGGGAGAAAACCTTCCAAATTGCCGCGCGCCACGGCGGCAAAATTGGCCACTCCGTTGGCCTCCGCGTTGAAGCGGGCCAGTTCCACTGCGCGAACATTGCTATCGACAAAAGTGATGTGTCCCGAGGGGCCCACTTTCTTCCAGGCAAAAACGCCGGCGCCTCCCCAGCCGCAGCCGAGATCGATGACCTTTTGCCCCGCGCGCAGGCTCATGGCCTCGCACAGGGCGCGTGAACCCTGGTCGAACTGCCCATAAGAGAAAGTCCCCGGGCGGGAAAGGAAGTGGGCCGGCTCCCCACGGTTGACCTTGCACCGAATATTCACTTCGTGGCGGCGGCGAGGGTGTTCCGAGTTCTTTTGACTCCACAGCAGAGTCGTTTCGCCCTCCAAGTGCGTATGGGACTTCTTGAATACTTTCTTTAACAGCCCGGGAAAATACAGGTCGTTGGCCAAACTCGACCAAACCAGGAACTGCCCGCCGGCAGGCAAAAGCTGAAACCCCTGTTCCACCATATCGATTTGGAGATCGCGCTCGCCACCGCGGGATGGGAAAAACACCGCGGTTTGAAAACCTCCAGGTAGATCCCACAAGTCCGGCAGGCATGTCACCTTGGCTTCGACCCCGGCTTCGCGCAGAGATTGCCCGAGCCGATCCGCCTGGTGCAAATCCATCTGGTAGCAGACGGTTTCACCTTTCGGCTCATGGACCAGCAAGTTGGTTACCTCCGCGGGGGTGCCAAGCACAACTACCAGGGGGAAGCGAACCCTTCCTTTAAGGCTTTCCGGAGGAACTGGCGGACGAAGCGATACAGGGGACTTTTTCATGTTTTATTTACTCTCTTTAAACTGATCCATTGGCTCCACTCTCATGACGAATTGCGACCGGTGAACCTCGCCCGGTTTCAATACCAGCAAACCGGTGTCAAACCCTTGCGCCTGAAGATTGATGGCGTTGGTGACACAAGTGTAGGGCTCGATGCAAACACTGGTTCTGGCCCCAGGCGTGAAGACGACCATGTCGCGCCAGGCGGCATCACAGCGGAGCGCCAGGGCGTGTTTTTTCGCTCCAACAACCCGGCCGCGTTCCAGCAACCCGTCCGGCCCGGGTGTAAACTTTGGCAAGTCGGTCAGAATGTCATCAACCTGAAATCCTCGCAAGAGCCGCAGCCGGTTGAGGTCCCGAGCCGGGTCCACCGGGATTTTCCTGCCATCCGGCAGGCATTCATTCAGGCGCCAATATGAAGAAGCAGGGCAACTCAGTGAGCAATCCTCAGCATCCAGACCCGAAAGAAAAGGCAGTTGGAAATACGGGTGGTAGCCCAGGCCAAAGGGCAGCGGTTTGTTATCGGGGTTCCTGACCTCTGCTCCCATGGCCAGGGAATCTTCCGTCAGCCGGTAGGTGAGTTTCAACACGGCATCCACGGGCCAATATTCACGGCATTCCGGAAAGTCTTTGAACAGGTGAAACTCTCCGGTCACCCAGGCGGAAGCCTTATCGCACCCTTGATCGATCACGCGAAAGGCCGACCGGCAGGCAAAACCGTGAATGTTGTTTTTTTGAATGTTGTCGTTTTTGGGCAGGTGGTATTCTTTGCCCTCCCAGGAAAAGCGCGCGTTCTCGATGCGGTTGGGGTAGGGGAAAAGGATGGGAATACCGCTTCGGGTGGGTCTGCCGTTGGGGAAAAGTTCCGGGTCCTGAAAAAGAAGCTGCAGCGTTCCCTCGGGGGATGGGACCGACCAGTGAAAGCAGTTAAATCCCAACGCCGGGTAGACGACAGCGGTTGCACCGCGAGGCGACCGCAGCGTGATCAAAGTGCCATCCCGAACGGTAACATCAGGCCGGATGGTCGTGGTCAAAGTAAAAGCCATGGCAAATCTCCTGGGAATCCTGGTGCTTATTTTAGAACCTTTTCTCTGAAGTAAACCTGCCAACATTTCCTCTTTTTCCAAAACTGTTTTAGGGCAATCAAGGCGCTGGCGATTTTTTAGGAAAGAAAGATGGACTACCAGGGGAAAGGGTGAAGGATGGGTCCGCCAACCCGTCCGAGGCCCCAAGGGGCCGAGCGTGAGCGACGGGTTTCATCTTTTGCCAGGCTGGAGCCTGGCGTTCCCAAGGAAAGTGTCAACGACGGGTAATCCGTTGGATCCCCATGTAGCCTAGCCCCGGGCAGGTTGATGGGGAAAAAGGCACTACCACTGCCCCTTCCACCTCACCCACCCGCAAAACCTGGATGACTCAAAAGGTAGGTTTTTCCTGTCATCCACAGATAGAAACGTCCCCATCTGGCACAGATAGAAATGTCCCCATTAAGCTGCTTTCAAAGGAGGCAGCCAATGGAGACGATAACGATGAGTCGGAAGGAAATGTCACGGTTGGAGTGGATGGAGAAGGTGAAGCGGAAAGAGCTTTCACTTTGGACGGCA
>SHZZ01000095.1 GCA_009692005.1 Gemmataceae bacterium | reverse complement strand
ACCACCTCCACCAGCACCACCTCCACCGGAGGGAACCGCGCCTTGCCCCAGGGCGTTTCTGATACCCTTAAGCTGAGCATTCAAGTCCACGATTTCCGCTGGATTGGCCGGCGGGTTCCCCTCTAATTTCTTGATGATCCCTTTCAAGTCCTCGATTAACGGTTCAAAGGGGGATTTTTCCCGCGGGGAAATGGTCGTGCCTTTGCGAATCTCTTTCATTTGTTCGGTGTTGGCAACGCCACCTTTGAAATTCCCGAGGAAATTCTCCAGCAAGACATCCCTGACCGTTTGCTCGATCTGCTTTTTTTGTTCGTTGGTAAGTCCCTTGTTGCCCTTGGGCAAGTAATTCATTTCCAGCTTGGAAGGATTGCCATTCTTGGGAGAAAATGTCAGGGTTTCCGGTTCCAGGTCGCACATCTTGTCCAATTGCTTTAATTCATTGGCGTAAAGCGGACTGGCGAGAAATTCCCGTAAGCGCTGAATCAAATCATGCGGGGACATTTTTTCAATGGAGTCTTTTTGAAAAAAGCCAAAACCTGTTAGGCCAAAAAGGAGAAAACAGGGGATTGAAAAAGTGAAATATCGCATGGCCGGGCACCTTGGTGAAAATGCTTCCCTCACAAACAGGATCAATTAGACTCGAAAAACCGCCCTTTGGGAAGGTGTTAAAAGGAAATAATTGGGATATTCCGCCGGGTTATAACGATTATACCTAGCCGGGCCTATTCAGCCTTTCCCAGGGAGTGCGCAGGGCAATTATTCCGGGCCTCGGCCGAGCCAACCAGGGTGGAACCGATCACGACCATCAGATTAAAAATTCCAAAGCAAGCCAGGAATCCAAAATAAGTCGAGTCAAAAACTTCACCCAGGCTCATCCAGGAAAAATAAGCTCCACGAATGCCAACCACAGCAAGCGCCGATAATCCCGCGCTGAATATCAAGCCGGTCAAAAAAATAAGGAGCGCTTCGACCAGGTAAATGCCTAACAAGCTAGATTCCGTGGCTCCAAAAGATTTCAGCAAGCCAACCTCGGCAATTTTCTGCTTTAAGCGGATAAATTCCAGAAAAAAGCTGCTGCAGGCGGCAACCAGAATGAGGCCAATATTGATGGCAATCAAAACGGTGCGATTGTAACTCGTGGAGTGATGGATTTCCCTTAATTGCGCTTCCGCTTCCGGGTTCAGGGGGCGGAAGCCCAAAGATTTCACTTTTTGAATGGCCCGGGACAAAAAGTCGAGATCCTTCAGGTAGAGGACTCCCAGGAATAAGGCAGGCGGCCTGGAAAGAGCCTGGGTATCCGGGGCGGAAGGTTTTTCATTATCCACGATGGAAACAAAATCGTTCATGGACTTGCCATATTTATTGTCCATGTGAATCTTGATGGCATTCAAGTGGGCAAGCCAATCCTTGAGCCTTTCCCCTTTTTCGTTTTGGGAATCGAGGCGCCAGCATTTGTATTCCTTCCCTTTCAGGGTTCTGGTTTCGCTGGAGGGTTTTCTAAGATTTTTGTTTTCCAGATAATCCACAAGTTGGGAGGGAAGGATTTTTGTTTTCCAATCATCGGGAAGAGGGCCGCTGACAATCCACCTACTCGCGGGGTTGGGCTGGTTTTTGAGAAGTGAAATAGCTTCTTTAGAAATCATGAAATCGCCATAGGAATCAAAGTCTTTGGAGAAAAACCCGGCCATTTTTAAAGCCACGGGCATGTTGGTGATGGGGTTGTTCACCTTAAATTCCCCCGCGCCCTGGTTCCATGCTTCCAGGACATCTTTCTTGACGGACAGGCCCAGGGCGATCCAAGGCTGGCCCTCGACAGGATCGAGTTGAATTCCCGAGGCTTGCAGGACCAAATCCTCCTCTTGGACAATCCGTCCGCGGTATTCTTTGGAACCGTCCTTCAGGGGAAAATAAAAATTTTCCTCGCCGTAGAAAAACACTCCCCTGACGCCAAGGCCCGGGGCCTGCAATGAATCCTCCAGGAATTTTTTTTCCTCCTGGGAAATGTAACTCATGGGGCCTTTGTCGAATTCAATGGAAAGGGCCTTGGGGTTGGCGGCCAGGTGGCGCTTGCGGATCATTTCCATGGACTCGGGAGCGGCCAGGGAGAGTATCAGAATCATGAAGGTGATAACCAGGCTGAGGAATATGCCCAGGGAGAAATGAAATGACCGCTTGTCGGTAAGGTCTCGCCAGGCGAACCACAAACAAAATTTCACCCCAAGGTTAGGCAAACCAGGCGACATGCGATTCCTTGTTAATTAGTTTGAAAGGCGGCATGAATTTCCTGGTTAACTGCCTCGCGGGAGGAGAATTCCTGGCGGGAAAATTGTTTTTTTAAACGGTGGCTCTCATTGATAACGACAAAATGGTCGCCATGCCTGGCGGCCACGGCCTGGTCGTGGGTGACCAAGACCAAAGAGCGAAGCTGCCCCTTCTGTGCGCCCTTCTTCTGCCAGTCATCAATCAGGAGAAAGGTTTTTTCAATGGTGTTGCCGTCCAGGTTGCTGGTGAATTCATCGGCAAAGATCACCGTTGGGTCATGGATCAGGGCCCGGAGGATGGCGACCCGTTGCTTTTGCCCCTGGGAAAGCTGGTCGCTGGTTTTATCGAGGTTGTGCTCAAGGTCATTTTCCCCGGAGCCGGAAAGGCCGCTTTTTTGGATAAACTCCCTGGCATGTTTCAGCGCCCGGGACTTTTCCATCCCCTGGAAAATCAAGGGCATGGCGGTATTTTCCACCATGGAAAAATTGGGCAGGAGGAAAAAGGTCTGCAGGATAAAGCCAAAAGAATTCCTGCGAAGTTCCAATTGGGCTTGGGGTGAAATGACGGCGTAATCGCAGGTGGAATCAAAAACCACCTGGCCGGGTTGCAAGGGCGCCTGGCGGAGAAGCCCGCAGATTTGCAGCAAGGTGGTTTTCCCGCAACCGGACGGGCCTAGCAGAACCGTTTTAACTCCCTGGCGGATGTGAAATTCATTGGAAGAAAAATCAATGGCCGTGCAGCCGTTCCGGGAATGCTTTGGCCCAGGGTAACTGAACTGCAGATTGGCAAAGGAAAATAAGGGCGGCGGGGTCATTATGGCCATTCCCCTTCATAGTCGAGCCAAACCCACTTGGTGGCATGGCTGGAGCCGGCGTTGCGAAACATTCTTAGTTTTTTTTCCGGCTCGCCTTTTCGAATAATCTCTCTCACGGGATTATTATTCCCATCGATTTTGTCAACGAAGCTGAATTCGCCATTTTGGTCGAGGCCAATATCCTCCAAGGCCCGCCTTTTGAGAAAGATATTTTCCAATTCTTTATGAAAGGCAGTGTCCTCCTTCATTTCGCCCAAGGCCCGGTTTAACAGCGGGGACCTTCCGACCAGGCCGAGGCTTTTCAGGCGGTTGAGTTCCAAATTCCCAGCCGGCCCTTCTTTTTCACCGGTGGCGGTTTTGTTCAAAATGCCGGCTATGATCTCGGGTGTGGGTCGGCGCCCTGGCACGGCGTGCTCGATATCATAAAGAAGCCGTGCCAAATCCAGCCGGTCTTTTTCCTCGGCCAGCATTTTCTGGCGAACTTGGTTGCAGGAACAATTCTGGGGTTGGCCCTTTTCCCATACCCAGCCGTAATCAAAGACCTGCAATCCCTTGGTTTTTCGCAGAACATCAAGATCGACATTTTCTTGTTTGAGGATGCGCTCTACTTCGGGGGAAACCCGGGTCCATTGCCCGCCCCCAACCTTGGCGATTTCCAAGCGGGTAGCCTCCTGCTTTTCTCTGAGGTCCTTGTAACGCTTCATAATCTGCCCGATAACCTCATCGACATCGGAAATTTGCACATAAAGGTTTTGCCTGCCATCCATCTGAGTGCCGACCACCTTTCCCTCGGCATCCTTGGTTTCCAGCGATTTCATCTTGGCATGGCTAAAGTCGATGATTTTGTTGACCTGGGATTTGAAGGCGTTCAGGTCGGAGTTGTCCTTGGGGGGCACCACCTGGATGCCAAAAAACTCGATGGGGGAGCGGTCTTCAAAAACCATTTTCTCCACGATCTTACTTTCCTTGAGAAAGTCCCCGTCGGGGTTGGTGTCGTGGTCGCCGGTGTCGCCAATGAGAATCACGATTTTCCGGGATTGCCTGGAGAAACCCATTTTCTCCAGGGCCGAGTTCAATCCATGAAACATCTGCTCGCGGGGGTCGCCTCCCCTTTTGGTTTTATGGTCTTTAAGTTTTTGGATGATTTTTTCCCCTCCGGGGCCGACAATATCGACCAGGGGATTGATATCGACAGCCTTATCCAGGTTTTCGGCGTTGTTGCGCTGATCAAAGGGGATGTCGTTATAGAACGCCAGCCCGACGCGGACCTTGCCTTTTTCTTTTTTCACCGCCTCGAGAATTTTTTCCACGCATTCAGCGGCAGCGGCAAAGTACTGCTCCATGCTTTCCGTGTCGTCGATGACAAAAACCAAGTCGGTGGAGGCGACCTCGAATTGCAGGTCATCCAGTTTCCGGCGGAGTTTTTCCAATTGATCCTTGGAGGCGAGTTCATTGCCGTTCTCATCGAAAAAGCCGCCGATCGAACCGATTTTGAAGAGTTTCCCGAACTGGGGCAATTCTATTCCCTCCCCCTTTTTCAAGGGAATAACCGGGTACCTCTGGCTGTAATGCTCCATCGGTTTGCTCACCCCTTTTGGATCAAAGGATTCTTGAAACCAGGGTTTCACGGGCGCGCCGTTGGCTTCCTTAATAGCATCCTCGCGGGTGTGAAAGATTTTCACTGGGCCGGTTCTGCGGTTTTCCCCCCGTTCGGGCAAGGTAGATTTGTAATCCCATTCCAGGGCTTCGCGGGTATCCCAAAGGCAGAGGTTCTTTTTGGCAACCCAGCCTTTGACAATGGCCGCGGGGCTCGAAAGATTGGTTTTGTATTGTGGCAATACATCAAATCCAAAATCGGTTCCCAGCAAACAGTATCCTTCCGTGGGGCTAGTGGGCTGCGTGTCGCCATAAATATAATAAATGTTGTAAAGGAGGAGTTGCTCAATGGCAGAAGCGGTTTCCAACGGCCCTTTCCTCACGGGAATGGGCTCTGCTTTCTTTAGACTTTTGATTTGGTCCAGGGAATTGACAATTAAGGCCTTTTTGAAAATCTGATTTTGGTTGGTTTGGGCATTATGAAAGCAGACATAGCGGGCAGGTATCCAGCCGTAATTTTTGAACTCCGCTCCCTTTCCCCGGCAAAGCAAGTAATAAATCACACCGTCACCCTGGTACTCATGGGAGGCCTCAAAATGCTCCAGGTAGGTCAAAGGCTTGTAGCCGGACGGGGGGGATTTGGCATCAGGGGATTTCTGCAGTTGAAAATTCTCAAAAGCAGTCCACAGGCCCTCTTTCAATATACCCTTGTTGTTTGCGGTAGTCGGCAAATCCCGGCCCTTATCCTCAGGGCCCATTTCAACGGTGATGTCTTGGGCCCGCGGGAATCCAGCGAACGCCAGGAAAACGAAAGTGGACAGCAGTGAAATACGGTTCATGGCTTTTCCTCTCTGCCTTTCAGGATGAAGTTTAAATTTCGTTTTAATTGGTCCAAAGAACTGCTGCCGGTGGTGAAGTCGTTGTTTCCCTGGACAAATTGCAACTTGCCCTTCTTTTTTTTGCAGAATTCGAGCCAATTGCCGGCATCGCGGAAAGGAAGGCCCGGTTTTGTTTGAAGAAGGATGACATCGACCGATTCAACCTGGCCCCACCCGGGCTGATCATGCTTGGGGGCATTCGCCTCCCAGGTGGCGACCACCACAATTCTTCTCTGAGTTTCAGGTGATTTTTCATCGAAGGCAGTCTCCACCAGGGTTTTCCCCACCTCATGAAGGTTTTCCGTTGGTCTTCCCGGGGAACCCGCCACCCCAGTTGGATCTTCGCCCCGGGTTTTCTTTTTCAAGTCAAACTTGATGTCGACCCGGTTTCCCGTGACCACATACAAACCGAGACGTTGAAATTCCCCGGCATCGCGGTTTTGCGCCTCGACGATTTCCAACAAGGCGCTGAGGATGGATGAATTCAGTTTGAAGTCTTCGGAATTGGTCGCCATGACAGCGATGTTTCCCCTGGGGCCAAGGAATTCCTTGGCGGGTTTGGCCACAGGGAGGCCGGTCTGGAGTTCCAGTTTTTTCAACTGGGTTTCAATCGATTTTAGTTTGTCATCCTGGCTGGCCAGAAGCTTCAGAACTGGGGCGTTGCCTGGGCTTTCCGGTTTTGCGGCTTTCAATTCCGCGCGGATTGCCTCGTTGTGTTTTTTGGAATCTTCAATCAGGACATTGATTTTTTCCTGCAAGTCGGCGACTTTTTTCTGCACTTCCTGCACGCCCCCGCCGCCCTCGATCTTTTCACTCAATGATCTGATGTTGTCCAGGATTTCTTTTTTTTGTTTTTCTGTTCGGGATTTGAGCAGGTCATCAACGGTGGATTTCACTTCTTCAAGCGAAACTGAATTGCTTTTTTCCAGATTCTTGGAAAGGAGGCTTTTAAATTCACTGAAATCCTTTAAAGGTTTTTTCAGTTCAGCAAGAGTTTTGACGAGTTTATCGTGGCCTGCTTTGGACAAGGGCGATTCCTCCGATTGAACAATGGCCAGGATTTCGGACAAATTATTAATGTTTGCAGCATCTTTTTTTGAAATGGGGTTGCGAGAAAACAAGGCGACTAATAAACCGATGAGGAAAATATTGGCCAGAACCACACCCAAAAAAATTGGCTCCGTGAAAGCCCAACCCGATAGGGGGGAATTTGGTGCCTGGAGTTTTTGATTGGGCTCCCCTGTATCCGTGGTTGCGGCTACGCTCGCATTT
>SHZZ01000094.1 GCA_009692005.1 Gemmataceae bacterium | reverse complement strand
CCTGTTGGCCAGCCTTTATTTGAACCGGATAGAAATAGGAGGGAAATACAAAAGGGGCGGAAAGGCGGAAACGGCCGCCCCTTTGGGTGGAATAACCGGATTATTTGTCAAAGACCGAACCCGCCCAAGGGGCGGGTGTTAATCGTGATCGGCGGCAAAGAGGCCGAAACCTCTGTAGCGTCCGGCGCCAACAGCAAGGGGCCCCTGAACTGGCTCGGGGAAGCGGACTTGAACATGGTAGGCGGGAAACTTATTCAGGTTTTCAGGCCGCCTGTATTTTGAGGCCAGGTCAACCCCGGAGCGAAAACCGACTTCCCGCCAATCCATTTGAATTTGCTCGACTAACTCCGAGGGGAATCCGGCTTGCAGGAAAGATTTTTTCAACAGATGAAACACGCGCGAATTGAGTTTTTCCAACAGTTGTTTTTGGGTAGCGGAACCGGGATTGTTATTGAGTTTTCGACGAAGGTGGCCCGGGTCATCATAGCCGGGCAAGAGGACCGGGGTAACCGTGGACCAAATGCTGGCGCTTTTGCTATAGTTCTGCACAGTTTTTTCTGTTTTTGGAATTAAGGAAAGCATGGCGACCGGCGTAGTCGATCCTTCCTGAAATAATTCGGCGCCATTCAGACAATTTTGAATTTCCCTGGTGGGGGAACCCAGCGGGCTCACGAGCAACACTCTGCGAATATTATCCACCTTGAGGGGTGTGATACTGGGAATCGGCAGAAACATCAGTCGGTCGTCACTGGTGGATTGGCCGGATTTTGCGGAGCCATGGCCATGGATAAAGGAGTTAATGCGGTCTTCAGTCCAACCAATGTTTCGGACGGAATGGGCTGCGGCGCAGCGAACCATGGCCGCGACCTCGCGAGTGCGGCGAACCGTATCGAAAGGCCTGTAACCACTGGCATCCGGCTTGAGGATGCTAAAAGCGGTGAAAGGTCGTGTAGCTGGGTCAGAAGCGCGACGGTAATGAACGGTGTTGAAGGCAGAAAGGGGAGGCACCGGTTGAAACGCACCATGGGAAAGCCTGTTTAGAAAATTTTTGTGTTTGGTAATTAGCGCGTCGAGGGTGCCTGAAATGGGCACGCGCAATGGGGTTCCGGAGTGGTCTGAAGTGGGCCGCCAAACTACGCCGGGAAGCTTGTCAGCATCGGCTTGCGAGATTATGGCGGCGTTGGCAGCAACCATGTCAATGCCCCAGCCGAGGTGGGTGATGGAACGAGCGGCAGCCTGGAAAAGTTCGAAGTGGGGGCAATTGCCGTTGGGGAGCGGGTAAAGGTAATGAACGGCATCGCTGGAAAGGTTTGTCGGGCGGACATCCTTTTCGACGCGGAATGCGGCCATGGTAGTATCGACCCCACCGCGAGCCCAAGCAGCAGTCATTAAATCGCCGGAATTGTTTGGGACATACATGCGATAACCGAAACGAACAGGAGAAATTGCTGGGGACCTGACGCAAGGTTGAATTGTCTCAAGCCAGCGCATTGCGGAAAATGCAGCATTTTGTAAATGTGAATTCCTCCAGCGATTAGCCGCTGCGGACAACAAGGCTTGAAACAAGCGTAATGGAGAAGGCGGCCATTCGGGCTCCCCGCCATCACCAAGACCATGGAATTGGGGAATTGGATCAAGGAATCTCAATGAAATACAAAGGGAGGAATTCATTCCTTAATCTCCTGGGCGTCCTCACTGGTTTTTTTGGCGGCTTTTTTCCGCGTTTGCTTAACATCCCCAAGACCAGCGATATCTTTCTTGGCTAATTCTGGGTCAAAAACAACCTCTTTTCCAGGTCCGACCCCAAAAGCCTGGGCCGCAGCTTTGGCAAATTTTACCGCATCGTAAAGGGTAATTTTTTGGTCTTCCCGCTTCCCATTTGCAAGGACAAGGCGAAATTCGCGAGGCTTTTCACCAAGGACAAGATTACAACCCTGGCGCAAGTAAGTGGAAGAATTTGACATGAAGGCAACGAGGGACAAACCGAGGATATACCTGCGAAGTCTTAAGGTTTTATCGGTGTCATTGTCGACGGCAAGCAAGCGCAAAGCGGCGAGGCTCAGGGTCGCATCTCTGCGAACTCCTCCGGTGGCAATTACGCCGCCATGCGTCCCGGTTGCGGGAACATGAATAAATCCCCGGACGGCATATTCATCCTTAGTTTTCTTATCCGTAGTGTCCTCGAGTAGTTTGTCATTAATGTATTCTGTAGCAGGGTTGAACTGGGCGGACCTTTTTAGGCGCTTAACATCGAAGGCGCGAATGGTGGAGGAGACCAGTCGTGGCAGTTTGGCCTGGGTATCTCGAGAATCCCATACGCCAAAGACAATGGATGTTGGGGCAATTTTAGCCATGGGCTCGGCATTTCCTTTGAGCACGGCCTTAAATGCGTCTTGCAAATCCTTTTGCAATGAGGTGCACCTGACCAGGGCATCGCCTGCACGGTGGCCTGCTTCAAGCAGGCTAATGGATTTATCCCCGGCTTTCACCATGAATTGAGGGACTAACCCGGCATATTCTGGTTTCTTAAAGAGGGGTTCAATTCGGTTAGCTTGGGAACCAACGCTATCAATGAGGCAAATATTTTTGTCCCCATCCGGGGGGTCGATATTGTACCCCCCGGGGAATATTTTCTTATCTTCCGCGGGGGCGTAGGTTGCTGGAAAGATTACACCATCCGGCCCTTCCACCGATTCAAGGAATTCGCGGATAACCAAAGCCGCAAAGGTGTCCTCAGTCAGCCATGAATCGAATTGGGACAAGTCACTCATTGGAATCTCCGGAAAAGGGAATTGCTGGAAGGAAACTTTTCAGATATTTTGTGCGGTACAGGAGGCGAAACTCGAACGATGACGATCCGTCGGGAGGCAGCATTGCACAGGCGGCTGGTGCAGCAACCTCTGGCGGCAGCGGCCGATTCCAGGCGCAGTACACATACCGGTTTTGGTTGGGGATCTGGCGTGGACGAAAGCGTTGCAGGCCAACGAACGCCAGCAATTCCAGGCAGGGCCTAGCCGTCAATTCAATCCGCGTCATCTCGCTGCTGGCCAGTGGGTCGAAACTGAAGCCAACATCAAGGGCGGACCCTTGCCCGCCGAGATCAGAATCGAAATTGAACGGCAGCCCACAGCCACTCACGGAATGGGTGAACCATCGGTCGGGAGCCCGCGTATGCCAATCGGCCGTTTCGATAGCTTTTTTCATGTCAAATGCTATATCGAGAACCGATTGTCGGCCGGCCCATGTTTTATAACGGCTGCCGCCGGCGCGGTCGTCATGGAACCAATCCAATTGTAGGTGGAAGGGTGCGTGAAGTAGAATCGGTTCTTCGCGGAGGAGTTTCTCTAAGGCGGCTTTTTCATCTTCCAGACCTGGGGTTTTCTCTCGGGTTTTCTTGGTCATTGCCGATAGCGCTTCGAACCGGGCCAAATCTAGCGCCGTCATCGTGTTGGAGAGAATGCAACTCGCCAGGTGAATTAGCAAGGTGGATGCTGTTCCATTACATCTGAGGCAGAACTCCCGCCCTTCAAACCAGCCTTCAGCGCCGGGCCAGAGGCGGTCTGCCAATTCCAACAAGCCGCAGCAGGCAAAGAATTGGCCGGGGTTGGTCACATCGACTTGAATGCGAAAAGCGGGGTTGGAAAGGGTCATGGCCCGCGCCCTCCACAGCGAAGTACGGCTTGAATTTGCATCAAGGGTGGTCGATAATATGGGCATGGAACTTTTTGGCCACATTCAAAACGGTGTCGTTGTGCTTGACGGGGGCTCATTCTCGGAAGGGATGAGGGTTTCCGTGTCTCCGGTTCCAGCGCAACCGATAATCGTGAACCCCGGCGAGTTACCCGTGGTTCTGGGGGGAGCGCCTGGCAGCGTTCACCTGACAAATGAGGGCATAAGCGAAATATTTGAAGAGGAAGATGTTGCCGCCATGAAGGGAATGGAGAATGTACCTTCCTGACATAAACATCTGGCTGGCTCTGGCGTTTTCCTCGCACCAGCACCACAAGCCAGCGCGGGCTTGGTTTGACGAATTGTCGGCGGGTCGCCTGTGTCACTTCTGCCGGTTCACTCAAAAGGGTTTTTTGCGACTGGCGAACAATCCCAACATCTTTCCGCAGGCTGCAGTGACTCAGGACCAGGCTTGAAAACTGTACGATGTCATCATTTCCAATCCACGAATTACATTCGTAGACGAGCCCCCGGGGGTGGAAACGATATGGGGGCAATTCACACAATTCCCGCGGTTCTCCCCGAACATTTGGAACGACGCATACCTGGCAGCATTTGCGATTGCCGCCGGTCTTTAGGTTGCGACCTTCGACAAGGGCTTCAAACAATTTCCCGGTTTGAGTTGCAAAATCCTTTTTTGAAATCGTCATTGCTCGCCCTCCTTTACGAATGCGGAAGGGTTGGCGCTGGCGGCCCAATCGGCGGCCCGAAGTAATGATTCGATGTAAGCCAGCCCCCAACGGCCATATTTGCGCTGCAGCAAGGCAAAGCGGCGCGGGGTGGAGACGGCCAAATTGTCGGCATCCTGTCGCAGGTGTTCCGGGTCAAAATCTTCCCCTTCGGGGAAATGCGGCCTGGCCCGTCCGTGGTGGGTCGCAATCAAGTGCAGGACCAGTTCCTGGTATTCTGGCGCCAGGTTTTTGAATTCTGCTTGGTTTTGGACATCAAGAAGGGAACCAAACTCATGGCGGTAGTTTTCAGCGATACGGCCGCCTTTCTTGCCGGACTTTGCCAGAACCACAGCGGGGAAGTTGTAATTGCCGAGGACGGTTTGGAACTGTTTGCGTCGTTTGCCGTGATCGTGGAACCGTGCGGCGAAAATGAGAGCGTCTTTCAATGGCTGTTCCATGGGCAGGTTCGCAACAATTGCCGTGGCCTGTTTCACCACATCTCCCACATGAACCTCCCATGTCACTGGTAGATTGCAGCTTTTTCCCCCCTCGTTGGCAATTTCGAACCAGTGCCAATACCGCTTGCCAACGGATTCGTCGGCACCCGGATCGGCGTGTGGCTTGGTGTCGATGGTGCGAACGAGACGCATCTGAGATGGCTTGTCATCGTCGTCCCAAATGCGAGCGCGGCGAGGTTGGCCGTTCTCGCTGAACCATTGATCTGCCACATCGTTGGCGTTTTTTGAACTGGAAATGAGCAAGCCTTTTTCGAGACCGCCAGCGATCGGCGGGAGCAACACCGTCATGTAGTTCAGGGCATCTTTGTTGCCGTCAATTAATTCACCGAGAGTGGTGACGGTGACAGCGTCTTGGTTATCCACGATCCACACGGGGGTTTCCGGTTTGGCCTCGAGTTTCTTGAGGGCGTTGAGGACGCGATCCGAGCGATCTGCCAAGGTTTCGTGAGCCTTCAGGGGGTAGTCTTCGAGCAATTCTGCGGCATACTTTTGGAACAGCTTGCGTTCGCGGTCGTCCTCGAATTCCTGGCGCAATTCCCAAACCTCCTCCCGCCACGCCACCGTAGTTTGCGGTGGATCGTAAACGCTGATGCCATGCAGATAAGGTTCGACAGGCGGGCGGCCAGGGAGTTTTTCCTTAATGGTGGTGAGCGCCCAGGCGTCGAAAAGAATATCCGACACGGGGAGGATGGTTGGAGGCGGTGCAAAGGCTGCCAGGCGTTGGTCTTCGGGAAGTTTGGCGAGCGCGGCGGGACTGCCATTGCCTTCTAATAACATTAATAGACCCAAGGTTTTTGAGCGACGGGCGTTGATTTCTTCCTCGTCGAACTTTGTCGGGTGTACGATGTCGACGCGGGTATCATTACGGTCGCCAAACCGGTTCACGCGGCCGAACCTTTGGGCCATGCTGTCGAAGGTTGAGAGATCACAGGCGAGATGATCGGCAGAGATGTTGACACCAACTTCGCCAGCGCTGGTACACACCAGGTAGACAGTTTCGTCACCGGGGTCAGCTTTAGGTAGAAAGCGTCGGAAGATTGGATCATCGGCAAGTTGGTCGCGCTCCAGGCCCCGCAAGGTTCCCGTGAGTTGCTGGACTTCCTGCTTCGCCTTCCGCAATTCCGCTACAACCGTGGTCACAGCTTCGACGCTTCGCGCAAAGAGGAGAATGGCGCGCTGGGATTCCCTGTGAACGAGGGCCAGTTCGACGAGTTTGTCTGCGAGCGCCTTCCTCTCGTCGTCGATGGGATGAAGCACAATCGCTTTCGGCGCGTTGATGCGCTTGTCAATCCTAAGGTCCTCACGATCAGCGTCGGAGAGGGAAAAAGCCTGGGTGCCACGCGAGGTTGCTGTCAACTCCATCACCCGGAATTTGCGGAATTCCTTACAGCGCTTTTGTTCTTTTTCGATGTCGGCAAGCAAATCTTGAAAAGCCGGTTCCAAATGCGCCTCGTCATGCACCAGCAATACATCCTGGCCAAGGAACCCGGCGTGCAGTGGCTTCCCCTTGAACCCGACCCCATAGCCGCTGAACAGCAACCGGGAACCAATCATGTCCACCGTACCGCAGATAATGGCTGGCTTGGAGGGGTCGGCAGACCATTCCCTATTGTCGGCAAGCTGCCCGCGGAGGGTACTAATGGCCGGAACTTCCACACCCATGGTTTGGGCCATTTTTTGGATATTTTCTGCCTCGGTGGTAGTCTGATCGACAACCGTTCGCCGGTTGACAACATAGACCAAGCGCCTGGGAATCAGATCGGGTTTTTCCAGCCATGCCAGGAACCAAATAGCCAGGACGGCGGTTTTACCTAAGCCGGTTGGAATGCTACAGGATTGGGGAAATTCATCTTGAACAAACTTATCAAAAAGGGCCGTTTGCCAAGGGAAGGGGTTATTCCCCTGCAGTTGTTTAAAGCGGTCGCTAAAGGAATCGGGCATGGCGAAAACCTCATGAAGTTTTCGCATCTTAAGGGATGAAAAAGGAAATGCAAGCTTAGCAGCGAATTTAAAAAGGAATTTTTCCCTCGAAGAAGGATTAATGGGGAAGGGGCG
>SHZZ01000093.1 GCA_009692005.1 Gemmataceae bacterium | reverse complement strand
CTGCACCGCCAATTTTCTCGGCCCTGATCGGCTCGCGGCGGCCCGGGAAGTCTCACCCCAAGCGCGCTGACCTCCAGAAAACAGCGGTAATTCCTGAAGTGGAAAGGTGGCCCATTAGCTGTCTAAGGTTTCCAGTGGGCCTGCTCGGATTCGAACCGAGAACCAAGGGATTATGAGTCCCCTGCTCTGACCGTTGAGCTACAGGCCCTGGAAAATCATTTTAGGTTCCCACAAGGGAACAGCCAGCCGAAGTTTACCTCCCAGCGCAACTTGCCCGGGAGAGGGAAGTATGGTAGATTCTTGCAGACTGAAGCAATCCTTCCTTCCCGCCCCCAGGGCCTCCCATGAAAACGCATCCTCGCCCTCTCAACCGCCGGGGATTTCTCCAGGGCGCGGGAATTACCCTGGCGCTGCCCTTGCTGGATTCACTCCTGCCGCGAAGCTTGGGCTTCAACAAGCAACCGGTGCCACGCCGCTTGGTCGCCATCGAAACCAACATGGGTATCCTGCCACAGTTTTTTTCCCTGAAAAGGCGGGCAAGGACTATGCTTCCACTCCCTACCTGGAAAAACTGCAAAAGACTCGCGGGCGGATGACTGTTTTGTCTGGGGTCAGCCATCCCGGGGTGACCGGCGCGCATGCTGCCGAGAAATGCTTTCTCACTGGCACGCCGCATCCCGAACGAGGCGGGTTTCGCAATGGCATTTCGCTCGATCAGTTTGCCGCCGAGCGCGTGGGCAACCAGACCCGCTACCCTTCGCTGGTGCTGGCCATGAGCAGCGAAAATAACCAGACCCTGAGCTTCACCCGCCGCGGCGCGCCTATTCCCGCTGAACGAAGCCCCAACCGCTCGTTCCAAAACTCTTCATTCAAGGAAAAAAGGAAGAAATCGCCGCCGCCGTGGAAGCTCTGCGGCAGGAACAAAGCATGCTCGATTTCGTCGCCGAGCAGTCAAGGCAATTGAACAAGCAACTATCCGTCGCCGACCGCCAGAGGCTGGACCAGTATTTCACCTCGGTGAGGGAGTTGGAAAAGCGCCTGAAGAGTTTGGAAGAATGGGAACACAAGGAAAAGCCCAAGGTCGCCGCTCAGTCGCCAAAGGACATTGACGACCAAAAGGAATTTGTGCGCAAGACGGGCCTGATGTTCGAAGTCATCAAGGTGGCCTTGGAAACCGATTCCTCCCGCATCATCACCCTGTTCATCGACACCACGGTGATACATAACATCACCCACCACGGCAACCGGCCGGAAGTCTTGGCCGAGTTGCGTTCTAAAGAAGAAGGCCAATTCGAAGTTTTAGGCCAATTCCTCGACTCCCTGCAAAACACCAAGGAAGGCGGCGACTCTCTCCTTGATCGGACCATGGTTCTTTACGGCAACTGCATGGGCAGCGCCAATTCGCACAGCAACTACAATCTTCCCGTGCTGCTAGCGGGTGGCGGGTTCAAGCATGGCAGCCACTTGGCCTTCGATAAGCAAAACAACTACCCTCTGACCAACCTTTTTGTTTCTATGCTGCAACGGCTGGGGATTGAGACCAACGAATTCTCCTCGGGAAGGGGCTCTTTCCGCGGCCTGGAAATGATTTAACCTGGAAGAAACTCCGTGACCCAGCCAAACCTGATATTCCTTTTCGTCTTCTCGTTTCCTTTGCTCCTGGCTCAAGTGGCTCCGTGCGCCGAGTCCCCAGTTTTTTTTGAAAAGCACTGTTATTCCTGCCACGATGGACAAAACCGCAAGGGCGGGCTCGATCTGACCACTCTTAAAATCGAGGCGCCTTTAGATTTTGAGCGCTGGGTGAAAGTGTTTGACCGCTTGGAAGCAGGGGAGATGCCACCGAAGGCCAAGAAGCAGCCGTCGGCGAATGAGGCAGCCGAGGCGCAAAAGTGGCTCCGCCAGTCGCTGTTGAAGGCGGAATTGCAAAAGAGAAAAGGCGAAAGCAGGACGGGGCTTCGGCGTTTGACCCGTGCCGAGTATGAAAACACCATGCGCGATCTCTTCCACCTGGACGGGATGCCCTTGCAGGGCGAGTTGCCCGCCGATGGCAGCGCCCATGGCTTCGACAACAATGCCGACGCCCTCGATATTTCCCATGTCAACCTGGCCAAATATATCGAGGCCGCCGACCGTGTGCTCGATATGGCCATCGCCACTCGACCGAATCCTCCTTCGATCACCAAGCAACGGATTTCATTGGCCAACTCCGCCGGGTTTGTCGCCCATGTGCTGTTGCATGGCGACGGCGTGATCCTTAAAGACAAAAAACCTGACCCGGAGTTTCCCCCCGCTGGCGCCCAAATGCATATCGACCAGGGCGCTCACGAAAGGATCGGCTCCTTTAACAACGGCAGCAGCGTCGGGTTGTTCCGCCATGAAGATGAATCCTTTCACCCCTACTTCATTGAGTTTGTCACCATCTACCCGGGCAAGTACCGGGTGAAAACTTCCCTTTGGAGTTTTCAATGGGACAAGGGGCAGGTGCTTCCGGCGCGGGGAACCGAGGCGGCTCGGCTTTCCCTGGTCACCCTGACCGGCGACGGGCGTGGCGGCGGCCACCCCAGCACCGTTCTAGCCTATTTCGACGCCCCCTCTTTACAGGAGAAAAAACACGAGTTCACGCAATGGCTGAACCCGCGAGAAATCATCGGCTTCAACGCGGCGTCGCTGGCCCAAGGTGGTCAGACTCGGGGGAAAAAACGGGCCATGGGCTTCACCGGCCCGGGGATCGCTTGCGACCACCTGGAAATTGAAGGCCCCTTTCATGCGGAGTGGCCGCCTCGAAGCCATAAAGAACTTTTTGGCGACCTGCCTTTGGCTGAGTTCAAACTGGCGGAACACCCGGGTGTGCGCCCGCCGAAAAGAAAACTAACTCGCCAAGAAATGGGCGCCGGGAAAAACCGGCCCGATGTGGAACCCGGGATCTGGACGGTGCGTTCCCAAGAACCTCTTGCCGATGCCGGCCGCTTACTGTCCCATTTTCTTCCCAGGGCGTTTCGCCGACCTGTTTCAACCGAGACGCAAAAGCACTACCTCAAGCGGGTGGAAGAACGGCTGAAAGCGGGAGATAGTTTTGAAGCGGCCATGCGCTGGGCCTACCGCGCCGCGCTTTGCTCCGCTGATTTTCTTTATCATGTTGAGCCCGCCGGGAAACTCGACGCCTATGCCATGGCCTGCCGTCTTTCCTACTTTTTCTGGAAATCGATGCCAGACGAACCGTTGCTATCCCTGGCCAAGGCGGGGAAACTCAACCAGGGGGAAACGCTGCGAAGTGAAACGGACCGTTTGTTAAAGGACGGGAAATCGGAGCGTTTTGTGGAAGACTTTCTGGGGCAATGGCTGAAGCTGCGGCAGATTGCCGCCACCGACCCCGACCGCAAGCTCTACCCCGAGTTTAGTCCTTACCTGCAGGATTCCATGGTGAAGGAAACCCGGGCCTACTTCCGCGAGATGCTGGATAAAGGCCTGGGCGCAAGTTTCTTGGTGCAATCGGATTTTGCCATGCTTAACGAAAAGCTGGCGGTGCATTATGGAATTCCCGCAGTCAGCGGCTCGCAAATCCGCCGGGTGACTTTGCCCTCAGGGTCGGTCCGCGGCCCGTTTCTCACGCAGGCGGCCATTCACAAAATCACTGCCAATGGCACCACGACTTCTCCCGTGACCCGCGGCGCCTTTGTTCTGGATCGCTTGCTCGGCCAGCCGCCCGAGCCCCCTCCGGCCGATGTGCCCGCCATTGAACCCGATGTGCGCGGGGCCAAAACCATTCGCGAACAGTTGGATAAACACCGGAACAATCCCTCCTGCGCCAACTGCCATGTGAAAATCGATCCGCCAGGCTTTGCGCTGGAAGCCTTTGATGTGATCGGCGGGTCTAGGACTCGCTACCGGTCGATCGGCACAGGCGACCCCGCGCCGCGGGGAAATATTGATCCCTTCATTGGCATTAGTTTCAAACTGGGTCCGCCAGTCGATCCCGCGGGTGAATTTTTCGAAGGCGGAAGTTTCAAAGATATCAGCGAATTCCAAAAGCGCATGGCTCAATCGCCCAAGTTGTGGAGCAACCTGGCCAGGCAACTGGCGGTCTACGCAACTGCGCGGGAAGTTGCTTTTGCCGACCGGGATGCGATGACTCGGTTAGTGGAAACGACCCAGAAAAAGGGCGGGGGAATTCGCACCTTGATTCATGAATTGATTCAAAGCGAGCTGTTTTCAACCAGGTAATCGTGAGGTGTGCAAGTGGGCTTACCCTGGAAAATTATGAAGAGTGCGGTTTTGGCCATGGTCTGCCTCGCCCTGCCGAGCTTGGCGGAAACGAGCCAGAATGTCCCGTTGAAAATCACCTGCCAGGTGACCGGCCTTTTTGCTGAGGATCGCCAGCCCGATTTACGCAAGGTGTTCGGTTCCATCCCAAGTGTTAAGTTGATCGCGATTCAATACTCCAAGGCGGAAGTCACACTCGAATATGCCGCCAAGGAATTCTCAAATGCCAAACCCGATCAGGTGGTGAAACGGCTCGATGATCTGGTGCGGAATGCCTCGCGCCATGCTTTAGGGATAAAACCGCTTTCCCTCACTCCGCGGGAGAAACTGAAGCTGATTGAAATTCAGGTGGAAGGGCTCGATTGCAAAGGGTGTGCTTTGGCGGCGTACGAAGTGGTGGCACGGGTGGAGGGGGTGGAGCGAGCGACCGCGAGTTTCAAAAAAGGATTGATTACCGCCCTGGTCGATCCCAGCAAGGTGGACCGGGGGCAATTGGAAAAAGCTCTGAAAGCCCGGGAAGTTCACATCAAAGCGCCTTGATAGATCCGTTTTGCTGACCCAGACTGTAAACTTGCTTAATACGATCAAATTTCTCCTGGCGGAACACTCGAACGGTTGAGTTCGTTTTGCCTGGTTAATTTTTCCGTGATGCTGGATTCAATCCGCGCTAGCATGACTATTCCAAATCAACCCTTTGAAAGAATGGAATGACCCAGGTAATCGGACCAGTGGTAGGTTTTGGCGAAATTCTTTGGGATCTGTTTCCATCAGGAAAGCAGCCAGGGGGGGCCCCATTTAATTTCACTTTTCACTGCCATCAACTTGGCGCTCAGGCGGTGATGGTCAGCCGGGTTGGACAGGACCCCTTGGGGGAGGAACTCTTGTCCCGCGTCCATGGTTTGGGGCTGGAGGATTCCTTTATTCAAAGGGATGCCAGGTGTCCGACAGGCACAGTTACCGTGGAACTTTCTTCCGGAGGAATCCCTTCCTATACGATTACGCCGGAAGTGGCCTGGGACCATGTGGAATGGAACGAGGAGTTGGCAAAACTGGCCAGCTCGGCCAGCACCATCTGCTTTGGCAGCTTGTGCCAAAGGAATACAACAACCCGGCAAACGCTGCGCAGGTTTTTAGCCCAGGCCAAGAAAGCGATCCGGGTTTTTGATGTCAACTTGCGCCAACAATTTTATTCTCGCGAAATACTGGATGAGTCTTTGAAAGCCTCCAACTGGGCCAAGGTCAATGAGGAGGAAATCGAGATCCTTGACGAGTTGCTGGGACTGCGCGGAGAAACGGTGGAAGAAAGCCTGGAAGTCTTGCGCAGAAGGTATGCGCTGGACTTGGTGGCGCTGACGCTGGGGGAGAATGGCTGCAGGGTTCACACTGGGAATGAAAAATTTCAGGTGCCGGGTTTGCGCTCTCGCGTGGCCGATACTGTTGGCGCTGGGGATTCCTTCACAGGTGCCCTGTTGGTGGGGAAACTGCGGGGAAAACCAAACCGCGAAGCGGCCATCATGGCCAACAAAATGGCTGCCCGAGTGGTTGAAAAAGTCGGAGGGACACCAAAAGTCGAAGTGGGAGACTTAAAATGAAGGGAGAAACTTGAAATGCCCCATTCAGGAAGAATGTTGCAAGTTGTTTATTTACAAACACTTAAGGTGATAATATGGAAGGACACTGGTTGCCCTGTGCGTTTCAGGAGGGACGATAAAACTACCCAGATGGTTAAATATTATACAATCGTTAAATTCATCACATTTTTTCCAAGCCACCTAGTTAAATGCATATTATTATCTTGCTTAACCGAAAAATTTTAACTAATTTGTCAGAACCAATCGGGGAGATCTACTCGCACCATGGTTTTTCACCTACCGGAGATTCGCAAGTGAATAAGAAGTTTTTGTCTCTGTTTGCTTTTGCCTGTTTTGGATTGGTTCTGGCTACTTCCAGCGCCAATGCCTTGGGCGGGCTGTTCAACAAATGTTCCAAACCTAGTGAAGTCACTTGGGAGGAACGGAAGGTTACCTGCTACAAGACAGTGACCAAGGAAAAGGAAATCGAAGTCACGGTTTGCAAACGGGAATGGAAAGAAGAAGTCCGCAAAAAGACTTGCATTGTTTGCACCCCGGTATGGAAAGAAGAGAAGAAGACCTGCACCGTTTACAAACGGGTTGCCAAGGAAGTTGAAAAGGAAGTCACCCGTTGCGTGCGCGTGGCGGTCACTTGCTGTGATCCATGCACCGGCCGGGTTCGCACTCGCTGCGAAAGGCAGTCGGTGACGGAAAAGGTCAAGTGCACGGTATGGGAATGCGTTCCTGAGAAAAAGGAATACACCGTCAAGGTTTGCACGATGAAGAAAGAAGAGAAGACCACGGAATACAAAGTCCGGGTTTGCGAAGTGAAACAGGTCAAGGAAAAGAGAAAAGTTCAGTATTGCGAACGGGTTCCCTATGAAACCACGATCAAGGTTTGCGTTCGCAAGCCAGTGGAATGCAAACCGGTTGCTTGCAAACCAGTTTGCTGCGAAAAGAAAAGCTGCTGCGAGAAATAGGATTGCCGCCGGGGTTTGAACCTGGGTGGCCGTCTGTGCAGCCGTCAAACCTGCTGCAAATAAACTTATTGCGGTAGATTGAAATAAAGCCAGGGGAGGGAAACCTTCCCTGGCTTTATTTATGGTCAATTATGGCGAGCCGGGTGGCGCAAGCCCCTGGTGGTGCCTCCTTGGCCCCTTGGGGGTGTTCTTCGCTGGGATCGCCGCGCAGAGTGCGCGGCCAATCAATCTGCCAGGCTGGATCCTGGCGTTCCCGGGGAGGAAAAAAGCCGGTGCCGTTGAGGCGTTGGACGCCATGGCGAGCTAACCTACACCCTCTTAACCGAGTGTGGACAAAAGTGTTATCGGTTTCGATTTACGCGGCGGCGCTTTGAGCCTGGCTGGCCAGCAACCCTT
>SHZZ01000092.1 GCA_009692005.1 Gemmataceae bacterium | reverse complement strand
CAAGAAACTGGAAGAGGTTATGAAGGTTAAAACGAATGCGGAGAACAAGGAAGCGCAAGGAATATTCTTAGAAGCGAAAACGCTGTTGGGAAAGGGAATGTAGGTTGCGTTTCTTTCCGAGGCCCCAAAGGGCCAAGCCCGAAGCACCCCCACGGGTGCAAGGCCCCAAGGGGCCAAGCGTCAGCGACGGGTTTCTTGTTTTTGGTCCCCTCACCCTCAATCCCTCTCCCCCACTGCTTCGCAGCGTGGAGAGGGAGGAAAAAGGCGGACCCATCTATTTCCATTCCCTGGGAACGCCAGGCTCCAGCCTGGCTTATGAAGAAGCCGTGCCTGGCTCGAAACCAAATTCACGCCAGGATCGGTTCAATGACCTTTCCCGGGCTGATGGGCAATGGCCGGTTAAGGGAGTCACGGACCTCAGACTTGGGATCAATCCCCATGGAATAAAAAAGTGTGGCCGAAAGGTCTTCTGGCCTTACTGGGTCAAGAGAAGGAAACGCTCCCTTGGCATCGGAAACGCCATGGACATATCCGCGTTTAATTCCCCCGCCGGCGAAAAGCACGGTGTAGCATTGAGGCCAGTGATCGCGGCCGGATAAATTATTGATTTTCGGAGTCCTGCCAAATTCACCGGCCCAGAAAACCAAAGTAGAATCCAAAAGCCCGCGGTCTTCCAAATCCAAAATGAGAGTGGGCAAAGTTTGGTCGGTCAGAGGAAGAAGGTATTTGTCCATAATGGGATACATGGGCTTTTCCCTGAAGCCATGCGTATCCCAACCCCCTTCACACCCGCCAATCTGAGGGGAAAAATAGACATTGATAAAAGAAGCGCCCGCCTCGGCCAGCCTTCGGGCCAAGAGGCATGATTGGCCATAAGTAGTTCTGCCGTACCTTTCGCGAATGGCCTGCGGTTCGCTAGAGAGATCGAAGGCTTTGCGGATTTCCGTGGAGGTCAGCATTTCCATGGCCCGCGAATAATTTTCGCCAATGCCCCGCGCCTTGGAGTTCACTTCATTCAACCGTGTTTGCCGATCGACCAAATCCATCATCTCCCTGCGGTTGGCCAAACGGGCCGACCCTACTCCGTCTGGCAGGACCAGCTCCGGCAAGCTAAAGCCAGCCTGATTGGGGTCCTGCCCAATAAAAAACGGGTCGTACGATTTGCCCAGGAAACTGGCCTGTTGGCCGGGGGTGATCGATCCATCGCGGATCACATGGGGAAAAGAGCAAAAGGCAGGAATCTTCCCGGCCCGCTGGCTGAATTTACTGACAATCGACCCATAAGCGGGGAAAAGCTCCTGGGAATCCCTTAGGCGCTGATCGTCCGAAGGGGGCGCGTAACCTGAAAGGCTATAGTACCCTGCAGAGTTGTGGTTTTTCATTTCATGATGAACGCTGCGCACCAAAGTAACCCGGTCCATGACCTTGGCCATTTGCGGCAGTCGGTCGCAAATGGGAACTCCTGCAAGGGAGGAAGGTGCGGGCTTATAAGGGCTGCGGTAGGCGTCGGGGACCAATGGCTTCATGTCGAAAGTATCGAGATGGCTGGGGCCGCCCCACTGGTGAAGGAAGATTACAGTTTTGGTTTTTTTCCGACCCGCTGCCGCGGCATTGAGGAGCCCGGTGGGGAACACCCCCGCGGACAAAGCCAAACCCGTTTTCAAGACCTCGCGCCGACTGCAACTCATAAACCCCACTCTATTCCTTTTCCTTTTTAAAATCCAAAACCTGAAACTTTAATCCGCCCAACAGATTAATCCATTTCAAATCGGCGGGGCCTTCGCTGAATTTGATGTGCGTGGCATCGACGCAGATCTGGTTCCAGGTCGGGTCGGCGGTGACCCAGCGGCTCCCATCATGGAATTCAGCCCAGGCATGCCAACCCATCCTGGGTGTTTCTTCCAGATCGAAGAGGTAAGCGATCCCGCCCACTTCCCGGCTTGGAATCCCGCCAGCACGCGCCAAAGCCACAAAAAGCAGAGTATGCTCGGTGCAATCGCCGGCCTTAGCTTCCAATACTTCCTTGGCGCTGTCGGCATTTTTTGACAGGGTTTTGTCGAGGTTTTTATAAACCCAGGTGAGTACGGCTCTGGCTTTTTCCCCCGGCGACTTGGCATCTCTGGTTATTTTCTCCGCCAGTTCTTGGATTTTAGGATCATCCGTTGGCATACTCCGGGTGGATTCCAAATAGCGAGTTTTTTCGCCCTGCTTCAAGGCGACCACCTCTACGCCTTTGGCAGGCTCTCTGCGAATTTCCAAGTGGTACTGGCCATCGGGGTTTTTTACCCACTTTTGCCTGGTTGACTCGGGAATGATGCGCTCGATTTGGGGCTTAGGCCTGAGAGACAAAAAGGATACCCTGCTCGGATCCCCCAGTTTTGTGTCCAAGGTCACTGCGGAAACATCCAGCATATCCACCGGAGGAAAGCTCATGTCCAGCGCTTTTTTTTCGGGTTCCAGGCGGGTATCGAATAGCCGACCGACAGTGCCCTGGATCATTTTTCCATCTTTTTTCAAACGGGCATGGAGAACGGCGCCATGGGTTTGCACCTCGACAAGAAAGACCAGCTCGCTCCCCTTTTCAACAACCTTTTCCATAAACCGGGTCTCGGAGGGGACATCAAAATCGTCTTCCTCAAGACTTAAAGAAAAGGAATGAATAACATCCCCTTTTTTCCTGGGCTGGTTCAGCCAGGAATAAAAGTCGCGGTGCAAGGCAAAGGTCTCCTTGGGCGCCAGGACGGGGCGTGTGTTTTCCCCCGCTTGAGTTAAAGTTTCCAGGTAATATTTTCCCTTGTCGCGGCGAAGGATGCGTTTCTTCCAATCGCCATTCTCTCGGTGTTCCGCCTCAGCACGGACAATCAAGCCCTGCCCCTCCAGTGAGAACCAAGTAGTGTTTTTCGTGCGGGTTTCACTTTTAGTTTTGTCAAAAAGGGAAATAGTATGCGATTGCGTGACCAACTTCGCCACCGATTCACCATTCAAAGTATCCAATGAAAACTCTTCGAGATCCCAACCAAGCTTGCGGCCTTTGGCATAGTTTCCATAATAATTTTTCCCCTGCAACACTTCCAATGCCTGCTTCAGCGACAGGGGGGCATCGGAAGCAGGTTGCAATTCCGCAAATAACTGGAAAGGCGAACAAAGGGATAGGGAAATTGCCAGGAGCCAAGCAACCGCGGCAGGGTTTTTACGCGCATCAGCAGCCATGATCACTGCCTCAAGAGGAATTCTTTGGAATTTACAATGCCCCAAACCACATCTTCCCAACCATGGCGGCGATCAGCGCTTCTTTTAATTATCACGGCGACTTGGTTTTCCTCCTGGACGGAGGGATACCTGCACAGCGCGGTCAGGAAAAATTCCTTGAGGATCTTTTCATCGGAAGCGCCGGAGGTTAACAATTTGCCAATTCGGTTCTCTGGCGCCGACAGCATTTCATGGATCACGGGACCGGAGATCATGTGAAAAGCCTGGCCCAGGGTGGTCTCTTCCGACCTTTCGCATTCGCAGGTCAGTGAACGGGAAGGTTTGCCAAAGGATTGCAAGAACTTGGCCATGGAGGAATCCGCTCCGCGTGTGGCGGCGGAATAGCGCAATCCGGTGCCAGGGACTGCAATAGCTCGTTCGGCTTCCGGGTAGCCAGGAAAGCGCGCGGGAAAGTCCAGAACCCTAGACAGGCCATCGAGCAATTCTTCGGCTTTGAGAGAACGCACCTTGGCCTGGGCGAAGTTGCCGAAATCATCGGGGTCGCCAGGGGCCGAGGCCGAGGCCTGATATGTTTGAGATAGAACGATGGCTTTTACCAAGGGCTTCAGACGGTAGCCCTTTTGGGTGAAGTACTCAGCCAGAGCATTAAGCAGGGGAGGATTGATCGGCAAATTGGTGGAACGAAAATCTTCTAAAGGTTCGACGATGCCCCGGCCCATCAAGTGAAACCAAACGCGGTTGGCCTGGGCAGGAGCAAAAAAAGGATTGTCCTTTTTTCCCACCCACTTGCCCAATTCCAGCAGCCAATCCGGGGTTTGGCCTGAAAGTGTTTCACCGCCACCGGGAAAACGGGGAAGCAAGGGCTGGCGAGTCCGGGGGTCCAAGGTCATGCCGGAGCGGGACAACCAGACAATTTGCTCCCCGGCAAACTCGTGTTTATCCAAGATGTCGCGACGGTTGTTTTCCAAAACCTGGTATTGAATGCGGGAAAAGAAACTGGCCAGCCGGTGATAATCTTCCTGAGTCCACCGATCAAAGGGGTGGTTATGGCAGCGGGCGCACTGAATGCGAAGGCCGAGAAAGACCTGTGCAAAAGCCTCGGCGCGGGTTTCCGGGTCGCGCAGGCCGCGATAATAGTTTCCCGCCGGCTGGCTGTAGGTGCTTCCGCGAGCCGACAACAACTCCAGGGCAAATTGATCGAGGGGTTTATCGTCTTGAAACGATCTGCGAATCCAGTCGTAAAAGAGCCGGACGCCTTTGGCGTCGAGAGTTTTTTCCTCGTTTCGCAATAGGTCGGACCATTTCATGGCCCACAACTGGGAAAATTCCGCTCGGTCAAGCAACTGATCGACCAATTTTTCCCTTTTAGCAGGTGTTTTATCCGCAAGAAACGCTCTGGCTTCTTGTGGTGTGGGAAGCTGGCCATTCAAATCGAGAAATGCCCGTCGAAGAAAAATGGAATCGGAGCAAACACCCTTGGGCGGAATTCTAATTTGGGCCAACTTTTGATAAACAGCCTTATCAATAAAGTTTTCACCCTGGAAGGGTGGCAACGATTTCGTTTCTTGGGGAATGCGAATGACCCGAATAGGAGCTTGTTTCCCGAGGAATCGCGCCGCCAGGGTTCCCTCCATGAACTCGTCGCAAACCACTTTGCCATCCAGAGTGGGTTTCAAGCCAAAATCGCTGGAATCATAAGCCACCAGGCTGGTCACATCCCTGACGCCACCTTTTTTCAGCAAGGCCATAACCCTGATGGAGAATTCTTTTTCTTCCCCAACAAGTAATTTTTCCTTGGGCACAATCTCGATGCTGGTAATGCCAGGGTCCCAGGATTTTGGTGGGAGGCTGCCCTGCGCAATCCAATTAACTAAAAGGGTGTAAGGAATGGAGTTTTCCTTGAACCTTTTTCCTCCTTCATGGGGAACCTTGGCAATGGCTTTTTGAACCACCAGGCTTTCGGAGGGAATGGGGTTGGAGATTCTTCGTCCTCCAGCTTGCTTGACAAGAGCATCGTAATCATAAGCCGGGTCTTCGCCCCGAAGGGAAAGTTTAAAACCTCCCTTGCCATGAAGGCCGCCATGACAGGCGCCTTGGTTGCAGCCACCGAGGGACAGGATGGGGGCGACTTCGTTAAGAAAATTGGGGGACAGTGAATCCACTTGAGCGGGCAAAACCAGACCAATTCCAAAGTAAAGAAAAAAACTCACGGCGGCCAATCCCCCAAGGTCACCATTCAACAAAAACCACAAAAAGACATTCTAACAGCATCACCTTCCGTTATAACAAAATTAGGCCTGCCATACTCATTCCACATTCCCTTCTTGCTGGAACCATGCGAGATTAATAATCCAAAGGTCATGGCGAAACAGGGGTAAAAATGCGACAACGATTTTTTTCCACTCTTTTCTGCGTGGTTTGCGCCTGGCCTTCCGCTGGGCTATTTGGTCAGGAAGTCCCTGCCGCCAAAACTCCCAAGCTGGGAATACTGATTGTTTTTGATCAATTGCGCGGCGACTACTTGAACCGTTGGAAAGATCATTTCGAACCCGGTGGGTTCCTTCGATTGATGGAGGAAGGGGCATGGTTTGAAAATTGCCATTACCCCTATTCGGGAACCGTAACCGGCGCCGGGCACGCCACCCTGGCCACGGGAACCACGCCTTCCGTTCATGGAATCATCAGCAATGATTGGTACGACCGGAAAGAAGGGTCAGGGGTTTATTGCGTGGGCAATCCCCGTTGGACGCCAATCCCAGCGCGGAAGGAATTATTGGAAAAAGACAAAAAAATGGGGAGCGGAACTCCGGAGAGAATTTTGGTTCCCGGAATCGCCGACGCGTTAAAAGCATCCACCGGGGAGATGGGAAAGGTTGTCAGCCTTTCCTTGAAGGACCGGTCGGCGGTCATACCCGGGGGAAAAACCCCGAACCATTGTTATTGGTTTGATCCACAGAACGGGAATTTTCAAACCTCCACTTTTTACACCAGCTCGCCTGTGCGCTGGGTCAAGGAATTTAACGCCTCGGGCCAGTCGAGCCGTTGGAAAAACAGTACCTGGACCCGGTTGATTGCGGAAAAAAACTACCCGGCTTTATCCGGGCCAGATGACCAGGCGGGGGAAGGCAACGGGAAAAACCAGGGGAAATCATTTCCGCATCCGTTTGGAAAAATTGAGAAAGAATATTTCGAAGCCGTTTACAATTCACCTTTTGGCAATGAGCTTTTGCTGGCTTTGGCCAAGGAAGCCATTCTTTCGGAAAAACTGGGGAAAGGAAGCCAGCCTGATTTCCTTTCCCTTTCCTTTTCCAGCAATGATCCAGTAGGCCATACTTGGGGCCCGGATTCGCAAGAGGTCATGGACACAACGATTCGCACCGACCGATTGCTTAAAGACCTTTTGAATTTCCTCGATCAAAATGTCGGGGCGGGGAACTATGTACTGGCCCTATCGGCGGATCATGGCGTCTGCCCCTTGCCGGAAGTTTCCAAAACCAAGGGGATTGCGGCAGGGCGGATTGCCCTGGACAAATTCGCCAAGGAGATGGAAACAGCCTTGCAGGAAAAGTTTGGAAAAACCCAGGCATCGGCGAAGTATGTCGAAGCCATGGCGGACAACATGGTTTACCTCAACCATAAGCTTTTGGAGCGAAAAAAGATCGCCAGGGAAGAGGCGGTTGATTTTTTGGCGGCCTGGGGGAAAAAGCAGCCAGGGATAATGCAGGTGATTACGGAGAAAGAAATTCAACAAAAAGACAACTCCGCCGCGGGGTTTCACAATCAGGTTTCGTTGTCGTATTTCCCAGGCAGGTCGGGTGACCTTTTCTTTATCGTGCAGCCTTATTTTATTCCGGGAAATTACTTGACTGGAACCACGCATGGCAGCCCCCACCCTTACGATACCCACATCCCCTTGATGGCCTTTGGGGGAAATGTTCGGGCAGTGAAATTGAAGGAGCGAGTTTCGCCGGAATTGGCGGCGCCCATTTTGGCACAAGGGTTGGGGATAGCGGTTCCGCCACAGGCTAAAAAAACTCCCCCGGCGGAAATCTGGCGGAATAAGGGGAATTAATCCCCTTCCATGCGGCACATTTCGAAGGGTTAGCGGTTAA
>SHZZ01000091.1 GCA_009692005.1 Gemmataceae bacterium | reverse complement strand
AGGTGGCAGCCAGCATGCTCGCGTGTGCGCAGCCGAGCCATGAATCGAGCAAACCCCGAAGGCTGCTCACCGGCTGTCACAATAAGCCCCATTGATGTTGAGGTGAATCGATCGATAAGCAGCTTCAGGTGGGGGAGGTAGTCATACGGCGGCTTGTCCACTATCAGGTCGGCCGGATCGTTACCCGTATCGAAATCCAGTGGCGCCAACCGGTGACCACAAGCCTGAAGGACCGATTGCAACCTGCGAATGTCTTTCTGTCTGAACAACACATCCCCGCCTTTTGACAAAGTCTCCCGATTTGACGAGACATTGTACTCAGTCGTATGGACCCCCACTCCCCCCGGCTTCAGGCAGCGGGCCATATTCACCATGAAGCGCTGGCCCTTACGAATAGTTCCCAGATGCTCGATGGAACAGGAAGACCAGATGAAATCGAAACCGCGAAGGTCCTCCGGCAGAGCGTTCATGTCCACCACGCGGAACTGAACCCGCTGTTGGAACAGTTCGTCGGGGCAAATCTCTTTTTGGTTGAGGGCTTCCAGCCCCGCGGCATGTTGACCGGTAGTCACCCAGCCGGCCTGCCCTGCGCTGAGTTCGTCCAGGTCTGTCGCCACAATCTCGCAGCCATAACTTGCAAACAAAGCCGCCAAGGGCTCTCGACCGACCGCGAATCCAAGTCCACGGCGTCCGGGTTGAAGCATTCCTCGCTCTTCGAGGGCTTGCGCGATGTAGCAAAACTCCCAGAGCTTTCGATGCAGTCTTTCGGGTTCCTTGCAGCGGGCCGCCCAGTTGCGGAAATCCTCCGATTGCAATTGCTTCTGCGTACAAACACTGGACTTGAGCATCCTGCCAACTCCTTGACGCTTAACCCAAAAGTTACCTCGCCGGGGCCGCAGTCTACTTGAGCCATATGCCCGGCCCCACCCCTAATTCGCAGACAGAATACCCCAAACCACAACCCAGTTGCAAGGCCGTCCCAGTGAACAATATTTGCCCTTCATTTTTAGTCTATTGGGTCCGAAAGTTGTAATGCAACTCTCAGTGGGGGAACCCGATGCCACAGGTGAAGATTGTCCTGATCACATTCACGGAGTTAAAAGCGGCGGAGGAGCGCCACCGTCCAGGCAACCAGGAGAGGGATCATCAAGAGGCCCGAGAAAGGAATGTGCCAGCCAAATTGCAAAACAAAAGTTGGCACATAAGCTTTTCCCTCGGCTTCGCCATCTGGTGGGCCAGCGCGACGAACGGACGCAGCTATCCGCAGCCCCTGAACAATCCCTACGCTAGCCATGAAACAAAGCCAATCCAAAATATCGGCTTCTCGATGTCAGGCTCGGGTATCCAGCCTTGGCGGAACCCAAGGTCCATCACCCGCAAGGCGCCTTGCAAACCGGTGCCGCCGACACCCGCCCCTGCCAGCATGTAGGCCAGGGACCACAAAAAATATCTTCGCCGAGCGGCGAAGGTCATGTCTGCCCACTCGCGACGGTCCGAGGAAAAAACCTGGCCGCACCTGCGACAGGCCGGGTGCGAGGGCCCCAACCCACTGGACACCCCGGCCACGCGAATCTCTACGGCTTCCTGGCAATTCGGACACTTATGCAGATCGATCGGAATCAATGCCATGGCCCTGCCTCCGTCTGTTCTTTGCGCCTCTCCCCGACAAATGCCAGCAGCAATTGGGTTTCCTTTATTGGCTTAATGGGGTTTGGTTTTTGGCCCTTAAGCGCCAACCTTTTCCCCTAACGATGAAGTTTAACCATTGGGCCGCTTAAGGAACAACTGAACTTCCGCGTTCGCTGCGCTGCCGAGGCGCGACAGCGCTGGTGGCGTGAGTGGGTAAACATGTCGTTGACCGAGAAAGAACTATCGGCCTTGCGTCAGTCGGCGCCCAGTGGCCGGCCCTTGGGTTCGCCCTCTTGGGCCGAACGCCTGGCCCTGCAACTGATCATCGCCCTCAGCCCGCGGCAGCGTGGCCGACTGCGGAAGGCCGAACAGAAATAAATGAACTGACACCATTGATTTTTTTATTTCATGGCGGGGTGGGCCGGCAGTTTGAATGTCGCGCTCTTTGAGTGGATACCATTGAAGCCGATAAAAATCCTTGTCGGATCGTCGTCCTGGCCGGTAATCAATTTGAATTGGACGGCAGTGGCCTTGGGGCCGGTTTTGAAGGTCAAGCCGTCGGTTGCGCCGCCAGTATTAAAGCGGAAATTAAACCCTCGTTTGTCGCTGCGAGGAAAAATCCAGGCGGCCTTGTTGGCTTTTTTTGACTTGTCCAGGCCTTGAAAAACGCCACCGGCCGGGAGGGCAAAAACCCGGTTCGAATACCGTAGCAAGCAAGATACAAACATACTGAAAAAAAGTGTGGAATTTCATGAAATCGCCTTCAGAATCACCTTCATTTCGCTGGCGGTTTTCCCCCAAGACTGGTTCCCTGCGAAGGGTATAAAAGCGGTCGGCCGCCGTTATAATCGGCACAGTCTGCCCGGATTGTCTAATTTCATGCAATTAATCCTTGGCGGGACTCTTCTCCCGCCAGGATAATAGGGCTCGTAAACTTCCTTACCTACATGGAGCTTCATTATGTTTCGGACGGTTCTACCTATCGCCTTCCTAATCCTTGCCATTCCCGCCAAGGCCGAGGAAGCCAGGTTGCTGCGCTTTCCCGCCATCCACGGCGATCAAGTGGTCTTCACTTTCGCGGGGGATCTGTACACGGTTGCCTCCACTGGCGGGGTGGGGCGCAAGCTGACCAGCCACAACGGTTTTGAAATGTTCCCCAAATTTTCCCCTGATGGAAAAAGGATCGCCTTTACCGGGCAGTACGACGGCAACAGCGAGGTCTACCAGATTCCCTCCGACGGGGGGGAACCGAAGCGCCTCACCTGGACGCCCACGCTCGGCCGCGATGAAATTTCCGATCGCATGGGGCCCAACAACATCGTCATGGCCTGGACACCTGATGGGAAAAACATCCTCTTTCGTTCCCGCATGGTTTCCTTCAACGACTTCCTAGGCCAACTTTACACTGTCGGAGTGGAAGGAGGATTGCCCAAGGAACTGCCCCTTCCCCGCGGCGGTTTTGCCACCTATTCACCGGATGGAAAAAAACTGGTTTACAACCGCATCTTTCGCGAGTTCCGCACCTGGAAACGCTATCGCGGCGGCATGTGCGACGACCTGTGGGTCTATGACTTCGACACTAAAAAGGTCGAACAACTGGTCAACACGCCCGATCAGGAAATCGAGCCGATGTGGCACGGTGGGAAAATCTATTTCCTGTCCGATCGCGAAGCCTCGAAGCGCATGAACCTCTATTCCCTCGAACTGGCAACAAAAGAGATCAAGAAACTTACCAATTTCCAGGACTTCGATGTCAAATTCCCCTCCCTGGGGAACAAGGCAATTGCCTTTGAGCAAGCCGGTTATATCTGGAAGCTCGACCTGGCGATGGACAAAGTGGAGAAGGTGGTGGTGGAGCTGAAGGAGGATAATGCCGCAACACGCACAGGCCTGGTTTCCGTGGCGGGGAATGTGGCCAGCGCCACGCCTTCGCCCGATGGCAAGCGGGTGACATTTACCGCCCGGGGGGAGCTCTTCAGCGTTCCGGTGGGCCCGGGTATCACGCGGAACCTGAGCAACTCCGGCGGAGTTCACGACCGTGAACCGCACTGGTCGCCGGATGGCAAGCAGATCGCGTTTATTTCCGACGCCACGGGGGAGGACGAAATCCACCTGTGCCCTGCCGATGGAAAATCCGCCGCCGTGGCCTTGACCACGGGTGGCGATGTTTACAAATATTCACTGGCCTGGTCGCCCGATTCGAAAAAGATTCTCTGGTCCGATAGAAAATTTCGCGTTCGCCTGGTGGATGTGGGCAGCCGTCAAATAGCCGAGGTGGCTAATTCGAAGCACTGGGAAATCCGCGATGCCTCCTGGTCGCCGGATAGCCGCTGGATCACCTGGAGCGAACGGGCGGAAAGCGGCCAGGAAAAGGTTCGTGTTTACAACCTCGAGGGCAAACAAACCAGCGACATCACCGATGGCTGGCACGATAGCAATTCCCCTGTCTTCAGTGGTGATGGCAAGTTTCTCTTTTATGTTTCGCACCGAGACTTGACCCCCATCTATTCCGCCACGGAATGGAACCATGCTTACCGCGATATGGCGCGGGTCTACGCGGTGGCCTTGTCCAAAGACACCCCATCCCCTTTTCGTGTGAAAACCGATGAGGTGGAGACTAAACCCGCGGCTGATGCCGGGGATAAATCCGTGAAGATCGACTTCGCCGGTCTGGCCGAGCGCACTTACCAGATCCCGGCGCCAGCGGGGAGCTACCGCAATTTGCAATCGGCGGGGCAGGCGGTTTGGTACATCCGGCAATCGAGCCGCGACTTGCGAAGCGTCTTCGCCGTTTATGATCTCGCCACGCGTGCGGAAACAGCGCTGGGAAGTGTCAGCGGTTTCGACATCACGGCGGATGGTAAAAAGATGCTGGTGTCTTCTGACCGCAACTTCCATGTCATCGACCTGCCTCGCGGCCCAGTGAACCTGGGCGCAGCGATCGACCTTTCAGGATTGGAAGTAAACCTCGACCGCCAGGCCGAGTGGAAGCAAATTTACCAAGAGAGCTGGCGTCAGATGCGGGACTTTTTCTACGACCCCGGTCTGCACGGGGTTAATTGGAAGGAGTTGCGCACCCGCTACGAGGCGCTGCTCCCCCATGTGCGCCACCGCGCCGACCTTTCCTACATCATCGGAGAATTGATCGGCGAGTTGAACGCCGGGCATTGTTATGTCGGCGGGGGCGAGTTGCCGGCGGTGAAAAAGATTCCCCTGGGCCAGCTTGGCGTAGTGCTGGAAAGGCACGAGCCCTCGGGCTACGCGGTCATCAAGAAAATCCTGGGCGGTTCGTCGTGGGAACCGGGGCTGGCTTCTCCGCTGGCAGCGCCAGGCGTTGGCGTCAAGGTCGGCGATTTTATCATCGCCATCGACAACAAACCATTAAACGAACTCGCTTCCCCTTACCAGGCGCTGGTGAACAAGGTTGGCAAGCCGGTGGTGGTGAAGCTGAATTCGAAAGCGGAAGCGGCGGGAGGGCGTGATGTCGTGATCGTGCCAATTGACAATGAGTCGCATCTTTATTATCGCGAGTGGGTGGAGAAGAACCGCAAGCGGGTGGAGAAAGCCACGGGTGGGAAGGCGGCCTACATTCATGTGCCGGATATGCAGCTAACCGGGCTGAATGAATTCGCCCGCCAATTCTACCCGCAGTTGAAAAAGAAAGCCCTGGTGATCGACATGCGTGGCAACGGCGGGGGCAATGTCTCGCCCATGTTGATCGAGCGTTTGCGCAGGGAAATCGCCATGATCGGCGTCGCACGGGGCACCGAGCCTTCCACCGACCCCGCGGCCATGATTCATGGACCAATGGTCTGCTTGTTGAATGAGTTCTCGGCTTCGGATGGCGATCTCTTTCCTTACCGGTTTCGCCAGCACAAGTTGGGGAAGTTGATCGGGAAACGGAGTTGGGGCGGGGTGGTGGGAATCCGCGGCACGCTGCCGCTCCTGGACGGCGGCACTTTGAGCAAACCCGAATTCAGCCGTTACGATATCGACGGCAAGGAGTGGATTATTGAAGGCAAGGGGGTCGAGCCGGATATCGTGGTGGACAACGACCCACCGACGGAATTCGCGGGCAAGGACCAACAGTTGGAACGGGCCATCGTTGAAATTCTTGAAGAGTTGAAAACGAAGGAGAAGACGCTGCCGAAGCCGCCGCCTCTGCCGAAGAAGTAAATGGTGTCAGTTCGTTTTTCTGCCCCGCCTTCCCGTAGACGAAGCGTTAAAGTATGGTTTTCAGTCGAGATGCTGACGAACGGAATGCCGGTCTTGGTCCGCATCTCTTCGCGGTCGAGTTCCACAAAGGCTACTTCGCTCCACAGGATCACGCGCTCGCGAAGGAAGTAGCGCACAACGATCTGGTCGCCCAAGTCGATGTGCCGTTTAGCGCCGTACAGGGCGTAGGTGAGGGCAGCAGAGGCGAGCGCTCCGATGACGGCTGGAGCCACCCAACGGGCATTGCCTTGACCAAAGACGATTGCAATCACCGCGATGAGGATTAGGATCCCGCTGAGTAGGAACCACAGAGATCCGCCACGGTTAGGGACACGGACCGAACTCATTTCATCCGCCGCCGCCAAATCACTCATCCTCGACGGGCGTGGATGGAACAACAAAGATCGCAATAGCTTCTATGATGCGCTGACTGACGAACAACTCCTCGAGCGCCTTCGCAATTGGTCGCCGGTCGTGCGCGACCGAGCCGCCATGGCTATGGGGAGGCGCAAGGATGCTCCAGTAGCACCCTTGATCAAGATGCTCGACTCTCCAAACCTCGACGCTCGTTATGGCGCCTGCCAGGGGTTGATTTTCCTGCGCGGCCGTGGAGCGCCTGCCGTAGATGCCTTGCAAAAATCGCTCGCGCATCCAGATCTCTGGCTCCGAATCAAAGCGGCTGAAGCACTCGCAGCCATTGGCGCGCCGGCCACGAAGGCGGTGCCGCAACTACTCGAACTGCTGGCGCAAGTGGATGTGAAGAATGACCCGCGCGGAATGCAGCAGCGCTATCTCTCCTTCTCCCTGTTTGAGCGTAATGGTATGCTCGGCCGATCACTAGAAGGTGTGGACCGCACCGCACTCTACAAAGCCGTGCGCGCAGGGTTGAAGAATGAGGACGGCCGTGCTCGTGGCAGCATTAGTTCGGTCTACCGCTATCTCTCACTCGAAGAAATCAAGCCCCTGCTGCCTGCCATCCACGAGGCGATCGTCCAGCCCGCGCCGAGCGGCGAGATGTTCGCCGACGGGATTCGCGTGGAAGGCTTGCGCTTGCTAGCGCAAAATCACATTGAGGATGGCATGAACGCTCTCGTGAAATACACTCGCGACCAGAACCCATGGGAGAGCCAAATTCGAACGCCTGAGCTGATGAAGATCCTTCTCACCTATGGCACTCACGCCAAGGTTATGATTCCGGAACTAACCAAGATCGCGAACTATTTCGAGAAGGACGAGAAAGACTTCCCACCGCATCTGATGCGCATGAAGGCCAAGAGCGTCCGCGAAACGATCACTGCGATTGAAGGCTCGACGGACGCACCGGAACTCATCCGACTCAAACAGGACAAGAGTCCCAAGTGAAAAACACAACCACCCTGCGAAACAAGCATGGAACAACAATGAAACAGAACCACACAACACGCAGAGCTTTTGCCCTGTTCTCCATCGCGCTCATCGCTGGATTTATCTCTCTCGTGGGCATCCCGCGGGCCTATGCCGAAGAGAAATTGGAACCCG
>SHZZ01000037.1 GCA_009692005.1 Gemmataceae bacterium | reverse complement strand
GCACGATGCAATTGCAGTATCAGGGCCATGAGCTAAAGTGGAAGGAGTTGCCGGAGCGTCCGGTGCGAATGAGGGCGGTGGAACCGCAGCAGGTGGGGAAGTCGAAGCCAGCGTGGAAGCCGAGGGCAGACCACCCCTGGCGTTAGCGGCGCCCGGTGGTGTAGTGGCTGCGCTGCGGCCTCGCTACGCTCGGCCTCCGCTTCACCCCTACACCACCCCGGAAAAGGGGACATTTCTATCTGTGGAAGGATGGGGACATTTCTAAATGTGGAAGGCATTCCTTTTTTAGTTGACTTGCACTCCCTCCCTCCTTCTAATTACCTTTAATTCTTTCAAGCCTTGCCAAACTCTTGTGCGATGATGTACAAGGGCCGGGTAGCCTTGAAATGCCGGGGCCTGCCCTCGATTGGTTTTGCTGTCCCACCTGCTTTTTAGGAGTGCTGTTTCCTATGTCCCATCATCAACCCGGAACCTGGTTTGCTGACCCCGCGCATTTTCGCCCTGCCACCCGCAGGTCCTTCTTGCAAGTTGGTATGATTGGCGGGTTGGGGTTAACACTCCCTGATTTTTTCAAAATGCAAGCCCGCGCCGTGGACTCGGTCGGCGGCAAGCCCTCCAAGGAAGGCAAAGCCAAATCGGTCATTCACATTTTCCTTCCCGGCGGCATGGCTCACCAGGACACTTTCGATCCGAAACCACTGGCCCCCATTGAATATCGGGGCGAAGTCGGCACTGTGCAAACCAAATTGGAAGGGGTGCACTTTGGCGAATTCTTCAAAAAGATGGCCACCGTCGCCGACAAGATCACCGTTTGCAGGTCGATGACTCACGGTGAAGCGGCGCATGAACGCGGCACGCACAACATGTTCACCGGGTACCGGCCAAGCCCGGCCATTAGCTACCCCAGCTTTGGCAGCATCGTCTCGCACGAATTTGGTCCGAAGAATAATCTGCCCCCGTACATTTGCATCCCCAGCCAGCCGACTGAATACGCAGGCAGCGGCTACTTGAGTTCGGCATTCGGCCCGTTCGGTTTGGGCTCGGACCCGGCCAATGGCAACTTTTCCGTGCAGGATTTACAGCTGCCAAATGGCGTCGATGTCAAGCGCTTCACTTCCCGCCGTTCCATGCTCGACGCCGTCAACGACCATTTCCGCACCAAGGAAAAGTCCGACAATCTCGACGCCATGGACACCTTCTACAAACGGGCTTACAGCTTGATCAGTTCTGACCAGGCGCGTGAGGCCTTCAACATTAATGCCGAGAAACCAGCCATTCGTGATGAATACGGCCGCAATTCCGCAGGTCAGAGAATGCTGCTGGCGCGTCGATTGGTTGCCGCAGGCGTGCGCTTTGTCTCCTTGACCTACGGCGGCTGGGACATGCATGGTAGCATCAAGGCTTCCATGGCTGGCCAAGTGCCGGCCCTCGACCAGGCTTTGGCCACCTTGGTCACCGACCTCGACCGCAATGGCTTGCTCGATTCCACCCTGATCATGGTGTCATCGGAATTTGGTCGCACGCCCAAGATCAACGGCACAGCCGGTCGCGACCATTGGCCCAAGGTTTTCAGCGTTCTTCTGGCCGGCGGCGGCATCAAGAAGGGTTCTGTTTACGGTTCCTCCGATGCCACGGCATCCGAACCCGAAGAAGACGCGCTGACCGTCGAAGATTTGTCGATGACGGTATACAACCAATTGGGCATTGATGGTGTCAGGCGGTTGGTGGCTCCGGGCAACCGACCAATTGATATTGTCCGTGATGGCAAAGTCCGTGCCGAATTGCTTGCCTAAGCACCCGCCAGCACCCCCGGTTGTAGGGGCAAGAGTCCGGCAGGAAGCCGGGTCTCTGTAATTTCAACCGGGTATTGCCTCCGTCAGGAAGTTATAATCGCTGGGCCATTTAACACCTGGTTACCCTGGTTGTGGCCCAGTTTGGCGAACCTGGTTTTTTTGAGGACCGGTCATGGTTTCCCTTAAACGCATCAGCGCCTTTTTCCTTTCCTCATTCTCCCTTTTATGGCTTGTGTCGCAAGCCTGGAGCGCCTCGCCCAGCCTGGGAAGCATCTCTCCCCGGGGCGGGCAGCGCGGAACGGAAATGGAAATTATTCTATCGGGCGGGCGCCTGGCTGATGGCAAGGAACTCCTCTTTTACAAACCCGGTATTCAAGTAACGAAAGTGGTGGCGGTGAACGATGGCCAGGTCAAGGCCACGGTCAAGATTGCCCCCGACGCCGAGATGGGCGAGTACGCCGTGCGCCTGCGCACCGCCTCGGGAATCAGCGAAATGCGGACCTTCTATGTCGGCCCCTATCCGGCGATTGAGGAAAAGGAACCGAACAGCGAATTCCTTACGCCGCAAAAAATTCCTCTGCAAACCACGGTGGTTGGCGTGGCCAACAACGAAGATGTCGATTACTTCGTGGTGGAGATGAAAAAAGGCCAGCGTCTTAGCGCCGAGGTGGAAGGCATGCGCCTGGGAACCACCCTGTTTGACCCTTATGTGGCGATTCTGGATTCCAAGCGTTTTGAAATGTCGTCGCGGGATGACACGCCTCTGGCCGGGCAGGATTGCTTCGCCTCCATCGTGGCCCCAGCCGATGGCAACTACATTGTTCAAGTGCGTGAAAGCGCCTACGCCGGAAATGGCGCCTGTAGCTACCGGCTTCATGTGGGAAGTTTCCCTCGCCCCACCGCCATTTATCCCGTGGGAGGCAAGGCTGGTGAAGAGGTCGAATTCACCTGCCTCGGCGATCCCATCGGCTCCTTCAAGCAAAAAGTCAAGCTTCCCCTGGCAGCAAGCAATGGCTTCAAAGTCTTCCCCCACGACGCGGGCGGGGTTACTCCTTCCGGAATGCCCTTTCGCGTCTCCCAAGAGGGCAACACCCTCGAAGTCGAACCGAACGATACCCCCGATAAAGCCACCCCGGGAGCCTTCCCCACGGTTTTCAATGGCATCATCCAAGCCAATGCCGATGTGGATACCTTCAAATTCAAGGGAATTAAGGGGAAAGCGTTCGATGTGGAGTGCTTTGCCCGCAGAATTGGCTCGCAGTTGGACCCCGTCATGACTCTTTCAATCGCGGGCGGCGGCGCCGTTGCCTCCAACGATGACAGCGGCGGACCGGACAGCAATTTCCGCGTCACCCTCGATGACAAAGATTACATCCTGACCATCACCGATCACTTGAAAAAAGGCGGCCCGGATTATGTCTACCGGGTGGAGTTCAACCCGGTGACCCCCTACACGGTGACTTCCCTGCCCAGGGTGGAGCAATTCTCCCAAGAGCGCCAGGCGATTGCCATCCACAAGGGGAACCGCTACGCGGCTTTGATGACCGCATCGCGGCGCGAATTTGGGGGCGATCTGAAACTGATCGCGGAGAACCTTCCCCCCGGCATCACCATGGATGTGGACACGATCTCCAACGGGCTCGACACTTTCGCCGTGGTGTTTGAAGCCAAGGCAGACGCTCAGCCCGCCGGTTCCTACGCCGCCATCAAGGCGGTCCCCACAGACCCCAAAGTGATCGCCAAGCCCCTGTTTTCGCAAACCGCCGACCTGATCTATGGCGCGCCCGGGCAGTCGGTTTACTGGCGCTATGAAATCGACAGGCTGGGAATTGCCCTGGCGGAGCCAGCGCCGTTTTCCATCCGCGTGGTCGAACCCAAGGTGCCATTGGTGCAAAACGGCCGGATGAATTTGAAGATCGCGGTCGAACGCCGCGATGGCTTCAAGGGCGCCATTACCGTCTACCCGGTTTACAATCCGCCAGGGATCGGCAGCGCCTCAGCCATTACCATCGCGGAAAACCAAACCGAAGGACTATTCCCCATCAACGCTTCGGGGGGCGCTCCGGTCAGGAAATGGAAGACAGCGTTCAACGCGCTCGGCAACGGTCCCAGCGGGCCGATGTGGGTATCCTCGCAATTGTTTACCCTGGAAGTGGCGCCGCCCTTTTTCCAATTCGCTTTGGAGCGAGGTTCCGTTGAACAAGGAAAAACCACGGAAATCCTATGCAAGGTGACGCAGACCACTCCATTTGAAGGGTCGGCCAAGGTGCAATTGGTTGGCCTTCCTCCCAGAGTGGTGACACCCATCCTGGAGATCACGGCGCAGACGAAGGAAATTCTTTTCAAGATCGACACCGAAAAAACCGCTCAACCAGGACAGCACCGCAACCTCTTCTGCACCGCCGTGGTCATGAAAAACGGCGAAGAAGTGGTGCACCAGGTCGGCTCGACAGAACTGCGTGTGGATGTGCCGCCGCCCCCCAAGGTGGTGGCGAATGCTCCTACGCCGATGGCCAAGCCAGGGCCAATGCCCAAAGTGGAGCCAGCCAAGCCCATGGAAAAGCGCCTCAGCCGTTTGGAAAAACTGCGGTTGGAGCAAGAAGAACGAGAAAAAGCTGCCAAGGTAGGCGGCGAGAAAAAGTAGGAAAGGACTAGACATGAAACCGATCACGCTTTTTGTAGCCGCGCTGGCGTTGGCGCTTCCCTTGCAGGCATTGGGGCAATCGCCGGGTAAACCGGCCAGCTTGGCCCTTTTCCCACCGGACATTCAATTGCAAACCTCGCGCGGATTGCAGCGCGTGATCGTGCAAGCCACCTACCCCGACGGGGTCACCCGGGATGTGACGGCGCAGGCCAAGTTCACTTTTTCCGATCCCAAGATGGCGCGCCTGGAGAACTCCATACTCACGCCGCAGGCCGATGGCAAAGGCACGCTGACGGCGGAATTCAACGGCTTGACTTGTGCAGCTCCCTTGGTGGTCACCCAGGCTCTGGCAGACCGCCCCATTAGCTTCAAGCAAGATGTCATGCCGACCTTCATGCGCGCCGGTTGCAACCAGGGTGGCTGCCATGGCGCCGCACGGGGTAAAGACGGCTTCCGCCTTTCCCTCTTCGGCTTCGACCCCGATGGCGATCATTACCGCCTGACCCGTGAGTTGAATGGCCGCCGCATCAACCTGGCTCTGCCCGCGGAAAGCCTCATGATCGAAAAAGCCACCGGCAAAGTGCCTCATACCGGCGGTCAACGCTATACTATGGGCGACCAGTACATCACTTCCATGCTTCGCTGGCTGGAAGCGGGGGCTCCGGCCGACTCCCCCACTGTCGCCTTGCCCATTGGTGTCGATCTTTTCCCAAAAAACGCGGTCATGGATGGCAAAGGCAGCACTCAAACCCTGGTCGTGCTGGCCCGGTATTCCGATGGCACACAGCGCGATGTCACCAACCTGACTTTGTTCCTGAGCAATAATGAAACCTCGGCCAAGATTTCCCCCGAGGGACTGGTCACCGCGGGCGACCGCGGCGAAGCCTTTATCATGGCCCGCTTCCACACTTTCACCGTAGGTTCTCCCTTTATCGTGCTTCCCAAAGATTTGAAGTTCACTTTTCCCCCGGTGGTGGAAAAGAATTACATCGACACTTTTGTAAACGCCAAGCTGAAGAAGTTGCGCATTCCCCTTTCCACCTTGTGCTCCGACGAGGTCTTCCTTCGCCGGGCCTTCCTCGACATCACCGGCACTCTGCCCACTCCGGAAGAATTCACCAAATTCATGGCCAACAAGGCGGCCAACAAGCGGGATCAACTGGTGGACGACTTGCTGGATCGCAAGGAATTCGCCGAACTGTGGGTATTGAAATGGGCCGAACTTCTGCAAATCCGCAGTTCCAATCAGGTTAGTTACAAGGCCACCCTGGCCTATTACAACTGGTTGCAGGACCGTATTGCCCGCAATGTCCCGCTCAATCAGTGGGTGCAGGAATTGCTGGGCGCCAATGGGGGAACTTTCAAAAGTCCGGCCACCAACTACTATCAGAACGAGACCGACATCCTCAAGGTGACGGAAAATGTAGCCCAGGTTTTCATGGGCATGCGCATCCAATGCGCCCAGTGCCATAACCATCCCTTCGACCGTTGGACCATGGACGATTACTACGGGTTCGCCTCTTTCTTCACCCAGATTGGCAGAAAGGGGACCGACGATCCCAGGGAAGTGGTGGTCTATAACAGCGGCGGCGGGGAATTGAATCATCCGGTAAAAGGCCGGCCTTTGCCGCCCAAGTTTCTTGGTGGCAATGCTCCCGACACTGTCGGCAAGGACCGCAGGCAAATCATGTCGACTTGGCTGGCCTCGCCGGAAAACCCCTACTTTGCCACCAACTTGGGCAACATCGTTTGGGCGCATTTCTTCGGCGTTGGGATCATCAACGAAGCCGACGATGTCCGCGTCAGCAACCCTGCTTCCAATCAAGAACTGCTTCAAGAACTGGGGAAACGGTTCACCAGTTACAACTACGATTTCAAGAAACTGGTCCGGGACATTTGCACTTCCAACACTTACCAGTTGTCCACCCAGGCCGTCCCGGGCAATGAGAGCGATTCGCGCAACTACAGCCACAGCTTCATTCGCAGGATCAAGGCCGAGACTTTTCTCGATTGCATCAGCCAGGTAACAGAAACCAAGAACAAGTTCCCCGGCCTTCCTTTGGGATCTCGCGCAGTGCAAATCGTGGATGGCAGGGTTTCCACTTACTTCCTGACCACCTTCGGCCGGGCCACCAGGGAATCTGTCTGTTCTTGCGAGGTCAAACTGGAGCCGACTTTAAGCCAGTCGCTTCACCTGCTAAATGGCGATGCCACCACGCAGCGCATCCTGCAGGGCAACCTTGTGGGTAAACGGCTGGACGAAAAGAAAACCCCCGAGCAAATCATCGAGGAAATTTTCATCCGCTGCCTGACCCGTCTGCCCTCGGCCGATGAGAAATCGAAGATGGTCGCCTTGGTCAACGCCGAGACGGACAAGAAACGAACCCTGGAAGACGCTTTCTGGGCTGTTTTGAACACCCGAGAGTACATGTTTAACCACTAAGGACTCCGCACCTGGGATGGCATTATGTTTCGTGGATTTTCACTCATTCTTTTGATCCTTGTCACCGGAGCCTCGGCCACAGCTCAGGCCCCGGCCAAGAAGATCAATTACCAAGAACACATTCTCCCCTTCTTCCAGGACAAGTGCGTCGCTTGCCACAATCCTGACAAGAAAAGTTCAGGAGTTATTCTCAACAGTTACGCAAAAATTATGGAGGGAGGAAGTTCCGGCATCATTGCCAAGCCGGGCAATCCCGAAGGCAGCTCCCTTTACCAGGTGGTGGCTCACAAGGTGGAGCCTTTCATGCCGCCCAAAGGTCCCAAGGTTTCCGAGGCCTCGATCACTCTGCTGCATCAGTGGATCAAGGAAGGCATGCTGGAAACTCCCGGGGGAAAAGCCCTGGCATTGAACAAACCCAAAACTGAAATCGCTTTGGGTACCGTTCGACGAGGCCGCCCGGAAGGCCCGCCGCCCATGCCGGAAAATCCCCGCCTCGATCCCGAAGTGCTTTCCAAACGGGGCACCGCGGTAACGGCCATGGCCGCCAGTCCTTGGGCTCCTGTCCTGGCAATCGGCGGGCAGAAACAAATTGTCCTGTACAACACCGACACCCTGGATTTCATTGGGGTCATTCCTTTTCCCGATGGCTTTCCCACGGTGATCAAGTTCAGCCGCAATGGCGCTTTCTTGCTGGCGGGCGGTGGTCGCGGAGGTAAATCCGGAAAAGCCATTTTGTTCAACCTAAAAACCGGGCAGCAGGTCCTGACCGTGGGCGAAGAATCCGACGCTGTTCTTGCCGCTGATTTCAGCCCCGATCAAACGCAAATCGCCCTGGGAAGCCCCAGCAAGGTCGTCCGCGTTTATTCCACTGCCGATGGCAAGCTTCTGCATGAAATACGCAAGCACACCGACTGGGTTACCTCGGTTGAATACAGCCCAGATGGGGTTCTGCTGGCCTCTGGCGACCGCAACGGCGGGCTCTTTGTTTGGGAAGCGCACACAGGCAAGGAGTACTTCTCTTTGCGCGGACATTCAGCCTTTATCACCGGACTTTCCTGGCGGGCAGACGGCAACATCCTGGTGTCTACCAGCGAAGATTCCACCCTGCGCTTTTGGGAATTGGAGAATGGTTCGCAGGTCCGCTCCGTGGGGGCTCATGGAGGCGGCGCCTCGGCAGTCAGTTACCACCGTGAAGGGCAAATCTTGACCTCCGGCCGAGACCGCGTGGCGAAAATCTGGGATGCCAACGGCGCAGCGATCAGAACTTTCGAGGCCCTGCCCGACTTGGCTCTCTCCGTCGCTCCTTCCCACGACGCCACCAAGGTTTTCGTCGGCGACTGGACAGGGAATATTACTTGCTTCAATGTCGCCGATGGGAAAAAACTGGCCGTCTTGGCCAGCAACCCGCCCAGTTTGAAAGAACAATTGGAAGCCTCGACCAAGGAACTGGCCTTGTTGCTTGACCAATCGCAAAAGGCAGCGGGCGACCTGGCTGCCGTTAAGACCCAAGAAAATACTTTGAAAGCAGCCCTGGATGGCACGCAAAAGGCCCTGGCCGAGAGCCAGCAGACAGTCAAGGAATTTCAAGTAAAAATCCCGCAGTTGCAGCAAGCCGCTGTTCAGGCAAAAAACTTGCAAACCCAGGCCAATTTGGAAGTGAGGTCGAGGGAAATCCTGGCCCAATCGATTCAGGAATCCCTGGCCCGGCTGAACGACGGGGCTCTGAAGAATAAGCAGGAAACTGCCTTCCCCAAGGCTATTCAACTGGCCCAAGAGAATCTCGCCAGGGCCAATCTGGAATTGCCCAAGCTGAAGCAAACGGGGCTAGAGGCTGCAAAAGCAGTTGCCGACGCCGAGGTTCTCGTCAAGGAGGCCGCCGCCAAACTGCAAACCTCTCAATCGCAAGTGGCAGCATTGCCAAAGCAGGTGGAAACGCAACTAAAAGCCTTGCAGGGTGGGCAGGCTCAAACCGCCCTGGTGGCGGCAAAAGCAGCCACTATCGACAGCGCCTTGGCAGCCAAACATGCCTACTGGAACCGCTTAAAGGCGGCCCTGACACTGGCCGTTGGCCCCAAATCCTGATATTTTGTACCTTTTGGCGAATTAACGGGGCCCTTGAGCCTTTTGCAGTTCCTTAGGGGAGCATGAACCATGGACATTTCACGAAAACAGCGGAAAACCTTGCAAAAGCTTGATCAGCGCCTTTCCCGCCAGGTGAATGGAAAGAAAAAAATCAAAGAGCGAGCTCGGCGGGATAACCGGCTTGTGGTGGCGCTGAAAAAAGGGCAACTTCCCTACACACCCATCGTAATGAGTTGGCTCAGCCACAAGTTGAATAAGCCTTCCAAACAGATTACCCAGGCAGATGTCAGTCTGGTATTGTCCGAAAAGTAAACTCATCCTGGCTTGTGGGTGTCGCAATACCCGCAGCGCCGGGGAAACAACGGCAATAAACCGAGTATTCTCACCCAGGACCAGCCAATAACCGTGGCTGGCCGGGGGCATTGTTTGCATACCAAGGGCAAGCCTGAGGCATCCCGCGCCACTCGCCCCGACCACTGCTCAGCGTGGTTTTGAACCTCTTGAAAAGTAATCCCCCGTTTGGCTAATTCCATTTCTAGGATTTGCAGGGCATCCGCTTCCATGCCTTGCCGCCAAAGGGTCACCCGGTCAAGAAGTTCCTCGGTGCAGGCATTTTGGGCATAGCCAGCCACTTTATTCAGGTCAATTCGCATGGTAATTTCCATCCAAGGGCGGAAATAGAGGAACTTTCCTTTCTTCCAGACCGTCCAATACTGAGTGAATCCCTGAAAGATAGAATAGAGCGTTTTCGAGAAAAACCAGCCTTAAGGCTTTTGACAAACCCCTGGTATAGGCATTAGAATTCCAAGGGTTGGTTGGCGGTATGCCAGGTCCATGTTTAAGGAGCGAAAAATGACTGCGCTTGCGAAACAACTTTTTTGGAAATTCCTGGCATCCCTGGCCGTGTTCTCCTTGGCTGGAGTGGTTGCGTCTTCCAGCGTGGCTCAGGAAGTCAAAAAGGACGAGGTAACAAAAGAAGAGCCCAAAAAAGAAACCAAGGCGGTCAAGGGCAAAGAAGAAAAGGAAGTCAAAGAGAAGACAGTTGCGCTGCCCCCTTGGCCGAAGTTTCCCAAGCTTACAATCGTTGCCAAATCTCCCGAAGAAAAAAACATCACCGAGCAAATGGTGAACTCCATCAACACCAAGCTGGAAGCCGGGTGGAAAGAAAACAAGGTGGTGCCTTCGGGCTTCATTGACGATTACGAATTCATCCGTCGAGTTTCCCTCGACATCATTGGGCGGATTGCCTCGCTCGAGGAAATGCACAAATTCATGCGCTACCCCGCAGCCACAAGGCGGTCTCAAGTCATCGAGGAACTCTTGGCCAGCGATGATTACCCAAGGCATTGGGGCAATCACTGGGCCAACTGGCTTTTGAGCCGGGCAGGGGTGTTTGGCAAAGGCAAATACCACGAAGAGACTACCGTTTGGCTGGAAGACCAGTTTGCTCAGAACCGGCCTTACAACGAGATGGTGAAAGATTTGATCACCGCTTCTGGAGATAACGATAAAAACTCGGCGGTGAATTTCATCCTGGCGCATGTCGGCGAGGCCGTGCCTCCGGCCAAGAAAGCCGAGGAAGGCCAGTTCGAAATGGTCCCCATCACCTCGCGAATCACACGCTTGTTTCTTGGCATTCAAATGCAGTGCGCCCAATGCCACGATCATCCGTTCAACAACTCCATTGGCCAAAAACATTTCTGGGGCATCAACGCTTTTCTCCGTCAGGTGGAACGGGTGGGAACCCCGCCCAACCTGGAAAACATGCGCAGGCAAATGACCTTGCCCAAACTCACTCTGAAAGAAAACACCAGCGTAAATACCGACGGCATTATTTACTTCGAAAAACGCAATGGCGTCATCCTGCCCACCAAGGCCGTCTTTATGGAAGACAAGAAGCTGAACCCATCCTCGCCTCGCCGCGACCAGCTCGCCTCCTTCATCCTTGAAAACGAAAACTTCCCCAAGTCGCTGGCCAACCGCATGTGGGGGGTCTTCTTTGGTCGAGGTTTTACCAATCCCGTCGATGATTTCAACGACCAGAATGTTCCCACCAACCCCGAGCTTCTAACCGAGCTGGGCGCTTCCTTCAAGAACTACAACTACGATTTGAAAAAGCTCATCCGCTGGATTTGCAATAGCAATGCCTACAACCTGAGTTTTGTCGCCAACAGGTCGAACGACAAACCCGAGACGGAAGGGCTGTTTTCCCGCATGCTGTTGAAATCGATGGGGCCGGAACAATTGTTTGAATCGCTGATGGTGGCCACTCGCGCCGAGGCGGGGGATAGCAAGGAAGCCCGCAAGACGGCTCGCGCCGCCTGGCTCGATAAACTGGTTTCCAATTTCGGCGACGACGAAGGCAACGAGGTCACTTTTAATGGCACCGTTGTGCAGGCCTTGTTGATGATGAATGGCAGCGACATTAACGCTTCCATTGCACGCAAGGATAAAGGAACCGTGGCCATGGTTATTGCCAAGAATCGCAAAATCCCAGCCGGCATATTTAACGATCTCTTCCTGGCCACATTGAACCGTCTACCTAAAGCTTCGGAGTTAGCTCGGATACGGCAGCAAATGACCATGCGCACACCTGACAAGGACGCGGCCGCGCCCTATGAAGACCTCTTCTGGGCTTTGCTCAACAGCAATGAGTTTATTTTGAACCATTAACCCGAGAAGGACGGCGGGCTAGTTTAAGGGCATCAGGGGCTGCAAAAGCTGTCGCAGGCTTATTTGCAGCCCTTTTCTTTTTCCCCAGGCAGTCCCGTAACCACAAGGGTATTCAGCAACCATTGAAGTTCTTTTCAAGAACTGCCTCTTATTTTTCTGCCAATCATTCCTTTTCAAATTATTCACCTGTTTCAACCTGAGCCATGGACCCCCTTTTATTATTTTGCCCTGCCCCGCGGGCCGGGCATCGGCTAGGATGCTGGCCATGAAAGAGGAACCCTTTTATATCGGATTGGATGTGGGCGGCACCGGCATCAAGGCTGGTATTCTCGATGCCCGGGGCAAGTTGTTGCATTCCCGAATTGACGCCGCGCTGCCTGAAGCCGGGCCCGAGGCTGGACTCAAGCTAATTACCGAGACCATGCGCAATTGCCTGGAAGAAAGCGAAGTCTCGTTGGGGAAAGTGGCAGGCATAGGGGCGGCAGTTCCAGGCATCCTCGACTTGCAAGCGGGCATGGTTTTGAACGCGGTGAATTTGAAGGGCTGGCAACGCGTGCCGGTCCGCGAGCATTTGCAAAAAGTCTTTGGCAAACCAACGGCGTTTCTCAATGATGCCAACGCGGCGGCACTAGGGGAGGCATGGCTGGGCGCTGGCCAAGGCGCGGATAGCATGGCCTTCCTTACCCTGGGAACGGGGATCGGCGGTGGGTTGGTCCATAAAGGACGGTTGATTGAAGGCAAGCATGGCCTGGCGGGTGAAGTTGGTCATATGAAGGTGGAAATGATCCGGCCACGGCCGTGCTCCTGTGGGCAGTTCGGCTGTTTAGAAGCCTATGCCGGCGGTGCTTCTGTCATCAAGCGGGCCTACGAAGCGCTGGCCGAGGATTTTAATAAGATTTCGGATCTGCACGGCCCAGCCGATGCGAAAACTCTTTCCTGCAAGGATGTTTTTGAAGCAGCCATGCGCGGCGATCCCCTTGCCGACCGCCTGGTGGAGGAAACCGCCCTGGCGCTGGCCGTGGGAATTGTCAACCTTTTACACCTGTTCGACCCGGAAAAAGTGGTGCTGGGCGGGGGCATGATCGCGGCGGGGATCGACTTCCTCAACCGCGTGCGCTGGTTCGTCAAGGATCAAAGTTTCCCCGAATGTTCGCAAGGCGAGGCAATCTGCTATGCCACATTGGGGAACGAGGCGGGGATATTGGGGGCGGGTATTGCCGCGCGCTTGCTGGTTCAGGAATCCTCGCACTTCTTACGGGCCTGAAACTCAGCGAGAACTCAATTTTAAATTTTTAAAATCGCGGGTCTGTCGGGTAATGGCCTCTTCCACGGGCAAGCGTTCCATGGAACTGGCGCCATAAAACCCGTCGATTTCTTTCACCTGCTCCAACACAAAGCGGGCGTCCTCGGGCATGGCAATCGGCCCGCCATGGCATAGTACGAAAACATCTCCTCGCTCCGCTTTGCAGGCCTGGGCGATTTCCCGCACAGCCAGCACGCTATCCTCCAGCGTTTTCGCCGTCCGTGCCCCGATGCTGCCACGGGTGGTCAGCCCCATGTGCGCCACAACGATATCGGCGCCGGCACGGGTCATGCGCACCCCCTCTCCGGGGTTAAAGGCATAGGGGGTGGTCAGCAAGTCCATTTGCCTCGCTGCCGCCACGCATTCCACCTCGCACTGATAGCCCATCCCGGTTTCTTCCAGATTTTCACGCATCAACCCATCAATTAATCCGACGGTGGGAAAATTCTGAATGCCAGCAAACCCCATCTCCTTCAATTCCTTGAGGAATAAATCGCGGAGAAGAAAAGGGTCGGTGGCACAGACGCCTGCCAGCACGGGAGTATGTTTCACCGCGGTGAGGATCTCGGGCGCCATCTCCTTCACGATCTGGTTGGCGTTGCCAAAAGGAAGCATGCCCGCGAGGGAACCCCTGCCAGCCATGCGGAAGCGACCGGAGTTGTAGATGACGATAAGATCGATGCCGCCATCTTCCTCGCTTTTGGCGCTGATCCCGGCGCCGGCGCCGGCGCCTACGATCGGTTGGCCCGCCTGAACCTGTTTTCGGAATTTTGCCAGCAAGTCTTCCCGCTTGAATCGCATCGACCAGGTCCTTTCAACCCGCCTTGGCAGGTGCTTTTTCCACAGGTGACCTTGGCGCCACCGGTTGCACCGCCGCCGACCGGGCTTTCGCCACCGTTTCCGTGTAATTCAACACCATGGGAATCAGAAAAACGATAACCGCCAGGGCAAATGCCGCCCCCAGTCCCAACGCGTGCGGCCACTGAAAATCGTACAACAGCCAAAAACAAAGGAACCACCCGACAAACTGCGCCAGGTGAAGGAGCAGGCTCAAAAACGCTTTCCCAGGCCGGCTGATCACCAGCGCACCCAACCCGCCTTCCACCATTTCACGCGACTTCTCATCGCGGTAAACCAGGGGCAAGCCAGGTTGGCGCACGAATTTTCCCTTCGCATCTTTCTCCGGCTTGAAGACCGACTTGGTCTTTCCCCCGGCCGTTTCTTCCTCCACTTCCACCAGCAATGGGGTGGAAGACAACGGCATGTTCCCCTTGGAACGGTATTCCAGCTTGCTCCCGCCTTGATGAAAAAAAACTTCCTTGCGGCCATCCGGGAGGGTAACGGTCAGGGTTGGGAAAGGCGCGCCTTCCTCGGGTTTCGTTGGCGTGGAAGAGGATAAAGTTTGCATTTCATGCAAAGGGCGGTACAGGCCCGGGGAGAAGTAATCCAGGAAAGCCCAGCAGGCCAGGAGGAGAGTCAAAGCAGTTCCAGCCGCGGGAGCCCGCCAAACAAAACCAGCGGCAGGCTCACTGTAAATGGCGCCCTGAAAAAAATGGGAGAACAGGCCCGATACCGCAGTGATGATAAACCAAACCACGAGAAAGACAAAAATCAGGGATAACAAGGGTTTCTCCTTCCCTGTTTGGCAACGGCATGAATGAAAGACAGGATACTTGATGGGGGCGTGGAGAAAAGGGGTAAATGAGTTTGCCAACGGAAAATGGGAAAAGGACTGCTGAGTTGGGGAAAGAAGCAACTTGGCAAAATGCCCCGGGTCTGGCAGGTATTCATTCCGCCTTGTTGGAATGAGCAACCTTGTTATAATCCGCGGCCGCTGCCTTGCACCCCGACTTCAAAATGGTCCCCATGGGCCGAGGATGCCGCTGTGAACATTCTGCTTTTCCTTCCCTTGTTTACTATCAGCCAACTTGATGGCCTGCCGGCCGCGCCGGCCTTGGTGACCAACCTCGGTTTCCGCTTGCAGCCCGCCCAAGAAATTCTCTACCGGGGGCTTTTCACCGAAGAATCGAATTCCAGCCGGGTGCAATTCCAACGCTCCTACCGCGTGGAAAACCGCGTGCTCGTTCTCGAACAAGCAAACAACCGTTGGGAAATCGCTTGCCTGACAACCTTAAAACAGCGTGGCAATCCAGGCCTGCTTCCCACGGTCGGTTCCGACAATTTGCCCTCATCGATGAAGATGGAAATCGTGCAGGTGGATCAACGGGGAAAAATCATCGCCTCCCCGGGAGTTTCTCTGCCCCCATTAGACGGCCCCACCACCTTGGAAACCGGCTTCCTTTTGGAAATCATGAAGACTCGCCTGGGTGAAAACGATTCCTGGGAAGTCTCGGAAGACGGCCGACCGGTGCGCCAATGGACCGTGGCCGGAACAGAAATTATTCAATCAGTGAAATGCCTGAAACTTACGGGCCTGCAGCAAACCGAGGATTGGGAAAAGCCCCGCGCTGACCGCAGGGCCTGGCGCCGCACCGACACCTTCTGGTTGAATCCTCAACTGGGCGCGGCCCAGCGCTATGAGCGAGTCATCGAAATCAAGGAACCGGCGCATAATGTCCCCACGCAAAAGAGCACCCTCCGCTGCGACATCGAAACCAACCTGGTATACCCTGGAAGGTTATTTGAAGACCGGAAGAAGGACATCCAGCTTTCGCGGACCTACAAAGAGGGATCCACCCCATTTCTGGAAAACCCGTCGCGTTACTCGGCGCAGCTTCGGGCCTTGAGAAAGCGCGTGGAATCCCAATTGGAGTTGAACGCGCCCACACCTTACCGTGGCGCCATTCAGCAGACCCAAGCCCAGATAGAAGCAGCGCTGGCCGGCGAATTCAACCCCCAGGTCATCGTCCCGGTCTCTCTAAAAGGATTAAACACCGTTCAATTAGGGCAGAAGGCGCCTGATTTCATCGCCCACAACCTGCGCAAAGCCGAATCTGTGCGGCTGGAACGCCTGCAGGGCAAACCCTTGCTACTTCTCTTCTACAATCCCAAGTCGCCTTTGTCCCAAGAGGTCCTCTCCTTTGGGCAGAAGTTGCAAACCGCATCAAAAGATTCCCTTGCAGTTGTCGGCATGTCCGTGGTGGATGACGCCGCACTGGTGCGCAAGCAACTGGATGAACTGAAAATCACCTTTACCGTGCTGGATGGCAGCGGCTTGCGAACCAGTTACAACCTGCAATCGACGCCTGTCGCGGTCCTTATGGACGCCAAGGGCGTGGTGCGTTTGAACGCCCTGGGATGGGGTCTAGAAAGCCGGCAGGAAATCGAGGAGGGAGTTGTTAGTTTGCAGGGAAGCAAGCGTGAAAAGCTCCCCTAGGCGGAAAAACCGGGCGCGGTGAGTAATAAAACCAGCGCATTGGCTTTCCCGGGTCTTGTGAACCTCACCCATCGGCGGCTAAAATTCATTATCCCAACCAGGTGTGGGTCCCATGGTGGAATACGAAATCGGGCCGAACAGCAGGAAGTGCATAATTAGCGGCCGGGAACTCCTGACCGGGGAAATGGTTTATTCCGTCCTTGTGGAAGAAGAGGGGAAATTTAGGCGCAGGGATTATTCCGCCGAGTGCTGGCAAGGACCACCGGAAAATGCCTTTTCCCACTGGAATGCGCTCCTTGCCGATCCGAAGCGAAAGCAGGAAACTGTCCTCGATGAGAATATGCTGATGGATTGTTTCGAACGGCTGGAGGGAGAAGCGGATGTAAAACAGCAAAATTTCCGCTACATTCTCGGCCTGATGCTGGCCAGGAAAAAGAAACTTCGGCTCATCAGTTCACAGGAAGTCAGCGGGATGGAGCGGATTGTGTTCCGTTCCCCAAAGACGGGCGCGGATTACGAAATACTCCATGGGGTTCTCTCCGATGCGGAGATGGAATCCTTACAAGAAGAAGTCTCCAAATTGGCGGGCTGCGCGTGAAACCGAAAAACAGAAAACCTACGAGGCGTACTTGGCTGGCCACTGCGGCGCTGGCCGCCCCTGTAATCGCCAGTGGCTGCAATGGCTGGCAGAAAATGTTCGACCGCGATCAGGCCCGCTTGCCGGCGGAAACTCCCTCGGCACAGCAATTAGTCGCCTTCCTCAACGAGAATTCCGCACGCGTGCAAGCCATTCAATGCAATCAAGTCGCCATCGATGCCCGCCAGGGGAGCCAAAACACTCCGGGTCTCGACGGCATCTTGGTCTGCCAGAAACCGCGCAACTTCCGCATGAAGGGCAAAGTCCTCGGCCAGCCGGCCGTCGATATTGGTTCCAACTCCAAGGAGTTCTGGTACTGGATCAGCAAAGTCGAACCGGTGCCCTATGTCTTCCATTGCGATTACCAGGATCTGGAAAAGGGAAATGTCCGCCTGCCTTTTCCCTTCAATCCCGACATGATCCTGTGCGCACTCGGCATGGGGGAATACGACCCGGCCAAGCCGTATGAGGTCAAGGCAACCACCCAATCCTTTGAACTGGTGGAGCCCACCGCCTTTTTTCAGGGCAAACCGGTCCGTAAAGTGACCGTCTTCAGCCGCAAGATGGGAGTCCAGGGCCGACCGCTGGTGACTGGCCACATCCTGCGCGATCTCCAGGGAAAAGAGATTTGCACCGCCACGATTTTTGAAACGCAGCAAAGCCGGGAAACCGGCGCAGTCCTGCCCTTCAGGTTGAAACTCATTTGGCCTGAGGAAAAAATGGAAATGGTCATGCGCCTCAATGACCTGCAAGTGACCACCGTCACCCCCGAACGGGCCCAGAAGCTCTTCACCCGATCCGACTTGGCCACCTTGCCAGCCTTTGACCTGGCCCGCTGGGCCCCCGACCAGGAACCCATTCAGCGCACCCGCGGGCAATCCCCCTGAGCTGAAACCGCCTGGCATTACGCCCCGGTTTCGCGGATATCAACCTCGCCCGCCAAGGCCGCTCCCATCTCTCCCCCGTGCAGAACCGCGCCCTTCTTTTTCCATTCACTCCAGGCAATTTTTCTCGCCAACATCGCCAGGTAAGTGGACAACTTGCTTTGGCCTTGGTACTCGCGCAGCGCCGCCCCGTCCAACCGCAGCAACTCCGTAAATATTTCCGACAGGATTTTTTCCACCTCTTCCGGTTGCGGTTTCAAACCCAGCGACCAACCGGTTTCCATTACTGCGAAATGCACAACCCCGATTACCTGGTCCACCAGCCGGTTCCACGCCCCTTGGCTGCCTTCCAGGCAACTTTCCACCAACAACTGATCACTAGCGTTTGGGTTCATGTCTCATCCTGGCTTTTCCTTGCCGTTGACTGGGCAAACACCTGGCGCTTCGCTATTCTATGTCAATCTTGAAAAGGGTGTCACTCCCAATAGGAAAGCGCCCTGGGCCAACCCCAAGGCGGGAAAAAAATGAGCGCGAATTCCAACGACCCCTGGTTTCAATCATTGTTTGCCGAGCGCATTGGCGGGGTAAACTATGGCAAATCAACCAAGATTTATAAGTTCGAGAAAATCAAACGGGCCAAACGCGCCGCCCTGGCCGCCCATCCTGAACGCCAACTTCTGGATTTCGGCATCGGCGAAAATGACGACCTGGCCGCGCCCCTGGTGCGGGAAGCTTTGAAAAGGGAAGTCGACAAGGTGGAAAACCGCGGCTACGCCGACAACGGCATTCTGGACTACAAAGAGGCCGCCGCGCATTTCATGGCTCATACCTTTGATGTCCAGCTCGACCCCGCCACGGAAATTAACCACTGTATCGGCTCCAAGCCGGCCTATGCCATGTTTCCCGCCGTCTTCATCAACCCAGGCGACATCACTCTGATGACCGTCCCAGGCTACCCTGTCGCCGGCACCCACACCGAGTATTACGGTGGCAAGGTCCATCGGCTCCCACTTCTCCCTGAAAACAACTTCTACCCCGACCTCGACGGCATACCACAGGAAATCCGCGAGAAGGCAAAATTGCTGGTCATCAATTATCCCAACAGCCCGACCGGGCAGACCGCCACTCGCGACTTCTACAAAAAAGTAATCGACTTCGCCAAAAAGAATCAAATCGTGGTGGTGCAGGATGCCGCGCACATCATGCTGTCTTACGATGGACCGCCTCTCAGCTTCCTTCAGGTGGAAGGCGCCAGGGAAGTCGGCGTGGAAGTGCATTCCATGTCGAAGGGGTTCAACATGATCGGCTGGCGACTTGGGTTTGTCGCTGGGCATCCAAAAATCGTCCAGGCCTTTGCTGATGTGAAAGACAATTCCGATTCAGGACAATTCATGGCCATTCAACAGGCAGCGGCCGAGGCCTTGCGTCACCCGGAAATTCCCCAGGAGGTGAAGAGGAAATATCAAAGACGGCTGCAAAAGCTGGTGGCCGCCCTGAAACAGGTTGGCTTCCAGGCGGCCATGCCCAATGGGACCTATTTCCTTTACGCCAAGACGCCGAAATCCTGCACGGGCCAGGTCTTTGCCAACGCCGAGGAGGCCTCGCAGTTTCTCATTACTGAGCAATCGGTTTGCTGCGTGCCGTGGGACGACGCCGGCGCCTACCTGCGGTTTTCCGTCACTTACACAGCCAATTCGGAAGCCGAGGAAGATGCCCTGATGAAGGAAACCGCCTCCCGCCTGGGAAAATTACAACTCGTTTTTTAAGAACAAATAAAACTAGCCCAGGTAAACAAAAGCGGGGGCGTTAAAACGCCCCCGCTTCATTTTATCCCCAGAATTTACTGGCCCTTAGTTGGCCAGCATTTCCTTGATGATCGGTTCCACGGCATCGGCCCAGATCGCATAACCCTTTTCACTCAAGTGAAGCTGATCGGGCATGATTTCCTTGGGGATAGTTGTCCCCTCCATGAACTTGGGCCCAAGATCCAGGTACTTGACCATTTTTCCGTCATCCAGCTTGGCAATGATGGAGTTGATCTTGTCGATCTTGGCCTTCTGAGCGGAGTTGGCGGCAGGATCTTTCGCAGTGTTCCTCGGGAAAACCGCCAAGAGCAATACCTTGGTCTTTGGCGATCGTTTGTTGAACTCAGCGATGATGGCCTTGATGCCGTCAGCGATCTCCTCGGCGGAATTATCCATGCCGTTGGCATTATTGGTGCCGATCATGAGCTGCACCACCTTGGGCTGGATGCCGTCGAGTTCGCCCTTTTGCAACCGCCAGAGGACATGCTGGGTGCGGTCGCCGCCGATGCCGAAATTGGCCGCCTTCATTGGCACGAAGCGGGATTCAAAAATCTTTTTCCCGGAGCCCCCGCCATGCCCTTCTCCACCCCAGGCATCGGTGATGGAATCGCCCAGGAAGAGCAAGTCCACCCCGCCACGCTTGGCGATTTCCACGAACTTGTCATGGCGCTTTTCCCAGTTCTTGTCACGGGGCGCGGCCTTGATGGCGGAATGTTCTTTCTTCGTTTCCTGCCCGAAGGAGGAAGAGGAGAGAACCATGGCCAGTGACGCTACAATGGCAGAGAAAAATCGGAAACGCATGAAACGGTCCTTTCGTGTGAAGTAGAGAAAATCAACGGCGAACAGCTTCCCCGCCGGCGCGGGTAAATAAGCCCCAAAGGTTGGCAGGGCTGTTTTGCCCCGCTGGGATGACTTGCGCGGACCCGTCGCCAAACAGGGCCATGAAACCCCCGGCATAACTCAGCCCCAATCCCCGGTGGGGAAAACTCTTGGTGACAATTAAATCCACCGGACGGGTCCATTCCGTGGCCACCTCATTGTCGGCATCGACCATGAAAATGGTATTGGAAGCTCCATCGCCAACACCGGCCAGGCTGACACCGCCCTCAGGAGGAAAAACAGTTTCATTGGCAACCGGCGCCAGGAAGGTGGTCTTGAATACGGACTTCACTTCGTAGTCATCCGATGACTGGTAGATCTTGGGAAAGTATTTCAGCAAGGCCTTGTTGGTTGGGCTGTCCCAGGGCTCGTTTTGATTAAACATGCGATACAAATTATCCTGTTCGAAATAGGGGAGGAGCCGCACGCGCCAACTCAGAAGCGGCTTGCCGCTGGCATCCTTGGTGTAGGGGGGAGGAAGTTTCCCCCCGTTATCATTGGCGTACATTTGCAAGGCGCGGTGGATATCTTGCAGCTTTTTCCCCGTTCCCGTCCGTTGCAGAATATTCCGCTTCACATTCTTGGCTGGTTCTTCTTTTTTGGTTTCTACCACCATCGGCGGAGGTTCCACCGGCGTTTCTTTTTTCTCCTTGGTTTCCTTCGGAGGGGGCTCCGGCGCAGCAGGTTTTTGCTTGCTACGGCATCCTTCCAGCGAGGCGAATAGCGCCATAACCAGAATTATCGCGATGACTCTCATTGTTCACTCCTTGATTTAGCTCCAAGGCAATTGCTTATTATGGTAAAAGGAATTTGCGGAAGTGAAAAGTGATTTCAGGAAAAAACCCCGCAATATGGACAATGGGCAAGACCGAATTGCATCCCATCCTCTGGCCGACCTCGGCTGGCTCTTTCGCTTTGCCAACGAGTCCCTGGCCCAAGATTTTCATTTTTCCGTGCAAAAGGCTGCTTTCCCCTGGGTCCGCGACTTGGTGCCCGCCTACAAGACCGTGGCGGTTTTTCACAACCCCGCCCTCATCGCCATGGGCAAGGCCCTGGAAACCTTGCAAACCTTGAAACACGGGAAAACCAAAAAACCTAATCCATTCCAGGGAAAGGAAATCATCGTGCCCTGTTGTTACCAGCTTGGCCCTGACCTCGACCTGGTGGCAGAAAAAACCCTCCTCACCACCAAAGAAGTGATCCAACTACATTCCGAAACAATTTACTTGGTGTACGCAATCGGCTTTACTCCTGGATTTCCTTACCTGGGCTACTTGCCGGAAAAATTGCAAGGGGTTCCTCGGCTGGCCACTCCACGAGTGAAAGTAGAGGCCGGCAGCGTTGGCATGACTGGGGTGCAAACCGGCATCTACCCTGAAGAAAAGCCAGGTGGGTGGAATCTCGTGGGTTGTACTCCCATGCGGCTGGTCGATTTGGAAAAAGGGTTTTTCGCATTTCAAACCGGGGACCGGGTGAAGTTCGAGCCCATTACTCTCAGGGAATTCCGGACCCTGGAAAAGAAAACCCCGTGACCTCCACTTCTTCATCCATCCAGTTGTTTGTTTATGGCACCTTGAAAACGGGCGGGACAAATCACTCCGCTCTGGCCAACCAGCAGTTTCTGGGAACAGCCATGACCAGCCCGAATTACCAACTCTTGGACTTGGGCGAATTCCCGGGAATGGCACCGGCCAATGGTCTGGGGCAGGCAATTGCGGGTGAACTGTACCAGGTGGACCTTGGCTTGCTCCCCGTTTTGGATGAGATCGAAGAAGCGCCGAATTTGTTTGCCCTGAAGGAAATCACGCTGGCCACGGGCAAATCCTGCCTGGCCTACCTCTATCAAGGAAAACGGCTCTGTTAGCCCTGAGGTTTCAACCCAGCGGCGAGGAGGGATTCACGCATCTGGCCGATTTTTTCCTTGGGAACGCCAGAAACAGGCGACCGGCATGGGCCAATGGGGGTGCCCAACATCGCCAGCGCGGACTTGACGCCCCCTGGCGCGGTGCCAAGGGTCAGGGCCATGCGCAGGGGGTGCACCCGGGCCTGCGCTTCCCTGGCGCCTTGCACATCGCCCTTTTTAAACTTCTCGTAAATTTCCACCAACAGGGCCGGGGCTATGTTTCCCGTGGCGGGAACCGCGCCTCTGGCTCCCAACTGCAAGGCCGAAAAAATCAAGGTGTCGCGTCCCTGCATGACAGCAAACGAGGAGGGCACCGAGCGCAGGTACTCGATCGTGTTTTGCAAATCGCCACTGGAATCCTTGATGCCAACAATGTTCGGGATTTGGGCTAATTTCCCCACGGTGGCGGGATCGATTTTCAAACCACCGCAAGTCACGGGATTGTTGTAAAGCAGGACCCTGAGGCTAGTGGCCTCGGCAATTTTCTTGTAATGATCGTGGATTTCGTTTTGGTTGGGGGAGATGAAATAAGGGGTGATCACCGACACGCCGTCCACGCCTTCTTTTTCCGCCATGCGCGTCAGACGCACCGCTTCCCTGGTGGTTTCCGCCCCGGTGCCCGCGAAGACGGGAACTCGCTTGTTGACTTTCTCCATCGTGGTGGCAATCACCCGCTGTTTTTCGTCCTCGTCCAGGGCGTAAAATTCGCTGTTCGTCCCCAGGATGAAAATGCCATGGACCCCGGCCGCGATCTGATGGTCGATAAACCACTTGAGTTTCTCTAGGTCGAGATCCTCGTTGTCCTTGAAGGGGGTGGCCAGGGGAGGGATAATGCCATGAATATCCATGATCAGCCTTTCTCAACAGGTTGCAATGCGGCCTTGAGTTTGGGGGAAAATTCGCCACTGTAGGAAGCCCACAAAACTTCCATGGGGTGAGCCACCCAGATTCTCGGAGTTTGCTCCCTTAAATACCGGTCCACTTGAAGCAAGCAGCCAATGTTAGCGGTAAAAATGGCGCGCGCCTTGGTGGCCAGAATGTTGCGTGCTTTTCTTTCGCCCAGGGCTTGGGACATTTCGGGCTGGGTCAGGTTGTAACTGCCTGCCGCCCCGCAACAGTGTTCATTTTCCCCCAGGGGAACCAGTTGCAAGCCCGGGACCAGACCCAGCAGTTGCCTGGGTTGCGTGCGGATTTTTTGCGCGTGGCTCAAGCCGCAGGCATCATGGTAGGTGGCTTTCAAGGGTACCGGGTATTTCGGCTCCACCGGACCCAGGTCAGACAAGAACTCATGAACATCACGCACTAGCGAGCCAAAGGTTTTTCCTTGCAGGGCAAACGGGGTGCCTTCGAGCAAGTGGCCATATTCCTTCAATACCGGGCCGCAACCGCCGGCGTTGTTGATGATGGCGTCGAGTTTTGTTGGGCCATCGCCCAGACCGGAAGAAAAGGCCTGGCAGTTGGCCGCTGCGAATTTCTTCGCTTCGTTATCGAGCCCCGCATGGTGGTGCAGCGCCGCGCAACAGCCTTGGCCTTTTGGTATCCAGACTTCGCAGCCGTTCTCTTGCAAGACCTTGACGGTGGCGTAATTCGCCTGCGGCATGAAAGCGTCCTGGGCACAGCCGAGCAGTAAACCGACCCGCGCTCTTCGGGTTCCCTTGGCTGGCAGTACTTCCGGCAAATGGCCATAGTGCGGCTCGAGATCGGGAACGATTTCATTCATCAGCCGCAAGGACTTGGGCAGAAATACCCCCGCCAGGCGGACCAGCCAACCGAGCCCCAGCTTCTGCATGAGGCGCACGGGCCAGAGCGCCAGGCGCATTCTCCCCGCGAAAGGCGTCAGGTTGAACAGCATCCAGCGCTGCAAGGGATTGACGGTGGGCGCGGGCGGGAGAACTCGGGTCATGTCGTGCTTGTAGGAAGAAATAATCTCGCCGTACTTCACGCCCGAAGGGCAGGCGGTTTCACAAGCCCGGCACTCGAGGCACGAATCTAGGTGGCCGCGAACTTCAGGGGTCAGGGGGAGGCGGCCGTCGGTGACGGCCCGCCAGAGGTAAATGCGCCCGCGTGGACCGTCATTCTCGTCGCCGGTCTCCACATAAGTAGGGCAGGAGCCGAGGCATAAGCCGCAATGGACGCAATCCATGAAAGTGTCGTAATCAAGGTTCTTGCCAAACCCCGGTTCCCCCTTGGGAGGCGCCAGGCCATTGGAGCATTCGCCGGGATGATTGGATTGTTGTTGCATGGTTTGCTTCATTAAATTCTATCGACGAATCTACCTGGATTAAACAGCCCCATTGGGTCCAGCGACTCCTTGACCTTTCGCATGAGAAAAAGGTCATCGCGGGGAGCGCCCCAGACGGGGAGGTCATTTTTCCAATCTTCATGACAGTGGAGAATCGTCAAGTTGCCCAAAGAGCGCTTGGCTTTTTCCAGCAAGGACTGAATTCCGCGATGAACTTCAGCAAAAGGCAGGGCGCCCGGGACATGGCCAAAGAGTATTCCCGAACCGGCATGCGCTTGAACTGGGCAAAGAGGGAAAGTCTCGTCAATCAAGGTGGCGAAAGCCGCGACCTTGGCCGGGGCCACATTGATTTTGAAAGTCGCCTGGGAATCCGCCGGCGGAGCGGCCTGGAACCGCGCCAGCGATTCCCAGATGGCCTGGTCTTTGCCTTTGGGGATCACCTGCGTTTCCCGACCCAGTCCCTGGCGAACCTCTTCCATGAGAGTTTCACACTGCCAGGCCACGGCCTTTTCATTGTGTTCAAACCCAATCAGCAAAGTCCAATCTTTGCTGGCGTTGGAAGAATCGGGTTTCAAGTGGCGCACAGCGGCCTGGTTCAAAATGTCGATGCTGACCGGTCGCGTCGCCGTGCCATGGACCAGGTCTAGGGCGGGTTCCAGATCCTTCTGATTCAAACCAATGACGGCCATGGCCGAGGATTCAGGTTTGGGCCGCACCTTCAAGGTCACTTGAGAAATCAGGCCCAGGGTTCCCAGCGCTCCGGTGTGCAATTTGCAAAAGTCGTACCCAGCAACATTCTTCACCACGCGGCCGCCTGCCTTGGTTTCTTTCCCCTCGTCATTGATCACGCTGATGCCAATAACATAATCGCGCAGGGTGCCCCAGCCGAAACGGCGCGGGCCGTTGCAGTTAACCGCCAGCATCCCACCCAGCGTGGACTGGTCTGGGCAGGGGTCATCGACCGGCAGGCACTGTCCTTCCTTTGCCAGGATTCCCCGTAGCAGTTTCATGGAAATGCCGGCCTGAACCGTGACAGTCATGTCCCGGGCGGGGTAATCGACAAGACGATTCAAATTCAAGGTATTGAGACGCAGCCCCATTTTGCTGGGTGTAAAACCGATGTGGCGCTTGCTGTCGTTGCCAAAGGGAAAAATCGCGGCTCGGGCCTGGGCCGCCCTGCGGATGATCTCCCCCGCTTCTTCCACGGAGGCGGGTTTTCGCACTTCCATACCGAGTTCGCCAGTGTTTTTGGGTTGAATCATAACGCCGCCATCCTTCCCGCACGGGTGGTTTCGACGCAAGCGCCGGAGGTCGGCAGCATTTTGTGCGGGCTGCAATTGTTCCTTGGATTGAAGGCGTTGCGCAAGCGGATCATCATGCCGAGGTCTTCCGGTGAAAAAAGTTTCGGCATGAAGTCGATCTTTTCCACACCGATGCCGTGTTCTCCCGTCACGCTCCCACCCACGCGGATGCACTCGTCGAGAATCTCGTGGCTGGCGGCGAGGACTCGCTTCACCTGTTCCGGGTCGCGTTCATCAAAAAGGAGAATCGGGTGAATGTTGCCATCGCCTGCGTGGAAGACATTGCAAATGCGTGTGTCGTATTTTTTGCCAATCCGCTGGATTTCCCTCAGGATGTGGGGGAGCATGCTGCGCGGCACCACGCCGTCTTGCGTGCAGAAACTTGGCGCCAGGCGGCCGACCGCGCCAAAGGCCTGTTTTCTCGCCTTCCACAGCAGCGTGCGCTGGGCATCGCTGTCCGCCTGGCGCACTTCGCGAGCCCCGTTTTTCTTGGCGATGGCGGTGATGCGCTCGGCCTCTTCATCCAGGCCGGCTTTCAATCCATCGACTTCCATGATGAGGATGGCGCCGGCATCGAGAGGGAAGCCAAAATGAAAGGCTTCTTCCAGCGCCCCAAGGATCATTTGATCGAGCATTTCCAAGGCGCCTGGAATGATGCCGGCGCCGATAATCTCGCTGATGGTGTTCGTAGCGTCGTCCACGGTTTCAAAAACGCCCAGTAGGGTGCGATAGGCCACCGGGTTTCGCGTGATGCGCACCCAGGTTTTGACAGCAACGCCAAAAGTCCCTTCGGACCCGACGATGACGCCGGTCAGGTCGTAGCCGGGGTTGTCCTCAATCGGCCCGCCTGTGCGGACGATCGATCCATCCGGCAGGACCAATTCCACGCCGAGGATGTGGTTTACGGTTACCCCGTACTTGAGGGTGTGGGGTCCGCCGGAATTGGTGGCGACATTGCCACCGATGGTGCAAGCTCCCTGGCTGGAGGGGTCCGGGGCAAAATGGTAGCCGTGCGGCTTCATGTGGTTTGTCAGCCACAAGTTGATCACGCCCGGTTCAACCAGCGCGCAGCGGTTGCGGTAATCGACTTCGAGAATTTTTTTCATGCGAGCAAGTGAGATGACCACGCCGCCGCCCACGGGAAGGCAGCCACCCGCCAGACTGGTGCCAGCTCCACGAGGGATGAAAGGCACGCCAAAGGCGTTGCAGGCCCGGACGATTTCCGCAACTTCCTGAGTGGTTTTGGGAAACACCACCACATCGGGTTTGTTTTTTTCGATGGTGAATCCATCGCATTCGTAAACCAGCAATTCACTGGAAGCGGTGATCAGAGCGCCGGGGCCTACGATCGATTCCAACTTGTCAAACAACGGTTTCATGCCAGGAGCACCCAGTACAAATCGCGGAAGGTGGCAAGGTAACACTATTTTAAAGGATTACAAGGGAATGGTAAGGACAGGGAGAGAGGCATTTTCTTTAGGGCAAAGTTTCCGCGTCTGAGCCGAGGATGCTAAAAAGGAATTTTTCCGGATCGTCGCCACGCAGTTGCAGTTTCCCCGTGATGCGAATGCCCACGCGGGTCATGCGAAGGGTATTCCCGTTTTCCAACTCAATGTAAACCATTCCCGTCAGCATGGGCATTTCGCAATACCAGCAACCAACTGGGTGCTCGAGCAAGAGAAAGGCCGAGGTTTCAAAATCCTCCCCCACCGGCTGAATAAAGCCGGTCAAAGTGACTTGTTTTCCGGCAAGCTGTTTCAAGTAATCGGGGTAATCGGGAAGGCCCTGGCGGCCGATCTGGGTTTGCGCCAGGACTTCCCACGGCAGCGTGTTCACGCCCTTGGGGTCCACGGGAGGAAGCTCACCCATCAAGGCGGACTTCAACGGCCGCATGGATAAAGGAACAAACCAGCCTGCCAGATGTTTCTTATGCTTGGCCTGGTTAATTTTTCCCTGACCCTCTAGAAAGTCGCGCAACAGCCTTCGTTGGGCCAGTAATTCAGCGTCGCGGAGGCCGAATTCCGTCACGCAACCGTCGAGCATTGAGGCGGCGACCGCGGCATCCCCTGAAGCGTTGGCCAATTCCGCCAGTTGCCAAAGCAATTTACCCTCCGCGGGAAACCATAAGCCGAGCAATTGAGCAGACGCGACCGCGTTTTTCGGAAGCTTTTCCAGCGCCAGAGCGCCAGCTTTGCCAGGCTCCAACTTGGCTTGATCATTGAACAGGCGCGCAGGAAATAACTTGCTAGTCTGACCTGGGCCGCTCTTTTTCAATTCCCGCAGCCAAGTCAGATAGAGTGATTCGGCATCGAGCCATTTCCCGGGGGCCAGTTCCCTGGCGGCAACCGTATGGATTTCCGCTTGAACCAGGTCGCCAGACAAGTGCCACGCCGATGCCAGGTTGGAAAGGATCAAATATTGGGAAGGAAACTGCCGATTGGCCGATTGAAGAATGGCCAGGGCAGCGTTGGTATTTCCCAGCCGAATGTTCAACGCACCAAGGTCAGCCAATTCCACGGGAGTCAAGTCGCCAACTTTCTTCGCCTTTTCCAGGCGATGGCGCTCCTCAGCATATTTCTTCCTGAAGGGAGAAGGAGACTGGCCGGCTTTTCCCGGAATAGCGATTTGCCTTAGTTGCCTTTGATCGAGAAGGAATCCCCGCCATTGAGTCGGCAAACTGGCCAGGGATTCACCGGAATAGTGGACCCCCGCCTCGGCCACATTGGCGAAAGCCCACCAGCAGATGCCCAGGAACAATACAGCCAGTTTCATGATCCCCGCCGTCTTGATATTTTCCTGCCGCACTTTGAACTCTTCCCCTATTCTACGCGTAAGGATTAAGGCAAATGAATGAGAAATCGCCAAAGGAGAAAATCATGCTTGGATTACTGCTGACCGGGATGGCCATGGGCGCCCTTCACGCGGATGTGCTGTTAAAAGCGGGGGATTTCACGCATCAGGTGAACACCGACAAGATGGAATTAGTGGAAGCCAAGGAAGTGCGGATAAAGGGGGGCGATACTCTGCGGATTCAATTGCCCCTGGCCGGTGGGACCGGCTATCAATGGCAGGCGCTAGGGCCGGACTATGGCCCGCTGGTGTTGAAGCAAACTTTGATTGGCAGGCCGATGCGGCCCATGCCCGGCGCACCGGTCGAGCAGCTCTTCGTCTTTCAGTCCAAGGCCATTGCCCCGGGGTCGTCGCAGCAGGTTACGCTTGTATTCAATCTGCGGCGTCCGTTCGAGGGAGTTGGCACAAAGTTTGTTCAGGTGCGCGTGGTGGCCGGGGATTCGTAGAATAAACGGACCTCAACCTGCCACGGAGTTTGCGCATGCCAGACACCATTTATGATCAGCTTACTTTGGAGTTAAAAAAGTCAGGCGCCCAGGAAGCTTTGAAACTTCTTTGCTCGCACCTGGAAGCCAGCGGCGATTACCACAAACTTTTTTACGCCCTGCTGTCTCGAGCCCGGGCAGAAAAGGGCCTTTGTGCCATTCCCACCTCACCCTCCAGCGATGTTCCTCCCTCTCTGCATCAGCAATTTGAGGAAGACATTCGCAACTCTGCCAGGAAAGCGGCCACTTTGTTTCTCGCCAAGGGAGACTTGGAGCAAGCCTGGCAATATTTCAAAATGATAGGCGAGACGGAACCGATCCGGGCGGCCATCGATGCCTTGAACCCGGGGCCGGAGGACGATATCGAGGCGCCGGTCCGCCTGGCGTTTTACGAAGGGCTGAACATGCCCCGCGGGTTCGATTGGATTTTGCAAAGGTATGGCATGTGCAACGCCATCACCACCCTGTCGAGCCAGGATTTTGCCGCCATTCCCGCGGTCAGGGAATACTGTTTGCAAAAACTGTTGCGCGCGCTTTATGAGGAACTGGCCGGGCGAATCGCCGCCGAGATTGAAAGGCGTGAGGGAAAACTCCCACAGATCGAGGTAAAAACCGGCTGCTTGAGAAACCTCATGGCCGGACGCGATTGGCTGTTTGAAGAAGATGCCTACCATATTGATCTCTCCCATTTGAGTTCCACCGTTCAGATGAGCATTCACCTGCCTCCGGGTGAGGAACTTGACCTGGCCAGAGAGTTGTGCGATTACGGGGCGCGGCTTTCGGAAAAGTTCCTCGGTAGAAATGAACCGCCCTTTGATAAGTTTTACCTGTCCTATGGCAAATACCTGGACATTCTCGCAGGCCGCGAGGTCGAGGCCGGATTGGACTACTACCGGCAAATAGTCCGCGAGAACGAAGCCGAGGGCAGCACCTATCCGGCCGAGGTTCTTTTGCAAATCCTCGAACGAATTGGCAAGGAAGAAGAGGCGTTGTCGCTGGCGGGGAAAACCCTGACCGCTTCCGGCCTCTTTCCCATGTGTGCCAAGGCCAAGAACTTTCAGCCCCTGGCCGATGCGGCCCGCAGGCAGGAAGACCCGGTGCACTTCCTTGCGGCCCTGATTGAGCAGGGAAAACAAAAGCGGTAATGGTTTTCCATCTTCCTGCAAATTGAACAGAGCAATCCTCGCGCCCCGCATGAAAGGCTTCCATACATCTGGCGACGCGAAGTAATTCCCTTCCTTCAAATAAGAGTTGCCTTTAACCCGTTCATGAAATCGCATATCTGTTACTGATGGAAAAACCGTCAAGGTTTCCCTACTCATTTCCTTTTCCCGCCCCTGCTTCCTCTTGTTTGACCAGGCCAAGGTGGTGAAAATCGCTTTATTCCCATTGCTGGAAGCCTGGGTTGGGTTTTTCCCTCCTTCAACGAGATGGACTCCTTCCCCGCCAAGATTCACATGAGCGCATCATGGCCAAAAGAAAAATCGCCGGATTAAGGATCGTCATCACAGGGGCCTCGCAGGGCATCGGGCGAGCCATTGCCTTGAAAGCGTATCAACAGGGGGGAAAAGTCCTGGCAGCGGCCAGGTCGGCTTCGCTTCTCGAGGAATTAAAAAAGGAGGCGGGCGCGAATCCGGCCGGGGCCATGGAGACCGTGGTGGCGGATGTCACGGAATCCGAAGGAAGGAAGGCCATGCTGGATGAATCGATCCGGCTCTATGGCGGGGCGGATGTTTTGGTGAATAACGCCGGCGTCGGGGCCACGGGGCATTTCGCCGAGGGAAACCAGGACCGTCTGCGCAAAATCATGGAAGTCAATTATTTCGGGCTGATTGAAACCACCCGGGTGTTCATTCCAGAGTTTAAAAAGCGCCCAGGGTCGGCCATTGTCAACATTTCCTCCATCGCGGGAAAACGGGGAATTCCTGCACGGGGAGATTACTCTGCCAGCAAGTTCGCGGTGCAAGGGTTCAGCGACGCCATCCGCGCCGAGTTGGCCAAAGATGGAATCGATGTGCTGGTGGTTTGCCCCGGTCTGACTCAAACCAACTTCTCGAAAAACATGATTGAGCAGAAAGCAAAGCTGCAAATGGACCATCTTCGCGGCATGACCGCTGAAGAAGTTGCCCGGCACACATTGCGAACGATTGAAACCGGACGGGATGAAATCTCCCTGACCTTCCAGGGGAAGCTGCTGGCCTTCGTGGCGCGTTTTCTCCCCGGGTTGGCTGACCGCGTTTCCAAGAAAAGGGTCCGGGAATTGTTCGAGGAGGAAATGGTGGAACGCCAAATCAGGAAGCGGGAAGTCCTCATGCAATCCGGAAAAGCCGGCCCCTGACCCAAGGATTACCAAGGCGGCACTTGCTTCTTTCCTTGCTGAACTCTAAATTGGCCCTGATGCTGGAGTGGCGGAATCGGCAGACGCATCGGACTTAAAAGGTTTTGAGCACCGGGAGGGGAAACCGCCCGCGTGAATCCAGTCGAAGTCGGGGGAACCGCAGCGCCACGGGCGGCGGCAATCCCGAGCCAAACATGGGTTTCCCATGAAGGTGTAGAGACTTGGTGGCTGGGACCTAAAGCGCTTGCGCCAAGGTCAAGGGAAAGTCCAGGCCACGAACCGTCCTTGACGGGTGGTGAAAACCATCGTGGTATGAAAATCCGAAGGGGTGAAAACTCCGTGAGGGTTCGAGTCCCTCCTCCAGCATCTTCATTCAAGAAAAAACCCGAATGAAACAGTTTTCCGAGGATGGCTTGTCCTTCTCCTACCCCGCCATGTGGAACCTGGAAAAAAAAGATACTCCCCAAGGCTGGGTCGTAACGGTGCAAAGCCCGGGCACGGCTTTCGTGATGATCTTGTGCGACAAGGAAATGCCCGACCCTGAGGAGATGGCAGAGACCACATTAGAAGCCTTGCGAAGCGACTATCCAGGGTTGGATGCCTCCCGGACCATGGACACTGTGGCGGGGGTCCCCGCAGTGGGGCATGAGGTGGATTTTATTTCCCTGGATGAACCCATTTCCTGCAAGACGCAGAGTTTTCCCGGCCCTATGGGAACGATTCTGGCGCTATCGCAAATGAGCGGCCACGATCAGAAAAAATAAGGCCGGGCCGCGGAAAGGTCTTGGCAATCAATTCGGATTGAGGATATTGGCAATATCCCCTGATTTATGGCCAGTCAGGCTATCCAATTTAAAATCATATTCCCGCAACAAGTTGTACATCGAGGAGTAAAAAGGCTGGTCCCCTTCCACGGCCGAGGCAAAGCGCAAACCGTTGGCGCTCATGTGGTCGATCAAGCCGCTAATCGACCCGCCCTTGGCCGCCCAATGGCCGTTCAGGTAATTAACGGCGTTGGGTTCGGTTAAATTTTTCACCCCTTCGGAAAGGTTATTGGCAAATCTTTTGGATTGGATGTAATCGGTGGGAGACAAATCCCCAGCCATCGAGGTAATGAGATCGGTGAGTGAATTGATGGCATTGGAAAGTTTCTTGAAGGTATCCGGTTCGATGCTGCCGGAAGCCGCCTGGCGGGTGGCAACGGGCGCCAATTTGTCGATCTGGTCCTTCGGTTCTTTGAACTCATTGCCGCGCAAGACCAGAGGCCAAGAGAGGTGATCAGGGTTGCGGAAGGCGCCGACGCTGCCGGCAGCGGTTCCCGTGGTCAAATTGATATGCCTGAGGATTTCCTCGGGAATGGGAATGGAAGGCCCTTTCATTCCCTGGTCGCCTTGGATCTGCTGAAGGGTTTTTAGAAGCACATTCAAGGCATGGCCAGACCAAATATCGCCATTGGCTGGGTTGTTGCGGGCCAACATTAATTCATCAATCCGCTGCTGTTCCATACCGGCGGCACGGGCTTTTTCTTTGTCGTATAATTTTTGGGATGCCTTGGATTTTTCATACAGGTCCTCGTCAAAGCGAGAGTGCTGATTGGCAATTTTCGCGCTGCGGACTTGTTCCTGTCCCAGCTTGGCCTGTTCCATGGTGTAATAATATTGAGAATTGGAGTTAGTCAGGGAGGATAAGCCTTGAAGGTAACTGCCGCCACCACCACCCCCGCCCCCGCCGCCAAATCCCCCGCCGAAACCAAAACCGCCACCACCATATCCCCCGCCGCCGCCACCCCCGCCAGTAAATTGCTGGTAGGTATTAACAACAGGTTGAGCCACCCGGGGCGCTGCTGTGGCATTGGCTTGCCCCGCCCCGCCCTGAATTTGGGCTTGAACCGTTCCCACCATCATGCCTGAACAAATCACCAGGCCTGCCAAAATCCTGCAGCGCGAATTAAAAATGCGGTCTTTCATGATTCACCTCTCCTTACCTTTTCAAGCAGCAAATATGGCGGATTAATCCAGGGTTCTCGGAGGAACCTTCCCCTTGGGAACCAGCTTCCTCCATTTTTCCAATGCCTGCTTCCTGATTTCCACAGGAGCCGCCGGATTAAAACTTATTTCCTTCCCCTTGGGAACCAACCGTTCCAAATGCCAGTGGGCCAATCCGCGAATTCCAGTCTTTTGGCTCCCCATGTAATCCATGAGAATTTCATAGGTCTCCGGCTGACGCAATTCCGCGGTACTGAAGGAATGAAGCAGGTTGACAAAGACTTCAGCCTGAGCGGGAGTGTATTGCCGAGAGGAGGTCAGAAACTTAAAAATCAGGTCAGCCTGCCCAGCTTTTCTGCCAATCCAATGGCGGAGTACAATCACGGAATTATCAATGACATCGTGGTATTTGGTCTGGTTCACATGCTGGGCGATCTTATCCATTCGGTCCATGGCGCCAAACAAATTCATGGCCAGGTATCGCTTGGCCTCATCGCCAGATTGAACCATTTCATCCAGAACATCATCAATTCCTTTTCCGGAAGCGAATTGAGCTCGTAAATCCATGATTATGGGAAGCCGCTGTTGCACGACGGGATCAGTCCTATCGGGTGGGGAGGCCCACGCCGGCAGCTTTTCCAACTTCAATTTGACAGGCAAGTTGTCGGAATGGCTGTTCCAACGCAACATGGCCGGTCCGGGCGGCGCACTCAGTATGTGCGTTACTCCCTCATCGTTAATCTCCGTTTTCCCCTTCAACACCACATAAATAAGTTCATAGGAGGGTTCTGCGGGTTTGGCTGCCTTGGGATCAAAATGAACCCCCCCGGGCCAGGTGCCGAGAATTTCCAAAGCACAGGAAGAATCTGGTTCCAAAAGCTTAACCGTGCTGGAATCTTCTTCATCCAGCAAATTAACGGTAACAGTGGCGGCGCCTTTTTCTTTCAGGTTGGTGAACTCCACCCGGCCCCGTTCAAACCCCAGGGCAAAATCAATCCCGGAATCATTGATGGGAAAGATGGTGGCCACGGTTTCGCGGATAGGTAAGGGAGAATTCCCGGCCAAGTCCCCGCGGAAAGTGACCCGTACAGTTCCGGCACGATTCTCAATTTGGGAGCCCGCGCCAGACAAAATCGTGTCGCCTGGGCAAAATTCATCGCCCTTGGAAACCACCCGCCATTGGTAATCGCCAGCCTTTTTCACCAACATCGAGCCGGTTTCTGTCACGCAACGGGCCAAGGGTTGGCTGGCCGGCGCCGCCCGCCGCTTGCGAAACGGGCCAAAGTCTTCCGACAAGGCCAGCGATTCCACCAGGAAGGCGACCGCCAGGGCCAACAAGGCCAGGGAAAGAAAACCCTTCATGGGATTGATCCGCGGCATTCCAAAAATTCTCTTAAGCTTCATGGTTATGCCCACCAGTTCCTTACGCAGGTATTTGGCCAAAAGTTCACAGCCGGCCTTTATTTGGCGTGAAAGACCTCAAACGGCAGTGACAACGAGGCGGTTTTTCCATTGCCTTGCTCAACGGCCTTAACTTGCAAGGTGAATTTACCCGGGGTGTTTAAAGCCACATGGAATTGGAAAGGCAGGAAGGAAACCTCCGCCGGGACATCTTTGTTGATAAGCGCCACGGGGCCCTTCTTCACTGTCGGTTTGCCATTGGAATCCAATATTTCCAGGCTGATTCGGATGTTGGGCTGTTTCGTGGAGGAGTTTCTTTCGAAATCAACCAAGGCCAGGTTCATCCAAAGGGATTCGCCGGTGGCGAAAATAGCCGTGGGCACCCGCCCTTCCCTATCAGCGGTGGTGTGCACCTGAACAATGTTGAATCCCCTTTTGACCACGGAAAAATCCCGGGTGAAGGAGGCGCTGGCATTGGACTTCTTGTCGCGGGCCGTGACCTTGACGGTGTATTTCCCGGCAGGCTGTTCCAGACCCACATTCAACTGAGTAAACCCGGGCAGCACCCCGCCACCCAGCGAGTCGAAGCTTTCCAAACTTTTCGATTCCTGTTTGAACTCGAGTTTGCCGTCGAACATCACTTCCGTGGTGATGGAATAATTGACCTTTCCTTCATCGTCAGCGTTGACCCCGCGAATGTCATAGGCCAGGGAAAAAATATCCCCCGGGACAAACACCGTCGATTCCCGGGGCAGGCCCGGCACGCCATAAAGCTGGCGAATTTTCTCAAAGGAAAGTTTTTCCCCTTGGTTCGGGGCCAGCGACATCAAACAAGCAAGGCCGAGTGTTGCGCTCCACATGCAAGTCATCTCCATGGCATGGGACAGGGGAAACGAAAAGTATCTTTTTTAACCTAACCGGAAGCCGGGTATTTCTCTAGACGAAATATCCAAACTGGCGGTATTTTTTCCCAATTCCTATGCTTTTCCAGGGATAACCCGGAGAGATTCACAAACCAGCGCCCTTTTATTTTCCCATTTGAGCGAAGGCGCCTTCCGCCGCAGCCAAGGTTTTTTGAACGATTCCTTCGTCATGGGCAATTGAGTTGAAAGCAGCCTCAAACTGGCTGCATGGAAGGTAAACCCCACGGTCCATCATGGCCCAAAAGAATTGGGAAAATTGCCTGGTGTCGCAGGTTTTCGCGGTGCGGTAGTCGGTGACTGGCTGCGGAGTGAAAAAGAGGGTCCACATGCTGCCAACGCGGTTGAGGGAATGGGGAATACCGGCGGCTGTTGCCAACTCTTTTAATCCCTGGGTGAGAGTTTGGGCAAGCTGTTCCAGTTTTGCGTAGGGAGGATTTTCCCTTAACTCCGACAGGGTGGCGATCCCCGCCGCCATGGCCAGGGGGTTTCCCGACAGAGTGCCGGCCTGGAAAACCGGGCCAGCTGGCATCACCTTTTCCATGATCTCCTTGCGCCCGCCATAGGCGCCAACGGGCAACCCGCCGCCCACGATTTTCCCCAACGCGGTTAAATCCGGTGTCACACCCAAGATTTCCTGAGCCCCTCCCTGGGCCAGTCGGAATCCCGTCATCACTTCATCAAAAATCAACACCGAGCCATGTTGGCTGGTAAGTTCCCGCGCCAAACGCAGAAATTCCTTGCCGGGCAAAACCAACCCCATGTTCCCTGCAATCGGTTCCAGGATGACGGCTGCAATTTTCTGTGGGAAATTCATGAAAGCATCCTGCAGGCCCTGGCAATCATTGAATTCCAGCAACACGGTGTCCTGGGTGCTTCCCCTGGGAACTCCCGGGCTGTTGGGAACCCCCAGGGTGGTGGCGGAGGAACCGGCTTGCACCAGCAGCGAATCCACATGGCCATGGTAACAGCCGGCGAATTTGATGATCTTGTCCCTGCCGGTGTGTCCACGGGCCAGCCGCAAGGCGCTCATGGTGGCTTCCGTACCGGAATTCACCATGCGGACCCGCTCCATGGAAGGAACCATGGCCATGATCAATTCCGCCATCTGGGATTCCAACTCGGTGGGGGCGCCAAAACTCGTTCCCTTGGCCGCGGTTTCCTGAATCGCCTTCACCACCCGCGGATGGGAGTGGCCGAGAATCATCGGCCCCCACGACCCGATGTAGTCGATGTACCGGTTGCCATCGATATCCGTGAGCCATGGGCCCAGGGCAGATTCGAAGAAAATGGGCTGGCCCCCGACTGCGCCAAAGGCCCGGGCGGGACTGTTCACTCCGCCGGGAATCAATTGTTTGGCCCGTGCAAAAGCCTTCAAACTTCCTTCACGGTTCATGCAAGTCTCTCCGTCGCTTGTGATTTTCAAGATAAATGAAAGTGTGTCGGCGGGCTGGGAAATCAAGTCCCGCCTTTTATCTGGGCAGCCACGCGGTTGAGAATCGTGCGGGCTTCGTCAATTTGTTTTTTGTACCCGGCCTGATCTTTAAACAGCGCGATTAAACTCAAGCAAGTGTAGCGAGTTTCGAGCAACTGATTCCCGGCAAGCCCAGCGCGGGCCTTTTCCAATTCCCGGTTTATCAGGTTGGTTCTTTCCACTTCGGGATCTCCCTTGGCCGAGGCCGGCAACTCCCGCACTTTCCTCACCGCCAGCAAATGAGCTTGTCGCAATTCTGGATCAAATATGGCGCTGCGGTCGGTATCTTTATCCAGTTTTTCCCTGAAGGCTTTGTAGCGGGCAATGGCCAGTGCCTTGTCGCCAAACCTCTCGGTCCAATAGGCCAGGAAAGCGGGTTGAATCTTTTCCAGCAACTTGGGCTCATTCCCCGACAGACGGATATCGCCGCCCAGCGCATCCCAGGATTTCTCGAACAGCGGTTGGTTGGCAAACAATTGCAACCGATTGTTGGCCATGTAGCCCCATTTCCCCTTTCCTTGCGACTTGGCAATCTCGCCCCAGGCTTTTTTCGCATCTTCCATCAGGCCATCGGTTTCCAAATTAATGGCCTCGAAAGCCTTCCCCTCGACTTCTTCCTGAGCCCCGAACTTATACCCCTTGGCCGTTTGCCTCAGGTATTTCCGCAGCAGATCCTCGCACTGATCAATATCCACCTGCTCAACCCAGAGCTTGATTTGCTTGGCTTGTTCGGAATCGAGTTTTGGGTAGTACTTAAGGAAGTCGGCAAGCGGGCCTTCGCGAGCTGAATCTTTGGAACCCCGTGTGCCAGCAGCCATGAGACTTTGCGCCTGGGTAAACAGCGAGCCAGCAGAAGGGGCCTTGATGAAAGTGAAGTAGAGGAAAAGGCAAAAGGCCCCAAAGACGGCGGCCAGGGCCAGGGAGACAAACCACCCGGTCTTGAAAAAGCGCACGGTCAGCTTTTTCTTTCCCAACCGCGCCAGTAGCTTTCGCGCCTTCTTTCGATCGCTGGTCTGGCTGGTTTCATCGGGCAAAGTATTGACCAGCGCTTCGCCTGCGCCAACCTGTTTAGTCATCTTCTCGCGAATTTCCTCGAGTACGGTGCGCACTACCGCTGCCGATGCCGGCCGGTGTTCCGGTTTCTTTTCCATCAAGTGAAGGATCAGGGTGTCGAACCAAATAGGGATGTCGGTATTGACGCGGGAGGGCTTCTCGACCTT
>SHZZ01000036.1 GCA_009692005.1 Gemmataceae bacterium | reverse complement strand
CGAATTCCTTTGGCAAAGCAAACCGTCTCATAAAAAAGTGACCCGGGATTTAAAAGCTATCAGCGGGGATGAGTTCAAAAAAGTATGGCGGCCACCCTTCGGCAGCCTCAGTAGCGCCCCGGAAAATACCCCCTTGGTTAATCAATTGCCCAGCCAGGTGGGCATTGGCTGCCGGTTAATGCCAGGCTGGAACGGGCGCAACGGTTTTACCCTCATCGAATTACTGGTGGTGATCGCCATCATCGCCATCCTGATCGGGCTGCTCCTGCCCGCAGTGCAGAAAGTCCGTGAAGCAGCCTCGCGCATGCAATGCATCAACAACTTAAAACAAATCGGCCTGGCGCTGCATAACTACAACCAGTCCCCCTGGGCGGCACCATCTCGCCTCAGAACTCCTACGGCCATTCCTTTTGGATCAATCTCCTCCCTCCCCTACCTGGAACAGGATAACCTGTACAAACAACTCGACCTGAAATGCGCCACCAGCCCCTATACCGGCCTGGTGTACTACGGCACCAACCAGGCAAACGGCGCCGTTCTCAGCGGTAAAACCATCCCCAACCTGCGCTGCCCTTCTTCACCCCTGCCGGTTTTCGTGCTGGTCGGATCGACCCCGGGTCAAGGCGTCATGGCTTCCACCTATGTCGGCATCTCCGGGGCTGTGGATAGCGCCTCCATGCTCAACCGCGCTGGCGAAACCTACGCGCATAGTGGCAAAGGGCAAATCGATAACAGCGGGGCCCTGGTTTCGCATGAGAAAAAACGGGTGTCGGATTTCAGCGATGGCACCTCGTCCACAATCGGGGTGGCCGAGCAATCGGATTTTTGCGTGAACGCGGCCAAGGCGCCGATCGATTGCCGCAGCGATTTCGGCCACAGTTTTTCCATGGGGCCTGGCCCTGCGGGAGAAAACCGTCACTGGAACCTGACCACCGTGCGCTATGGCATCAACGACAAGATCTGGGAAAACCGCGGAGTAAGTGAGGTTTTCTACGGACAGAATCGGCCGGTGCAGTCGGTTCATTCCGGCGGCATGAACGCCCTGTTCATGGATGGCGGGGCCCGCTTTATTTCCCAGGGCATTGCTTTGAATACGCTGTTTAACCTGTGCAAGCGCAATGATGGAAATGTGACCGCCGATTATTAAACCAAACTGGATAACTCGCGTGAAAAGAACACTTGGGATATTGCTGGCTTTTTTCCTCCTGAGCGGCTGCTCGGGAGAGGGGCCGCGAGGCACGGTGCGGGGAAAAGCCTTGCTGGATGGCCAGCCCTTGAAGGAAGGCACGGTCAGCCTTGAAAACACGGAGAAGGGCATCGCCCTGACCGGGCAAATCCAGCCCGATGGCAGCTTTGAACTGTCGTCCCACAAGGGCGCGGGTCTTCCTGTGGGTTCCTACAAGGTGGCGGTGTCGCCGTCGCCGATGTTGCAGTCGGCGGAGGAAATTCCGCTGGTGGGTAAGAACCCCAAGCCGCCCAAGGATGTTTCCAAGTCTCCTGTGCCTGCGAAATACTTGAAATCCGCCACCAGCGGCCTTACCGCCGAGGTGAAGGAAGGGTCGAACCCGCCGTTGGAAATCAACCTGAAGAAGTAAGCCCGTGCTGGGTCGCCGGGCTCAACCTTTAAACTTTTGGCAGCTCGAATCCCTTTCTCGCTTCACGGCCGAGGTACCGGTTGGCCTCGGCATCATCAAACGATTCGGTGGCGGAATTGAAGCGGAGCTTCTTTCCGGTCCGCCAGGCGATGTTGCCCGCGTGGCAGAGGACGCTGCTCTGGTGCCCCTGTTCGATTTCCTGATTGAGCTCCTGGCGTTTTCGAGAACGCATGCAGTCGAGAAAATTGCGGACATGCAAGATAGAAGGGCTGGGGCCTGTGCCTCCGGCGGCCTGTTTGCCGTCCTTGTCGAAGGCTTTCCAATCGGAATTTGAAAGGAGAACCCAGCCGCCGTCGCCATGAATGGCAGCGCCTTCGGTGATGCCGTACAGTTTCGGCTTCGACCAGACGCGCATTTCATAAACGAGAATCTTTCCTGGGTATTCGTAAGTGACCTGCATGGTGTCGGGCCATTCCTGGACATCGTCGAAGAAGAATTTGCCTCCTGCGGTGGAAATGGCATCGGGCCAGGCAGGCGCGCCGAGGGCCCAACGAGCGTAGTCGAGTCGATGCACGCCGTCGTTGCCGAGATCGCCGCACCCGTAATCGAAGAACCAGCGCCAGTTGCCATGAAACCTGCGTGAGTTAAACGGTTTCTTGGGCGCCGCGCCGAGCCATAGGTCGTAATCAACGCCCTTGGGCGGTTCGCTATCGGGGACTTTGGAGATGGCGCCCTGTCGATCGGTTTCCCAGGCGCGGGCGAAAATCGTCTTGCCAATGTTGCCCTTGCGAATGTACTCCACCGCCTCTTTCAGGAAAGTGGCGCTGCGCGATTGGGTGCCCATCTGCACCATGCGGTTGTTCTTTCTGGCCGCGGCCACCATCGTCTTGCCTTCAACGATATTGTGGCCGTCGGGCTTTTCCACATAGACATCCTTCCCGGCCAGGCAGGCGTGGATGGCGGGCAGTGCGTGCCAATGGTCTGGGGTGCCGATCACGAAGGCGTCGATCGAAGGATCCTTGAGCAGGTCGAGGTAATCGACAACGAGCTTGGGCTCCTTCTTGGTTTTATCCTTGATCTCGGCGGCACGGCGGGTGCGCACCGATTCATCAATGTCGGCAATGTGCGTGACTTCGACATCAGGCTGTGAGGCAAACTCGTGCAGGAGGCCGCCTCCCCGTCCACGGACACCCACGCAGGCGATGCGGATCTTGTCATTGGGGCCAATGGCCTGGGTGATTGACGGGGCCAGGAACAGGCCAGCGGCCAAGGCGCCGCCCTGGCGAGAGAATTCTCTGCGATTCAGTTTTTTCATGGCTTGCAGATCCTTTCCGTCGGGTGGAGGGCGAAGTGGGGAAAGCAGCTTGTAGGATTTCAACTCCGACCGGGTGGAATTTCAAGAAAAAAGTATGCGGAAACGGCTTTTGCAAGGATTGAAAAGCCAAGAGGAAGGACAAAAGGAATGGGGGAAGGGCTTGCCTGAGTGAAAAATAAATAAAGGAGAGAGTCCTTGGTTTTTATTCTGAAATAAATGGCTTGAATGGTGAAGATTGCGCCAGGGGCTGGCAACCTAAAGCGGAGCGCGACTAAACAACCCCTTGTAAACGCGCGGGGCTCGGATGCTCCCACTTGGCCGACTACTTTTCTGTTCCATTCAGGAAATTTCCCAACCCTTGCGGTATTGACGCTGGATGAGCGCTTGCGCTTTGGGGTTCCCCTGGCATTGAAGGTTGGCTGAGTCCCAGGCAAAGCCGCCGGCGCGGTAGGCAACATTTCCCAGCAGCACGGTTTCCGTCATCGGGCCGGAGTAATCGAAATTGCAAGTGGCCGTCTTGCCCCCGCGGATGGCATCGAACCATTCCTGGTGAAATCCCGGCGAGTCAGCAAAGGTCTTCGGCGCTTTGACCCCCTGGAATTTGTCCTCCGGCAGGAGCTTCCACGAGTTGAACCCGCACAGGAGCATCCCCTTGGAGCCGATGAAAAGGTTATTGAACCCGCCGGCTTTCAGTCCGTGCTTTTCCAAAATGGGCGGGCCGTTCTTGGCGTGATACCAGTGCAGCGTCACCGGGCCGCGGGAACCCTCGGCGGGAAACAGAAAGGATGTGTTCATCGATTTGGGCGTGGTCAACCCGTGCACCTCCGGCCCCGAGGCTTCAACCCGCGTGGGGTATTTCAGGTTCAGCGCCCAGAAGGGAATGTCGAGGATGTGGCAACCCCAGTTGCCGGTCTCGCCTGTGCCGAATTGCCACCAGAAACGCCATCCGTAGGGGCAGATGGAAGGATGAAAGTTGAAATCGGCATTGGGCCCGAGCCAAAGATCCCATTTCACATGACTGGGGACGGCTGGTTTATCCTTGGGTATGGCAGACATGCCGCGGTCGCCGCCGATCCAGGAATGCACCTCGCTGACCTCGCCGATGACCCCCGCGCGGACGATCTCAACCGACTGGCGCAAGCCGGTCATGGTGTGGCGCTGGGCGCCGAGTTGTGTCGCCAGTTTCTTTTCCTTGGCGAGTTGCGTCAGCTTGCGAACTTCCCAGACTTCATGGGCCAGGGGTTTTTCCAGGTAGACATGCTTGCCTCGCTGCATGGCCCAAAAGGCGGTGTGAAAGTGGGTGTGATCAGGAGTGCTGATGGCAACAGCGTCGATCTCTTTTTCCATGGAGTCGAACATTTTGCGAAAGTCGTGGAACTTTTTCGCCTTGGGATGTTTGTCGAAGGCGTCGCCTGCGCGGCTTTCGTCGACATCGCAAATGGCCACGACATTTTCCTTGCCCGAGGCATTGAGGTTGGCCTTGCCCTGCCCGCCTGCGCCGATCACCGCGATGTTTAGTTTTTCACTTGGCGCCAGGGCTCTTAGAGAAGGCTGCAGCCCGAGCCAAACCCCGCCAGCGGCAAGAGTGGATTTCATTGCAAGGCGGCGTGTGATTTTCTTCATGGAAATGTCCTTTGAAATAAGGCCCGGGAAGCTCTTTTGTTTTAAGGAGCCTGGCAAGAATTTGCAAGATTGGAACATCCGAGTGAAAAGGGTTGGCGACGGGAGCCTTCTTTACATCCCAGGGATTTTCATTTTGCGGATGAGTTGCTCGATCTCGGCCCGCAGCCAGGCGAATGAGGGTATGACAAACAAATGGTCCTGCATGCGCGAAGGGTCGTAATCGGTTTCAATGACTTCCGCGGTGACGAACGGCTTGCGCGCCACTTCTTTTGAGAAAAGAGAAAAGGGAATCTCGCCAGTGGACGAGAGAATTCCCGCGCCAAACACTTTAATCCCGCCCGCTTCCTCGATCAAACCGAACTCGATGGAGAACCAGGAGAAGCGCTTGAGGTTCAATACTTGAATGGGGTCGGCTGTGGTAAAAGCAGCTTTGCCGATCAAGTGCAGCACCTCGGCGTAATCGTGATTCATCAGCGGTGGGACATGGCCGAGGCAATCGTGGATCATGTCCGGCTCGGGGGTGAACTCCGGGTGCGACCCATGCCGCATGAACTGGGTGACCGGGAAACCGCGGCCGGCAATGTAGCTGTAAAAAGTGCGGTAAGGCAGCGGCCCTTCAGCAGGAACGAGCCGCATGTTGGTTTCGCGTTCGAGGCGCAGGCTTAAATCGCGTAATTGAGGAATTTCCATCGCGCTGATGCCAAGCGCTTCCTTGGCTTGCAGATAAATGGAACAGGCGTGCTGGATGTGAAGTTCATCGAGCTTGGAACTGACCTGGCGCCAGATGCCTGTTTCTTCGGGCAGGTAGTGGATAACCGGCGGGCCCAGGTTTTCCAGGCGATGCTTGCGGCAAAGGGTAAACAGGTGCTTTCGCCTTGGCACATAACTGGGGTCGCCAAGCCCGGGGTGGCCGGCTTCCAACTCCAGTTCCATGGCGTCGGGCGGCTCGATCATCACTTTTGGATCGATGGGGGCGCCGTATTCGATGATTGCCCGGTCTTTTTTCATGAAAGCGCCCTTTTCCTGGGCCACCCGAGATCTGCATCAACATCATTATTATAGGAATGAACTCCGTTTTAAAAAAAGAGAGAAGCCGGGAGTAAACATAAAAAACCAATTTCCCGAGTTAAATAATTGGATTCCACCTTTGGGATGTTAGGATAAAAAGCAAAGACAAATGCCCGGGTGCCAGTTTCAAGGGAGTTCTCCGCCAGGGATTTAAGGATTGATAACCCGTGAATAGCCTTCCTTCCAGTCGCGTTGAGGCAACCCCGCTTTCCGGGCCCGAGGAGATACTTTCCCAAGCTTTGGATGAACACCGGGGTCGGCTGGTGCAACTGGTGCAACTGCGCATGGGGCAGGAGTATAAACGGCGGATCGACCCGCAGGATGTTTTGCAGCAGGCCTTTCTCGACGCCAAGGCGCGCTGGAAACATTACCAGGGAAGGAATTCGCGCCAGCTTTATGTCTGGCTGAGGCTGGTGGTTTTGCAAACTCTGGCGGAGATCCAGCGGAACAATTCCGCTATTGAAAAGCGCAGCGTGCGCAAGGAAGAATATGGCGAAGCGTCGCTGCAAATGGCGGCTGATGAATTTCCTGGAAGCTGGACATCGCCAAGCTCCGCTGTGGCGAGAAAGGAAAGTCAGGGCGCCCTGCAGAACGCCTTGAGGAAAATCGCGCCGTTGGAAAGAAAAGTCCTGGCGCTTCGGCACCTGGAAGGAAAAAAGAACAAAGACACCGCCGCGATACTCGGCATAAGCGAGCAACAGGCCAGCCGCATTTACTTCAAGGCGCTGGGACATATCCGTGAAGTCCTGGCGTCGGGTAAACCCTGATTTCAATCGGCAGGTTCCCTCATGAATGGTTCCCTTTCTGGCGAACCCCTGGACACCCTGATTGAGGATTTTATCTTGCGCTTGCGCGAGGGAGAATCGCCATCGATCGAGGAATACTCTGGGTTGTTTCCAGACCGGGAAGAAGAAGTGCGCGGATTGCTGGAAACCGCCCGAGAAATAGAGCAAGCCAGCGGCCAGGTTGCCTTCCCGGTGCCTGAACGGCTGGGGGAATATACCCTGGGGAAAGAGATTGGCCGCGGTTCCATGGGCGTGGTTTACGAAGCCACCCAGGAATCCTTGGGGCGTACAGTCGCCATCAAGATCTTGCGTCCGGAGGCGCCAGGGTCCAGCCAAGAGGCACAAGCGCCGCCAGAAGCCAAGCTCCTTTCCCAACTCAAGCACCCCAATATCGTGCCGGTCATCGGCGGTGGTCAGGGAGAAAATCTCCAGTATTGCGTCATGCAATTGGCTCCCGGATTGAACCTATCGAAGGCCTTGAAAATTCTGTCGCACGGGCTGTCACGGGGTCAAGAGTCGGCCGGGGACATCATCGACTTGTTTCCCATGAAGGTCGGCAAGAACGGCCGATGCCAGCCGAAAAAAGAGTACTGGAACCACTTGGCGCAGATTGGATTTCAAGCCGCCAACGCCCTGCACGCCGCCCACCAGGTGGGCATCCTCCATTGCGACATCAAGCCGGGTAACTTGTTGGTGCAGCAGGACGGCCATGTCTGGATCACGGATTTCGGCCTGGCGGAGAATCGGGAAAATGGAGCCAGCCAGGGGGGCACGCCGGGGTTCATCGCCCCGGAAGTGGCGCAAGGGCAGCGCAATGAGCGCAGTGACATTTTTTCCCTGGGCGCCACCTTGCTGGCGTTTGTGAAACTTGACTGCGAACCGGGATTTGTTCCGGGAGTTCCCCACGACTTGAAAGCCATCGTTCTCAAAGCAACTAAAGGGGAACCGGCTTTACGCTATGATTCCGCCAAAGCCATGGCCGACGATTTGCAGCGCTTCTTGGAAGGCAAAGTGGCCCGGGCCAGAAACGCCGGACCGCTGCTTCATCTGGCCCTGGAATGCAATCGCCACCCCATTATCTCTTTCATGGCCATGGCCTTGATTGCCCTGGCGGTCTACCCCTTCTGGTTTATCACTGTGAGTGGCCGCGACCAGGCCGGCAGGGCCCTGGCCCAGCGCCAGAAAAACTCCCAATCCTTCCGCGATTCCTGGGAATTGGTCGATGGCTTTATCGACCGGCTGCTGCCCAGCAGCTCCCTCTTTCCTTTTTTTGTCACCCTGGAAAAAAACTACCGGGGATTTCCCGCGCACGCCTTGAACCGGGAAAATCTCTTGCTATTGCAGGATAGCGCCCGGCAAATGGATCATTTGGCCTTGTCATTGGATACCAAGGGAAACGCCGCCCGGGAGATGGCGCGAACCTTCACCCGCCTGGGAGAGATTCAAGCGGTCATGGGAAAATACCCCGAAGCCCTGGAAAACTTCAGGAAAGCGGTGCAACTGACGCGAGAAGCGAACCGTCAGGGAACTTCCAGCCTGATCGAAGTTGGGATTTTGAAAAACAAGTTGGCCCGGCTGAACTGGCTGAGCGGAAAAACCGAGGCAGGGGAAAAACTTTGGCATGAAGCCGTCGCCATTCTCGAAAAGGAAGATACACTCCAGGCAAAAAAAGAACTGGCCATTCTGTTCTATTTTCAGGACAGGCAGCCCCAACGCATGCCTCCAGTTCTCGTGCTGGCCGATGCAAAAAAACCAGGGAAGGCGCCCTTGTTTCCCGGCAAGGATCGCCACCCCGAGCCTTCCCCCGCTTTGATTAAAGGCAAGACAATCCTGGAAGAGCTTTACCGGCTACACCCGAACGATAAAGACATCCGTCTGCTATTAGCTTGCTATTGCAGGGATCTCGATCCGGGTTTTTCCAAAAATGGTTGGGAAAGATGCCTGACCCTGCTCGAGCAATTGTCCATTGAAGACCCGGCCAACCCTTTTTATTTGCATGAGCTGGCAAAATCCTATTTCAGTTGCCAACCCGGCCATCTTCTCAATGGTGAATTGTCGAAGCAGGATCTCCTGGCCTTGATTAGAAAAGGCGGGCAATACTCGGAAAAAATTCTGCAGCTCCAGCCCGAAATCCCCGAGTTCAGAACCACCCGGCTCAACGGGCTGATGGCGCTGATCCTTTTGCTTGGGGAAGAAGAGTCCCTGGAGAAGGCAGCCTGCTTCCGTGAGGCAATGGAATTGGCCAAAGAATTGCCCGGGCAGGCGGCTTTGAGCAAAGACTTTTTACGCAGCCTGGCGGAATTCGCCACCCGATTGGCGACGGAAGGCAAGGAAAAAGAATCCGCAACAGTCGTGGCGCAATTCCGGCTACTCTTTTCCCAATTGAAAAATGCAGACCGGCATGATCTGCGTATTTCTCTTCTCCCTTTCCAGCAGCAGTTGACTCAGAAGGGCATGCATTCCCTGCTCCTGTTCGAATAAGAAACTGAATCTTTCACCACCCCTGAGGGCAATTTCAACTGGAAGGATGCGCCTTTTCCCGCCGCTTCATAAAATAGCCCGCCATGCAAACCGATCATTCCCTTTCGCCCTTGGACCGCTACCGCCTGAGCCAACTGCTGGAATCGCTCCAGGGAGAAAGCCAGAATTTCATCGGTTACCCGTGCAATTCCCAGTTCGATTACTCGCCTTTGTTCCCTTTCCTTTCACTGCCTTTGAACAACCTAGGCGACCCATTCGCCCCCAGCAATTACCACATAAATACCCATGAGATGGAACGCGAGGTCATTCGCTTTTTTCAGGAACTCACCCAGGCCCCGACTGATTCCACCTGGGGATATGTGACCAACGGCGGCACCGAGGGAAACCTCTATGGCATTTTTCTGGCCAGAGAACTCCTCGGCGATTGCATGGTTTATTTCTCCGAGGACACGCACTACTCGGTCACCAAGATCTTGCGCTGCCTGCATGTGCGCAACATCATGATCAAGAGCAAGCCAGACGGCGGCATGGATTTGGAAGACCTGTATGAAACCGTGCGCATCCACCGCGATGTCCCGCCGATCATCTTTGTCAACATCGGCACGACGATGAAAGGCGCCATCGACGACCTGGCGGGTATAAACCAAATCCTATCGGACCTGGCGATTCAGCGGCATTATATTCATGCCGATGCCGCACTTTCCGGCATGATTCTACCTTTTGTGGCCAACCCGCCGCCGTGGGATTTCGCCGCAGGCATCGACAGCATTTCCATCAGCGGACACAAGATGATCGGCTCGCCAATCCCTTGCGGGGTTGTCCTGGCCAAGAAAAGCCATGTCGATCGGATTGCCCGTGGCGTGGAATATGTCGGCACACTTGACACTACCATCATGGGTTCGCGCAATGGTATCACACCGCTTTTCCTTTGGTACGCCATGAAACTTCTTGGGCGCGAGGGATTTCAGCAAACCGTGGCCGGTTGCCTGCAGGTGGCCGACTACGCACTGGAAAAGCTGCGGCAAGTGAACCGCAACCCCTGGACCAATCCTCATTCCATCACCGTCGTCTTCGACCGCCCGGGAGAAGAAATCACCTCGCGCTGGCAACTGGCCTCGCAGAACAAAATCTCCCACCTCATCGCCATGCCCCATGTCAAAAAGGAACAGATTGATCGCTTGGCAGACGATCTCAAGGTAAAATGATTTTCCGGAGGAGATATGCGGCAGATCACGATTGTTCATGAAGACCGGCCGGGGTTGCTGGCGGATGTCAGCGAAATCCTTGGCCGCTTTAATGTCAATATCGATAGCATGTCGGCAGAAAGCATGGGCAAAACCGCAGTGCTTACCCTCTTGGTCAATAATTACGATGAGGCTTTGCGCGCTCTGGCTCAAAGCCCGTTCAAGGCGGTGAGTGAAGCGGCGCTGGTGGTCGGCATCCCCGACAAACCCGGCGAGTTGGCCCGAATCATGGCCCGCTTTAAAGCCGCGGGCATCAACTTGCGCAGCGTCGTCATCCTGCGCCGCGACCAGGACAAAGCCATCGTCGCCCTCGCCACCGACCGCACCGGCGAAGCCATTGATTTAGTTCGCGATATTTTGTTGTCGTAAACTCCAGATACTTTTTGGCTAGCCAGTCAAGGCCCTTCAACACATTTCCGCCAGCTAGTTGATCGCGGAAGCGCCCATAAACCAAGCCAGAGTCAGGAAGGGAAAGCGTCCGGGCGCGGGGGAATGTCCCGAGCCATTAGCTTGACCGAAGGCGGTTGCTGAATCTGGGAAAATACTTTTCTTCCAGTAAACTCGAAGTCGGCATAGGGAATTTCAAAAAGCGTTTCGAAGCCGCGCTTATTCAAAAGGTGCTGCGAGCCTGGAGCAGTGGCCTCGGCAAAAGCATGGGTGAAACCGAATTTGGCCGCGTGGTAAAGGCAGAAATCGGTTAACAACCCGGCGACGCCCTGGAGCATGAAGGCCTCGTCCACCCCGAGCATGTAAAGGTGCAGGTGGCGGTTTTGGGGAAGCGGATGGCTCGCGGGATAATGCTTTTCCAGAAGGTCCAACAGGGCCAAGACAGGCGCCAGGGCTTTGCAGCCTTGCGGAATTGGTGACGGGTCGGCGAAATCCTCGGCTAAAAATGCCCCCACCACCACCCCCGTGGGTTCGTGATACGCCACCGTGCTCAGGCGGGCCACTCCTGGATGTCTCAGGATTTCCTTCACCAAGGCTTCCATGTCCGATTGTTGCAACCCCAACGCTTGCGAAACCGGCTCATGCTTGATGAAAGTGCCTGCGACAATGGGAATCACTTGCGCCTGGTCAGCTTTTTCCATGGACTTGTATTGGATCTGGCCTCGGACCGGCTGAGAGGAGATAGTTTCCTGCATTGAGGTCTCCAAAATCTGGGGGAAGCGCCTGAATTTTACCCAGAAAAGTGGGGGAAAGGAAATAACAAGGCGGGTAAACAAAGAACCCGGAGCTGGCGCCCCGGGTTCAGAAAAGTCTTCAAGCCAAGCCTATTCGTAATTTACTTGACCTCGAACTCAGCATCGATGACATCGTCACCGCCCTTGCCTTTATCCTTGGCTTGGTCCGAACCCCCTTGGCCCCCGGCCTGCCCTTGCGGACCACCCGGGCCTTGCCCACCGGCCTGGCCCTTCAGGTGCTGCGCCAGAGCTTGCGCGCCCGCCACCAAATCCGATGTCGCCTGGCGGATGGCCTGCACATCCTCCCCCTTCATGGCGTCTTTGGTCTTGGTCACTGCCGCCTGAATGGCAGACTTGTCCGCCTCGGACAATTTATCCCCATGCTCCTTGAGCTGCTTTTCAATTTGAAAGGCAACATTGTCGGCTTCATTTCGAGCGGTGATCAATTCCAGCCGTTTCTTGTCTTCATCGGCGTGAGACTCCGATTCCTTCTTCATGCGCTCCACTTCGGAAGGGCTTAGGCCGCTTGAGCCCTTGATTTCCACTTTGGCTTCCTTGCCGGTGCCCGTATCCTTGGCGTTGACTTTGAGGATGCCATTGGTGTCCAGAGCGAAGGTGACTTCGATTTGCGGTTCGCCGCGCGCCGCCGCCGGGATTCCCTCCAGGTTGAATTCACCCAGCAAGCGGTTGCTCGTGCTCTTGGCAATTTCACTTTCGCCCTGGTAGACGGAAATGGTGACAGCAGTCTGGCCGTCGGCAGCCGTGGAAAAAACCTGTTTCTTTTCCACCGGGATGGAGGTATTGCGCTCGATCAAGCGGGTGAGTCGCCCGCCGAGAGTTTCAATTCCCAGCGACAGGGGAGTGACATCGACAAGAAGCACTTCCGATTTGCTTCCGAGCAGAAGCTGTGCGCCCTGAATGGCCGCGCCGATGGCCACCACCTCGTCGGGGTTGACCCCGCGGTGGCCTTCCTTGCCAAAAATGTCCTTCACCAGCCATTGAATCTTGGGCATGCGGGTCATGCCGCCCACCATGACGATTTCGTCAATGTCGGTGGGTTTGAGTTTGGCGTCGGACATGGCCCGGACAACTGGCCCGCGGCAGCGTTCCACCAGCTTGTCCACCAGTTGTTCTAACTGGGCCCGTGTCAGGGACATTTGCATATGCTTGGGCCCGCTGGCATCGGCGGTGATGAAGGGCAAATTGATATCGGTGCTGGCCTGTTGAGAAAGGTCCTTCTTGGCCCGCTCGCCGGCTTCCTTCAGCCGCTGCAGCGCCATATGATCCTTGCGCAGGTCGATGCCGTTTTCCCGTTTGAACTCCTCGGCGATAAAGTCAATGATGACCTGATCGAAATCGTCGCCGCCAAGGTGAGTGTCGCCGTTCGTCGATTCCACCTTGAACACGCCGTCGCCAACATCGAGGATGGAAATGTCGAAAGTGCCGCCCCCAAGGTCGAAGACGGCGATTTTCTCGTTGGCTTTTTTCTCGAGTCCATAGGCGAGAGAAGCGGCGGTGGGCTCGTTGATAATGCGCATGCGCTGGCGGTTTTTCTTCCCCGTGGCCGGGTCTTCGATATCCCATTCGGTTTCGAAACCAGCGATTTGCGCCGCCTCGATGGTGGCCTGCCGCTGAGCGTCGTTGAAGTAAGCCGGCACGGTGATAACCGCTTTGCGCACGGTATGACCGAGGTAAGCCTCGGCGGCTTCTTTAAGCTTGCGTAGAATCATGGCGGAAATTTCCGGCGGCGTATAAGCCTTGCCGTCGATGTCCACCTTTGTCGGATCCTCAGGCCCGCCGGTAATCTTGTAAGGAATCAGCTTTTCCTCTTCGCCGACTTCCTTGTGCCGCCGACCCATGAACCGCTTGATGGAATAAACGGTTCGCCGGGGGTTGGTGATAGCCTGCCGTTTGGCAGGGTCGCCCACCAGGCGGTCGCCCTTGTCGGTGAAGGCCACAACGCTGGGGGTCAGGCGGTTGCCTTCCTGGTTGGCGATCACCTTGACTTCGCCCCCTTCCATGACAGCAACCACGGAATTGGTGGTACCCAGATCGATGCCAATGATTTTTTCTTCAGCCACCTTGAAAACTCCTTATTAAGGAAAGCAGGGCCACTCTCATTCACTCTATTTTGTAGTCAGCCCGGAAGCGTAATCTTGCAAAAGGGTTGATTCCCGGAAATATCATTCCCATGCCTCAATTAAAGGGAAAAACCCTATTACTGGGGTAAGCAACTGGTGTGCCGCAAAATTAATATTAGATTAATAGTTCTAACTATCAGTTGGATAATAGTTTATGAAACTATCCCCCGGCCAGAAAAATCCGGATTCTATCCAAATGGCCAAAAGTATGCCATTTTGGCAGGCGGGTTCGATTTTAGGGGTTAACTTTCAGGTTTTTGGCACTTTACCCTTAAGAACTGATTTAGTTCCCGAGTTCCATGTGTTAGAAAGGGAGGAAGTTTGGGATTTTAAGGGTTTTTGTTGGCCTTTATGATTGACACCCCTTAATTCCCCCATAGTTTAACGGAAATTTTGCCTCTTGGTTATGAGACTTCCCATGGTGCGCAAACCCGAACAAGCCAATTCCATTTCCCCGGCGAAAGCTCAAGCAACGGTACGGACCTTGCGACACCAAATCGATAAACTCGATTTACAAATCCTCAAGCTTATCAATGAACGGGCCGAAATGGCCGGCGAGATTGGTAGCATCAAGGTGGAAAACGGCGAAGAGGTCTTCGCCCCGGCACGCGAAGATGAAGTCTTCGCCAATGTTCTCGAGGCCCACTCCAAGCACCAAGGGGCGCTGGATGTCGGGACTGTAAAGGCCGTGTTCCGCGAAATCATGAGCGGATCCCGCGCCTTGCAAAAAGTTTTGAAAGTCTCTTACCTTGGACCGGAGTACACCTACAGCCACTTGGCGGCAATCGAAAAGTTTGGCCAGGCGGTGGAGTTTATGCCGGTCGGCAGCATTGCCGCCGTTTTTGAGGAAGTCAATCGCGGCCACGCCGACTTCGGCGTCGTCCCGGTAGAAAACAGCACCGACGGCCGAGTCGCAGACACCCTCGATATGTTTCTGCGCATGGCGCAACTGATCATCTGCGCGGAAATCCGCCTGCAGGTGCATCACAACCTGTTGGCCAAGTGTGAATCGAAGGATATCCGCCGGGTGTACAGTAAACCCCAGGCCCTGTCTCAATGCCGTAACTGGTTGAGCAAGAATGTGCCCTATGCCCTGCTGACTGAAGTTTCCAGCACCACCACGGCGGCGGAGCTGGCCCAACGGGAGCCCGGAGCGGCGGCAGTGGCCAGCCGCCAGGCAGCGGTCCGTTACGGACTGCGCACCCTTTGCGAAGACATCCAGGATTGCCCGGACAACGAAACCCGCTTCGCGGTGATCGGCCACCAGAAATCGGCCCGCACCGGCAAAGACAAAACTACCATCATGTTTCGCATCCCCCACGCACCGGGGTCGCTCGCCGATGTTCTCGACATCTTCAAGCAGACCAAAGTCAATCTGACCTGGATTGAATCGTTCCCTTCGCGATTGGCCAAAGCCGAGTACATCTTCTTCGCCGACTTTGAAGGCCACAAAGAAGACCCCAAGGCCGCCCGTTTGCTGAAAGCATTGGACGACCATTGCACCGAAGTGCTTGTCTTCGGGTCTTTCCCCATTGCGCAAGTGAGCGGATAATACTTTTCCAGCCGGACTCTCCGGAAATTTAGCGGCCCGTTTCAGCCGACAAAACGGTCGTTCCGTGAAATTCATAGGATGAACTCGGGGTTGAGATAACTTCGGGGAAAACCAATGCGCAAGAAGTTTGTCGCGGGCAATTGGAAAATGTTCACCGACCGCGCCGGGGCCAAAAAACTGGCTGAAGCTGTCGTTGCGGGCTTGGCTGGCGACAACCGTGTTGAGGTGGCGCTATGCCCCCCTTTCACTAATTTGGAAACCGTGGCGGCGGTGCTAAGGGGAACCCCGGTTGCCCTTGGAGCGCAAAATTGCCACTTTGAAAATGAAGGCGCCTTCACCGGCGAAATCAGCCCCCTCATGCTGCTGGACCTCGGCTGTTCCCATGTCATTCTCGGGCACAGCGAGCGGCGGCACAAAATGGGCGAAGGCGATGCCCTGATCAACAAAAAAGTTCACGCCGCCCTGGCCGCCGGGCTTAAAGTCATTCTCTGCCTGGGCGAAACGCTGGAGGATCGGCAGGGAAATCAAACGGGACTTGTGCTCAAAAAACAACTCGAAGGAAGCCTGGCCGGGTTGGATGAAGCAAAGCTGGAAAGAATGGTCCTGGCTTATGAGCCGGTCTGGGCGATAGGCACCGGGCACAACGCCACACCGCAACAGGCCCAAGAGGCGCATGCCTTCCTTCGTGGCTGGATTGCACAGACGCATGGCAAACCGGCCGCCGACGCTTTGAGAATTCAGTACGGCGGCAGTGTCAAGGCAGACAACGCCGAGTCTCTTTTGAAACAACCCGATGTCGATGGGGGCTTGATCGGCGGCGCCAGCCTGAAGGCCGATCAGTTTCTCCCAATTGTCCGCGCGGGAATCTGACTCTTATTCTTTAAGTGTGCTCGGCAGAGCAGTCGTTGAATTTCAGCTATTTCCGCCAGACATCATGCGCCGGGACTAGAGCCCGGACAAAAACTTGGATCACTCCGCCTGGTATTTCAAAATGCCCCAGAAAGTTTTTCCCCCGGGCATCTGCAGGCCCAGCCTGAATTCTCCTGACGGCATTACAGTTTCCAAGGTAAACACCTTGCCAGTTTTTTGAAAAAAAGTGAATTTCCCGTTCTGAATCAGGGCGGCTCTTTCAAAATCGTCCGACTCCACCTGGTAACGGTACGCCTGCCCCGCCTTGACCTTGCCACTCAAGGGGATATTCAGCAGCCGGTATTTTCCCTTGGGGATATGGTAAGTGTCCGCCAATTCCTTCCCCATATTCTCATTGAGGAATTTGCGAATGGCCACTGTGGGAACGCCAAACTTGATCAGGTCATCTTTGACCATGGGCCAGTTTTGCATTTCTGCCCGGGTCACCTGCGGGGAGAAAAATTGCTCCTCGGGGTTTTCGGGGAAATGGCGGAAGATGAAATCCTCCGGCGCTGTGAGAAAATAATAATCGTCGAAGCCCTTTTTGAAAGCCTTGTCGGAAAGGGAGCCCGCGCCCCAGGTCGACTCGATCATCCGCCAATGGCCATCGAGGCGGATGGCGTTCCAGGCGTGGTTGGGTTTAAGTTCCTCCCCTGGTTTGTAGGAGACGCCCTTGGCGTAGCCATTAATGGTGATGACTTGGGGCAACCCGCCGAAGCGGGCCAGCTCCTGAAAAAGGCAGGCATAGCCGGCGCAGACACCCTTCCGCGTTTTCAGCACCGTTTCTGGAAAATTCGATTCTTGCGTGAAACTGTTGTTGAAAAAACTCTCGGCATCGTAGGAGATGCGGTCGGTTATCCAGCGGAAGATTGCACGAGCTTTTTCCCGGTCATTCCTGGCCTGGGAAGCCAAATAGGCTCCGAGGCGCGCAGGAGTTTTTTCCTCCTCAACTGGCGCAGCCAAGGCGTGCTTATCAATGGCGGAATAGTCGTAGGCGGCAATCCATGGTCCGATTGGCCCTTGCTTGGCGACTTCTTTTTCGGAAGATTTCTTGGCTGGCGGTTCAGGCTTTTCTTCCAGCGGTTTGGGTTTTTCCTTCTTTTCCTCCTTGACCTTTTCCTCTTCTACAGGGGACTCTTTTTGCTGACTCCCCTCTTTTTTCTTTTCCCCTTTTTTCACTTCCTTGGTTTTGGTCAGGAGTGGGGAATCTGGCGATTTCTTTTCCGGTTGCTCCTTAGTGAGGAGGGGAATCGTGAGAAACCCCATGCCAATAAAGCCCAGGATCCCGCCAATGATGATGAACGGCAGCGGGCTGGCGCTTTTTTTCCGCAAATGGACCGAGGCAGGCCGCGAAAACTCCTCGGGGGTCAGGGGATTCTGGGTGTCGGTTTTATTTGGGTCTTTTGGACTGGAAAGGGGCCTGGCCGACCTGGGCACTGCCACGGGAAGGCCATGTTTCAGGGGGCTTTTTCCACCCTGGCCGGGTATCGCGGGCGGGCCCTCGCTGGCGCTAAATGTGGTTTTGCAAAAGGGGCAAACCGCCGACCGGTTCCCAAGGTCGGGCGGAACGGATAATGTCTTCTTACAGTTCGGGCAACCAATCAAACGCATGGGTTTCCTTCCAATAGGGAAGTTATCGCCTTCTTTTGTCGTTTGTTCAAGGAGTAAAAGCCCAGAGAACCGGGTAAACAAAAGGCCGGATCCAACCGATTTTCCCAGGCCCATCGCAATCCGCACAATCATTACAACCCTTAATCTCTATTCAGACCAAAAAAATTTCCTATTTTGTCCCTATTGATCCTTGTGCTTTGTCATTGGACAATAGTCCTGCTCTCCACCAGGCATTTTGAGGTTCCTTTTCATGAAGCATTCTATTCTCTCCCTATTACTGCTTGCAGCAGGGTTGACTCTTTCCGCTTTGGGCCAACAACAACGGCCTTCCGATGCGCCCAAGGGCAAGGGCCCCGGCCTTGGCCAGAAAGGGGGATTAACTCCTCCGGCGGCAACCGCGGCCGGCGAACTCAAAAAATATGACGATGTCATCACCAAAAACTTCGTCACGCAACCCGGCATCTTCGCCGTCCATCGCTACGAGGAAAAAGTCTTCTTTGAAATCCCCAAGGAGATGCTGGGGAAACTTTTCCTGTGGCGGGCCGAGGTGGCCAAGGGACCAGGCGGCAGTAGCTGGGGTGGAGCGTCTCTGGGAGAAGAAGTAATCCGCTTCGAGCGCCGTGGCAACAAAATCTACTTGTGGAAGAGCGGCTTCGCCAAGCGTTCGGATGGTAAAGCCATTCAATCAGCCATCGAGGCCAGCGCCAGTGATGCCATCATCGCGGTGTTCAATGTGGAATGCGAAGGGAAAGACCGCACGGCGGTGATCAGCGTGGGCGAGGTGTTCGTCAACGGTATTGCCGATTTGCCAATCACCGCTGCCGCTGGATTCTCTGGCGCGTCGCACGATCCCTCGCGCTCTTTCCTGTCCGAAGTCAAGGCCTTCCCCACCAATGTAGAAGTGGTGGCGACGGTGACCTTCCGTGGTTCGGGCGGGCTTGGCGGCTCACGCAGCGCCACTGCCGTGGTTCATCACAGCCTCGTGCAACTCCCCGAAACCCCCATGATGGGCCGCTACTTCGATCCCCGGGTCGGCTATTTTACCGAATCCTTTGTTGACTTCGCCCATCCACACGGGTGGTCGCAAACCAAGCAGTTCATCGCCCGCTACCGTTTGGAAAAGAAAGACCCCACGGCGGCGGTTAGCGAAGTGGTCAAGCCGATGGTTTACTACCTATCCAAGGAGATTCCGGAAAAGTGGCGGCCGTATTTGAAAAAGGGCGTGGAAGACTGGGCGCCTGCCTTTGAAAAGGCCGGATTCAAAAACGCCATCATTTGCAAAGACGCCCCCAGCCGCGCCGAGGATCCCCACTTTGATCCGGAAGACGCCCGCTATTCCGTCATTCGCTGGGTGGCGGAGCCGGTAGCCAACGCCATGGGGCCGCATGTCCACGATCCCCGCAGCGGCGAAATCATTTCCGCCCATATCATCTTTTGGCACGATGTCGTCAAGCTGACGCAGATGTGGTACTTCATCCAATGCTCGGCCCAGGATGACCGCGCCAAAAAACTTCCCCTTCCCGATGACCTGACAGGGGAACTGCTGCGCTATGTCTGCGCTCATGAAGTGGGGCACACGCTTGGCCTGAGGCACAATCACCGAGCCAGCCAGGCCTATTCCATCGCGCAACTACGGGATCCCAAGTTCGTTTCCCAACATGGGACCGTCGGTTCCATCATGTCCTACGGCCGCTATAACTATGTGGCCCAGCCAGAGGACAAAATCCCAGTCAAGGACATGATCCCAAAACTGGCCCCATACGATTTCTTCGCCATTGAATGGGGTTACAAGGCCATTCCCAATGCCCGCACCCCCGATGACGAGAAAACAGCCCTGGACGCCTTGGCATCCAAGCAGGTTCAGGAGCCTTTCTTGCGCTTTGGCGGCGAGGACGGCCCCAGCACCGCCGACCCCACCGTGCTGACAGAGAACATCGGCAGCGACCCCGTCCAGGCAACCGCTCTGGGTTTGAAAAACCTCGACCGCGTCATGGATCACCTCGTCGCCGCCACCACCACCAAGGGCGAGGACTTTTCCCTTCTTGAGGAGACGCACAAGGAAATCATCGGAACCCGCGGCCGCTGGCTGAGCGCCGTGGCCAAAATGGTTGGCGGGGTGGTGGAGAACCGCACCCTGGCCGGCCGTGGCGGTGAAACTTTCACCCGCGTGACTGAGGAAAAGCAGCGCGCAGCTCTCAAGTTCCTTTTAGATAATGCCTTTGTCACTCCGGCCAAAATCCTGAACCCTGCCATTATCAATCAGTTCAAGTACAACGGTTCCGCCAACGATGTGGCTTCCCAGCAGCGGGCCCTGCTTTCCACCTTGCTCGGCGCTTCCATAATGGGGCGGCTCTTCGACGCCGAGTTCCAACTCGGTGACAAGACCTTCACCGCCAATGAAATGGTCAACGAACTGCAGAACGGGATCTTTTCCGAATTGAAAGCTGGCGAACCGAAGGTCGATCCGCTGCGCCGGCAGTTGCAGCGGTCCTACATCGACATTCTGGCCAGGGAATTTGAACCGCCGATGGAATCCGCGGCAGCCGTGCCAACCGGTCCGCCTTCCCGACGCGGTTCGTCTGGCGGTTCGGGTTTGAGAACGAGTGAACTGCGGCCCGTGGCCCGCGTGGCGCTCGACCGCTTGGCCAAGGAAATCGCCGAGGCGGCGACCAAGGCCAAGGAACCGGCCACCGGGGCGCACTTGAAGGATCTCGCCGCCGAGATCCATGGCATTCTCGAGCCCAAGAAATAGCCCAAGGGCGGGCAGATTTTTCCGAGCTCGGAGTTCCCTCCGGGCTCGTTTGTTTTTTCTCCCTGGCTCCGCTTTCCACTAAAGCGGGTGTTGCCAAGTGGGCGCCAAAGGAAAGGCCACAAAAAAACCTTAATCCGGGTTGACCACCTCGCCACCGGTGATGGTGCACATGGCTCGGTAATTCGCCAAGGGAATGGTGTCCCGGACAAAGCGAACCGAGGCGTCGGCATTGGCAAATTGCAATCCGCCGGAATGCATGCTGCGGAATGAATAGACATTGCCCCAATCGTTGGCAGCGTACTCCGTGCTGTTGGTTCGCAGCGAATTGGGCCCGATACCGCAGGTGGCGCAGACATTGTTGCTGTAGGGCCAGGAGGTGTGGATGTCCTTCATGCCAATGGCTTCGCCAATCATGAAGGTGTTGCTGGTGCCATCGGTAATGGCCAGCAACTTTAATGGGCGGAGATAATCGGTGCGGAAGAATATACCGTTGCCGTTGATCACGCCCACATGGTCCGAGGTTCCCGTGGGAGAAGGGAAAGGCCCCTCGGGTGTGCCATTGCGCCAGCGGGTTTCGCCATTGCCCCAATTGCTTCCCGCCACGCCTTTGTAGCTAGTCAGGCCGACGGTAACCCCGGCAATGTTGGCGGCATCAGTCCGGGTGCCGGGGGTGATGTCCGTTGGACACCGCAAGAACGCCATCGGCCGAGCAATGGCCGACAGCACCGTGGCGTTGGCATCCAGATTGGTAGTGTCGCTGACATTGGCCAGTTTATAAACCGCCTCCTGCTCGACATAAGGCAGCACGCGGGCAATCCAACTTCAGCGCGGGGCCCCAAGGCCGCAGCAACTTGGCATAATGCCATTGGTCAGGAAAGTTTTCGATCCGTTATGCGGCAAGGCCTGATGAGTATCGTGGTAATTATGAACACCCAGGGCCAATTGCTTAAGATTGTTTTGGCACTTGGCGCGGGCCGCAGCTTCCCGCACTTTCTGCACCGCAGGCAACAACAGCCCAATTAAAATGGCAATGATGGCAATGACCACCAGGAGTTCAATCAAAGTGAACCCAGCCAGTTTTCCCACTTGCTTAAACATGATTCCCCCTCGAGAAGTATTTCCCATGGATGAAAACGGGGCGCCAGGTGGGGCTGGGAAGAAACAAAACAGATAGGCAAGCTCAAGAATACAATGGGATAAACCAAATTACAAACAGGTTTTTTTAATCAACCAAGTCGTAGGAATGCCGACCAAGGAGAGGGATTGGCCTACTTCACTTTCTTTCCTTCTGAATTTTTCACTCGAACCTTTTACCTTCCAAGTTCACCTTGGGACTCTTCTCACAGTGCGAGATGAATTCCCGGCTCGAAAGGTTTTAAAAAGTAGGCGAAAAGTCTATTGATTGGGAAACGAACCTTGTCCCGCTTATTAAGCTTATTTCCCGCCTTTGAACCCAGATTTCAAGGCATCGTCAACTTCCTTCAACAACGGCGCCACGGTTTTATTCAAATCTTCCGCCTGACTCGACCCTTGCAGAATCATTTTCACATTGGCTTTTTTCTTCATTTCCGCAAAGGCCACAGGAATTTCGACCTGCACTTTCTTCTCGATGATCTCCTTCACTAATTTGTCACGGGTGGTTTCCAGGTTGGCCGTGGTGTCGGCGGGAATGCGCTTGTCGCACTTCACCACTATCAGGCCCTCCGGGGTGCCAATTACCGAGCTGACTTCACCAGGTTGCAGAGAAAAAGCCGCCTTTTCTAATTCATCGTTGCCGGTGGTGCTGCGGCCAAAAGGACGGATCTTTCCCGCTGTGGCTGACAGCGAAGCGCTTTTCTGATTCTTCGCCGCCCGATTGAATTCATCTTCGGAATCCCGCAGTTTCGGGTACTCGGCCAGAACGGCTCGCTCGGCGCCCTTTTCCCACATGATCACCCGGCACTCCACTTTTTCACCGTAGTAAGCCTCGTAGGCTTTCTTCACATCCTCTTCCGTCACCTTGATCTTGGAACGAACCAGCTTGCCCAGCAACAGCTTCGGCCGCAGGACATCTTCCTTCCATTCATAAAGGGTTTTGCGATAGTTGCGCAAAACTTTATCGACGAAGGTTTTTCGGTCGACATTCAATCCCTTGAGGTCCTCCGCCAGTGCATCCTCCACCTCGGCCGCGGTGACTTCGATCCCGAACTTGCGGCATTCGCTTTCGATGATTTTTTTATTGCACAATAGGTCGAGCCGATCCGAACCGTAGCGGGCAATCAGATATTCACCCAATTCTTCCCGGGTGATGGGGATATTTTCGTAGATGTAAGCGACCACGCGAGAGGAATAGTCGGAAGGGGTTACTGGCGTGATGAGGCTCTTACCGGTTTCCTGAAAGGAAGCTGGCAGTGGGGCCGGGGGCTGGGGTTTTCCTTTTGGCGCTACTTTAGGGGCTGACGCCTGGGCAGTGGCTTTGCTCTGGGGTAATTTTCTGGCGAGGAAAAGGGCGGTGCAGACCAGGGTGAGGGAAAAGGCGGCGAGCCCGAGGCGGTTTTTCCAGCTTTTGAACGAAATACGGGGAATATTCAACATGGCCGTGGCCTCCTTGCCGCTTTTTTTTCAGAGCATTCCTTCGCCCTGCAAAAGGCTTCTATACCGAGAAAAAGTAGTTGGGAGCAAGGCCGAAAGGAAAAAGGGTGAGGAAAAGGAGAAGAGGCTTGCAACTTGGCAAGGAGGATTTATCATGCTTGCCGAGCTTTGCTCTTTACCCTTAACTTGTTTCGGCTGCCTAGATTGCCGATCTGATTGCAAGGAATCCATGCATGAGCGCCACGATTAAAAAAGCTGTCAAAGCCCAAAAAACCCCGAAAATCAAGCAGACCAAAATGTTGATCAACAACAAATGGGTCGATCCGATCGAGGGCGGCGCTTTTGAAACCTACAACCCGGCCACGGGCGAAGTGATTGCCAAGGTGGGCGCCGCCGGTGCCAAGGATGTGAACCTGGCCGTGACGGCCGCGCGCAATGCCTTGGAAAAAGGCCCCTGGGCCCGCATGGACGCCGCCGACCGAGGCAAACTTTTGTTCAAACTCGCCGACCTGATTGACGCCAATGCCGAGGAGCTGGCGCAACTGGAAACTTACAATTGCGGCAAAACCATTACCGATTCGCGCGGCGACCTCATCGGCACCGCCAACTCACTCCGGTATTATGCCGGCTGGGCCGACAAGATCGAAGGGCGCACCGTGCCCGTGCGCGGGAATTTCCTCTCCTACACCCTTCGCCAGCCGGTGGGAGTGGTCGGGCAAATCATTCCTTGGAACTTTCCTTTGTTCATGTTGGCGTGGAAATGGGGGCCTGCCCTGGCTTGCGGCAACACGGTGGTGATGAAACCGGCGGAACAAACCCCGCTCACCGCCCTGCGCGTCGGAGAACTGGCTATCGAGGCTGGCTTTCCCGCAGGTGTCATTAACTTGGTCAATGGTTTTGGGGAAACCACTGGCGATGCCATGGTGGTCCACCCGGGGATCGACAAAATCGCCTTCACCGGGCATGTGGAAACCGCCAAAATTATTCAGAAACGCGCCGCGGACACCCTCAAGCGCACCACTTTTGAACTCGGGGGAAAAAGCCCCAATGTCGTCTTCGCTGACTGCGACATGGAGCAAGCGGTGGCCGGCGCTTTTCACGCCATTTACTTCCACTGCGGCCAGTGCTGCACCGCCGGCAGCAGGCTCTTCATCGAACAGAAGATTCACAAGGAATTCGTGGAACGGCTGGCAGCAAAAGCCAAGCAGAGAAAAGTCGGCAACCCGCTCGATGAGGCCACCGAGCAGGGCCCGCAAGTTTCCCAGGAACAATTGGACAAGATCCTGCGCTATGTCGATATCGGCGAGAGGGAGGGCGCCCGCCTGGTAACCGGCGGCAGCAGGAAAGGCAATAAGGGCTACTTTGTCGAACCGACCATCTTCGATGGAGTCCGCGATTCCATGACAATTGCCAAGGATGAGATCTTTGGCCCAGTGGTGAGCGTGCTGCCTTTCAAAGACATGGGCGAAGTGATCGAACGGGCGAACAACACCAACTACGGCCTGGCGGCCGCGATTTGGACCAAGAATATCGACAAGGCGCATAACTACGCTCGGGCAATCAAGGCCGGCACCATCTGGGTGAACTGCTACCATGTCGTGGACACCACCACGCCGTTTGGCGGCTTCAAGATGTCGGGCCAGGGAAGAGAAAACGGGGAAACGGCTTTGGAACATTACACCGAGTTGAAAACCGTCACGGTGAACCTCGGTTGATCAAGCCGAGGGGACTTGCGCCTCCCGATAAACAATGAGGCTGTCGCTTCTTCCCTTGATATGGGTTGGGGGCAGGGGTGAAAGCAGGGCTTTTTCCCCTGGGCGGAGGGTTTCCACCGCCTGGGAGGAAATTAGCAACCGCGAACCAAACACCTTATTCATCTCCTCGATGCGGGAGGCGATGTTCACCGTGTCGCCAATGACGGTGTATTCCCGGCGTTCTTTCGTGCCGATGACCCCCGCCACCATCGGGCCGTAATGGATGCCGATGCCGAGGGCAATCGGGCTGCCGCTTTTTTTCCGGTTGAATTCTTCCAGGGCGAGAAAAATCTTTTGCGAAGCCCGCAGTGAGGCGGCCACCGGTTCCGCATGTGGCAAGGGCGCCCCGAAAATGGCCAAAAATCCGTCTCCCAGGAATTTGTTTACCACACCTCCTTCTCTTTCGATCTCCTCGACAGAAAAACCAAAGACCTGATTGAGAAATGCCACCGTTTCTTCCGGAGAAATTCGCGAGCTGTAAGCAATGAAATTGCGAATATCCAAAAAGAGCACACCGGCCTGAATTGTGTCGCCACTGAAACTGAACCGATTGCGTAATATTTTCTCGGCCACATCCTTCGACACAAACTGGCCAAAAGTGTCTTTGGCCAGGTTTCTTTCGTCGCTGAAACGGATGGCGGCTTCCATCATATTGCGAGTGAGAGTGGCAATACCGCCCGCCACCACCGCCGTTACATTGATATTACCAATTTGCCAAAGATAATCGAGCGGCTGGCCGCTCAAGCCGCTTCCCGGCGTATGCCATGCCCAGCAGAAGAGAAAGCCTCTTTCCAGGCCGATCACAATCCCCGCGAATAAACAAAAACGGAAACGCAAGTAGTGAATGGAAAGGAGCAATAAAGGCGCATGGCTAAGGGGGGGGGATTTCCTCCAGGACATGGCCCAAGGGCTCCCTCAAGCTGGTAAGCAGTATCAGAAATATGGGGAAATTGTTTTCCAGCAATACCATGCAGTATTTAATCCAATCGGGCTCAACTTGCTCGCAATCGACAAAGTAATCCTGCACTTTTTTGTAAACCATTTCGATGGAGATAAAGGCTCCGCAAATGAAAACAAACAAAACAAGGTGCCAGGTTCCCATACCGACAAAGGCGCCCGATTCTCCAGGCAAGAGGAAAAGGAACAGAAATTTGGTGAAAAGGAAAAGAGTTACTATGGCCCAAACCAGCCGGTATCGCCAGGCATTGACTTTTTTCTTGGCCAGGCGGAGGTTCAAGCCTGCTGCGAAAAAATGGGCTGGGGTGAGGTTGAAGGAGTTCAAGGTCCAGTCCCGTTAAAAAAAATCATGACTGCGAAGCCAAGTTATCCTGATGAAAGGGAAGCGGTTATCATGATTGATCATTCCAATTGAGGGCGCAATCATGAAATTTCAGCAAATCCTGTTAAGCCCGGTGAACCGGGGCAACTACGCCCTAACCGGATTTCTCCTCTTTGGCGTCAAATATTTCCTCGACATGATGGTGGCTCATTTCCTTTTACAAATACCATGGTCGCCCTTGAGTTATTTGATCTGGCCAGCCTTTGAGAAGATAAACCTCTGGGACATGGACCCGCAAACCAGGCAATCTGGCCTGGTTATGATGGGGACCGCCCTGCCCTTTATCGCAGTGGGCACCTGGATGACTTTTCGGCGGTTGCGCTCGGCGGGGTTGCCTCTGGGATTAGTGGCGCTCTTCTTTTTGCCGGTTATCAATTTCGCTTTCATTGGGGTATTGTGCCTGGCGCCAGAAAAAAAAGGCGATGCAGGCCAAGAAGGCCAGAGCCCGCTACTTCACCCGCAAACGAGCCAGCCCTTTGCCACCACCTTGGGGATTTCCATTCTCTCGGTCATTGCCACGGTGGGGGTTGTGCTTTTTTCCGCGCAGTTCCTGGGCAACTATGGCTTTGGCCTGTTCCTGGGAGCTCCTTTTGCCCAGGGTTTTTTCGCTGTACTCCTTTATGGCTGGAAAAGGCAGCGCGGGTTTGGCGAATGCCTTGGCTTTGGCATGTCCTGCGCCCTGCTCACTTTTTGTTCCCTATTCCTTGTGGGGATTGAAGGCGCCATTTGCCTGATCATGTTTTTACCGATCGGGACCTTGCTGGCCTTTCTCGGCAGTTGCTTTGGTTACATGGTGCAGGCGCGCCCCTGGCTGCAGGGCGCTTACGGCGCCTTCCTGGCCCTTTACATTCCCGGCTTGCCCTTGTTCATCGGCATGGAATCCATCTTGCAGGAAGAACCGCCCGTGAGGGAAGTCGTGAGCTGGATCGAAATCCAGCAGCCGCCCAGCGTGGTTTGGAATCATGTGGTTTCTTTTTCGGAAATACCCGGGGATAACCGGGAATGGATGTTTCGCGTTGGCATGGCCTACCCCATTCGGGCGGAAATTCGTGGCGAAGGCCCCGGTGCGGTTCGCCATTGCGTCTTTTCCACCGGCCCCTTTGTTGAACCCATTACTGTGTGGGATAAGCCCAAGCGCCTGGCCTTCGATGTCAAGGAACAACCCTGCCCGATGGAGGAATGGAGCCCGTATGCCATTCACCCGCCACATTTGGACCATTACCTGGTCAGCAAGAAAGGCGAGTTCCGCCTGGTGGATTTGGGGAACGGCCGGACCCGGCTGGAAGGCACCACCTGGTATCTCAATCGCATGTGGCCCGCCAGTTACTGGGGCGCCCTTTCCGATGAAATAATCCACCGGATTCACATGCGGGTGTTGAACCACATTCGCCAGGAAGCGGAAAAAGAAAAAAACCCGGGGTGATTGGGCAAATACTTGTCGAGCAACGGCCTCCGCTTCGCCCCTACACCACCCCGTAAAAAGGGGCCATTTCTATCTGTGGAAGGATGGGGACATTTCTAAATGTGGAAGACAACCTCCCGGGAAGGTTCTTGCAAAAGATAACTTTGGCAATTACCCTGTTGGCTGAGGTGTGCCATGTTGCGAAAATTGTTTTCTGTCTTGGTTCTGTCAACCCTGTCGGCCAGCTTAATGGCGGATCCCATTCCCGGCATCGGGCCCGTGGGCAAAGTGGAAAAGGCCCAGGGCGGCTTTGCCTTCACCGAAGGACCGGCTGCCGACAACGCAGGCAACCTGTACTTCACCGACATCCCCAACGAGGAAATCCACAAGCTCACTCCTGAGGGCAAGCATTCCACCTTCGTGGAAAAGTCCAACCACGCCAATGGGCTCATGTTCGATGGCCAGGGTCGGCTGATTGCCTGCGAAATGGATGGCCGTTTGGCCGCTTATTCTCCAAGCGGGAAAAGAGTAATCCTGGCTGAAGGCTACAAGGGGAATAGATTCAACGCCCCCAACGACCTGGTGGTGGACAGCCATGGGGGGATATATTTCACCGACCCAACTTTCCGCGCGCCCATGCCGCTGCCCCAGGGAAAAGCCGCCGTCTATTATCTCAACGCCAAGGGAGAGGTAACCCGCCTGCTCGACAATCTGCCCAACCCCAATGGCGTGATCCTTTCGACGGACGAGAAAACCCTTTATGTCATCCCCACAGGCCAGGCGGAGATGATGTCTTACCCGGTTGAAAGCCAGGGGAAGATCGGGGCGGGGAAAGTTTTCGCCACGCTGGATCAGCCCAAGGGCAAAAAGGGCGGCGGGGGCGACGGCCTGACCATTGACACCAAGGGGAATCTCTACATCACTTCCGCTATGGGAATTCAGGTCTTTTCTAAAGAGGGTGAAAAACTTGGCCTGTTGGTGTTTCCCGAACAACCTTCCAATTGCACCTTCGCCGGGCCAGACAGGAAAACTCTTTTTGTCACGGCCCGCACCAGCCTGTATAAAGTCCGGCTGGAAGCTCAGGGGCATACTTTCCCGGGCAAACCGTAACCTTTCTGAACGCGAGGATTCTCATGATAAAAATCCGCTTGGCTGGCGCCTTGCTTTTCCTTTGCCTGGCAACCTTCAGCCTGCAGGCAAAGGACCCGCCCGCCCCGGATTTATCAGGTTCCTGGTCCGGCCTGTGGATCAGCGACGGCTCCGGCCACCAGGGCCCCATGCGCGCTACTTTTCAACCTGCTGGTGACGGCTCTTACGATGTCCTTTTCACCGGCCGCTTTTTCAAAGTCTTCCCCTTCCGCTACCGCGCCAACCTGGCCGTCACCGGCAAGGAAGGCAACAAGATAAAGCTGGAAGGCAGCAAACGCCTGCCAGGCTTTGGCGTCTTCACTTTCAAAGCCCTGGCTGACGAGAAATCTTTCCGCGCTGAATATTCCTCCCGCAAAGACAACGGCCGCTTCGAGTTCGACCGCTAACCCTAATCACGAGTTCATCCATGAGAACCGCGCTGGTGATTTTTCTTCTCGCCGGGACATGTTCCCTGGCCGACGAGATTGCGGACAAGTTCCCGCTCGACCCGCAGCTCAAAGTCTTGGCCGCGGATGTCACCAGCCCGTCGTACCGGGAACTGGTGACGAAGAAAATGCTGGTGACCGATCTGGCAGCGGAATGGCAGCGGGCTTTCACAGCGGACAACCCCGATTCGTTTCTGGAAAAGAATGGTGGAAAAGAAAAGGTTCTCGCCGATGCCGGGTTGAAGGCCGCTTACGAGCGCAGGGTGAAAATCCGCGCCGATTTTCTCGACCTCATGCGCGAAGGGTATTTACGCTACAAGACCGTGCCTCCCTTTGATAAGGGAGAAAAGGCTGAAATCGGCGGCACCCGGGCTGGCAAAGGTTCAATCCAGGGACAGGAGGTTCACATGGTGCTGCCCTCCCCCGGCGCGGAAAAGCAATGGTCGCGGTTTCGCGGGCCCACAGGCCAGGGCCTGACCGGCTTATCTTCACTCCCCGTCAAGTGGGGTCCGCAGGAAAATATCGCCTGGCGGTCGCCCGTGCCCGGCTTGGGCAATTCCTCCCCCATTGTCTGGGATGGCAGGATCTTTCTCACCTCTTCCGGCGAGAAAGGCGACAACCGCGCTGTTCACTGCATGGCTCTGGAGAACGGAAAATTATTGTGGACCACCCCCGTCCCCGGGCCAGCCCCCGAGTCCGGCGTGCGCGACAAGAACGGCTTCGCCTCGGCCACACCCGTCACCGATGGCGAACGAGTTATCGCCTTTCTCGGCTCGGCCGGAATTATTTGCCTCGACATGGAAGGCAAAGTCCTCTGGCACTACAAGGATATCCCCATCAAAACGACGCATGGCAGCGGCTCCAGCCCCGTTTTGTACCGCGACCAGGTTTTCTTCTTCCACGACCAAAATCAAAGCGACTCCATCGCCTTGTCCTTGGACAAAAAGACCGGCAAGCTTCTGTGGAAAGTCAAACGCGACCGCGCCATGACCTGGTGCACTCCCGTGGTGATCAACAACGGCGGGCGAGATGAGGTCGTCTTCGCAGGCAATAAAACCGTCAAGGGTTACGACCCCGCCAATGGCAACACCCTGTGGACTTTGGAAGGCCCCACCGTCGAAGTCGTTCCCACACTCGTGGTGGGGAAGGACATGGCTTTTTGCGCCTCGGGAAGAAACGGCCCCACCATCGCCTTCCGACTGGGCGGGGCGGGCAACATCACCGATGCCAACACCGTGTGGAAGTCGGTCCGCAATGGGCCGCATGTGCCCACCCCCATTCTCGTGGGCGGGCGGTTGTTCACCTTCAACGACATGGGCGTGGCCACTTGCCTCGATGCCGCCACGGGGAAACTGTTGTGGACAGAACGCTTGCCCGACCAGTTTTCGGCTTCACCTATTGAAGCCGGGGGCTTGCTCTACGCTTGCGGTGAATCGGGGAAAATTTATGTGGTGAAGGCCGCGGACCGCTTTGAAGTGCTGGCGCAAAACGACCTCGGTTCACCCATCCTGGCCTCCCCCGCCGTGGCCGGAGGTAAGATCCTCATCCGCACGCGGGCGGAACTGGTCTGCATTGGGAAATAACCCGGCTAACCCGCCTGCAAGGGTTCATGAGCATGGTTGGCAGCGTGAAATTCCTGGTTCAGGGACTATTCGCACTTCTCCTTGCCGCTTCCACAGTTTCAGTTGTAAGCAGCGCACCTTTGGAAAGTTTCCTGGCGGGTGAATTCAACGAACAGAATCGCTGGGTTATTCAGGAAGGCGGCGCGCGCGTCCTGATCAACGCGCCTCTTGCCCTAGAGAGAAAAACTCGCCACCTGATCCTCTACGCCACGCCCAATGGCAGCACGATTGAGCAAACCTTTGGCTGCAAAATTTCCCCAGGTTCGGATTGGAAACTCGATATTCAGCATGTGGGGGCGCAGGTTCGCCAACTGCGTGAACTGGATAAATCCCGCGACATTATCCTGGCGGTGGTGCAGGCGCCCGAACTGAGCTGGCCGGCCTTTCGCAAAGACAACCCGCGGGCGGATTCAATCATCGCCTCGCTGGTGGAAAACCTGGCCCGCGATTACTCCAGTGAACCGATCACCCTGACCGGACATAGCGGCGGCGGGTCCTTTATCTTGGGCAGCGTCAACGCAGGGGAGAAAATCCCCTCAACGATCGGCCGGATTGCCTTTCTCGATGCCAACTATTCCTTTTCCCAAGAACAGGGCCATGGGAAGAAAATGCATGATTGGCTAAAAGGAGATTCCTCGCGATCCTTGGTGGTCATCGCCTACGACGATAGGGAAGTCATGCTGAACGGGAAAAAGGTGGTTGGCCCGGAAGGAGGCACTTTTCGCGCCACCGTCCGCATGCTTCAAAGCTTCAAGGAAGTGGCTTTTGAGAAATCCATGCTCGGGCCATTTTCCGCCACACTGGGCATGAACGGGCAAGCGCGATTTTATGTTCACCCCAACCCGGAAGTGAAAATCCTGCATACGGCCCTGGTCGGGGAAATGAACGGCTTATTGCAGGCCTTGACCGTGAACACTCCCCTGGAAGGAAAATGGGGGGCCTTTGGCGGGCCCAGGGCTTATTCGAAGTTCATTCAGGAAAAGCCGCAGGCCATGCCGAGGGGGAAGGCGATTTTGGCCAAGACCACTGAAAAAGTCAAATTGAAATTGCCTTCACGCAAGGCTGGAGCAAAGACCGGCAGCGAGTTTCTGGAAATCATCCGCAATTTGCCTAGAGAAGAGCGCGAGACCGCGGCCCTGAAAGAAATTCTCGACGGAAATATGCCCAACTTCCTGAGGACACTGGTTCCCGTTCAAGTGCAGGCCACTACGCCCAAAGGAGAAAAAATCCAGGCAGTGATCCAGGTCATGCCCGATTATCTGGCGGTGGGGACAGACCAGGATTTTTTCCGACTGCCCATGAATCCGGGCACAGCGCTGGCCATCGCACGGGTGGCCGGTTGCACCTTGTTGACCGCCAAGATTTCTGACGACTTGCACCAGGCGGCATTATTAAAACTGGAACCGAAGCCGCTGACAGTGAACCGCGATGCCCCCGCGACTTTTTTTCAACATCAGAAAATCATCGAAGGGCAGGTTCCGAACCATAAGCACGGCATGCTGGTGGCCGGGATTAAAAAGGACCTCGTCTGGTCCAACCGTCTCAAGGATAAACCCAACCGCGTGGGGATCTACGGCTGGCATTACCCAGATGGCAGGCCCATTCAACCGCTCTACACCGGCCATGTCGATTGGTATGTCGATTACAGCCATGGCGTCCGGCTGATCCACGAAAAGGTAATGGTCAACGGCAAGGAAATGAAACTGGGCGAGGTTCTCAAGGACCCTGAACTGCACTCGTTGTTTAGTAGTGAAGGGCCCATGGATCTGGAAGAAATCACCAGGGCAACCTGCTGGAAAATCCCCCGCTGACACTTCGGCCTCGTTTTATTTCGCCAATCTCATGACCTAGCACTTCCCCTCAATCCCCTGTTGATGGAAATAGTGTTCCACCGTGTTCTGATTCTTTAACAGCCAGTCGATGGTAGGTTCGCCACGCACAGCCTTGCGGATCACTTTAGCGGTCGCTTCCCGGTGCACATCGAACAGGGCTTTATGGTCAACCTGCCCGGCGGGGACATTGAGAATGTTCGGGTCAAGCCAAACGGAGTAGATGATGCCCAGTTCGTCGGCTTTCTTCCTGGGGATGTCGCCGGCGCGGACAGCATCCAGCACGCCATGCGCTATCGCCGCCTGCACTGTTCCCATCAAAATATTGGTGTAGCGATGGTCGCGCACCGTCACCTTGCTGACCATGACGGTGACCGGGCGGACCTGGACATCGCTGTTGAGAATGGCGTAGACCTTGGTGTGGCCTTTGACCTGGTCGCCAATAAGGTTGGCAATGGCATGGCCAACCGGCCCGTCGAGTTCTCCGAGAACGATCTCGGGCTCAGCGCAAAGGTAATCGAGGACGCCTTCAACCAGAGCTTCCCCCGTGCGAAGGATAAGCCGTTTTTTCTTGCTACTTTGCTTGGTCGCCATGTGCCACTCCTGGGAAAAAGGGAATAATTGTCTTGGCGTTTTTTTATGCGGCCAGGGCGGGCAGGACAAGAAAATCCTGTTCCGGAAATGTCATTCCTGAAGAAATTCAATTAGAATAGCGGCGGAAGCACTCCCCGCCTGGGAACCGCAGCAGGTGTTTCGCGGTCTAAAGGACAGGGGAGAAAATCCGGGAGGCATGTCGATGAGAACTTTTTCCTTTGCAGTTGTATTGTTGTTCGGCGGGGTGATCGTCGCCGACGATGTTCTCGATTTGGTGAAGAAATTGAAAAGCTCTGATACCGATGAGAGGCGGCAAGCAGCGGCGGAAATTGGCAAGCTAAAAGGCGAAGCCAAGTCCGCGGGGCCGGACATCATCGCCGCCTTGAGAAAAGAGACTGATAAATATGTGAGGAAGTTTCTCACGCAAGCGCTTGGTGCCATAGGCGCCGACCCGAAAATGGCCGTGCCAGTCTTGACCCTTCTGCTTCGCGAACCCAGCAAGGATATCATCGAGGCGGCGCTGGGCAGCCTGGGGAAAATGGGCGCCGACGGCGTAACTCCCCTGGTGGACTTTCTTTCCGACACCCCCCGCGGTGACATGAAGAAAAAAGGTGGCGACAAGGGCGGAAGCGTTTTAAAAAGCGATCCCGATGGGGCCATGCGGACGCGGGCTGCCAGCGCCCTGGGGGAAATCGGCCCCCAGGCCAAGGCCGCCGTTCCCGTACTGGTGAACACTTTGAAAAACACGACGGCGCGCATCGAGGCCGCCACAGCCTTGGGCAAAATCGGCCCCGACGCCAAGGAAGCGCTCAAACCACTCCGCGATTTCATGGAAGACAAGAACGCCCGCAGAGACAAGAATTTCATGCAGGCGGTGGGAACAGCGGTCAGGCAGATCGAAAGCGGCGGCAAAGGCGATATGAAGGGAAAGAAAAAGAAGGGGTAACCGTTCGCCCCTAAAGAAAAAAGCACTATTTATTCTGCCGGGCGGGCCCCTGGCGTTAACAGCTCCACATTCCCTCCCGGAATTGCCAACGGGTCCAGGGTCAAACCAGTTTCTTCATCAACACCAGCGAGTTGCGCCCGCTCTTGTCGAATTTTTCCTTCCGCGCTGAAGGAAGCATCTCCGGCGCGCCCGGTTGAAAACCTCCCTTCAATTGAAAAAACCGGAAGGCCTGCGTCGACAGGCAAAGCAATTCATGCGCCCCCGCCGACCGCGCTTGCGTTTCCCCATACTGCATTAGCTTGGTGCCGATACCCTGGTTCTCGTAGCGCGGGTCGACGCACAGGCAAGCCAGCTCAGCCTTTTTCTCCTGCGGATAGAGGTGGATGGCGGCGCAACCCGCTGGGTTCTTGTCCACTTCAAACACGAAGAAATCGTCTACTTGCTTCTCAATTTCGGCCCGCGTGCGGCCAATGAGCTCATCGTTGACCACCGCCGTGCGGATAAGCGAATGAATGGCCCGCACATCCTTCTTTTGCGCCTTGCGGATGGCGACATACTCATTGGCATGAATGAGTGTGCCGATCCCCTCGTTTGAAAAGACCTCGGCCAGAAGACCTTCCTCTTCCTGCCCGTCGATGAGGTGGACCCGCGGAACGCCACCCCGAACGGCCTTCACTGCTTGTTCCAACTTCGACAAAATCTCCGGAGTAATGCCATCCTTTTGCTTTTTCAAAAGGTTCTCGGCTTCCTCCACGGATATTTGCCTGACGAGATTGTCCTTGGAATTCTTCTGGGGCTTTTGCCAGGTAAGGCCGCGGTGCGTGGTCAGGTAAATCAGCTTGACCGCTTGCAGCGAGCGGGCGATTTCAAAGGCGACCGCATCGGAATTTAGCCGGTAGCTGTGCCCTTCGCCATCGTTTCCCAGGGGGGGAATGACCGGGACGATTCCCTGTTTTATTAGCGAGGCGAGCAGACCGGTATCGACGCGTTCCACCCGGCCGGTGTGCTGCTGATCAATGCCTTGCAAGATTCCCGCCGGGTGGGCAATAACAGCGTTGCCCACCGCGCCGCGCAGGTCGCTGGCGGAAAGTCCTTCCAAAAGTTCATGGGAAACGCGATTGGCGGCGAGGAGGCTGATCTGCAAGGTTTCGAAATCAGTGATGCCTGTCCCATCGGCGTTGCTGATTTTCTTGCCCATTTCACCAGCCAGCTTGTGGATTTGATGGGCTGCACCGTGTACCAGCACCACATCAATGTTCAAGCTGCGCAACAAGGCAATGTCCAGTATGATGTTGCGGAAGTTTTCGCATTCGACCACGGCGCCATCGAGGGCGATAACGAAAGTGCGGTCGCGGAAACGGGGCACATAATGGAGAATGTCTCGCAGCTTGGTCAGTTGGTGTATCATCGAAAGAATTATCTCTGTCTTCCGGGTCGTTGCGCCCGGGCATCACGGTTCCTAAAATAGCCTGGCGTTACAAATTATGGTAGCAGTCTGCCGGACATTGGCAGCATTTTTTCAGGAGAAAGCATGGCAGAGAAGGTGGTGATAGTGGGGTCAGGCCCGGCGGGTTGGACCGCTGCCATTTATTGCGCCCGGGCCAATTTGCAACCCTTGGTTTACGAAGGCGCCATTACGGAAGAGAACCGCATGAAGGGCACGCTTCCCTTGGGCCAGCTCGCCCTGACCACCGAGGTGGAGAATTACCCCGGGTTCCCAGCCGGGAAACTCTTCCAATTTCTGGAATCGGCCCTGCCGCCCGAGCGCCAGCCGTATTGGGTTCAGGACAAGGCGGCCCCGCCGGGGCATGGCGTCACCGGCCCGGAACTTGTCGATCTCATGCGCCAGCAGGCAGTGAATTTCGGCACCCGCATCATCACCGACGACATCGCCGAGGTCGATTTTTCCCGCCGCCCATTCAAGGTGAAATCCCTGGAAGGAGAAGTTACGGAGGCCATGGCCGTGATCATCGCCACTGGGGCCCGGGCCAATTACCTCGGCTTGCCCAGCGAGGACAATTTTAAAAACCGCGGGGTTTCGGCCTGCGCCGTCTGCGACGGGGCCTTGCCCCGCTTTCGCAACAAGCCGCTGGTGGTGGTGGGTGGCGGCGATTCCGCCGTTGAAGAAGCCACTTACCTCAGCAAGTTTGCCAGTGAAGTTTATTTAGTTCATCGAAGGGACAAGTTGCGGGCCAGCAAGATCATGCAGGATAGGGCGCTGAGCAATCCGAAGATCAAGCCGTGCTGGAATTCCGCCGTGAATGAAGTCGTGGGCAATGACCAGGACGGGGTGACCGGGGTAAAATTGGCGGGATTGAACGGCACCGTCGGCCGGGATCTGCCGGCCAGCGGAATGTTTGTCGCCATTGGACACACTCCCAACACCGATTTTCTCCAAGGAAAGCTGGAGCTGGAGGCCAATGGCTACATCCGCTGGACCAAGCCGTTTCGCACCTGGACAAGCGTGGAGGGGGTTTTCGCGGCGGGGGATGTGGCCGACCATTACTACAAGCAAGCGGTGACAGCGGCGGGTTCCGGATGCATGGCAGCGCTGGATGCGGAAAGATGGCTGGCGGAACAAGGAGAACTCTAAGGGCCCGGAGTTGAACTTTTCCCCCAGACAACTATTCATAAAGAGGTGAGGCCTGGTAGCTCAGCTGGTAGAGCAACGGACTTTTAATCCGTAGGTCCTGGGTTCGAATCCCAGCCAGGTCATTTCTTTCTACCCTTCCTTAATCGTTACCCATCAAAGCGTTAAGCGTTAAGCGTCATGTGAGCCCGGAGCGCCCTTCGGGATCGCATGCCAACTCCTGGGTTATTTGCCCCTGGGTAAGCTCTAAATTTTTTCCTTTTTCCCAGTATTTTTCTCTCCCGCCGCCATTTTGTGACCTAAATTCATTTGTGCCGCAGTTAACTTTTGCTAGGATGGAGGCGGCTTAATAAGGCGCCCCGGGAAGGCCCAACCATGTATACTGGCCCACCCCATTTTGGCCTCAGGAAGTCGCGCCGTCCCGGCGTTGCAGCAGTGGAATTTGCCCTTTGCCTCCCCTTTATGTTAATCCTGGTTTTTGGCCTGATTGAAGTTGGCCGTTTGATTCAGGTTCAATTCCACCTGGCCAATGCCGCCCGCGAAGGCGCCCGCTTGAGCGCACAGGGTGTCATTATTAACTCCCTGGGAAACTTTACCTCCATCCAGGTTAAATCGGGGGACCCTTCCGTGGAAACCATTGTCCTTTCGGTTCTTCGGCGCGCTAAAATTCCAACTGCCAATGTGAAAACCTCCTTCAGTTATATCAACGGCGATCTTTCAAAAACCCAACCCGGCGATGGAGTCAAAGGCCAAGCTTTTACCGTTACTGTGGAAATACCCTTTGCCGATGTGAATTTTTTGACCTTCCGCATTTTCAGTTCGCAGACTTTGTCGGCGTCGGCTTCCATGGTCTCACTGGTGAACGACCCGTTTCAGGTCAACACCACTCTCCCAGGCAATTGAAAGCGGGATGTCAATGCGGATAAGGCCGTTTCAAATGAAAAGAAAAGGAACCACCGCGGTGGAAATGGCCGTGGTGCTGGTAGTCTTCATCATGATGTTCATGGGCGTGCTGGAATATGGCCTTTACTTTTTTACTTTTCATGTGGCGAATAATGCCGTCAGGGAAGGCGCCCGTTATGCCGTCGTCCGCACCGGAAATGGCACCACCACTCAGCAAGTAATAACCTTTGTCCAGGACAAAATGGCTGGGCAGCAGGCGCGCTTTGGTTCCACTTTCAATGTGGCGGTGGAAAACGCCGACCCGGCCACTGGAGAAGACATCCCCAATACAGTCTGGCAAGATTCCCAATTTGGCGGGGCAATTCGCGTGAGAATAACCGGATCTTACCGACCGATCATGCCCGTTTTGTTTTTTCTGCCCACGACTTTTTCTGTTGAAACCGCCAGCGTCATGGGCAGTGAAGGTAATTAATAGTGGAAGGGAAAATCATGAAGACTGATTTCTCTTGTAAAAGGCCGGGGACGATTATTCCCCTTTTGGCCATCTCCCTGGTGGCACTGATCGGCATGACGGCCTTGGCTGTGGACATCGGCATAATCGCGCTGGCGAAAAACAACGCACAGTTAACCGCTGATGCCGCCGCTTTTGCCGGCGCCAGGACCTTGAATGGCCTGGCCAGCGAGGAACATAATTACGACGGGGTGCAACCTTCAGTGTTGGGAATTACCCGCAAATCCAAGGTCCTGGGCAAAGAGGTAGCCGACCCCGAAGTTGCCACTCGGATTGGCTATTACAATTACGATAACAACAAGGGCACCTTCACCCCGGTATTCCCGAAAGGCAAGAACAAACCAGCCAGTGATGCCTGGTCCACCGTGGAGGCTACGGTCAAGTCGCAAAATAACAACTCTTTTTTTGCCAAGATTTTCAACTTCAATGCCTTTGATGTGGAAGCCAAAGCAACTGCGGTCCACAAACCCCGCGATATTTCCATCGTCCTCGACTTTTCGGGCTCCATGCGTTTTAACAGCCTGAACGGGTATCCTTTCTATGATAATATTCTTGGCTCCATGAACCCGGATCGCCGCATTCCTAAATTTGGACATTGGTCCCAGCCTTCCATGCAAGCAGTGATGCAGGGAACCGTGGCCCAACCGGTTGGTTCAGATATCCAGGCCCCCGCAAATCTCACCGTGACAACCGATGATGGCCCCCCCATCGTGTTGGATTTCTCAACCCTGGATGAACGCACCGGGGTTTATAAAAATGCCTTTCACCAGGAGGATGCGACTTACGACTGGCGCTTACGGGCGGATAAATTCGCGGTTCCCGC
>SHZZ01000090.1 GCA_009692005.1 Gemmataceae bacterium | reverse complement strand
TGTGGAAGATGTCGAGGAAGTTGATGGGGCGGGCAAGGAAGAGTACGCCGCTACCGGAGCACCCGTGGCTTATGCTCCCGCGGTTGAGGCGCCATGGGGGCCTTTGCCTGCTTTCCTTTTGATCCCTACGGTGATTGTTTTGTTCGTGGTTTCCCTTCTCAGTTTTGAACTAATGCGGAATATGTGGAGCTACAATAAAGGCAGCGGATTCTCCAGTATCATCCTCCGACCGTTGACCGAGCTATTTGTGGAACTGCCCAAGAACTAATTTCCGGTAGCGGGGATTTTGAAAATCCTCTCGGAATTCCCCCTGAGGACCAGTCTGGCCAAATTCAGAGCTTCTTCCAATTTCAAGGCGCCAGGCTGAACAAAATCCCGGGCCAGGATACCCGCCAGAATTTTTCTGTACATGTTAAATTTGGGTAAACCAAATTCCAGTTTGTACATGTCGCTGTAATAACCGATTTGCTTGGTTTTTGGCACCGCTTGCAGCCGGGCGCGGGCATCTTGCTCGATGTAAGCTGGGATATTGGAATACCACCAGTGCCCGCTGGTAATAACATTTGGAAAAATCCAACTGTAGGATGCCAACTCTTGATTCTGATTGCTGGTTAAAACCGAAATGCAAAAAGGAACTGTGGGAAAGGCGTTGAACAATCCCGCGTATTGAATCAGGGAAGTCCGCTGGTCGAACAAGTCCTGGCCTTGAAAAACTCCATTTTGGAAAACCTTGCGGTTGACCCCGATCATCAGGTCGAAGGGAAGCTGAAAAGCCGCGCAACACTCGGCAAGTTTCCAGAAAACCCCTTGTTTCCAGGTTGGGGATTGGAAATCGCCAGCGCGAAAAACTCGGTCTAGTTCGTCGTCGGAGATCTTCTCCGGGTGAAAATCGGGGGGAAGGGAGATGGCGCAAGCCCGGCATCCCCGAGAGACGAAATGTTGAAATAGGTTATTCAGAGACTGATCCAGTTCCTTTGCGGATCCAGGATTGATGCCACTGACATTTTCCAGCCGTGGGCGGACTTGGTTGGCGCCGAAATGGAACACAAGTTCATCGGTGCGCAGGCAGGGAACATAAAACGAGGTGTCCCACCCGGTCAGGGGATCGTCAAAATCGTTGGTGAGAAAAATTCTCTCCAGTCGGGATTTGTTTAAGACCTGCCTTTCCCAATCCTTCGCGGCCATTTTCTTTTCCGCTGTATCCCACAGCCAATTGGCGTGTTCCGGCAGGATCTTGTTTCCTTCAAACCCAAGGAACTCCCGGGCGATTTCCAAAAACCAGGAATATTGCGCTGTGTTGTCGAACTGGGACATGTATCGGATGATTTCCCGAACCCGTTCACGCGGGTCGGCTTCGGGGGTAAGGAAAGTCTTTTTCATGCCGGCGGAAAATGCCAATTCCGTGTAGTAATGGTAACCAAGGATGTCATCGAGGGATTTGGATGCGGGGGAATGGGGGTTGATGTGCGAATGCGGGTCGAGAATGGGAAAGGCGCAAATTTCCTGATAAATTTCCCGCGAGAGTGTTGCGCAGTCCATGATAATAAGCCCTCGAAAAATATGCCAAGGTACTTGGATGTTATTTTAGGATTTGGTCAAGAGGCAACAAAAAAAGGCAGGCAAAAAGCCTGCCTTTGAAAATTCCGAAAAAGCGCGACTACTTTTTGTCTTTCTTTTCGGCCTTCTTTTCGGGGGCGGCCGCGGCAACGACTTCTGCGGCGCCGGCTTCTTTCGCAGCCTTCTTCACCTTCTTTGCCGCTTTCAACACCCGCACCTTGGGGAGGCCAAACGGGCTTTGCCCATCTTTCCACTTCTCTCCCGTTTTCAGAGCTATTATCCGCTCTCCACGCGTGAGTACATTCCGGGAACGGGCCAGAGTGTTTTTCCTTTTCAAACTTTTATCGATTGACATGATTCCCTCTATTTTTTAACAACCCGCAATTAATAAAATATAGGGATCAAGGGTCTTGGCGGCAAGGCAGAAGGAGAGCCGATGATGCAAGGAGAAATCATGGAAAGGCTGAAAGTTAGGCTGGATTATGGCAAAATCGGGCTCGAGGTGGAGCTTCCCAAAAACCGGGTGGTTGGCCCCCTTTCCATAAAACCTGCACGGCCCTTGCCCAATCCTGCCGTGGTTATTTCCAAAATTTTGGAAAAACCCATTGGAACCAAGCCCCTTCTCGAACTGGCCAAGGGAAGGAAAAACGCCTGCATTCTCATTTGCGACATCACCCGGCCGGTGCCCAATTCAGTTATTCTCCCACCCATCCTGGCCACCCTGGAAAAAGCAGGAATTGCCAGGAAAGATATCACCATTCTGATCGCCACGGGTCTGCATCGCCCCAATGAAGGCCCGGAACTGGTGGAGTTGGTTGGGAAGGAAATTGCCCGAAATTATCGGGTGGAAAATCACCATGGGAAAGAAATCCAGGAACACGATTACCTCGGGGTTACTCCGATGGGGGTTCCCGTCTACCTGGATAGCCGTTATGTCCGGGCCGATTTGAAAATCACCACGGGGCTGATCGAACCGCACTTGATGGCGGGTTTCAGCGGCGGTCGCAAGTTGATTTGCCCGGGGATCGCAGGGATTGAAACCGTAAAGATTTGGCATGGACCCAAGTTTTTGGAACATCCATTGGCCGATTGCGGCATCGTTGAAGGAAACCCTGTTCATGAAGAAAACACCCGCATTGCATTAATGGCTGGGTGCGATTTTATCGTCAATGTTTGCGTGGATGGCGACCGTCAAATCACCTGGGCAGGGGCAGGGGATATGATTCAGGCTTGGGAGGAAGGTGTGCGGTTTGTCCGTCAGGTCGTTTCCGCCCAGGTGGCCGAACCCGTCGATGTGGTTTTAACTTCTTGCGCGGGCTACCCCCTTGATACCACCTGGTACCAGGCTGTGAAAGGGTTGACAGGCGCCCTGCCTATTTTGAAACAAGGAGGAACCATCATCCTTGTGGCCAGCCTCACCGAAGGGTTAGGCAGCCCCGAATTTCAGCAAGTGCTTCGCGAGAACCCGGACATCAAGGCTTTCAAAAAAAGAATTTTGGAAACCGATTATTTTGTCATGGATCAATGGCAGATGGTAGAATTTGCCAAGGTATTGGAAAAGGGAAAAATCAAAGTTTATTCCCAGGGGTTGTCGGCGGAAACCCTGAGAAAATGTCATGTCATCCCGATCGACTCCGTGGAACAGGCCGTGTTAGCCAGCCTGGATGAATACGGGCCGGATTCCCGGGTCGCTGTCATACCAAAAGGCCCGTATGTTCTTCCCTGTCTAGGTTAGCCGTTTACCAATTGGCAATTTCCCCGGCTTCTACTGCCCCAAGCAGGTTGGTCAATTGCTGGAATTCCTCTTCAAATTCGATGGTGGTGGCGTGGCAATGTTCGAAATCTGTAACTAACGGAAGTGCATCATCCTGCCGGATTCCATGCGCTTTTAGGACCTTTTCAAACCGGCCGATCTTTTGCGCATACACCACAATGATTTTGTGTTCATCGAATTGAACTTCCATGGGTCGGTTTCTGGCCATAACTGCCACGCCGGAACAACCGTCGTTAGTCAGGGTATTCTCAAATTGCCTGAGATAGCTTTGCGCCACGGGCAAATCGACATCCTCGCGGTGGAGATCGATGTGCTGGCTGGCGATTTTTTGGTGGCTGGTTTCCAAAATGATATCCACCAGGGATCCCAGCAGGCTGGTTAAGTCCAGAAACAGATCAAATACCTTTTCCTGGGAAACCGCCACGGCGAGCATGGGAATTTCCTGGCCCGTGCCAAGGTCGGTGTAAAGGCATTTACGGTACCCTTCGCGAAAAGGTGAAATCGGTTCGACTGCGGGAAAAACACCGGAACTGAAAGAAAAACAGGAAGACATGGTTCCTCTTTCTGGGTTGCTGGATGACCGTTAGAGTTCCACTGGTTCCTTGTCAGAGGGGTTGGCTTTGAACCAGGTGAACACACAAGTATAGGCTTGGATTGGTACGAATACCAACCGCCCAAGGTTCAAAAATATTATTTTCAATACCAACTGAAATGTTTTTGAGAGGAAGAACAAAAATGCACGAAAAAGGGGTGCCTGGGGTGGAAAAATCGTGAAAAAGTGGGTGAATTGCCTAAAGTCCCCTGGTGGCGAGTTTATTTTGCCTACCTGGTTTCGCCAGTCGGCAAGATTCCGTTAACCCCTTTCATTTTCCTGTCCCAAATATCGGGAAACTTGAAGCCCCCCTTTTCAAACCCCAACCGCGGGACATTGAACCAAGGCCAGGCATCTTTTCGATCTCAATAGGAACGGTTCCCCCTTTTGAGGACTGGGCATGCACTCCCTTGCGCTTTTGACAGTGGCGGTTTTGTCCCTGCAGCCCGTGCAAACGGAATCTTTGACACCCTTGCCGGTCGATTTGGCTCCCTATCAGGAAGTCATTCTCAAAGACGAAATCCAAATTGGAACCATTCAAGTCACCAGGCAAACTTCTGCCTGGAACCTGCCTCGCGGATCAACCCGCTACTCCCGTGAAATGCAATTGCGTTTAACCCGCTTTGGAAACCCCGTGGCCTTGCGCCTGGTGGAAACCGAAGACCGCATGCCCAAAGGGGAAATTCAATCCCTGGGGATGAGGCAATATCAAGGAAGCCGTCAGTTGTTTAATTTGCAAGGGACCATGACCGGGGACCGAATGCGGGTCATTATCGAGGGAAACCGGGAAGCAGTGGTTCCCTTCAACCTGCAAACCTATGGCCCTCTGGGAAGGGAGTTTGCTTTGGCTCAGCGGAATTGGAAAATTGGCGATGTCTGTTCTTTTCAAGCCTACCTGCCCGTGGTGAATCGTGTGACCCCCATTCAGGTCATGGCGAAAAAAGCTGAAGGGGTTCTAAACAGCGTCCTTGCGGTCGAAATGACTCCGGGAAAAATTGTCGCGGGCGAACAGTCCTTGCAATTGCCGACAGTTACTTTCTTCCTCGATGAAAACCAAAACATTCTGGTTACCAAAACGGAATTGGAAGGGATTGGCGAAGTTCTTCTAGTCAGGAATTTCCGGAATGGAAATAGTAAAAGCCCCCTGGAGTCCTTTGACATTGGCAAAGCGGCTTTGATCCCTTTGAACCGAAAGATACCCGCGGCTAAATCTTCTTTAAAAGTTGCCTACAAGATTATTCCTTTGAACCGAGGCGCTCAGGCGCCCGAGGTTCCGCAAGATTTCAGGCAAACAATTCAAACAAATGCCAAAGGAGAATTGACCCTGGAGGTGAGGGCTTTTCGAACTCCAGGGGATATTCCCGCTTCGCCTCCTCCACGGGCGGAGGAAATGGCACCCAGCAAATTTCTGGATTGGGACCAACCTTCTGTAAGGCTCTTAGCTAATAATTTGGCGAAAAGGGAAATGGATCCTTGGCGAAAAGCCGTTTTTCTGGAATCCTTAGTCCGCCAGAGGATGACATTCGATAACCAGGCGCAGCTTGCCAGCGCTTCAGAAATTGCCTTCCGCCCACGCGGGGACTGCCGTCACGCTGCTTTGCTCCTGAGCGCGTTGCTACGGGTTGAGGAAATTCCCAGTCGGGTAGTGCACGGGTTGATTTATGTGGAAAAAAACGGCCTTCCCTTTATGGGGTTCCATATGTGGACTGAGGCCTATGTCCGGGGCGTTTGGATTCCCTTGGATGGAACTGTAGGCCTTGGTTTCGTGGCCGCAGATCATGTTAAAATATCCCACCACACTTATGCAGGCGTGGAATCACTTGCCCCTATGGCCGCGGTGCAACCCTTCATTGGCAAAATCAAAATGGAAGTTGAGTGATTCTAAGGTCCACTTGGCTTGAAACTTGCCGGTTCAACGGAATCACCTTTTTGCGGAGTTATCGAACCAAAGATTAACAAGCCCATTCCTTCAAGGTTTTCCTCGGCGTGATTTCCACTGCCCAAAGGATGCGACCACCCTTGAGTGTCTTTCCCCGCAATTTTTCGAGTAAAATTCCCGGCCCAGGCCTTTCCGGGAGTTAAAGGCGAATTTGCCAATAACGAAACTGGTATCGCGGCTTCCAGGGTCCAACCTGTTTCCGTCTTATCAACGGAGGCAAACCAGCGCGGCGACCAGGTCTCATCCCCCCAGCAGGAATTTCTTACCCTCCCCTGGGCATCTATCTGAAGCTGAAAGCAAGTGGTGTAATCTCGGTCGAGATCGAATTGAATAATCACCTGGTCGGTTTGAGTATCAAATTCCTTGGCAGGATCCTCTATTCTCTTGCAGTGAATTCCCAGGAACAGGTATTCCGGGTCGAAAGCCATTAGCGCCGTGGTTTCCCAACCCGAATCGGGAGTTCCGCCCCGCGTTTTTAAAATCGCTTTTGTAGCCGAGCTCCATATTTCCTCATCCAGTTTTCCATCCAGGTAGGGTTTGCTGGTAATTCGCTTGACGGCGTAAACGGGTTTGGGGGGTAACCCTTTCCTGTTCACCAGCCAGTTTTCCATCAAGGCATTGGTCTTCCAAACTCCAGTAGGGCTTCCGGCGAGGAATTCTTCCAGTTTTTCTTGGGCCTCCTTGATCTGGCCCAAGTTTCGCCGACTCGCTTGCGCCGCGAAAAATACCCGCGGATCTTTTTCCATTAGCGGGCCAAATAAACTCAGCTTACTTTCCCTTTCCAACGCTTTTTGCAGCCTTGCTTTTGCCTCCTTGGCCCCATCCATGGTCTGGATTTCTCCTTGGTGCCTGGCCTCCATTTTGGGCAAAGGAGGAACAAGGGGATTAGCCCGCTTGTTATTTGGTATTTGAATGGGAATGCCTCGAGGTTGGACGGGATTGGAATCTTGTCCCACTCCTCCAGATGGATTCTCTCTGGGAACGCCGAACTCATGGTGGATCAGGCCGATGAATTGGCCCAGTTCATGCCTCCGCCTGGCTTCGGAACTTGCGTCATGGAAAACCAGCCATTTGGCCGCCTCGGCTGCTTCGTTCGTTGTCGGAAATTGCAAACAAAGCGTTTCAAAAACTTCTTTGGCCAGCGGCCACTGCCCTTGTTGGGTCAATTGCTTGCCCAGGTTTCCTAGCAGTCGGGCAGCCTGGTTTTCTGGCATGTTCTCGCAAATCTTGTTTAACCTGGAAATTAGTATTCCAGGGTGGGAGTTTTTGCCCAACGGTTGGTCCAACAAGTTGCGAATCATCGCGCTTTGGCGAATTGCCGATTCTTGCTCTTTTGACAAGGGCTGCAATTCCGGGGCTTTACGGGCATCCAGACCGGGAACGGATGGATCAAAAAGGTCCTGAAACTTCCCGGTAAAACCCGCGGGAGAAAGCATCCGCAGCGCGATTACCGCCGGCGAGTCGGTCTTTTCCATCAGCAAGCGCCTGAACGGTTCGCAAAAATCGCTGGGAGAGGTTTCAATGGCGTTCAGGGATTGGCGGGTGTGGAAAAGGACTCCCGCGCCATTTTCTTTTGCGGCCAGAAGGACCTTTTTAACCTTCCATGGTTTCAACCCCAGGTACTCTGTCTGATCTGAGAAATAGTCCTTGTTTCCCGCCTTTTCAACCGCGTCCAGGCAGGCGTGGCGGAGAATTGCCTCCATCAGAGTGGGGTTAATTTCCGTTTCGCAAAGCACCACGGTTTCCGGCTGGGCCGCGCGTATATAGGCGCAGATTTTTCTAATAAGCAAATCCGCGCTACTGGTCCCTAGCAAGTTGTCCCAGTGTTGAAAGGCTTCTTTCGGGTTGGCAATTAGCAGACCGTCTAGGGAAGGCAATATTCCAGTGGATTCCGTCGCCGCTGCCCCGCAATTTCGCGAGGC
>SHZZ01000035.1 GCA_009692005.1 Gemmataceae bacterium | reverse complement strand
GCACGATGCAATTGCAGTATCAGGGCCATGAGCTAAAGTGGAAGGAGTTGCCGGAGCGTCCGGTGCGAATGAGGGCGGTGGAACCGCAGCAGGTGGGGAAGTCGAAGCCAGCGTGGAAGCCGAGGGCAGACCACCCCTGGCGTTAGCGGGGCCCGGTGGTGTAGGGGCTGCGCTGCGGCCTCGCTACGCTCGGCCTCCGCTTCACCCCTACACCACCCCGGAAAAGGGGCCATTTCTATCTGTGGAAGGATGGGGACATTTCTAAATGTGGAAGACAACTTGTGAGTTTTAAGTTGCATTTTGAAGTATCGTTCTTTAATATGAATTGAGTAGTATTATACCCTTCTACCAGGATCATCTCATGCGCTTCTTTATGCCTTCCCTTTTCACATTATGCCTTTTGATATGTTCCTGCTCTTCCGATCAGCGGGTCGGGGTCAAAGGCAATGTCACCTACAAAGGCCAAGCAATTTCCAATGCCACCATTCGCTTTGAAGCGGATGGCAAGGGAAGCGAAGGGGGGGCCAACATAGAAAATGGGGCTTTTGTCATCCCCAAGGACAAAGGGCTTCTCCCAGGCAATTACAAAGTGCAAATCAACATGGCCGATCCCAAGCAAAAGGCTGGCAAGGACGAGGCCCCTGGCACCGGCCCGATTGCCAAAGAACTGCTGCCCCGCAAATACAATTTGGAAACCACGCTGAAAGCCACTGTCGAGGCCGGCAAGGATAATCAGGTGGATTTCAAACTCGACTGACCTCTTTCCTTCCTTCTTTTCAGAAAGGGTTTGCCATGCGCAAGATAGGTTTCACCCTGATCGAATTGCTCGTCGTCATTGCCATTATTGCCATACTTATTGGCTTGCTGCTGCCAGCAGTGCAAAAAGTGCGTGAAGCTGCCGCTCGCATGAGTTGCTCCAACAACTTAAAGCAGATCTCCCTGGCCATGCACAATCATCACGATGGCAAGGGAACGCTTCCGGCCGGCACCGGCCAAGGCGGGTGCTGCTGGGGCACCTGGCAAATGCTGGTCCTGCCGTACATCGAACAGGAAAATGTTTCGAAACTTTATCAGAACTGGGGAGGCACCGACGCCACCGGACCCCGCTACAGCGGCGCACCCAATACCACCAATGTTTCCAACAAGAGGTTCAAGGTTCTGTCTTGCCCTTCAGACCTTAATAGCACCCCGTTCGGGGGATTAACGAATCACAACTATGCAGCGAACTTCGGCAACCTGGATATCTGGGCCAACCCCCCCAGTGGCGCGCCCTTCAAACGCGCCGGGGCGGACAATCTCGGCGCCAAACTTGTCGATATTCACGATGGCACTTCCAACACCCTCATGTTAGCCGAGGTGATTCAGGGCCAAGGAAGCGACCTGCGCGGATTCGTTTGGTGGGGTGATGCCGCGGGCTTTACCACGCAATCGTTGCCGAACACCACCACACCCGACCGCATTTACACGGCGGGGTACTGCCAGAACCAAACGCCAAACCCGCCTTGCGCGGTTTCGACAACCGCCGCCCCGACCAATTTCTTCGCCCGCAGCAGGCATTCCGGCGGGGTGATTGTATCCATGTGCGATGGCAGCGTGCGTTTAATCAGCGACAGTGTTGATATTGTCACTTGGCGAGCCTTGGGCAGCGCCCGCGGGGGCGAAGTTCCCGGCCCGTTTTAGTTGGGTATCGAAGAGCAAAACCTTCCCTGGCAAGCCGCAAGGCTTGCCATTTCTTTTTGAAGTCGGGGCCATTCTTGGCACCGGCGCCGGCATCATCCAGCTTGCTGGATATGGGCTTTACCTCCGTCATATGCTGAATCGGCGGATTCAATTGAAAACGGCTTCTTGGAGAATTTGGGCGTTCAGCGCATTGCTCGGTTGGTTGCCGTATGCGGAGATGACGGCGGATTGGCCCAAGTGTATTTTGCCCGCGACAGGTTGACTGGCATGCATCGAAGCCTCTGGGTCATGCTTGTTCATCGGCCGCCTTACGGCTGTTGAGACCAACCTTATCCTGGAGTTCACCACGGCGCTTTCATTCGTCACCATCTTGCGGCACATCCGGGGAACGCCGGGTCCCGAACGCACGGATGCCTGGTTGGTTTCCGGTTGGGTCGCGTGGTGGGGCACAAGCCAATTTGGTGTAGAATCCTGACATGCAAATTGACGAGTTCATCTGGCCCGCCGAAAGAATCGAGCACATCGCGCGGCACGGTGTGACGCCTGACGAGGTGGAAGATGTCTGTTTCGGGAAGTCGCTAGTGCGTAGGGGGAAATCCGAGGGAGAGAATCCGGTATACTATGTACAGGGGCAAACCAAAGCGGGTCGCTTCCTGCTCTGCGTGGTAATTCAATTTCCGGATGGCAATGGATACCCGGTGACCGCGCGGGAGATGACCGGCAAAGAGAAACATCGATATCGAAAATGGAAAGACCGATGAAGAAGTCCAAACTTCCAAAAACCGACTCCATCGAGAAATTGGCTGAGTTTTGGGACGCCCATGACTTGACCGATTTTGAAGACGAACTAGAAGGGGTAGCCGAGCCGGTCTTCGTGCGTGGCACCGCCATCAAGGTGCCTCTCGAATCCCCCGAAGTCAAAGCGGTCGAGCAACTGGCCCAAGCCAAAGGTGTTTCGCGGGAAGAGCTAATCCGCACATGGGTGGTGCAAAAACTCGCTCGCCAAAACAACACCCGCACAACCAAACGCTGAAGCTGACCGGGGGATTAACGAATCACAACTAGGCAGCGAACTTCGGCAATCGGGATATCCGGGCCACCCCCCCGAGTGGCGCGCCCTTCAAACGCCCCTCTGCGGAAAATCTCGGCGCCAAACTTGTCGATATTCACGACGGCGCTTCCAACACCCTCATGTTAGCCGAGGCGATTCAAAGCCAAGGAAGCGACTTGCACGGATTCAATTGGTGGGGTGATGATGCGGGCTTTGTAGAGAATTCCTGAAAGTTCGCGCAGTAGGCCCATGACCATTCCTGCCCTGCTGTTTTCTCATTCCCCAGCCCTCCTTCTGTGTTAGCATGGGGCGATTCAACGGTTCTTTCACTCAAGGAGCAGGACGGATGGCAGGATCTAAAAAGCAGTATCAATTTTCCTTCGGGCCCTGGAACATCAGCATGGGCGCTGACCCGTTTGGCCCGCCCGTGCGCAAGGAAGTGGCCTTTGCCGCCAAGATTCGCGAATACAAAAAGCTCGGTTTCGACGGCGTGCAGTTTCACGATGACGACATCATTTCCACCGAGGTCGGCCCGTTGGAATTGCCCAAGGCCGTGGCCAAGGTCAAGAAAATGCTCGACGGTGAAGGGCTGTTTCCCGAAATCGTCGCCCCGCGCCTGTGGGAGCATCCCAGAACCATCGATGGCGGTTACACCTCCAACAGCGCCGCGGACCGCAAGTATGCCCTCGACCGGACCCGTCGCACCATCGATATCGCCAACCAAATCGGCTGCAAGAATATCGTCCTTTGGCTGGCCCGGGAAGGCACCTACATCCGCGAAGCCAAGTGCCCTCTCACCGCCACGCAGCGCCTGCTCGATGCCATCAACATGATGCTAGAGTATGACAAGAACATTCTCATCCTCGGGGAGATGAAACCGAACGAACCGATGGATATGGCTTACATGCCAACCCCCGGGCATTTTCTCGCTCTCTGCTACAAGACGGTAGACCCCTCGCGCAGCGGCGTTTTGATTGAGTCCGCCCATTCCATTCTTGCCGGCCTCGATCCCTCCGACGACATGGCCTACGCTCTTTGGCATAAGAAACTTTGGAGCGTGCACCTCAACGATCAAAATGGTTTGAAGTACGACCAGGACAAGAGTTTCGGCTCGGTCGATTTGCGCCGGGCGTTTAATACTGTGTGGGTCTTGGAGCGTGCCGGCTACCAGGGTTGCGTCGGCCTGGATGTGAAAGCCATGCGCACCACCAAGCAAGCCGACCAAACCAGGCACCTGGCCAACAGCCGAGAAATCTTTCTAAAGGTTTTGGATGTGGTTCGGTCGGTGGATGACAAAGTGGTGGAAAGCTTCCGTGCCGAAAGGGATTATGAAGGCCTGGAGCTTTACATCATGAAAAAGCTGATGGGGAAATGAATTCCAAACCCGGAGCAACCCCACGGGTGCAAGGGGCCTTGGCCCCTAGGGGCCAAGGTTTGTTTCTCCCTGGTAACGCCAGGCTCCAGCCTGGCAGATGGATTGGCCGCGCTCTCTGCGCGGCGATCCCAGCGAAGAACAAATTAATCTCCGGGGTGCAAAGGGCTCGGTTGTTGCCAAGCGTTACCGGCGGGTTCTTTCCTTTTGGCAATCACCCATACCCATTTCCCCCACTGGTTGGCAGCGGGGAGGGGGGCAAAAGACCGGGGTTTTTTATCCTTGCCTACTGCGCCGCTTTGACCGAGAAGCAGAAAAGCTTGTCCTGGTCGCGTATGTACAACCGTCCGTTGGCAATCACCGGGTGAGGCCAACTCGGTTTGCCGCTCGGTTCGGGCAGCTTGAACGAGCTGATAAGGTTGTATCCCTTGGGGGAAGCTTCCAGCAGGTTCATGGTGCCGTCCTGGTTGCGGAAATAAAGTTTGCCGTCGGCGTAGAGCATGGCGGCAGAGCCGCTGCCCGGCCTTTTTTCCTCTTTCCAAACCAGTTTCCCCGTGAGCAGTTCCAAACAGCAGGGAATGCCGTTGTTGTGCCCCATGCCAAAAAAGGCATAATCCCCCAGCAGGACCATGCCGCCATGGTGGTTCTGGATTTTGTTTCGCGGATCTTCACCGGTAACTTTGTAAACTTCCTTGGCCTCGATGCCGCCTTTGCCATCGGCTTGCAGGCGCAAAAGTGATGTGGCCCCGCCGCCATAGCCAGTGGAACTCAGCACAAGGTCATTTTTGACAATGGCCGTGGGAATGTTGGCAGTGGAATTGGCGTTGCCGGCGTAGCGCCACAGGAGTTTGCCCTCTTTTGCAGAAACGCCAATAATGTTTTTCCCCAGCCAGGTGATGTATTGTCGGATGCCGCCAGCTTCGGAAATCACAAGAGAGGCGTACCCCGCGCCGCCACCCTGAGGCACCTTGGCCGACCAAAGCAGGTTTCCGGTTTTTTTATCGAGCGCCACGACAGCAGCGTCATCTCCGCCCGGGGTGCAAATCAGTTTGTCGCCGTCCACCAGGGGAGATTCGCTAAATCCCCAACCTGACATCATCCTGCCTTTGAAATCTTTGGCATAGTTTTTCGTCCAGACGGTTTTTCCATCCTGCACATTCAGGCAGACCAGGTCGCCCGACAACCCCACGGCGTACAGCACCCCGCCATCGACTGTAGGAGTGCAGCGCGATCCCTCGTTGTGGCCGACTTTGCCCTTGGAGGCGATTTTCGTCTTCCACAGTTCTTTGCCGGTTTTTTCTTCCCTGGCCCAAAGGACTTCCTCCTCCCCCTGGTAACTCATGCCGAGAATTCTGCCATCGGCGATGGCCGGGGTGGTATAGCCGCCGCCCAACCCCGCCGTTTTCCAAACCAGGGGAGGCCCTTCTTTGGGCCAAGAGGACAGGAGTCCGGTTTCCTTGCAAATGCCGTCGCGGGCATCGCCGCGCCATTGCGGCCAGTCAAAGGGGCCAGCCAGCAATATCACCGGGGAAAGGGTCAGGGCCAAGGATGCCCAAAACCCGGTTGGAACTAAACGCATAAATCGCTCCTGGTAAAAAAAGGCAGGTCCTACAGGCGGGGCTACTCCGGCAAGTTAGTTTATCAATTATTAAGGAAATCACGGGAAAAGCATGGAGAAAATTAGCTTCTGCAATTGCGCAACCTGGGCAGAAAAACCAAGAGCGCCGCCAGCCCAATCAAACTGACGGCCAGCCAAGATTGCCCCGAGGGAACCTGCTGTTGCTGCAACTCGCTGGTCAGGACAGACCCTTCGACTAACCTTCGGTCCCCCCTGGCATCCTTGCGGATTTCAAAGCGGTCGTACAGGTTGCCCGCCGCGGTGCGGGCCTCGTAGCGCAGCGTTTTCCCATCCACCTGGATGATCTGATAGAGCTGCGTGTCTTGTGCCGACGAGGCCATCCAGGGCAACTTGTTGAGGGTGTACATTTTCGGCCCGCTGACGGAAACAACATAAACCGTGCCGTTGACAGAAAGACGCTCGACCTCCCTGGCCGTCCCCGGCCCGGCCATGCCCGAACGGCCGTAACTGTGATCGTGCCCCTGAAGGACCAGGTCCACTTTGTACTTGTCGAACACCGGCTTCCAGATCTTGCGCAGTTCGGGATTGTCGCGGGTGCCGGCCGTGGAATACACCGGGTGATGGAAGCAAACGATAGTCCAGGGGTTGGGGTTTTCCCCCAGGACTTTTTCCAGCCATTGGGCCTGGTCCAATTTCCCCTGGTGCACGCTTCCCCGCCGGGGTTCGTTGGAATTGAGAACCACCAGGCGCACGCCCTGGTAATCGAGATAGTAGGTGAGTTCTTCCTGGCCGGGCGGACCGTTTTGAGGAAGAGTGAACTGCGGGCGCCAATGGCGGGAAATGCCGCCTCGGTACCTGGCCGCCGCCAGTTCCTTTTCCTTCTTTTCCTTTTCCAAATCCTCCTTGGTCTTGGGTTGGCTCGGGTCTTTTTTCGCCTCTTTGTCTGGAGTAATAGCGGCAGCCTTCACTGCCGCCGTGTCGTACCATTCATGATTGCCTGCCACGGGGATGGAAGGCACCATGCCGTTGGCCCAGCCGCCGGCGGCAAACCATTCACCCCACTCGGCGTCGCTGTTGGCGCTGTTGATCAAATCCCCTGCGTGCAGCAGAAAGCGGGCATCCGGAGCGTCGGCAAAGGCCCGGCGGATTACCCGCGACCAGTGGTCGCGCAGTGCGTTCTGTGCGTCGCCAAAATAAACAAAGCGGAAAGGCTCGGGGCCGCTGGCGGCAGCTTTAAATTCCTGCCACTCGCTAAAGTGCGCGCCCTCACCCACCCTGTACAAATACTTTCTCCCGGGCTGCAAAGAGTCGATGAGGGCGCTGTGATAGGCCGCCTCGCCGAGATCGGTTTTCAAAATCTCCTTCTTGGCAGCCACTTTGCGGATCGTTTTTTTGCCTACAACTTTCCCGTACCCGGAGAAGGCGGCGCTGGAATCGATGGGTGAAACCTCCACGAAAGATTCCGCGGTTTTCGTATCGGTGCGCCAGGTGACAGCCTGTGTCGTTGAGGGATCGCCGGCAAAAGTCAGGATGATACGGTCTGGGTAGGGCCCGGGTTTATGAAACTCCGCCGGGGTCAGCCGGGGTTTCGGTTTCAACAGGACATCCTTGATTTCCGTGATACCCGTTTGCGCGGGAACCAAGGCGGAAAAGAAAATAAAAGTGATTGCGCCGTTCATGCGTGTAAAACCCTTGTGCCTGGAAACTCCATCATGGGGCCAATTCTTTCAACCAATGATTTTATTGCCCATGGCCTCGCAGGCCCAATTCCCTAAAACCCAACGATATCAGACTTTGGCACGATTGGGGAACTAGCCATGGGAAAAGTCCTGGTTCTTTTTGATTCCTTGAGCGGAAATACCGGCAAAATGGCGGCCCTGGTGGCCGAGGGCGCCCGCCAGATTCCTGGCACCGAGGTGCGCCTGAAGAATATCACTGAAGCCACCCCCGAAGATGTGCTTTGGTGCCAGGGAATTGCCGTGGGCAGCCCGACCAACATGGGGTTGCTTTCCTGGCGCATGAAGAAATTTTGGGATGAAACCCTGGCCGGGCAGTGGATGAAGGTGGACGGGAAAATCGCCTGCGCCTTTTCCTCTTCAGGTGGATGGGGCGGGGGCAGCGAGCTGGCTTGCCAATCCATCCTCACGCTGCTCATGAACTTTGGTTTTCTGGTTTTTGGCCTGACCGACTATGCCAGCAAGTTAATGACGGCGCATTACGGGGCGGTAACCGCCCGTGAACCCAGGTCGGAGGAAAGTCAGGCGGCATGTAAAAAATTGGGCAAACGCCTGGCCGAGTGGGTCGCAGTCTTCGCCGACGGCCGTCAGGAACAGCACCCCTTGAGCAAATCCGATGAACGGCTCGGCCCAGGGTAGCCGGGTATTCCAATTACCCCGCCGGAGGTTTTTTTAAACTCACCTCCCCCGGCGAGATGAATCCCCAGTTCAGCTTTCCAGTTGAAACAGGACCATGCGGTGGTGGCCGACTGCCATCAGGGATTTCATGCCCTCGGCGGATGCCAGGCCATGAATGTTCATGGGGGACTTTTCCTGGAAAACGATTTTCTTTTCAGCCGGATCAATGAAAAGAAGAAAGCCTTCACCAGCGCCCCCGGCGCCCAAGAGCATGCCATCGGCATGATATTCGAGGTACTCCACCAGGCCCTTATGCTTGTCGGAAACCAGTTCCTGAGTTTTTTCGGTTTTCTCCCAGGAAAAGATTTCGATGCGAGCGTTGGCTTCCAAATGGTCGATGTTGCCAATCTTTCCCGTACCTCCGGCAGCCAGGAATTTCCCATCCGGGGAGAAAGCGAGGGAACGAACGCCGCCGATGGAGTGCCTGCGGGCCGTTGGGTCCCAGGTGTACATGACCGGCGCTTCCATGCTGTTGATTTTTTTGCCCGTCTTGACTTCCCAGGTCACGATGTGGCCGGATTTGTCAGCGGTGGCGATCACCTTGCCATCCGGTGAAAACGCGCAAGCATACAACATCGATTGAAAATGGTGAGGAGTCAGGGGCTGATGTTCCCCTTTTAACTCCTGAATCAGCTTGCCGTCCTGGCTGTTCCACAGCCTGGGCACCATGTCGTCGGCAACGCTGGCCAGGATTTTTCCGTTCGGGGACACGGCCAGTTGGCGGATCCACTTTTTGTGGGCGTCGACAACGCGGACCTTCTCGCCAGCGGCGGCTTTCCACCAATAAAGCTTGCCATCGTACCCGCCTGATATCAAAACCTCGCCGGCCAATTTCAGGCTGGTGACATAACTGGCGTGCGTGCCGAACTCGCGGATTTCCGGCTTGGCATTGTCGAAATCGACTTCGTGGATTTTGAAATCGCTGCCTGCCACATAGGCCTTGTTCGCGCCAGGAATCCTGGCGATGCCAAACAAAATATCCTGGCGGGAATGGTTTTTGACCTGCTTGATCGAAGATACTTTCATGAGGCGCTCCTTTTCAAGCGAGGACTTCCTTGAGGGGTTCGGTGCCGGGATCGGTTAACGGCACAGGGCGCGAACCGACATAATAGTTCTTCTGATGGTTGATTCCGAGTGCGCGGTAAATGGTGGCGAAAAGTCGGGCGGCGCCGGTTTCTCCCTCGATAACTTTGTCGCCGCGGGCATCGGTCTTGCCATAGACCGACCCGCCCTTGATGCCGCAGCCGGAAAGCGAGGCGCTCCAGGCGTTGGCAAAGTGATCGCGCCCCAGGCTGGAGTTGATGCCTGGGGTGCGGCCGAACTCCGCCAGCGTGATAACCAAAGTGGATTTCAACAAGCCGCGTTCTTCGAGGTCATCGAGCAAAGTGGCCATGACATGGTCGAGTTCCGGCACCAGTTCCTGGTGTGTTTCAAAATTCTGGCCATGGCTGTCCCACCAGGCCCGGGCCACGCGGACAAAGGGCGTGCCGGCTTCCACCAGCCTGCGTGCGATGAGCACCTGCTCGGCAAATTGGGTCGGCCCGTAGCGATCACGGACTTTTTGCGGCTCTTTCGACACATCGAAGAGCTTCTTGCTTTCCATCATCCCCTTCACGCGGCCGAAGGCCTGATGCTGGCTGGCCAGCACGGCGGAAGAGCGGCCCTTTTCAAAGCTGGCATTCCACAACTCGCGCAGGGCCATGCGGTCGACAAATGCGGCTTCAGTAATGTGGGTTGGAGCATTGAGGTTGTCAGGCATGACATCCTTGGAAAGCTCAACGGGGCCGTAGCGCGCGCCGAGAAAACCCGGCCCGGAGAAGTTTCTCCCCTCGGATTGCAAAAAGAAGGAAACATAGTCGGGCACCTGGCTGGCGGGGTTGCCGAGTTCCTTGGCCAGAACGGCGCCAAGATCCGGGTACTTTAAAGCCGCTTCGTCCTTGCGGCCGCGCATCATCAACTGGGCACCCGAGCCGTGATCGCCGTTGCGGGTGTTCAAAGAACGGATGACGCAAGTATCCTTGAAGCGTTTGGCCATTTTGGGCATGAGTTCGGAGATGACAATTCCAGGGGTAGAAGTCTGAATGGCCCGGAAAGGGCCGCCGGTAATGGCGCCTGGCTTGGGATCAAAAGTTTCGAGTTGGCTGGCGCCACCAGCCAGCCACAAGAGGATGACGCTCTTGCCCTGTTTTTTAAGTTCGGCAGCCAGAGACTGCTGGGCCAGGCAAGGGAAGGCGGCCATGGCGGCTGGCGCCGCCTGGATAAATCCGCGTCGCGAGAATCCGTGTTCCTCCGACCCGCACCAGTTTTGATTCTTCATAAGGCTGCCCTTCCCCTTAATGATTGAAACGGAATTCCGGACTCGTCATCAGCGACCAGACAACTTGTTTGCACCCCTCCAGCGGGTTGGATGCATGCTGGGTGAGGTAAGAGGCGATGACGGCTTTTTCATTGTCGCTGGCGGTTCGCGAAAGAACCGAAAGCACGGCCCGTGCCGCCTGCTCTTGAGACGACGGTAATTTTGCCATGGCGGTAACCAGTTTGTCTGCGCCTTCGGGCAGGCATTCGGAAATAAACCGCGGGCTGTTGGCCAGGAAGAGCGCCTCGGTGACGCCGATCTGAAAATCATCACCCGGCTGCTGGAACTGGTCGGCCAGTCCGCGCGCCCCGCGGTCGGCTTCCTCCACCCGCTTGGCAGTTTCTTTCAAAGGGATTTGCTGGCCGGCCAAGCGCAGTGAAACAGCCATTTGCATAGGCGTCAGCGGGCGCAAGCGGGCAACTGCGAAATCCTTGGCCAAAGGAGAACTCTCGCCTACAAACCTGCTGGAAAGGCCATAGGCCTCGCTGGCCACCAGGCCCTTTACCAGGCGATTGAGATCGTACCCGTGGGCAGCGAAGTCGCGGGCCAGCCATTCCAAAAGTTCCGGGTGGCTGGACGGGTTTTCCGAATGCATCTGGTCCAAAGGCATTACCAGCCCATGGCCGTAAAAGCGGTGCCACAAGTTGTTCACAATCGCCTTGGAAAAGAAACCTCTGTCATTGGCGCCAAGGGCAATATCGACGAGCATGGCCCGAGTGGAGACTTTGGCCGGAGGCGGAGGGGTCTTGTCCTTTTTCAATTTTTCCAAAAGCTCTTTTTCTTTTTTCTGTTCTTCCTTGCTGGGCTCGGTCATGCCGGGGGGAGTGACTTTTTTTCCGGTGAGGAACATAAACTCGGCTTGTTTCTCCTTGCCCTTGTTGGGCAGGAATTTCACCACGCCAAATTCCCGTTCGCCGAGGTAATTGCCGGCTTCGAAAGTGCGCGAGAAGAACGATTTCATTCCGTAAAAATGGTCCTGGGTCCAATCATGAACCAAGGGATGGTTGTGGCATTGAGCGCAGGAGACATTAACGCCGAAAAACGCCACGCTAACATCGGTGGTCAAACGATCGAGATCCTTGATCCGGGCCTTGAGATATTCGGAAGAACCCTTGGTCTGTTCGACCGACTCGTCAGCGACCATCAACTCTTTGAAGATGCGATCCCAGGGGCGGTTCTCCCCCAGGGCCTTGGTCAGGTAGGTTTGCAAAGCGCCCCGCGAACCGTTCATCAACAGGTTTTCAAATTCGCGAGTTTGGTGGCGCAGGTAGGCGGGAGACTTCATCAAGTTTTCGATAACCTTCATTTTCTTATCGGCGGAAGGATCGTTGATGAATGCCTGAACTTCCTCGGGAGTGGAGATGCGCCCTTCGAGGTCGAGGGTAATGCGGCGGAGCCAGGTTTCAGCGCTGGCGGGCTGGGCCGGCTGGATTTTCTTTTCTTTCCATCCCTGAGAAATGTAGTGGTCGATGGCCTTTTCCATCGGTCTGCCGGGGGAGAGCAGTTTTTCCTGGGGCAAGGCCGGGAAAACCACCCAGGAGGCGCAAACCAATGAGAAAGCTATTTTGGTCAAGGACTTGGAAATCATGAGGTCAAACCGCCAGGTGGGAAAATCGTTCCAGGTAGGTAGGGGGAATTCTAACACCTGAAATGAAGTCTAGCCAGGGGAAAGGCGGGGATTTTTATTAAGTGCCTTGACCGGGGTAGGTGGTCCGACCTTATTGGTTAAGGGGACGGTTCTTTAACCGAAAAGGAAAAACGCCCACCGCTGGCGCTGTTTCAAAGGAATTATTGGTTGCTCATTGCCTGTTTTATCGTTCGTCCTTGATTGGACCCATTTTGTAACCCTCATTCGTCCAGCATGCAGGCCTTGATTTTTTGCCTGGCGGCCTGGGCAGTTTTCCCCTTGCCACCCTTTTTCACCACATAATTCAAGATCAGAAAGGCGGCACGGCGGGCGCGGTTGTCCTGCTCCGCCAGGTGGAACCCCACGAAGAAGAGGTCCTCCGAGTCAACCCAGGAGTTTTTCTTCAATTTCTCGAAGAGGGGAAAGTCTTCTCTATGGGCCAAGGCCAGGAACTGCAACAAGGAAGCATCGGCGTTGCGCGCTTCGAGGGCCAACTCCTTGTGGGAAAGCTTGAGCAGGCAGCAGGCTAGATCGAGTCGTGTCTCCAGGGAACAGGCGGGGTCGCGTGCCAGGTGGCGCAGGCAGGAAACGGCCGGCTCGAACTTCTTTTTCTTGCGAAGTTCCTGGGCCCGCGCTTCCAATTCCTCCTTGAAGCGGTCCGGTGCGAACTCGCGCAACAAGAACAAAAGCGGGTCAGCCATGCGATCTTGCTTATCGAGGTGGAGAAAAGCCTGGAGTAACACCGAGCCATACCAGAAGGGGGAGAAAAGGCTGATGACCCCGGCGACAAGGCGCGATAAGTTCCAGGCGTAATCGTAGTTGGTTTCAATGAGGAGTGAATCGAGAATGGCTTTCTGGCCGGACTTGGTTTTTGCCGCCTCCTGCATGGCGGCTTCGCGCACCCGCTTGTCCGGATGGCGAACTTGGCTGGCCAGGGCCTGGGCAATTTCACCCTGATCCAGGGGCCCGAGTTTTTCAATGGCCAAAAGCCGGGCGGCAGGATCATGGCCTTTGAACAAGGGAAACCATGCGAGCAGGGATTGTCGGCTGGCTGGCAATTTTTGCAAGAGAATCAGTGCGGGAGCGGCAACGGGGAAATCGCGGGAGCAGGCGCATTGCACCAGTTGCCTTAACTGATCAGGGTTGGGCTTCAAGGCGTGCCTGCCCAGGGATTGCAATGCGGCGGCGCGCACTTCCACCGGGTGATCAGGTTGGATGCGGTCCCACAGCACCTTGTTCCCCGAGGGATCATCGAGAGAACTTAAAAGGCGCGTGACTGCCTGGTCGGTCGCCTGGGAGATGCCCTTGTCGCCTGCCAGCGCTTGCACGGCATGGGCCAGGTTTTTTAGCAAAGCAGGGGAACGCCGCGATAGGGAATGAATCATGGCGCTGACGGTAGTTTCCACCACGCCGGGATCGGTGTCGGAAAGAAGCTTTAAAGCAGCCACATCGGCGGGAGCGGTAGCGGCGGCGGCCAAGGCGGCGGCGATGTACCGGCGCAAGCCGGGGGACACTTTGCCCAGGAGGTTGTGCAACCCCTTCACGCCACGAGCGCCCAGGCGAGTCGCGGCGTGAGCGGCGGCTTCTCCCTCTTCCCCACCCGACTGGAATTTCTCTAACAGGAAGTCCAGGGCGCTTTCCACTTTCAATTTCCCCAGAGAACGGATGGCCGCCAACCGGACGGAACCGTCTGAGTCTTTACAGGCGGAAAGCAGGGCCTTGCCGGTGGCGCCATCGGTTGAACCCATTTCTCCCAAGATCACGGCGGCGCTGCGGCGAATTTCCTCCGACTCCGCCACTTGCATCAGCCCCACGATTTCTTTTACGCTCATGCGATTTGTCCTAAACTCCTTGACCTAGGATCCCGGTTGGTAAGAGGGCTGGTAGAGTTGGATTAAGAAGCCGCCCGGGGCCTGGAAAAAAGTCACCAGGCCATATTCCTCTTGATGAACCGGACCGGAAAACTCCACGCCCCGAGAGCGCAACTCCGAAATGGTTTTTTCCAAATTGTCGCAGGAAAAGGAAATGTGCGCCGTTCCGGAAGGTTGGCCATCCGTGATTTCAGCAGGATGGCAGCCGAGTTCCCCCTTGGGCAGGTTAAAGATGAGCCAGCCGCCACCAGCGTCAAAACAGGGGAAGCCAATCTTGTCACGGAAAAACTCTCGAAGTTTTTCCGCCTCCGAGCTGTAGAACATATTGTGAACGCCAGTGATCAAGAGATTCCCTTGTGAAGTATTATTTTTTCTCGGGGCTCATTTGCTGGCAGCGTCGGTCAATTTCTTCGGGCGAAACATCTTCGATATGCGTGGCCAAGTTCCACCGATGGTTGAAGGGGTCAAGGAAAGTTCCCGAGCGGTCGCCATAAAACTGGTTGGCCAAGGGGCGTTCCAAAGTCCCGCCCTCGGCCAGCGCCTTGGCAAAGGCCTTGTCCACATCCTCGACATAAACAAGGAAGGACACCGGGGTTTTGCCGGAAGGTTCCGGCGCAAGCATGCCCATTTCGGGAAACTCATCCGCCAGCATGAACTTGGAAGAGCCGATTTGCATCTCGGCATGGCCCACCCGGCCATCGTCCCCTGTCAGGCGAAAGATTTCACTGGCGCCCAAAGCCTGTTTGTAAAAATCCATGGCCTTGGCCGCCCCTTTAATGATCAGGTACGGTGTCAGGGTGGCATAGCCATCGGGAATAGGTTTTACTGTCATGCGAAATTCCTCAAGGAGGGTCAGGGTTTGGCAGGAATAAACTCTTTCATTTCCAGGGTGATTTCTCCCTGCCCGAAATCGATAGTTTGTTTCACCATGCCCACGCCGTCGGCGAACCAATAGCCGGTTTTGCAGGGAGCGCCATTCACCTGAAAATCGATTTGCACATGGATTGTTTTGAATTTTCCGGCAGGGACCTCGATTTTTTTCTCGGTGGCTTTACAATTCATTTCCACCTCGGCACCGGGGACTTTTATTTGGTTCTTCCAGGTCTCGCCTTCCTTAAAGGGGAGTTTCAACACACAAACAGGGGGATCCAATGCCAGGCCATTATACTTGTGACGGAAGAGGCCATTCTTTTCCAGGATCAAATGTTCGTTGGCGGTGGCTACTTTATTACTCAGGGTTTCCAACCGGGATGCCTTTTTTCCTTTGATCGTATCAATGTCTGCAATTTGAAAAGTCAGTTCGCCTTTCCCTCCATTGGCGCTCACTTGGTAGTGCCACTGGTTGCCCTTTTGCAGGGGGTAAAAATTGAGGCCGCCTTTTTGGATTTCAGGTTTTTGCGCGAAAGCCAGGTTCCAGGAACCAAGGCATAAAAATGCTAATGCAACCCTGGCAAAACGCATGGAAACTCCTTCCAAAAAACAACCGTTCAAGGGCGCTCCAACACGGAAAGAAAAAACCCTTTTTCACTCCCAAAAACTTTCCCATATTCCTAAGGCGGTGGCCAACTATCTTACCCCCCATTCCCACAAGCCATAACCGATTTTTTGCGGGAGTGGGTGCCCGGTGAATTTCAATGTCCAACCGATCTGTCCGCGGTGGTGCGATTCGTGCGAGATGGCGTAGGCTAAAAAGGCGGTGGCGTGGGGTTTGAAACTTGGAACTTTTCCCCCATTGAGCAGGGCTTTTTCCAGCACCCTGGCCATGGCTTTCCCGGAAAGAGTCAGAGCCTTTTTCAATTGGTTTTTCTTGCCGGTTTCGTCGGCGATTTTCTCGATGCCTTTCATGAATTCGGGACCGGCCGCCTCGACCCACATCCGCCGCACATTGTGCATATGCGCGAAAAGCTTGAAGATGTTTCGGTGTTTGGGACTCATGGATAAAGAGAGGGCTTCCTCGGACACGGCGTCGAGGAGGTAGAAATTAATGCGGTTGTGGATTTCCCAGGTTTCCACCAGGGGATCGCTCATGAGGATTGCCCGTGGAAAAGATTTAAGCCCCTGCCATGGGACAGTTTCTCATGCATGGCAAAATCCCAGGGGAGGATTTGCTGGCGGCCAGGGCAGATAATGGCGCAGACATCCTCGAAGCCGAAGGCGGAGAGCATTTTGGAAACCAACTTAAACGGTTTGGCATGAACCTCCGGTCCGGGTTTCATCAGTGCGGCGGAAACCCAACCCTTGTGCCTGGCAACCAGTTTGCGAAATTCCGGATCAGCAATGCCACTTAACAGATCGTTAGGATCTCCCTGGACAAAGGGAAGAGCCGATTGCGCGTTGTACGGGACCGGCATCGATTTGACTTGCAGCAGGTTTCCCTGCAAGCCAACGAAGAAGATGGGGTAATCGCCGATGACAAATTCCTCGGCATCGGGCTCATCGGTGGGTAGCACCCTGCGGAAGGCCGCCACCACCGCGCCCTGGAGAAAACTTTTCTCGAAGACCAGCGGTTCCCTCAGGAGTAACACCAGTTCCGGAAGTACGGCCGCCTGGGATTCTACCGCCATGGCATAACCCTCCGTACAGTTTTTGCTCGTTTACCGGCCTGAGACTATTATGTCGCCCTTAATGGGCTGGTCGAATATTAACCCTTGGGCCGTTCGGGCCTGGGAGAGCTCTTGGATTTTTTTTCGAATTGGCCTGGGCCGGGCGCCAGATCCATGAACTTTTGAAATTTGTCCGGGCCGAGGATTTCCCGCATGGTTTTCACAAAGGCCTCGCGGATCTCGCGCGTTTCTTCCATGACCTTGGCCTGGTCGGCGCCCTCGGCGCGGGCTTTTTCCATCAAGGCTCGCATGGCCTGCTGCTGCGAGGAAAGCACATCCTGGACCTTGGCTTTCACATCCGGGGTCAGGTCAAGGTCGCGGAATAATTTTTCCCTGGCCTCAGGGCCGAAGGGGCGGGCGTCGGCCTTCTTGCCATCCTTTTTGAAAAAGTCCGGGCGGTCCGGCGTGTTGGCCTTTTTCCTTTCCTCTTTTCTGCCCTCGTCTTTTTTCACATCCTCATTCTTTTTTTCATAGGGGGGAGTGATCAGTCGGTAATTGACCCCGGGCGCGGCGGTGGCATAGGCCAATACCGGTTGATCTATCCTTTCCAGCAATCCCTTGGCGGCAATGGCGGTGGCATTGTCATTGCTTTTGGCAAGGTCGTTCAGCATATCGATGGCATAAGGGCCTGCGGCAAGAATGGCCTGGCGGGCGCTTTCACGGATTTTGTCATGGCGGTCGGCAATTTTTGGCGCCAGGGTTTTCAGCCAGGCATCCAGGTCGCTATCGGGTTTCAGCGCTTTTATCTTGGGCTGCTCCTGTGCCAGCAACAAACGGATTTCGCCGTCCTTACCGGGCTGTAGCAGGCGGATTCGTTCCTGGCCAGCCCCTTCAGTCCTGACGGTTATTTCCTTTTGACCTTTTCCTTTCTCCTGAGCCAGGAGGTACCTCCAACCGAACAAGCAACCGAGCAATGTAACCGAGGCGATGAAAAGGCCAAGGGAGCGGAACATATGTAACTCCTTTTGAAAAGAAATTTTTTCTAGTCGGGAAGAAACACGAGCGGCCTGCCAGGTTGAACATTTTTTCCCCGCAGAATCCTCACGGGGCAGTGGTAAAAGAACCCTTGGATCATACCCCAAGGGCCATTCCAGGCAAAAGAAATAGAGGGAATTATTCCTTTGGCAAACAGGTGGCGTTTTTGGCCCTTTTCTCCTGCAGCCAGGGGGGCATTTGGAACCGTTTCCCCTTGGGACCCAATTTCGCGAAAAGCTGATCCAACCGGGGCCAGCCTTGGGCATCGGCCCAGTGAAAGATTCCTCCGTGGCACATGGGGAAATGGATCCCCAGGACCAGGCCAAGGTCGGCTTCGGCAGGAGTGGCAACGACCTTTTCTTCCAAAACTCTGCTGGCTTCGACCAACTCCGCGAGAAGGATTCGCTCGAGGATTTCTTCCCTGGGTAAAGGGCGGGCAGGGCCGCGGAATTTTTCCAGGATCAGGTCCAGATCGGGATCAGGTTTTTTTTCCCCCGATTTGGAGTAACTCCAAAATCCCAGGCCAGAGTTGTGGCCGCTTCGACCGCGCCTCACCAATTCTTGGACCAAACCTGGCGGAGCATCCGGGCTGCCCGTTTTTTGGTTAATGGAATCAGCAAGGAACTGAAAAGCGTCCAGACCCAGGAGATCGACATATTTAAAAAAGCCCAAGGGAAAACCAAATTCCTCCAGCGCTTCGTCGACCAAGGCGGGAGTGGCGCCGTCTGCCACCAAGTGTTGCGCTTCTTGAATCATGGGAACCAGCAGGCGGCAAACCAGGAAGCCTGGGCTGTCATTTACCAGCAAAGGGATTTTCCCCAAACGGCGAGCGATTCCTTTAAAAGCTGTGAGGCATTCATCGGAAGTTTTTTCCCCGCGGACGATCTCGACCAAATCGTTAGGAAAGACACGAGAGACAAAATGGAAGCCGGCAAAATTGCCCGGGTTTTTCAATTCCCGCCCAAGGCGGGTGATGGAAAGGGTGTTGGTGTTGCTGGCCAGCAGGGCGGTGGGAGGAAGGAAAGCATCAAGTTCGCGGAAGATGGCGGCCTTGACCACCTCGTTTTCGACGGCGGATTCCAGGACGAATTGCCGATCGATCAGCGATTGCGACACGGTGGAGGTGCTGAGGCGGCCGAGGATTTCCAGCAGCTCCTTTTGTGGAATCCCGCCGGCCTGCAGGTTGCGGTGCATTTCCTCAATAATCAAGGTAGTGCCGCGGCCAAGGTTGACCGGAACTCGGTCGACCAGCATGGTGTTGAACCCAGCGCGGGCAAACCACTCGGCGATTTTTGGTCCGAACACGCCCGAGCCGACCACGCCGACGGAATCGATTTTTGCCAGGCCGAGGGAAGGCGAGGACTTTTTTGATATTCCCTGCTTGAGAAAGAAAAGCGCCACCAGGTTTTTCCCCAACGGGCCTTCCCAGGCTTTCAAGAATGAGGCGGTTTCGAGCTTCAAGGCCTCGCCCAGGGGCAAGCGGACCGTTTTTTCCATCAAGTCGCACAAAAGCGAAACCTGCAAGGGGTGGCAGGAAGTATTTTTTCGCCAAGACTGCAGGGCCAAGGATAATTCCCCGGTGGTCCAAGCCAGGACCCGGGATTTTTTGGCTCTGGAAGAAGCCCAGGTCCCATCGTGGTGCGTTTCCAGGATTTTTTTGACACCCATTTCCATTAGGTTTTCCGGTGGAACCAAGGCATCTACCAGCCCTTGTTCCAGGGCTTCGCGTCCCGAAAGCGATCTGCCAGTTAGCACAAGATTCATGCTCAGGTCGAAGCCAAGGAAGCGTGTGAGGCGTTGCGTGCCTCCCCACCCGGGGATCAGCCCAAGCTTGGTTTCGGGCATGCCCAGTTCGGTTTTTTTTCCGGCGCTGGCATAGCGAAAATCCAACCCCATGGCAATTTCCAACCCGCCCCCCAGGCAGACGCCATCGATCAAGGCCAGGGTGGGAAAGGGCAGATTCTCCAACTCGGAAATTCCCTCGAGGGCGAGATGAATAACCTCGGCCACTTTGCCTGGCTGGTCTCTTTTGCGGGATAATTCTTTCAGGTCAGCGCCGGAGATAAAAAACCCCGGCAGATTACTTTGAAAGATCAGCCCTTTCAATAACGGCCGCGTGCGCAACACTGCCAGGTGTTTTTTCAACTCGGAAAAAAGGAGGGAATGCGCGGCGTTGACCCGGGAATCGAGTCGGCCAAAGGTGAGCAGGGCGATATTGCCATCGAGAATGCCCAATTGCAGACATTGGCCCGCAGCGATAATTTCGGATATCTGGGCCATAACCACAAGCTCCAGGAAAAAATCAGGTAAGGCTTTCAGGGTCTGAAGCGAGTTCAGGCGAACGGCGCCAGAAATAAAAACGCCTGGCCAGCAACGCCATTCGAATCAGCAAACCCAAGCCCGCCAGCAAGGCAACAATGCCGACCAAACCCAAAATTAGCCAGAGGGCCAAGGCCAAAAGGAGGATTTGCTCGGGCCACGATTTTCGCATGAAAGCGGCAGAATGGGGAAAGAATTTTACGGCCAGGGAAAAAACCACCATGAGCAACCAACCTGGCCAAGCCCAGATAGTCAGGGTGGCCGGACTGGCCCGGTTTGTCGTCAACTCCCAAGCGGGCAAGCTGCCCAAGGGAAGCGTAACCAGAAGTTCCCCGGCTGGAAGCGGATCGCTTTCAAAAGGATGGATTTGGAAATAAAGGGGGGCTTCGAGGTCGAGGGGAAGGCGTTCCTTGGCGGTGGCTCGGGCCGTGGCGCGCAGGTTTTCCAGCCCAGCTTTTTCCAGCAGGCTTTTATTCACCTCGTCCAGTTCTTGCCACCAGGGGTTGGATTCGCCGATTTTTTCCGCTAGCAATCGGGCCAATATTTCCGCCCGCAAGAGCGTGTAGTAAAACTGCAATTGCAGGCTGGCCAAGGGATTTGGATTCTTGTCGCTGAAGTTTTGCAAAAGGGATTGGGTTCCCAGGAGCAAGGCCTGGGCTCGAGCGCGCAACGCCGGGGTTAGCCCAACCGTTTCCTTATTAGGGGAAGGGGTGATTTCCATTCCCCGGGGCAAGCGCAAAGTCCAAGTTGCCTGCACGGCATCGCCAATTCCTAACAACGGCAGAGCGGTTGGGATTCTCCGGCTTTCTGACTCGTCCTGTTTCCCCGGCTGGTTCCACTCCGCCCGCACCCGCACCAGCCCTTCGCGATTCAGCGACGGTAGGATGTGCCGATGCTCGTGAAAAGCCAGAGGTTGCACCGCCTCCTGGTCAATCCAAAAACGGGGGTTTTCCGAACCGGCGGGCAGGCCGACGGGGATCCCCGACTGGTCTTTTTTAATGATCCACCATTGCACCCGGTGCATGGCCGGTGGGCCAAGGACCACTTCCCTTTCCACATGCACCAAGCGAAGAGGCTCTGCGCTGGGAATTCGCTCATCGTTAGTTTCGAGAATCACCACAGGTTGAGGTCCAGTGGCCCGGTAAACCCGGGTTGAATAATCGGCTCCGGAGAAGCCCAGCGCGGTCAGTTCCTTCGGTAATTCCCGGAACGACACTTCCTGGCAGGAACGGGTGGCCAAAACTTTGGGGCCTGCCAAAGGCAAGGAATAATAGTTTGCCGCCCCGGCTACCCCAGCGAAAGCCCACTGCGGCAGGACTATCTCTTTTTTTCCTTCGCTCAAGGGCAACACACCTTCCAGGGTTAACCGCCAGGCGGGTCCACCTGGCAGAGGATAAAGGGTCCAGATCCTTTCCGCGTTGCCCAGAAGCTTTTCATCTTTTTTCATTCCTTCGGGGACCTGCAAGCGCGCTGGCCCCGTCGGCCAGTTCCTCACTTCCAATTGCATTGGGTTTGGCATGCCCGGCCGGCCTGCGGGAAAGAGCGCTTCCAACCGCAGGGTGATCCCTTTTTCACCAGGTTCAACTATCAGGCATGACGGGGTCATGGCAGGCTGGGTGACGGGCGTTGGCAGGAGCCGCACCAGATAATTTTTCTCTTCGCCTTGAAAACGCATTTCGCCCAAGGCTGGCACCTGTGCCAGGCCGGTTAATTTCACCACCTTGTAGTTGATTGCCTTGGCGGGGGGCAGCTCGACGGTGGTAAAAGTCTTTTCCGACTGTTCAAAGCGCGAGACCGGGGCCCGGATTTCCCGGCTTTCTCCAGAACCAACAGGGAACACCTGGGCTTCTATTTCCAGGGAGAAGTTTCGCGAGCTGTCCTTGAACCAGATAAGAAGGTCCCTGCCATTTTGCGTCCACGACGCCACTTCTTCTCCGCGAATATTGCGGATCAACACCCGTCCCGGGTGATCGAGCTGCCAGTTCAAGTAGGGAATCGGTCCGGCGGCCGACTCGCCTCGCGCCGAGATCTTAACCCACTGCGATTGGTCCTGCTCCGTCGGAGTGATCAGTATTTCCTGGCGGACGGTGAAGGAAGGGCGGGAAGGGGCGAGGTCAAGGACCAGTTCGGGGAGATTGCCTTGCACTCTGCGGAAAGAACAGGCATAGGCCAGAGATTCGGGCTCGGGTTTTCCGGCGCCTTTCCAAAAGGGCGCAAAAGCGGCGTTGGGAATCCCCGTCACACCCAGGGGCAAAGTATTTCGCAAGGCCTGGCAGCCCTGGACCCGGTAAGCCAGGAAACTCCCGCCAGGGGAAACCAGCCCTTCGGGTTCGGGGACCGGCATTTTCCATGGGCTGGCCAGTGGAGATAACGGCGCCAATTGCACCAGCAGCAGCACTTCGCCCTGGACCCGAGAGGGGAAATGAAATCCCCAGCGGGCGCCGCGCGCCGTTACGGCCCGCGACCATTGAACGATGCGTGGCGGTGTTTCTCCCGGGCCGCCCACGGTGCCGCAACTCACCACGGTCAAGCCGGCCGGGACATGCAGATTCAACACATCAGTCCCGGCCTGGGGAATTTGGCAGGAAAAGAAAGCGTTAAGGAGCGAGGAATCGGCGCGGATATCCCAGCAATAAGCTTCGTGAATTTGCGGCAGGGCCCGGGGCGCAGGCAAGCCTTTTTTCCAGGCCAGGACCACGGGGCCGCCGACACGGCCGAGATCGGCGCGGACCAGAGTTTTATTCCCCTCTTTGCGGATTTCACTGGAGCCCAACGCCCCTTGAAGTGTTATTTCCTCAATTCCAGCCGTGAATTCTCCTTGAAAGAAACTCTCCACCACTTGAGGCGGGTGAAACGAAACCGTTTCCTTCCCTCCCTCAACGCGGATAGGAAAGCGCATTTCCAGGGATAAGCCCCGTAGACCCGCGGAAAGAATGGGCACCAGTATCTGTCCCTGGGGGCCCGAGCGCGGAAAGGCTTTTTCCCCATCGACCAGGATATCTCCCTCCACGGAAGCCGCCGACACGGGAAGTTCCAATACTCCCGCTTCCTTGGCGACAACCTGCCATTGGCATTTCAAGTGCAAGAATTGGTCGTCAATCCTACCGAGGCAAGTGGCCTGGGTAATGGCCGGGCGAATTTCCTCTTTAATTGGTTGGGCCAACCGTTGGACTTCCTCCAACATTTTTTGCGGAATAAACACTGCCGTTTCGAGGGCGCGGTCTTTCGCTAAAAGAAGGTAAACTGCGAAAGGTTCGTTTTCTTCCGCTTGGCCGGAAGTGAAAGCTGAAATAGAGACGAGAAGCAAACCTGCCGCGGTAAGAGTTTTCACAGGCTGGGCAACCGCAGCCAAGCGCCCCGCATATTGACAGAGCAGGGAAAGGCTCAAGGCCAGGAAAGGCCAAAGGGCCAAGTGGATAAAACTGCCAGGCAAAAGCAATATCAGCGTTCCCAGGATCAACCACAAAGGCCAGTTGATTCGCGGCCACCGGCTCCAGCGCCGTAACCCAGGGAGCAACAAAGTCAACAAGGCCAGAAAAAAACCAATGGCCAGCAAATGGTTTTTGTTGGCGATCCACAGGGGCTGGCCTTGCTTGAATTCCTGGATCTCCCAAGTCGCCTGACTTTCAGAGTAAGCGGCGGGAGATTTTCCCTTGGGTGCAACCAAAGGCAGATTTTCGGGCGGATAGAGCCAGCGCCAGGCGGGCAACAATTGGTCCGCCTCTTCCCGGAAAGGCCGCAGGCTTCCCCCCGCGCTGGTTAGGATCAACTTTTTTCCCCAGGACGCAAGGGCCAATCCCAGAGCATCGAGGTTCTCACCCACGCTGGCGGCGGGGTCGGGAAGCGGTGTTTTTCGTGAATACTTTTTTGCTTCCAAACCCTCCAAGTCGAGGAGGAATTCCAAATCCGCAAGCTGGCAGGCTTCATGCAGCGCCCGGGTCAGCGCTCCGAGATTTCGGTTTTCTCCAGCGACAGCTTTAATCTGCAAGGCGCGAAAGGGATCCGTTTCCAATTTCATTTCCTTCCAGGCGCTGATCCAGTCCTTTGGGGAACCGAGACCCAGCGCTAGGATGCGGTCAAGGAAAGCGGGGCTGCCCTTGGCGAGACTTGCGCCAGTTCTTTCCAACGGCTTGCTTCCCAGGCTCAGGGGTTCCCAATCGGTAGGCAGCGAATAAACCACCCGTTGCGTTTTGACAGGAAAGGGCAGCTTGGGAAAGTCTCCGGCGATATTCCGCAGAAAGAACCCGTACGACTTTCGGCTTTGGTAAAAGACATCCACCTGCGCCTCGCCTATGACCCAGTTCACTGGGACAGGAATAGCCACCTGGTTGCCGTCCAGGATGGAGAGAAGCGGCAAAGGTTTGCCATGCACCAGAACTTTCAGAAGAGAAGAATGGCTGGGCAACCCAAGAGGAAACTCGCCGGCCATGCTGGGCGGGACAGTAAAAGAAAAGTGGTTGAAGACTTCACCGTTTTCCCGCATGGAACAGCGCAGGACCGCGCTGGCCACAGCGCCTTCCAGGGTCAGTTCCTGCCCGCGGGGAAACTGCAGCGACAAGGAATTCCAGGGGTTGTCCTGTTGATACACATATGTCCCGGCGGGGTATCCAAACACTTGCTTCCAGCCCTGCGCCTTGATTTCAGGGTTCCAACCCGGAGGCAATTCCAACCGGGCCTCTCCCTCGCTGGGGATGGCAAAAGGAACCCTGGGAAGAGGGGCAACAAAAACCGGGCCGTTCAATTTCAACGAAGGCAAGGATTCCAACTTGATCGATTGATTGCGCGACAGCGGTTGCGAAAGGAACACGCGGTAGCGCTGCACCGGCCCGGGGTTCAGCGCCGCCCAGGATAAATCCCACGGGTGACGGACGGCCAGCCAGGCCACGGCATTGGCAGCAGCTTGCGATCCCAGCCCTTCCACCTTGCGGATTCCCCTTTTCCCAGGCGTTTCCTTCCAGGTGATTTTCTCCCCGAGCGCCAGCCCGCTGATATCGATGTCAAAGGTATCGACCAAACCTTCTTGCGGATGGACACTCACCAAGAAAGAGGCTTCAAGGGCATTGCCTCGCAGGGCCAGGCGGGTTTGCGTCTGTGCTTTGAATCGGGGAGAAGCCGCAGTCACTTTGACTTTGCCTTCAGGGGGGCGGTCGAGGAAGGAGAACAGGCGGTTGGGCGTCGATTTGAATCCTGGGTTCTCGAAGGGGGGAAGGATTTCCCTGGCTTTGGTTGCAACCTCCACCTGGAAAGTGGCGCGATCATAGGCGATGCTCAAAAAGCCCTCGTTGGCCCGTTGTCCCCGCGGGCCAAGGGCGGGAAAATTCCATTCTTTTGTCTTGGCAGGGCCGAAGCCCTTGGCCGAGAGAACCACCTGCAAAACCGGAAGCCCTTTTTTCGTTTTTTCCCCAGGGTCAGGCGGCCCCAGAGCAGCCTCCAATTCAATGCGCAGTTCCTGCTTCACCCCATCCTTGCGCACCAGCCAATCCTTGATTCCAGGCCCGTTCTCCAGGGAAACCTCTTCCACTTCAAAGTCGGCGGGGAATTCCACCAGGAGGAATGGGCATTTTCCTTGCAGAATCTGGTAGGTGAATTGCGAGGAAAGGGTGATGCCGGTTGGAGTAAGGTCGATGAGAGTGAGTTGCCTGGTAAGGAATTCCGCTCGCAAGAGTTTCATCAGGAATTTAGGCGGGATGGTCTTTCCTGAGGCATCGCCAAGCCCGCCCCCCACCAGGCCGGCGATTTTCACTCCATCGCGGTTCTGGCCGGCATCGAGGACCAGGAAGCTGCCCGGCTCCACCGCCAGCAATTCCAGGGCGGGAGAGATTTCCAGGCGAATCTCCTCCCGTGAGGGAGGGGCGCCGGTCGGCCGCATCCGCGGGGCCTGCCAAAACTCCGCCAGTTGCAAGGGCCCCATGGCCCGGGCTTTCAAAACCCCGCCCGCCTGGCCGAGGCCCGCCCGCTGCACCGCCAACACCGCGGTTTTCCCCACAGGCGAACGGATCTCCCATGATTTCAGGCCTTCCATTTCTACTTGCAGAAAACGCAGGCCAGGGGGAAGATCGAAGAGTAATTCTTTCTGGCCCAGGCTAGTTTCCCCCACCTCGATTTGGAATTCACTGGCCACGCCTTCGGGCTCCAGCCGGTGCAGGGAAAAATTCCTCAAAGCAGTCAGACCGCCAGCGAAGGCATGGCGGTCCGGGTCTTGCAGTAAAATTTCCAGCCGAGTTTCTCCGCTGGCGCGAATGCGCCAAAGCTTCTCTCCCGCTTCCCCGGGCAAGGGGCCTTCGCGCATGCCTCCGCCCAGGCTGGCAAGATTCCACCCGGCGGGAAGCGAGATTTCAAACACGCCGATGCCGCTGGTCGGCAGTTTCAAATCCGCATGGTAACCATCGGGCCTGGGTGTCAACCGCGCCGAGAATTCAAAATCCAGTTTCTCTTCTTTGCCCGCTGGGGTCAGGAGGGACCACTGCCCCTTGGAAAACTCCCCCAGGCGCGCTTCCATACCTTTAAAGGTCAGCTTTTTAATGGCCAGCCCCAGCGCTGGGATTGGCAGGAGGCTCTCCTTGCTATTCGCCAGCAGGGTCCATTGCCCTTTGCCCACGAGTGCGCCATCGGTGAAGCGGGCCTGGTAATGGGCTTGGGTTAAGGCCGCCAGGGGAGTTTTGCCGGGCCCCTTGGCCTTGGCCATAAGCGCATCGAACTCTTTTTTTTCCATTCGGACAAAAGCCGTCTTTGCCTTGCCGTCGAGCAATTTGGCCAGTTGGTCCTCATTGACGGAAATTAATTGAAAGGGGGGAATAGCCCTGGAGGCTGGCCTGACATCCTGGCTGCAAACCAAAAGGGATGTGGCCGATGCACACATAAGGGAGGCTATTAATCTTAGAATCCAAGCTCCAGGCGCCATCCTCGGCCCCCTAGTCTGGAAGATTGTCCGGGGGATGGGTGGAAGTCGAGCGGCCGACAATTACCGGCTTGGGAGGAGTGGAACCATCTTGTTGTGTCCAATAGCCTGTGGAAGCCTGGGCCGGGGCCTGCGAGACTTTCGACCCTTCTTTCCTGCCCACGCGAGAGATGGAAACGGAATCGGCTGCAGCCACGCTGGAAGAAAAAGTGGAGTACCTGCGGGACTGGTTCCAGGCCAAGGCGCGCTGCAAGCCCGCGGCCATCAGGAAGACCAAGAAAATCGCCAGCGCTGGTTGCAGACCCATAAGCAAGGTCGCCGTCAGCGAAGGTCGGAGCGTGGCGAGAACACCCCAGCCAAAAAGCATTCCCAGCGCCAGCCAGGCGGTCTGACCGCTGGCCAGTTGCCACAGACCCGGCCGCGATTTCAGCCAGAAGCCACCGACCAGGAGAAGGCCGGAAAGCGCCACTTGCAGCAGGCCTCGGGATACCAAATGCAAAGCGAGTGGTTCCGGGGTATCGCGGAAAATCAGGGTTTCGCCCGCAGCTCCCAGCGGGCCCAGCCCGGCCAAGCGCGCCGATGCCGCCGAAGGATCTTCACTTCCCTGGGCCAGCCATTGTTCCACTTGATTTTCTTGAACCCGTGCCAGGCGGGTGAAGAACACTCCGCTGCGAACCCAGGAAAAATCCTGACCCGGGGCGGGCTCGGGCGAAAGGGGAATCTCCTTGGGTGAATAACGGACCCACCATTTGACGGGGAATGACTCCCCGTCCATCACCGGGATGGCCAAGGTTTGCCCCGAGAAGGAAAAGGCGGTCCCGGCCGGGCGCGAATATTCCACCTCCAGGGGTTTTCCCGGGGATGACCCGCGTGGCAAAGTGACGCGCACCAGGCGTTCGCCTTCCAGTTGCCTCCAGTTGACCTCGCGATTGTCGTGGAAGGCGCGGAAGCCGCGCGCTTCCTTGGGGAGCTGCAAATCGACAAAGCCGCTGCTCAGGGAGTTGAAAGAAAAGCCGACGCGATATTGCACCGAAGTTGGGGAGATCCACACGCGAGCAAGGGCGCGGGCCACTTTTTCTAAAGGGGCGGACTTTCTTTCCCAGTGCAGCGCCAGGGCGCCGGGGACTTTGGCCTTGAATACCGCGTTGGGAAAACGGTCGAAACCGGCAAGATCGTCCAGGGTTGCCAGCCGCCATGGAGAAGTTCTGGAGGTGAATTCCATCCCGGGTTCGGCCCAAACCCTGGCCGTGATTTCGCCAGCTCCGACAGCAGGTTGCACCAACGCCAGGTCCGCTGCCATGTCCAGGCCGACAGCCAGGGAATATTCCAGCTCGATTTCATGCTCGCGTTGACCCGGGTTGATGAAGGAGACTTCCAAAACCCCTTCCATTCCAGCCACGGGCAAACCTCGCCCGCCCTTGGTCACTTTGACCAGCCCGTTCAGGCTCGGGGGAATCGTGAGCGTGGCCGCTGGGATCACCTTGCCAGGGAAGAGAAAGCGAATCCGCTGTTTAACCAGAAACTCCTGCCCTTCGAGGAAGAAGTCGACGGTTTGCACAAGGTCGGGCTGCTTTTGAATTTGCCGCAACTGCGCCTCCACCCGCAGAGGGAACTTATCCCAACTCCAGGCTTGCTTATGCGGTTCCAGACTGATGGTTTCCAAGGCCGGGTTGGCTTTTTCCGAAGCGAACAGTTCAAAATCGGCGGGCGTGGTCAGCGTCACCTGGCCGCCCCTTTCCCGCACATTCACCGGCACCGGCAAGGGGATGGAAGAAAGGTGGTCGAGAGCCACATCCGCCGTGAACTCTAAAGAGAATTGAAAGGGGCGCAAAAGGTCCTGGGCAAAAAAGAGCGTCATCTTTCCGTTGGCGGTTTCTTGAATATCGCGGATCAGAGCAGCGGGGATGGGCCCGCGGCTGGCATCGAAACGCAATCCCGCCGGAACCTGGATCTCTATTTGACTGGCGCCCGTGCGAACCGGATTGCAATCGAAAGTAGCGGTGATCCGCCATTGCGGAATGCCCGACTCTTCGCGAACGATTTTCCCCAGGTGGTCGACGCGCACTTCCAGCAAACCGCTGACAAGGGAGACTTGCAGGTCAAAAATCGCCAGCGACCCGGCGCCGGTTAGCCCTGTCGGTTTTTCAACCTGGGGCGGATTCCAATAGCGGAAGGACGCCACAGCCTCCGGCGACAGAGCGCGGTCGGCCGGGGTTATTTCCTGTTGTAGCGCCTCGTTTCTCAATTGAGGAAGCAAACGCACCGTTTCGCCGGAATTCGCCAGGAGAATCGTGCCGGTCTGGCGGATGGCGCCGGACAAGTTTAACGGGCCAATGGGAAATGTTCCCCCCGAGCCAAGGGGATGCTGTTTTTCCACCAGCAAGCGCAGGGGCGCGGTCAGGGGTTCCTTGAGCAGGATTTTTCGGGTTGAGAAAAAGGGTGACTCGGCATTTTCAATGGCCTTGATTTTTGCTTCATCCGCCGGGGTGGCGCCGCGAACCGTGGCGCCCAATGGAACCTTTAACTCGGCGGAACTCATGGGGCCGCCCAGGGGGATGACGCGAACCTCGGCGCGAATTTGCAGTTCCTTGCCGGACACCCTTGCCAGCACCGCCGACTCGCTCGCCAGGGCCCGCGGCTGGCTTTCCTTCAAGCCCGAGCGCCATTGAATTTCCACTTTCGTTGTCGCGCCAGCCCCAGCGGTCAAAACTCCTTCCCGGAAGGAAACCAAAGGATCCGGACCCGGTTTCCCCATCACCTGGGGATCGATGGAATCCTTGGGCAAAGCCAGGGTAAACTGGGTGATGGCCGCTCCGGGAAGGTCCAGTTCCACAACCTGGCGTTCGCCATTGCGCGTGATCCCCGAGGCCAGTTCCATGACCAGTTCGTGGCGTCCGGGGTTTTCCACCTGTAGAAAAAACCCTTCCGCTGTCTTTTTCATCAAGGGGATTTCACCATGCAGCAAGGCGCTGAGCGCTGGCGAGGAAGCGAAGCCCAGGGCAACTTGCTGCCCCGGTTTTTCCGTGACAAAACTGATTTGAGCTTTCCACTTTACCTGGCCGGACTCGACCCGCCCATCGAGCCGCAGGAAACTCGGGGGCAACGGCTTGGCCGCCTTGGACTCGCGAAGGCGCGCCAGTTCATCCAGGAGTTCCTGGTATTTTTCCGGGGGCAAGAGGACCATCTTGGGCAGCAGTCGCAGGGTGTCGGCGGCTTTTTCGCAAAGGATAAGAATGGCGCCCGGCGGGGCAGACAACTCGGCCGGTTTATCCTTGCCTGGTTGCGGACTCTCCTTGCTGGCACCTGGCAAGGTGCTGGCACCTGGAATTGGCGCTTGGGCCTGTACAGGCGCTTGGGCCTGGGACCAGGCCAGCACGGCTATCAGCCAGCACAGAAGAGAAAAGAAAAAACGGAGCAAATCTCCCCCCGGCAGTTAGGGACGGGAACTTTAGATATTCTAACCCATTTTTTCTCGCTGGGGTTCGGGGAAATACGGTAATCACTTCCTTCTCCCTCGTTTGCCACCGCCGACCTTTCTCAATCCCTACCCTCAGCGCCCTTAACATTCGGATTAATCCTTTAATTCCGTCCTTGAGGGTTTCCCCATCCCGCCTTTCCGGCAGGACCTTGGCGCCATGAATCCGGCTCAGGGCACACCTTGGACGCTTGCATTTTCTTAAATTAATCAAGACAATCGCGCCGGGGCAAAGACTCCGCATCCGGGCTTAAGCAACCGCCAGTTCAAGGGGATACCGATGACTTCCGTTCGGGATTTTGGCGCCAAGGGCGATGGACTCACCGACGACACCCAGGCCATTCAACACGCTGTGGAACAAGGGCAGGGAGAAATCTATTTTCCCCGCGGCACTTATGTTTTGACGCAGTCGGTGCGCCTGGCGCTGGGCAAATCTGGCCCGCACGCCATCACTGGGGAAGGCGGGGCATCCAGGGTCCTCATGAAGGGACGCGGCCCGGCCTTTCACGCCTTCGCCTCCCATTCCAAGCCAGGGCAGACCGCGCAGCCCGAAAGCGTTTTACCCCTGGTGTGGGAAAAGGAACGGATGCCGCTTTTTCAAAACCTGGAGATCGCAGGCGCGCACCCCGAAGCCGTTGGCATTCTCCTTGAAGGCTGCATGCAGCCCCTCATCCGCTCGGTACTCATTCGCAAGTGCCTGCATGGCATTCAGCTCAAACAGAAAAACCGCAATGTCCTCATCAGTGATTGCCAACTTTACGATCTTTCCGGCATCGGCGTATTCCTTGACCAGGTCAATTTGCATCAGATTAATATCACCGGGTCGCACATTAGCTATTGCAAAAAGGGCGGCATCGTCATCGAGCAAAGCGAAGTGCGCAACATTCAGATCACCGGCAACGACATCGAGTACAACTTCGACCCCATGGCGAAGTCTTCCGCCGACATCTTTTTCGATTGCTCCAAGGGAACCGTCCGCGAGGGGACCATTGTCGGGAATACCATTCAGGCCAAGGGCAGCCCGGGCGGAGCCAACATCCGCCTGGTGGGCAAGGGCGGGGGCGATGCCAATGCCGTTGGCTTGCTGGCCATCACAGGCAACCTGATCGGCAGCCAGGAGACCGCCATTCATTTAATTGCGGCGCGCGGGGTGACCATAGCCGGCAACTGCATTTACAGCGGTTACGACCACGCCCTGTGGGCCCAGGATTCCGAACATATTGTTCTTGGATCCAACAGTTTCGACCACAACCCGGAATACCAGGGGCCTTCCACCGACTGCTTGCGTTTTGACAACTGCTCGCGGGTGCAACTTACCGGCCTGGTGCTGCAGCACACGCGGCCGACAGCGAAGTTAATCGACGCCTCCATCAGCTTCGACCGCTGCGCCTTCGTCCAGGTGGCATCCTCCCAGATTCACCAGCCGAGAACGCGAGGCATCCTTTTCAAAAATTGCCATTCCTCCAGCGTGTCTTCCTCGCTGATCTCGGCGGGAAAAGGCCTGCAGGGGTTCGAGTGTTCGATAGAGGCCGATGCGGCCTGCAAAAACCTTTTGATCACGAATAACTTCTTGGCCGAGGGGAGCGGTGGGGCGCTGCGGTTGCCCAAAGCGAGCGGCAGCGCCACGGGAAACATGGAATAAATGGTGTCCGTTCATTTATAACTGCTCCGCCTTGCGCGGCCAGCAACGCAAAAATGAGCTGACACCATTTATCTGCGCAGACCTTCCAAAGAACCATCCTTCTTGGCCTGTTCCACCGTGATGGCCCCAGCGGCCAGGGCTTTCTCCAAAAAGGCATTGCCCACCATGGCGCAGCCGTCGACGAGTTTCTTTTTTTCCGCAGCGGAAAGACCGGGCATTTTTTCCGCCCCTTGAACACTCTTCGAGGCTATTTGCGCAGCCTCCAAATATTGTTCCCCCCGCAGCGGCCCGGCCTTGGCCAATTCCTCCAGCAATTTTAAGCAGTCCGCGGGCTTGCCCGCCAGGGAATGAATGTCGCAGGCAAGCAACAGGATTTGCTTGCGGAAGTCGGCGGCCGCGGGTCCGCCGGCCCTGGTCAGTTGCACCGCTTCCAGAGCAAAAGGAAGGCCCTCGGCCGGGCGGTTGCGGCCGCTGAGGAACTGCGCGAACCCGGCCATTGTCCCGGACAATTCCAACGAGGCCAGGGTGTTCATGGGATCGAGCTGGACCAGGTTGCGCCAGAGAGCGATCAGTTCCTTGAAGTACTTTTCGGCCTCGGGGAATTTGCCACTGGCCCGGGAAACCTCGACAAGTTTAGCCAGCGGGGCGGATTGCGGCGCCAGCAGGGTCAAGGACGCGGGTTGATTCCCCTTGCGCACGACCTCGAGCGAGGCGAGGAAAAGGTCGTTGGCGGCGTTGATTGCGTTTTGCCCCAGCGCCGACAGCCCCTGGTTAAAAAGGGTCTTTGAAAGTTCGGCCCGGTAATTTTCCAGAGTGGGATGCTGATTAACCAATTGCTGCTGCAGAGAGGCGGCTTCTTCCCAGGCTTTAGCGGCTTCCTGAACCTTGGCGGTTTGATAAAGGCCAGTGGCCCATTTATTCAAATGCTCCGCCAGCTTTTGTTTGTACAACGGGGTCTGTGGGTAGGAGGAAACCAATTGCTGGAAGGCCTCTCGGCCTTCTTTCCAGCGCGGGCTGGCCAAGTCCCCTTGCTTGGCCGCTTTCAAATAGTCTCCCAGGGTGGTTAAAGCAATGGCTTTCAAGTAGAGGTAATCGGGTTCCTTGGGAAACTGAGAAGCCAGCAAGGTTAAATCCTTGATGGATTGGTCAAAGAGTCTTTCCCCTTCAGGGGCGTTGCCGGAAGCCATGGACAGTTCCGCCAGGGCGTTTAAAGCCAGGCAATAATGTTTGCGGTATTCGGGAATGTCCTGGGCTTGGGCCAGGATTTTCCCCCATTCATCCCGGGCCTGGGTAATGGTGGTCAAAGCGGCCTGGGGTTTGCCCAGGCTGATTTGAAGAATTCCCTCGTTGAGTAGTGTGGCGGCAAAATCGGTTTGAAAATCGGCGGCAGCGGGGAATTGCAAAGTCAGGGCGCGGAAATCTTTTAGCGCTTGCTGGTACAGGGGGGCGGCTTCCTTGAAACGGCCGTTATTTTGCAACTGCAAGGCCCTGCTGGCTAAACTGCCGGCGAATTTCCCGCGGTAATCCGGCACATTTTGAATCTCCTGCGCCAATTGCCCGCTGATGCCGCTGGACTCCTCGAACACCTTTTGCGCTTCCTCGGATTTCCCCCCCGATTCCAAAAGAATCCCCAGATTGTTTAGCGAGTTGGCCACTTCCTGCCGGTAAACAGGGGTGGAGGGAAATTCCTTGGCCAGTTTCTGGCTTTCGACAATCGACTTGCGGTAGTTTTTCTCCGCCTCCGCCGGGTTGGCATCCCGGAGCAGTAGGCCGATGTCGTTCCACACGCGGCATTGATCGAGTCGGTAATCGGGATTGTCGGGGTTGGCTTTGGCCAGGCTCTGGAAAACCGCCAGCGCCGATTGCAAGGCGGCCTCGGCCTGGGCGTTGAGTTTGAGCTTGTCGTAGGTTTGCCCGAGGACCTGGAAACTTTGGGCCAGGGAATACTTGCCTTCATCGCCGGCGCTGGCCAGGTTTTTTTCTAGCCGAGCCACCGCCTCTTCCTGAATAGCCCTGGCCTCGGCGGCTTTGCCTTGTCCAATTTTGATCTGGGCCATGTTAATCACTGCCGCCGCCATCAATATATCCCGTGAACTGTTTGGCCCCACCCTGGCAATGAGATCGAAAGCGTCTTGAAAATGCTTTTGCGACCCGGCTTCTTTTTTCTGCTTGAACAGGGACTGGGCCAGGGTCTGGTGGCTGTCGGCCAGATCGGAAAGGATATCCTCGTTTTTGGGATCTTCCAATTGCAGCGCCCCGAGGATTTGAATCGATTCATCGAGGTATTTATCGGCGTCGGCATGGTTTCCCAGCAGCGCTTCGATGGCGCCGACATGGCGCAAGGTCAGGCCGGTTTGCCTGCGGGCTTGAAAATCCCCGGAACGGTCTTTTAAAAGTCGCTGCATCGCCGTCCGGGCGTCGAGGAGCAAGGCGCGGCGGACTTTTTCCATGCGCGGTTCGTGGGCCAGCCGGTCGGTGCCCACACGGGTCAGCAACTGGTTCACCGTATTAAGCGCTTCGCGGAAGTTTCTATCGGCAAAGGCCCGCTGCTCTTGTGCAATGTTTCGTTCCTTGACCGCTTCCTGGCGCAGGCGGAAGTTTTCATCGGCGCGATTCTTTTCGTGTCGCGCCAGCACATACCCGCCAACCGCGGTTGCCAGGAGGACCAGGGAAATGGTGGCGGCCAGAGAGGCGACGGCAGGTTTCCTTTTGGCCCACTTCCAGGCTTGTTCGAACCAGGGAGTCGGGCGGGCCAGAATCGGCTCGCCGACCAGGTAACGGCGCAGGTCCTCGGCCAGGGCGGCGGCGGTAGCATAGCGCTTTTTCGGCTCCTTCTCCAGGCACTTCAAACAAATGGTGCCCAGGTCCCTGGGCAGCCCGGTGTTCAAGCGCGTGGGCGGAACCGGCTCGCGGTTGATCACCTGAGAGATGGTGTCCATGACGGTTTCGCCGCGGAAGGGCGGAATGCCGGTGACCAGGTCATAGAGGATGGCGCCCAGGCCGTAAATGTCGGCGGGCGGGCCGATTTGCGTCACTTTTCCCTGGGCTTGTTCCGGCGCCATGTAGCTCGGCGTGCCCATAATAGCGCCTTCCTTGGTTTCCAAGGAATCACCTTCCAGGGTCTTTACCAGGCCAAAATCGGTGACCTTGGGAATAAAAGCGTCCAGGGGGAGGGTGTTGAGATCGGTGATTTCCCCTCCCTGGTCGGGTGGCGCCAGCAAGATGTTGGCAGGCTTCAAATCCCTGTGAACAATGCCTCTGCGGTGGGAAAGGTCCATGGCCTCGGCCAGGCCGCGGATGATAATTGCAGCCTGCCTGGCGGTGGGCGTGGTCTTTTTAACCCGGTCGCCTAGCGTGCCGCCGGTGACGAACTCCAACGAGAAGAAGGGCAGATTGTCTATATTGCCGATCTCGTAGATGCGGACAATGTTGGGGTGGTCGAGCTTCGCCACCGCCTCCGCCTCCGCTTGAAACCGCGCCAGCTTGGTTGGCGTGGTACGCGTGGCCGTCAAAATCATTTTCAAGGCCACCAACCGCTTCAAACCCATTTGCCTGGCCTTGTACACCACACCCATGGCGCCACGGCCCAATTCTCCAAGGATTTCATAACCGGGCGGTGATGGAATCGCCTTGGCCTGCTTTTTCCCTACTGGCGGCAGGTGAAGCGTTTGCGACGAAGGGGAAGTCCCCCCGATGGGGTCTTTAAAGATGGTTTTTTCCAGCCTGGGGTTCGACCCGCGGCCGGATACGCCCGCCGTGGTATTCCCCAGCACCGGGTTGGTCACTGCGCCGGAGGGGAAATCCAGGGTCGCCGCGTTGGGGTTTTGCAGGTCTGCGCCCGCGGCATGGGTGGCGGTCATCTCTTGGGAGGAAGGGCCGGTCTGCTGCGCGCTTTGAAACGGGCTGGTTTCCTTGTCCAGCGTTTCCCCCGGATTGCCAGGGCCCTCTTTTTTGCCTTCCCCATGGGAAAGGATGGGGGAAAAGGGATTTTGATACTCGCTTCCAAGCGTTGCAGTTTCCAGGTTTGAACCCAAAGGGCTTGATCCCCCGGGCAGATCGACAGTTGGCGAAGGCGGTGCGGTTTTTTCATTCGCCTGGCTGGCCCCCGCCTCGGTTTTTTCCCACAATCCAACTTCGGAAAGAGTGGGATTGGTTCCCGGAGCCATTTGTTCACTTGTTTGATCTGTTTTATGCTTTTGTACCGAGAGAGAACCCGCTGGCCCGGATTCCTCGGGGTCCGCCAATGTAGGCGAAAGGGTTGCCCCGGAAGACTTTTCCCCGCCCTCCTGCTGATAGGCCTTGATGGCCAGATCGGATAGGGTTGGGGTGGTTATCGACCCCTGGCCCATTTTGCCAGGAAGGATTTCCTCAAAAGTTTGAGCTGGATGATCCGTGGGAACCCTGGGGCCGGGCGGGCTGAAGGATTTTTCTGAATCGGCATGAGTCACGGATTGTGGCGGGGTTTCTATTCCCTCGGCATCCAGAGTTGGCATTAAGGCCTCGGGACCTGTGCTGGCGGGTCGGCTTCCCTGGGCAGGGTTCATGACCGCCTTCTCACCGCAAAATGGGCACAAAATTTCACCCCTGGTTTTTTTGGGCATCCAGGTGTGGCCGCGGGAGCAGGTGCATGGTGGAGACATCGTTTAACACTCGTGGTTTGAGGCCACTGAACCGGTATTTAGGACTGGGCTGAAAGAGATGGTAATGCCAGCAAAAATCCGTCGCTTGCGCACCGAGGGGAATTCCGGGCTCGGAATGAAATTGACCGCCTGGTTGCCAGCCATTTCTCATCCTTTCAATTATCCATTGAGCAGTTAACTAAGGCCACAATGTGGGCATTTTCCCACCTTTACCTGATGGTGGGAAGCAGAAAATCAAGCAATTAGCTTGCGGGAATAATCAACGGGCTGTTAAAATTAACCGATGTTACTTCCATCGTTGTCCAATTATTGGGACCATGGATTGGGTTCTTGGTTCCCTGAGTTTCACTTATTATTTGGCAAATAGAGAGACTGGGAGTTTTGTGACGAGGTTGCCTTGGCTTAAAACCTGGTTCAAAGGATTGCGAAAGCCCTTCCCCTTCCGGACTGGCTTTTTGCCCATTTTGTCTCGACCCATTTTAGAACAACTCGAACTTCGCGAAACCCCCGCCATCTTTACTGTTACTAATGTTGGGGATGCTGGGTTTGGCTCACTTCGACAGGCTATTAACGATGTTAATGCCTCCAACGACACCGGCAACAACATCAACTTTAACATTGTAAGTGTGGGCCCTTTTACCATCTCCTCTTCCACCGGTTACCCCAGTATTAACAAGCCGGTGACCATTGATGGGTACTCGCAACCCGCCGCGACCCGGAACACCCTGGCCGTGGAAGTGGGAAACGACGCCAGCTTGCAAATTATTCTGGATGGGCAGGCCGGGGCGGGAACGGGCTTTCAGTTTGCCGTCGGCGCAGCCGGGTCCTTTGTTCAGGGCATTTCCTTTGTCAATTTTAACAATCAAGCTATTGCCCTTGCTGATACGAAAGACTTTGCAATTCAGGGAAATTATTTTGGCCTTCTACCCAATGGCACCCTGCAAAACTCTCAAACCAAGTCCGGCGTTTTCATTAAAGGCGGCAACCTTGTCCTGATTGGCGATCTTGGCGATCCTGGCGATCCTGGAAATCCTGGCAATCCTGGAAACCAAAACCTTTTCCTCAAGTTAAAGAGCGCCATCGACATCGCCAGCGCTGACCAGGTTCAGATTCAGCGAAACCGCATTGGCGTGGGGAGGGATAATACTTCCTTCGGCGCCAATAACACCGGCATAGATTTGAACGCTTCCGATGCCAATGGCAGTGTTATTAATGTTAAAATTTTATCTAATGTGATTGGCAAAAATATCGATGGCATTGGAATTTCCACCACGGGCGACGCCACTGTCACCAACATCGACATCCTTTCCAACTTCATTGGCACCGACAAGCCAGATGGCACAATCAATCTCGGCAACAGCGGCTCAGGCATCCTGGTCAAGGGAAAGTCTTCCAGTATTTTCATCGGCGGCGACCCTGCCGCCATTCCCGGACCCAAGAATAACAACATTTCCTTTAATACTTTTGGCATATCTCTCGATGGAGCCGATGTCAACAATGTGGGCGTTGGCGCAAATTCCATCCGCAACAACATCAACCCAGCCATTTCTCTTCAAAATGGAGCCAACAGCGGCATCAAGCCGGCGGTGATCGTCCAGCAATCCGAGACCACGGGGACCACGGGCAAATTTTTTAAATTCGACGCCACTATTTCAGGCGGCTTGCCCAACACCGAGTATACCGTGCAGTTTTATTCTTCCTTGATTGGCGATACACAGGGCGGGGGGGCCAATTCCCTCGGCGCCACCCAAGTCAGAACTAACGACAACGGCGCCGCCACCATCTCCAATTTCGCCCCGGTCTTCAACACCACCCTGGTAGGCAAAGACTTCGTGGTAACTTCCCTACTATCTAGAGGAACGGGCCAGGCTGGCACGGGCCAGGCTGGCACCTCGGCATTTTCCGGCGGCCCGCCAGCCATTTTAAACCTGGTCTTGGGCAACAATCAAGCTGCCACCGTGGTGCAAAATTTTCCGGCCCCCCTGGCCGTGGAGGTTCGAGATAGCCGGGGCGATCCCGTCCCCGGCCTCGGCATCTTGTATCAGGTTTTGGCCAACGCCGCCGGCCCCGGGGCCGGCGCCGTTTTCTTTGGCCAAAGTCTTTCCGCCACCATTACCAGCAGCGGCAATAACGCCTCAATTTATTCTCCCCCCCTGACCGCCAATTCCACCTCTGGACAGTTTAATGTCACGGCCAGCATCGTTGGCAATACCGTCCTCAACCCGCCCACTTTCACGCTAAATAATTATCTGAACCCGCTTGTGGTTTCCATCAATCGCGTTGGCGGCGCCACGGCAGCCACCAGCGCGGTTTTCACTGTCACCTTTAGCGAATCGGTCACCGGGGTTGATCCCGCCGACTTTACCACGGTCAAGTCGGGCACTGTCGCCTCGGGCAGTATAACCGTC